>CAYFMN010000006.1:87984-135643 GCA_964344185.1 uncultured Nitrospinota bacterium
TTTGTTTTTCAGGATTATAATTTAGTGAACCGATCGACGGTAATTTCTAATGTTCTGTCGGGAAAGCTTGGATATACCAACTCCTTGGCTAGCTTGATCAATTACTTTTCCGGTCAGGACAGATTGCGAGCTATTGAACGCCTTGAAAGAGTTGATATTGCCCAAAAGGCATTTGATCGCGCCGATACTCTAAGTGGCGGTCAAAGGCAAAGAGTTGGCGTCGCTCGCGCTTTAATGCAAGAGCCTGTTTTGATTTTAGCAGATGAACCTGTTTCTAGCTTAGATCCATCGTTGGCAAGATCGATACTGGGAATTTTGAAAAAAATAAATGAAGACGACAAAACAGCAGTTATTTGTAATTTACATCAACCTGAATTAGCTAAAGAGTTTGCAAATCGCATATTAGTTTTAAAAGAGGGAAAGTTGATTTTTGACGGCTCTCCTGATGAAATGGACGAATCCCTCAATGAAGTGATTTATAAGAGTTGATAATTATTTGAGTACAGAACGAGTTTTTGCAATTAGGACTGTAATCTAAGTTTTATTTTTCACAACGCTCTTTACCCATAACCTGAATTGACTTAAAATGAGAAAAATTTTTGAGGAAAAATGGAAACCAAATCAAAAGAATTAGGTAACGAAACCGCCTCCCCAAAAGAATTAAAATCTTTTGGAATTCTTATGGGAAGCGTTTTTTCAATTATATCTATAATTTTGTTCTTTAAAGGTTCAAAATGGTGGATATGCGGTTTTGGAAGCGTTGCCATTTTATTCTTTGCTTTAGCGTTTTTTGTGCCGCTACGTTTGAATGCATTTCATCGTAAATGGATGCGTTTTGCCGAAGTAATCGGCGCTTTTAACATGAAACTGATTTTGGGGATAGTGTATATGGTTTGTTTTTCTTTAGTGGGTTTGCTGTTTAAACTGGTTGGCAAAGATCCTATGAAAAGAAAATTCGAACCCAAAGCAGAGTCTTATTGGGTGGACCATGAAGTTTCCGAACCCGGTGATGGACTGGAACGTTACGAGAGGCAATACTGATTAATTTAAATTGTAGGGCGTCGACAACATAATGGAGAACATCCACAAAGAAATTCTTGGTTTGATGGGCAAGATAGATATCAATTGCCGCGAGGAGCAAGGTATTATTGCGATTGAATTAGCCGGACAATTAGATGTCTACAATTCGGGAGACTTAGCAAAGATCGTTGATGCTTTTATAGCTAGAGGATTTAATAAATATATTTTAGACCTTGCCAAGGTAACCTATTTGGATAGTTCGACTATTAGCGCTTTTATCACTTGTCATCAAAAATTGAATAAGTTAGAAGGACGTTTTTTGCTCACAAATCTAACTGGAGCCCCGTTAGAGGTTTTTAATATGGCCAAATTGCACGATGTCCTGGAGGTAAAAGATGATATAGATGATGCTTTTGACGATCTTCTAGAATAAATATCAAGAATCCTGCCTTTTTGTGGTTTTGACCTTTCTACAGATTCGCAAGTTTTGATATTGCTTGTTCTTTAGAAAGCTCTTTCCCATATTTATTTAAAATCTCTAAGACGCTATTTTCTGAAAGATCGAAGTCATCCGCATAGTCTTGATACGTATACAACGCGTTGCCAAAATTCTTAAATTGGTCCACCATTTCCCGCGCCTTGGATAATCTTTCTTCTTCAATTTCTCTTGCCATTCAGATCTCCCAGCTTTAAGTGTTTGCTTATTTTATTCATTCTTTGCACAAATATATTAAAAAATGAATCTTCTGCAATAGCCAATATTTTTTCCCTGTATTATTGATATTTTTTGAATAATTAAAGCAATGGTAAATCGCAAGAAAATTGTATATTTTTTTCACATTTATTTGTAAATGGGATACTTGCTGTGATTACTTTGATTTTTAATAAAAAATGAAAGTATGGTATCTTGAATTGTAATTAAATTCGAAAATTTCAATTGAGTCCCTTAACGATCTACCTCCAAATGTCAGGAGTCGGAATGAGAGTTAAAGCGATTTTTGCGGTTGCGTTGTTGATTTTTGTTTTTTTGATTCAAGATATTTGTGCTGCCGAAACTCAGGAGTATAGCTCGACAAACCCCAGAATCCCAAAAGAGCCAGGTTGGAAGGCCTCTTCCTATAGAGGTTGGGAGTTAATTAGTATTCCCGGATTAATTTCTACTTATTATGATTTAAATTTAGATGGCGTTTTGGATTATATGGTTATTCGGAAAATATTGAGAAAGATGTCAGCCGATAAAATGTCTATAAAAGAAGCGGTAGAGTCTGCAAAATACGACGGTTTGACTTTATATGTTTCAAAGCCGGTAATTTATTTTACGTCTAAATTCCCGCTGTTTTATTGTATTGGTTTAGATTATCGAAAAAATTGCAATGACATGTGGGTAGATGTACAAGAAGATGGTTTGAATGGAAATGAAGCGTACTACACACTATCAACGCCGATTCCAAGCGTTCAATAGTTATATTATTCTTGCGCTATTTTTGATAACTGCAATAGTTATTTTTGACGGCGCTCCTCAAGTTTATGCTCAAAAAGCGCCAGATGGCTATAGGATAAGCGAACCGTTTGTAGGATTTGACGCCCCTAAAGAAGTTTCTCCAAAAGCGTTTTCAAAAGCAAATCGTATAGGTAGAGGCGCGACAATATATAAACACATGTGTGTTTATTGCCATGGAGTGGATGGGAATGGGGGCGGTAAAGCGACGGCGTATCTCTATCCTTGGCCGCGTGATTTTAGAAACGGTATTTTTAAATATCGGTCCACTCCTTCCGGTTCGTTACCTTTAGATGAAGATATATATCGAACAATAGCTAAAGGTGTCCCTGGAACGGCGATGCCTGCTTGGGGCGATTCTTTATCAGAAGAGGAAATCTGGTCTGTTATTGAATATTTAAAAACCTTTTCGGATAAATTTAAAAATAGTAAGCCAAAACCCTCTATAGTAGTTGGCTCTTCTCCCGCCGTAAATGAAGAATTGTTAAAAAAAGGGCAAAATTTATTTAGCGCTTCAAAATGTAATAAATGTCATGGTACTGATTTAAAAGGGGATGGACCTCTAGCAGACGATTTATTCGATATTTGGGAGCATAGGGCTTTTGTTTACGATTTAACAGACCCTAATAATTATAAAAGAGGGTTCGATATAAAAAGTATTTATTTGACTCTTACTTCTGGCATTGATGGCGCCCCGATGAAAGCATATACAGGCTTATCAGATGCTGATAGATGGGCTCTTTCAGCTTTCATCGAATCAAAGGTAAAAAAAGAAATCTATAAGAAAGCGAAATACGAAGATACATTAGTCGTTACGCGCGTGGAAGATGAACTGGTTGTTGATCCTAAAAGTCCAATTTGGGAAAATATACCCTCAAAAGTTGTCCATTTGCTTCCATTAAATTCCCGAAAGCAACCGATTGTTAGAGTAAAGTTTCAAGGGATAATGAACGACGATGCAATTGCCTTTCGCTTAGTGTGGGATGATGAAACCCCCAATAAATCGTCCAGTCGGCACCAGGATTTTAAAGATGCCGTTGCCATGGAGTTTGCTTTAGGCGATGTTGTTTTGCATAAGCATGGTCACAATGAGCCATTTTTTGGAATGGGAAACCGGGGTAAGGTTGTTAATATTTGGCAATGGCGCGCAGATTGGCAACAAGACATTGAAACTAAGGAAGAATTGGAATATGCTACCGAAGATATGGACATGGATGGAATGATTTTCGGCGGCGAGGTGAATCCGGTTGACTCGATAAACCCTTTTCGCGAGCAACCAGTGGAGGAAATGAATGCCGAAGGTTTTGGAACCTTAACTCCACAACCATTGACAAAGCAAAATGTTGAAGGTAAAGGCCTTTGGGAAGATGGAAAATGGGAAGTCGTACTTTACCGCCCTTTAGATTCTTTAAATAAATGGGATATTAAATTTGATAGAAAAACCCCAATATTGGTAGCATTTGCAATTTGGGATGGAGAATACAGAGACATTGACGGTCGCAAGACGGTCGCAATGTGGCAAAGATTATTTTTGCCTTAAACTAATGTTTCAGAATGACAATAAGTTGGCTAAATAATTATAAGAAAATGATTAAATGAAGTTGATTCCACCTGGTAAGATCGATTATCCTTTATCATTCCACAAATTAGATTAATTTTTAGCTAGATTTAATTTTAGAGGCCGTATTAGTTGGAGAAAAAATACTTGGAGGTTTTTGAATGTCCGACGAAGAAAAATTAGAAGAAGAAAATCAAGAAGAAGAGCGATCTGTCGAACTCGCTGAGGAAGGCGAGGACGATGAGGACATCGAATATGTTGATGAAGACGAAGAGATGGATGAAGCTCTTGAGGAAGAGGAAGAGCCAGAAAGAGGAGCTTTTTTAGTCATTGGACAAGGCGATTTTGAAATAAATCAGTCAAATAGAGGAGCTGATGACCCAGGAGATAATACGCTCAACGAACCTCAATACATAACAAAATACGGTGAAATGCTTTTCATTTCTGACCGTGGTAATCATAGAGTTTTAGTTTGGGACCAAATTCCTGAAGAAAATGGGGATCCAGCTAGTGTGGTTTTAGGGCAAGAAGATTTTGCAGATTGCCTTGAAAACCGTGGAATCACCACCACTTTAGATGAAATGACTTCTGGTTTAGGCGATGAAAGCTTGGATGGTTTTACCATCAGCCAATGTGAAGAAGATACTATATCCGCTCCTGCTGGAATTGACGTTATTGACGGTAAACTTTATTTGTCTGATAGCGGAAATCACAGAGTTCTTAGATGGGAAGCCTTGCCTTCTGAGGATGGAGAAGCTCCTGGTTTGGTGTTAGGGCAAGATAATTTGGAATGTAACGAAGCCAATAGACGTGGAGTTATAAGTTCTGGTTCTTTATTTTTTCCAATGGGAATTAGATCTGGCGACGACCAGCATGTGTTTGTAGCTGATAAGGATAACCATAGAATATTGATTTGGGATAAAATTCCTTTTAATAACGGTTGGAATGCCGATATTTCGCTAGGGCAAGCAGGAATGGACGAAAGGGAACCGAATAGAGGCGATTTTGAACAATGCGGTCCAGACACCCTCAGCTTTCCAACAGGGGTATTTTATCATGCAGAAGAAGATAAACTATTTGTTGTCGATCAAGGAAACAATAGAGTTTTAATTTGGAATAAATTACCCAGAGAAACTGGCGCTCCCGCTGATCTGGTTTTGGGGCAAAAGGACTTCTATAATAGAGAAGTTAATGGAGGCATTGGAGCAAGGCTCGCATCTGCTTCTGGTTTTTACTTTCCCACTGACGTGGTTTACGGTAGGAAAGGTTTATTCGTTTCGGATTCTTCAAATAATCGAGTCTTGGTTTGGACTGAGTTCCCCACAGAAAACGGTCAGCCTGCTGACTTGGTAATTGGTCAGGTTGATTTTGTGCAAAACAAATTCAATCAAAATGGCGAGGTATCGTCTTCTACATTAAACGACCCTTATGGATTGTTTTTAGATGAAGATCCTGAAGATGAAGAAGATTTAGGTCGGCTTTATATTTGCGATAGAGGTAATTCTAGAGTAGTTGTTTGGGATGAGTTGCCGCTTGCTCCAGGTAAAGATCTGGAAGAAGAGGAAGATCCTGATAATATTGTCTACGAATCGGAAGAATTAATGGGCGACGATGACGATTTTATGGATGACGATGATGAAGATCCTCCAGGCTCAATTCCGGTAACCTGATTTAAATAAAAAAAGCCCAACCTTACAAGGTTGGGCTTTTTTATATTTTTCTAATTTCGGTCAAACTTCATTGCTTTTTCAATTTCTCTTTTCGCTTCTTTTTGTTTAATATCTCTTCGTTTATCGTAAAGTTTTTTCCCTTTAGCTAAAGCCACTTCTACTTTAACCTTTCCTTTTTTAAAATATAATTTTAAAGGAATTAAGTTGTAGCCTTTTTCTTTAACTTTTCCTATCAATCGGCCGATTTCCCTTTTATGCATTAATAGCTTTCGTTTTCTGACGGGAGCGTGGTTAAAGCGGTTGCCAGGGATATAGTGACTTATGTGCGCTCCTAGTAACCAGGCTTCTCCTTCTTCAATTTGAACATAACTGTCTACCAAATTAGCTTTACTGTCACGAAGAGCTTTCACTTCCGTTCCCCAAAGAACAATGCCGGCTTCCATTGAATCTTCGATAAAATAATCGTGTCTTGCTTTTTTATTTTGGCAGATAATTTTTATTTCGCTCATAGTGATCTAAGTTCGTTTAATTTGGATAGAAGCTCCAACTAATATATTGAATTCTTCAGAAGCGTTTCCCTCTTTACAAAAAATTTCGATTTGATTCCAACTGTTAATTAAAGCGGCAAGGGAATTTTTAAATCCTAGATCGTAATGGGAAACTAAAGGAACTGCCGTTTGATCGTTTAAATAAATCTTAATATTTTTCAGATCATCGCCAAAGTGTTTTAACGCAAGGTTTTTAGAAATGTTAGAGGTTAGGTTTCCAAAATGATCGCGATGGATGATTTCTCCTCTTAAACAATTGTTGTCGATTTTTGCCTTTGGAAAATCAAGAATTTTAGGTTTCTCCACAATCGGCCCTAATTTCTCAAAAGGTTTTCCGCTTGCAATCCAAGCGGCTGCTGGAGCAAAAATATCGCGTCCATGAAATGTTGAAGATACTGGTTTTAAGAAGACCTCCTGATTAGATAGTTCCACGGCCTTAAAATTTTCGAGAAATGGAGAAAAAATTCCATTATCAGGCCCAACAAAAAAGTATTTATTTGTTTGAATGGCTATTCCTTTACGGTTTCCACCTACCCCAGGATCGACAACCGCCAAATGAATCGTATTTGATGGAAAGTAAGGAACGCTTGTTTTTAGCAAGTAGGAAGCTTGAAGTAAGTTTTGGGGCTTTACTGAGTGAGTTAGGTCGACAATTTTGGTTTTGGGACAAAAATTTAAAATAACCCCTTTCATAATGCCTACGAAGGGATCTTCAATCCCGAAGTCGGTTGTAAGCGTTATGATTGGATGCATCCAAAAACCTGGCCATCGCTAATTTCTAGGATTTTAACCGGAACGATTTCATTGATTAAAGAGTTGTCCCCCTCAGCTAAGACGGGAATATAGTGTTCAGAGTGACCTTTCAGGAACCCTGTTTTTCGATCTCGTTGTTCCTCAAATAAAATCGATACGGTTTTCCCTAAAAAACTTTTTTGAAAACCGTGAGATTTGGCTTGTCCCAATTCTGTTAGTTCTTTATTACGTAATTTCTTTTCATCTTTTAGAACAGAATCCTTAAAGTCAAAAGCTTCGGTTCCTTTTCTGCCTGAATAAGAAAAAACATGTAAATACGAAAAAGGTAGATGAGCAATCATATCGCGCGTATTTTCAAACTTTTCTCTGGTTTCTCCGGGGAAGCCCACAATTACGTCCGCGCCTAAACCGACCTTGGGTATTTTTTCTGTTATTCGATGGATAACGTCTAAATATTGTCCAGAATCATAATTTCTACGCATTTTATTAAGAATTGTAGTGTCGCCGCTTTGCAAAGGTATATGGAAATGTGGACATAACTTGTCGGAAGAGGCCATGAGTTGGATTAAATTATCATCAATCTCCATGGGGTTGATTGAACTCAATCGAACCCTAAAGTCGCCTTCTAGTTGAATAATTTCTTCAACCAAACTAGAAAATGTTTCAGGGGGAGTAAAATCCATACCGTAAACGCCCAAATTTATTCCGGTCAAAGTTATCTCTTTATAACCAGACTCAATAAATAAACGTACATTATTGATAATATTTTGACGGGAGTCGCTAATAGAACGGCCTCTTGCTCTGGCCACAGTGCAGAACGAACATTTTTCGTCACAACCTGTTTGAACTTTGAGAAATGCTTTTGTTTTACCTTGAAAATTATCCACAGGGATAGTTGTAAACTCCCGTAGTTCGTTAATATCCGACATGTGGAATTCTGGTTTTTCAGGAATATTCCAAGGTTGATGCTCGGCTAGAATTTCTTTGATCGCTTGAGCGACCTCTAATTTATTTGCGTTTCCTAGTGCCAGGCTTAGGCCTGGAATCTGTCTCGCTTCTTCAGGATTATTTTGAGCATAGCAGCCGGTTAAAACGACAAGAGCATTGTCGTTAATTCCTAAAGATTTTCTGACAGCCAACCGGGAACTATAATCGCTTTTTTGAGTTACTGTGCAAGAATTAACTACGTATATATCCGCTTTTTCTTTGTGGTTAACTAGGCTAAAACCTTCTTTTTCTAAAAGAGCTTGCATCTCTGCGGTATCGTGTTGATTTGTTCTGCAGCCTAGTGTTGAGAATGCGACTTTCATTGATTTTTTTTAATTAAATATTAGATGGAATTATGTTACAAAAAGTTGATAAAATATTCATTATCGGCATAAGAAATGCCATGTTAGCTAAAAAAAGCTTTATTTTCAAAGAAGTTTAAGTTTGTATCTGAATGTAGATATTGAAATAGCCAATTTTTTGTTTTTGGTTTGATAGAATCAGCTAAGCAAATTTATGTCAAACTTTCCGCTAATAATTGATATTGTTGCGGTTTTGCCCGCGCATATAATTTTAACGATTATATGTTTTTTATTAAATTTTTATTAGCTAAAGCCGTCGTGAAATTAAGCTTTTATATTAATGCAAAAAGTTCAAATGAATCAATATGAATTTATGGCCCTTACGAGAACGTTAAACTTGGAGCTATTGACCGCATGAAGTCCTTTTGCTAGTATTCGTCCAAATAATTCCCTTAGTTGTATCTGCCGAAATTGGTGGCAAGCCGCCTTAGCCCCTGCTGAATATGTCTCTTAATGGATTCGAAAACCCAACATTTTTAGAAAAGTGGCTTAATAAATCCATAAAGCAATACGTTTCTCAAATGGATGTTAAACAAAATGGAGTGTTGCACGATTTAATAATCGGGGCTGTAGAGGAACCTCTAGTTCAAATGGTATTAGATAAAACAAACGGAAATCAAACTCAGGCGGCCAATATTTTGGGCCTGAATAGAAACACGCTTAGGAAGAAAATAAAAGCCTACCAAATCAAATGCAAAGAGTCTCCCTAGCGGCTGTAATTCTAGCGGCAGGTAAAGGAAAACGGATGAAGTCCGCGCTTCCTAAAGTTGTTCATCCCCTTGGCTCTAGACCACTCATGTCTTATATCTTGGATTCGGTATTTTCCTTAAATCCGGATAGAGTTGTAGCTGTGGTTGGTTATGAAGCAAGCTCAGTTTCAAAAACTTTTCCCAATTCTAAAATAGAATTTGTACGGCAAGGCGAGTTGTTAGGTACGGGGCATGCCGTATTGCAAACCCGCGATGCCCTAAAGGACTTTTCTGGCAATGTTCTTGTTCTTTGTGGTGATATGCCTTTTATAAAGGCGGAAACGCTTAATAATCTTATTGAGACTCGAATAAAGTTTGAACTGGCTTGTGCTTTATTGACTTTAAAAACTACAGAAAAACGTGATTTTGGTAGAATTATTAGGGACTCTAGTGGAAATGTGCAGAAAATTGTAGAAAACCGAGACGCTACTCCAGCCCAAAAAACTATTGACGAATACAATGCAGGCGTTTATTGTTTTGAGAAAGATTGGTTATTTAAAGCCGTTGAACAGCTTAAGAATAACAATGCACAAAGCGAATATTATTTAACGGACGCTATTCAGTTTTATTATGATCGCCGAGCCCCCGTTCGGGCGGTTCAAACGGATAATGCCAAAGAGCTTTTCGGCGTAAATTCACAAGAAGATTTAAAGCAAGCCGAACATTTATTGAACTCCTAAATTTAATTTAGGTTTTCTCTCCCTCAACAACTTTAATCCGATCATGAAAGCAATTATTTTAGCCGCTGGTAAAGGCGGCAATCTACTTCCCTTTTCTCAAACTAGACCAATTCCAATGGTTAGCGTAGCAGGTACCGATATTTTTGATCATACAGTTGGTCTTTTGAAGAGTTCTGGTATTAATGATATTTTTGCCGTTGTTGGGCATCAAAAAGAAAAAGTTATCGAAAGGATAGGAGATCATGGGCATAATGGATTAAATATTCACTATTTAGAGCAAAAAAAATTAGGAGAAATTGGAGTTGCGGTTTCTCAAGCAAAAAGTAAAATTTCTCCTGGTGAATATTTTATGCTTGTGTATGGCGATATAGTCGCTTCTTCCAACATCTTCAGTAAAATTCAACAGTCTTTCCATTCGTTTAAAAGCGCGGTTGCGTCAATATGTCTGCCGCCGTCAAACGAAATGTTTGGTAATGTGTTTTTAAACGCTCAAATGAAAATTACTCAAATTATTGAAAAACCTAAAAACAATGATTTGGGTAATTATGTTTTGGCGGGAGTATATATCCTTCCATCGAAGTTTTTTGGTATTCTCGAAAAAAATCGATACTCGATGGAAAAGTCTATCCGGGAGATGGTTCAAAAAGAAGGTTTGTGGGCTTCCATGTGGGAGGATGAATGGTTAGATATCGTTTATCCTTGGGAAATTCTTACCGCTAATCGAATTTTGATGGATTCATGGGAATCTTCTTCTATTTCAAACTCGGCCACGTTAGAAGGAAACATAACTATGCAAGGGCCCGTTAAAATAGAAGACAATGTGGTTGTCAAAGCGGGCGCAGTTTTAGAAGGACCGTGCTCGATAGGTCAAGGAAGTTATATCGGTAACAACTCTTTAATTAGGAGCTATACATCTTTAGGAGAAAGTTGTTCCGTTGGATATGGTGTTGAAATGAAAAACTGCGTCGTTTTTAAAAATAGTAGAATCGGCAGATTATCATTTATTGGCGATAGTGTTCTTGGAGAAGGGGTTGATATTGGCGCAGGTTCAATGACCGTTAATAGGTCGACTGATTGGTCTCCTGTTCAGGTTAAGCTAGGAAGAAAAAATTTCAAGACAGGACAAACAAAATTAGGTGCATTTATTGGAGACGGAGTGGTAGTGGGAGCCGGGAATACTATTGAGCCAGGAACTATAGTCCCCCCTGGAAAAAGTTTGCCGGCTCGTTATACTATTAAGCGGTAAAGCCAGCTCTATAAAATCTAGATTTCATTTTTGATAGTTAATTTGAGTGCTACAAAGGTAAAAATATATGTGCGGAATTAGCGGGGCGGTTGGACTGAAAGACGTTTCAAACGCTTTGTTTGAAAGTATTCGTAATTTGGAATACAGAGGTTACGATTCTTGCGGAGTGGCTTTAGTTGAGAAAAAGCGATTACTGATAAAGAAAAATATCGGCGAAGTAGAATCATTTTACCGCAAAGAAAATGTTTTGCGCCATCGGTCAAATATAGGAATTGCTCATACTCGTTGGGCTACTCATGGCAGCGTTACAAAAGATAATACTCATCCTTTCTCGTCGAAATGTGGGAAATTTGCAGTCGTTCATAATGGAATAATTTCAAATTATCGATTGTTGCGCGAACAGTTAATTCGAGAAGGTTATAATTTTAGTTCCGAAACCGATAGCGAAGTCATCCCTCAATTACTAAGCAAGTTTTACGCTAAAGAAAAAAATATAGAGCTAGCTCTTCGAAAGACAATGAATGTTTTGGAGGGAACTTTTGCTTTAGCTTTTATAACAACTCATTTATCCGACCATATTTTTTGCGCCAAAAAAGAATCGCCCCTGATGTTAGGGATCGCCGATGAAACTAAGTTCATTGGTTCTGATTTTAATTCGTTTATAGATTTTACAAAAAATGCCGTAATTATCGAAGATGGAGAATATGCGATAATTTCAAAAGACGGATATATTGTGAAAAACTCTATAACCGGAGAAGAAGTTGCGAAGACCATTATGAAAATTGAATGGGATTCGGAGACTTCGAAAAAAGGCGGCTATCCTCATTATATGTTGAAGGAAATTTATGAACAGCCGCAAACAATTCAAAATGCTTTGGATATTAGCGAAGACGATATAGCCGATCTTTCAAATATGATTTCCAAAGCCAAGCAAGCCTATTTGGTGGGAGTGGGAACGACATTTTATGTAGCCAAATTTGGAAAATACATGTTAGCTAATTTGGCGGGTAAGTTTTTACCATCGGTAAGCTCGGACGAGTTTGTGAGCTTGGCGAATGTTGGACCCAACGACTTGGTTTTAGCCGTTTCCCAGTCTGGAGAAACCTACGATACCCTTTCAGCTCTACGATATGCAAAATCTAAAAAGTGCCCAACAGGGGCTATTGTTAATGTTATGGGATCTTCGATGGCACGGTTGGTCGACAAAGTTATCTTGCAAGGTTCGGGTCCTGAGATTTCGGTAATAAGTACGAAAGCCGCAATTTCACAAATGGCTATTTTGACTAGGGTAGGGCTTCATTTAGGGGTTAAAAACAAAACCATCACGAAACAAATTTATAAAAAACATATGAAAGATTTACGGGAATTGCCCGAAATCATTCATGGAATTTTAAACGAAAGATCTGGCTTTATTCATCGAATAGCGCATAGGTATTGCCAAGTAAAGCATTGGTTATACCTGGGGAGAGGAATTTATTATCCAATTGCATTGGAATCCGCTTTAAAAATGAAAGAGGTCGCATACGTACATG
The DNA here is from genome assembly GCA_964344185.1 of uncultured Nitrospinota bacterium. Classification (GTDB taxonomy): domain Bacteria; phylum Nitrospinota; class Nitrospinia; order Nitrospinales; family JAJDAT01; genus JAJDAT01. The sequence continues at coordinate 100,588 of CAYFMN010000006.1, forward strand.
CGGAAGGAATGCCTGGAGGCTTTTTGAAACATGGAACGTTAGCTATGATTGACGAGAATATAAACTCTATAGCTTTCATGCCTCCAAAAGAAGACAAAGAACTTTACGACTTAACTTTGCATTGCGTCGAGGAGATTAGAGCCAGAACAGGTTTTGTTTTGGGAATACACTTTGACGCGAGGGGCAAAAATAAAGACTTGTTCAGCGAAGAACTGATTCTCCCACCCGTTTCCCCCATAGTGGCTCCTTTTTTGCAGTTGGTGATTGCCCAATTACTTGCTTACTTTACGGGAACCTCGCTGAAAAGAAATGTTGATAAACCTCGCGCTTTAGCCAAATCAGTTACCGTTGGCTAAATTCGTAAAAAATAATAAAGATAGGATGTTATGAATACCGTTTTGACAATAGCAGGTTCAGATCCCTGCGGAGGAGCTGGTGTGCCTGCCGACCTAAAAACCTTTGCCGCGTATGGCGTTTATGGTTATTCGGCTATATCGGCGATAGTTGCACAGAACACGCAAGGAGTTAACTCGGCGACGCCTATTCATCTGGATTTTTTGAAAGCGCAAGTCGAAGCGGTTTTTTCTGATACAAAACCATCGGCAATAAAAACGGGAATGTTGGCGACCGACGAGTCTATTAAGGTAGTTAGCTCCATGCTTAAAAAGAAACGCGTTAAAAATTTGGTTGTCGACCCTGTAATCAAATCTTCAAATGGGAAAACGCTTTTAACGACAAAGGGAATCGACGAGTTAAAACGTAGTTTATTGCCATTGGCTTTATTGGTTACTCCAAATACCTCGGAAGCGGAAATTTTATCAGGAATTAAAATAAAAACAGATGCGGATAAAAAACGAGCCGCAAAAAAAATTTTGGAGTTTGGAGTAAAAGCCGTTCTAATTAAAGGAGGGCATGGACTAAAAAATGCCAACGATTTGTTGTTTGAAGGTAAAAAAACGTATAACTTCCCTTCTCCAAAAATAAGTAAGAAAAATATTCACGGCACTGGTTGTGTGTTGTCTGCGGCAATTGCTGCGGGACTTTCCCAAAATTTGGATTTGTTTTTTGCTGTAGAAAAAGCTAAGCAGTTTATAATGCACTCTATTAGCAAAGCGATAACTCCTGGAAATGGAACTCCGGTTTTAGAACCGTTAAACAATTTGTATACAGACGCAGAAAAGCATCGGCTGATGCAAGAGGCCTTATTGTTTATTCAGGCCCTAAAAGAAAATAAAATAGGGCGATTGGTTCCCGAAGTTCAATCTAACATAGGACTGGCCATAGGAAATGCCAATGAATTGAACGACGTTATTGGTATTCCTGGGCGAATTGTCAGAAATGGCGACGATGTATATACGGTTTCTTCGCCGATGTTTGGAGGATCTCGCCATGTGGCGGATATTGTTTTGACGGTTATGACTCACGACCCAACAAAACGCGCCGTAATGAATATTAGATATTCAGATCAACTTTTGAATATTTGTAAAAAATTAAAATACAAAATTGCTTCCTTTGATCGAGCGGACGAACCCAAAAAAGTTAAAGCTTTAGAAGGTTCTTCTTTAGAATGGGGAACCGATATGGCCATTAGAGATTTTGGAAGCGTCCCCGACATTATCTTTGATCTTGGAGGATTCGGCAAAGAGGAAATGATTCGTGTAATAGCAAAAAACTCTGAAGACCTTCTCCAAAGAATTCTCAAAATAAATTTTTTAGCTAAAAAGCTTTAAAGGTTTTTTTGAGTTTGCCTACCCTTGTTAGTTAGCCTGTAATAATGTAGTTAAGCTTTTTATTTGTATGGTTATCCCTCAAAGGTTTGTTTTGTAGTAAGTTAGGGGTGGTTTGAAAAATGTTGTTACGCTTTGGTCACAATTAATATTTCTATTGATAAATTATATAAAATAAATCATCTGAAAAGATTTAAGTTAATTTAAGGAAAAAGTTTAAACTGACTATAACTTTATAGTCCTTTTTTAGATGGCCCCCATGAAACTCGCTGCCGACCAAACCCCGAAAAAAGTTTTAATTGTTGAAGACGAAGCTTTAGTCGCTCTGGAAATACAAAAGAACTTGGAAAAAAATGGTTTCGATGTTGTTTCAAACATAGCTTATGGGGAAAAGGTCTTAGATGAAATTAATCAACACAATCCCGATGTTGTGTTGATGGATATTAAGTTGAAAGGAAAGATTTCTGGATTAACTGCCGCTCAAATAGTTAATAAGGAAAAGGATATACCTATTATTTTTTTGACGGCATACTCCGACGCACATACGATTAAAAAAGTTAAAGAGGTTGGAGCGTATGGGTATATTGTTAAGCCTTTTCATGATCAAGAATTAAAAGTCGCTTTAGAAATGGGGTTATATAAATTCTATTCAGAGCGAAAAGCTAGGATTAATGAAAGATGCTTGCTTCAGTTCTCTAACCAAATTGAGGATGCTTTTATAATCTCAGATAAAAGCGGTAAAAAGATATTTTTTGCCAGCAAAGGATTTGAAAAAGTTTTTGGAAGGGATCAGGAACAATTTATACAAAACTCAGAATCTTTTTTAGATCTTATACACGAAGAAGATGTCGAACGATTCAAAGAATTTCAGAGTTCGGGAGGAGAGAGCTCTTCTTTAGAAGTTGAATATAGAATTTTATTGCCGGATGGATCAGTGCGTTGGGTTGTTACGCGTTCATTCCCGGTCGAAAAGGATGATTTCGAAGATAGAAACGTTATAGCGACAGTTTCTTCCGATATAACCAGAAAAAAACAAACCGAAATTAACTTTAAAAATCAAATTGATTTTATCGGAGACCAATTAATTTTAAAAAACTTGGATTTGCGATTGAAAGAAAATAAGATTCAGGATCTATTAAAGGAAAAAAGAGAAGTTCTGTCGAATGTATCTCATGAATTTAGAACCCCTTTAAATGCAATTATGGGTTACGGGCAATTGTTGGAAAACGATAGTTTAAATAATTGGACCTTCGAACAGAAAGAACACCTAAATAGTATTTTAAAAGCCGGTCATAATTTGCTTAACCTTATTGAAAAGGTCTTGGGATTTTCAAAAGTTGATTCTAGAGATATTCCAGTTTCAATCGAAAGCGTCCATTTAAACCCATTAATTAGCGATTTAGTAAACCAATACGGTCCTAGGGCGATGAAAAAGAACATAACAATTGCTAATATGATTTCTAACGATAAAGAATTTTTTATTTTAGGGGATCAGTTGCTTTTAAAACAAGTTTTTATGAATCTTATTTCTAACGCTATTAAGTTTACTGCCCCTGAAGGAACCGTAGAAATTCACAGCGAAATAAACATAGAAAAATTTGTTCGAGTAGCCGTTATTGATACGGGTTGCGGCATCCCGCAAGACAAACATGAAGTTATTTTCGATCCATTTATTCGCGTTGGAGAGGACTTATACAATTCAGAAAACTGCGGTCTTGGGCTCGCAGTTACAAGAAGTTTGCTTGAACAAATGAATGGAACGATTTCAGTGGATAGCGAATTGGATGTTGGAAGTCGATTTTCAGTTGAATTGCCATTGGATAAAGTATTTTAATAAATAAAAAATTACGTTTTTATCTTTTTTTGAAATGAAATGGTTAGGAGACTTTACGTCTAAAAGACAATTTCAAATTTGGCCCCTTTACTTTTATCTAAAGAAACCCTCCCTTCAAGTTGAGATTTAACAAGTAGAGACACTACTTTTAAACCGATCGAACTATTGTTTTCTAGACAAAAATTTTCGGCAAAACCGATTCCGTTGTCGGCAACGATTAGTTTGGTTTTATTTCCATCAGTATTTAAAACATGGATTTGTAGTTGATTGTTTTGATTTTTTTGAAAGGCGTATTTTAATGAGTTTGAGACCAATTCGTTTATGATTAATCCACAATAAATTGATTTGTCAAAATCAAACGATTTTACGCAAACTTCTATGTCCAGAGAAATATTGAAATCTTTGGCTCCATAAATAGAAAATAATTGTTTGATTAGCGTATGTATGTATTTTTCTATATCAATCTGGGAAAAGTTTTCAGACTCTAGAATGCGGTCATGCACTAAAGCTATTGATAGTATTCTGTTCTGACTTTCTTTCAAGATATTTAAAAGCTCAGGATCGTTAACGTTTCCTTCTTGTAGATGTAAAAGTCCTGACACAACTTGTAAGTTGTTTTTTATTCGATGATGCAACTCTTTTAAGAGGATTTCTTTTTCCTGAATAGATTTTTTTAAGTTATCTTCTAGGGTTTTAAAATTGGTGATATCTGCAATAGTGCCAATATATCCTACGGCTTTCCCACCACTGTTTTTTTCGAATATAATTCGCCCCACTACCTTGGTAGTTTTCTCTTTTGGAGTTAAATACCGGCATTCGTATTCAAAATTGGTTGAACTTTTTTCCGCCTCTTTCCAAATAGATGAAAGGTTTTTTCTGTCGTCAGGGTGAATATTTTTAAACCAGTTTTTTCCAAGAGCGTCTTGAGGAGAAATTCCGATAAGCTCAGCACAGTGATTGTTTAAATATAAACAATTTCCATCCAAGTCGGAACGCCAAATCCCAACTGGCGAAGTAAAGGTAAGCTCGTGAAATAATTGGTTGTTTTCGTCAGACTTTTTCTCTTGAGTTTTGCGTTGTTCAATCATACGGGTAAAAGCTGAAACTAGTTTCCTCAATTCGTACGAATTAGGTTTAGGAAATAAAAACTCATGTTCGCCCTTTCCATATCTTTCAATTATTTCTGAAAGCCTGATTAAGGAGTTTTTCAAGCCGCTAGATAAAATTAGCGCAAAAATCCAACTGACTAAAAAAATACAAAATATTAGGAGAGCAAAAAGACCAAGGTTTTTTTGGCTGGCTTGTTCTTTAAAGCTGGAGATAATTTGATTAACAATTTTGATGTCAGAAGGTTGCGGTTCCAAAGAATAGATAAGTTTAAGAAACCCTAATTTATCGTCCTCTAAAAAAATAGGGCAGGATATTACTATTTGATCGTTAATTTCGACAACTTTACTAGATTGAGGGAAAGAGATTTCTTTTATAGTGGTTAGGTCTAATGTTTGATACGGACTCAACAAGTCGCTGGAGCCATTGTGAATTAATTTCCCTTTTTTATCAAAAACGTAAGCTGTTTTTACGTGAGGGTCGTTTTTAATCGATTTAAGTAGGTAAAAAATATTTTCTTTGTCTAGATTATAGAGTGGGTTTACCAATTGTTGAGACAAAAATTTAGCGGTAGACTGACCTTTTTCTTTAAAGTGGTTAGATAGAGCTTTTTTAAATAGAGTTGATTGGAAGCGATTTGTATTGTTGAAAATAAAATCGAACTGGTAGTAGAAAAATAAAGAGATGATTGGAAATATGATGGCGGTAAAAACTATTATGTTTAACCAAAATTTAAACTGTAGGCTTGATTTTAGCGACATCTGGAAAATGCGATATTTACTGTGAAAATTAAAGAGATCCTCTAAAAATATCTAAATTGCTGTGGAACGCTTTTAAGGGAACCTCTAAAAATTCAGATTTGCCAGGAGCCTGGCCCTTAAACTCAAAGGCTAGGCGATAGCAAACCGGTAAAAATGCTAATTATTAGAGGTCCTCTTAAATAGTTTGATCAAAAAATTGAACAAGATGGCCAATAGCCGATTGACCCATTGATTCAACAGCTTCCTTCGCATTGCCTCCAATATGTGGTGTTCCCATTAAATTGGAAAGTGATAATAATTCCGTGTCCTGTGGTGGTTCGGGATTATAAACATCCAAGGAAGCTCCGGCAATTTGGTTTGCTTTAATAGCGTCTTTTAAAGCAGAGTGGTCGACTATTTCCCCTCGACTCGTATTAATTAGATATGCGGACGATTTCATTTTTTCCAAAGTTTTTTGGTTGATTAAGTTTTTTGTAAGTTCTGTAAGAGGAACATGGAGAGATATGAGATCGGAGGATTCAATGATTTCTTCAAAATCTACCGCTTGTATATTTTGTTCGATGCAAAAATCAGAAATATCCAGGATATCGTTAGCCTTTATTTGGACGTTGAATGGTTTAAGCATGCGAATAACTTCGCGTCCTACGTTTCCGCATCCAACGATTCCAATTTGCTTTCCCGAGATTTCATAACCCCCCTCTTTTCTCCAAATCCCTTTTTTAAGATCGGTTCCTGTAGAAAAAACGTTATGGAACATTCCTAACATAAAACAAAGCGTCAATTCTGCTACCGACCGTTTGTTTACTCCGGGAGTCCAGCCTAACTTTATGTTATGTCGTTTTAATACTGTTTGGTCAATATTGTCTAAACCGACGCCATATTTAGAAATTATCCGCAGCTTCGGAAGCGCTTTGAGTTCTGCCGCGCCAATAGTGTCTCTGCCAATAATTGCGCCGTCCTTGTCTTTTAAAAAATCGACCAGTTCCTTAGCGTTTAGATAACGCCCTTTTTCATTGAAGACTGTCTGGGGAAAATATTTTTGAAGCTTTTCGCGTAAAAATTTAGATTTACAAAATGCCGGGGGAGTGACGGCTATTCGAAAAGCGGCAGAGCTCATTTTATAAATGTTAGGAAAAAATTTGTTGAACTATCGAGGCCCCGGCAACCCAAGTGCCGATAGCAGATCCGAGATTAGACATAAAAAATATTAGAAACACTCGGGCGACTCTATTTTTAAACCATTTACTCATATGGCCTATATCTTCCCGCAAGGTTTCAAAGTCTGCAACCTTAGGTTTTCTTAAATAGGATTCTACGATTCCAACAACCATGCCAGCTCCGATAGTAGGATTTAGAGAAGTTACTGGAGCGGCAAAGAAAGCGGAAAGAATTGTAACTGGATGAGCTAGCGCAATAGCCGCGCCTAACGCGCTAAGACCTCCATTAATTACTACCCAGGTAATGAAAATATTAAGGCCCAATTCCGGAGACCGAGCATAACCTACCGCGAACATTGAGATAATAAAAATACCAATAGCCCAACCGATATAATAGCCAGTCTTACTTGGTTTCGCTTTTTCATCGAGTTCTTTCAAACGTTCCATAGTAGGAGGCGATGAAAATTTTGGTCGCATTCCGATTAGATGACCGGCTCCAACCATGGCTACGACATTTTTAGGAGCGTCGGAAGATTCAGCCAAAGCGTTTAATTTGCCTGTCATGTATTCGTCTCGCTCGTCAATAAGGACTTCTTTGACAGCGGGTAATTCTTCCCCAAATTCTTCAACAACGGTATGCAGCATGTCTCCTTTTTTTAAATCTTCAATTTGTTTTTCGTCAATTTCCTCTCCCACAAATATGCTAGCGATAAGACCTATGAAAAATTTGATTTTTTGCCAAAAAGTAACTCGATTTACAATACGATTTAAAGTTGTTGAAATATCTCGGTCAATCAGTTCTAGTCTAAGATTCTTTTCTTTAGCTAAATCGATAGCTCTTTGCATTTCTTGTCCGGCTTGGACTCCGATTTTCTCCGCCAACCGTTTTTGATAAGCGGACAGCGCTAAATTAACTAATAAAAGCCCCGCTTTTTTTTTGCGAAAAATCTGATAAATATCCAGATTTCTCCACCAGGCTTTGTCAATTATATTGCTGTAGCGTGGTTGGCAAAGTTCTACCGCCACGCAGTCGTATTCTCCGGAAGAGATTTCTTTTTCTACAAGCTCGACGCTTTTTTGAGAGACATGAGCTGTCCCAATTAACGTGATTTCAGTATTATTCACGCGAGTTTTATGCGTGATTTCTTCATTTTCGGTCACAATTTCCTCTTCTGAAAATAACGGCTAAAAAATTAAGGCTACGCTTAAATTAAATTTTTTTTAAAAGGCGGGTCATGCCAATTAGAGCGGATGTAGATATATTCGTGTTTTGATTGAAAATAAGTTTTGACATATTTAATTTTTGGAGGGAACCTCGGCAAAAAAAATAACACATTTTGTTCAATGTAATTTAACATAATTTCTTTATTAGAACCTCAATTCATTCCGCGAATAAATGAACAAATTTGAAATAAAGTCAGATTTTAAACCGTCGGGTGATCAACCCCAGGCGATTAAAAAAGTTGTGAATAATTTAAAAAATGGAGCCAAGCGTCAAACATTATTGGGAGTGACCGGCTCTGGAAAAACTTTTACAATAGCGAACGTAGTGAAAGAGCTTCAACGAACTACCCTGGTTATTGCTCATAACAAAACATTAGCCGCTCAATTATTTAACGAATTTAAATTATTCTTTCCCGACAATGCGGTTAGTTATTTCGTAAGTTATTACGATTACTATCAACCTGAGGCATATCTGCCGACAACGGATACTTATATAGAAAAAGACGCTTCCATAAATGATGAGATAGACAAAATGCGCCATGCCGCAACGCATTCCTTATTTGAAAGAAAGGACGTTATCATCGTGGCAAGCGTTTCTTGTATATATGGCTTAGGATCTCCCGAAGCGTACCACGGCATGTTGCTGTTTGTTGAAGAAGGAATGAAGCTGGATCGAGACTTAGCTTTGAAAAAGCTGATAGAGATCCATTACAAGAGAAACGATATTGATTTCCAAAGAGGTACTTTTCGCGTACAGGGAGATGTAGTGGAAGTATTCCCCGTTTATGAACGCGACGAGGCTATTAGAATTGAGTTTTTTGGGGATGAAATAGAGTCGATCCGCTCTTTTGATCCTTTAACTGGTAGGGTTTTGAAAAAAATGGAGAGAGTCGCTATTTACCCTGCAAGTCACCATGTGACGAGAAAAAACGATTTGGAAAGAGCGGAGAAAACTATTTTAGAAGAGTTAAGAGAACGAATTCAGTATTTTAGAAGTCAGAATTTATTTGTAGAAGCGCAACGAATTGAGCAGCGAACGATGTTTGATATAGAAATGATTAAAGAGATTGGGTATTGCAAGGGTATCGAAAATTACAGTCGGCATTTAACGGGAAGACCTTTAGGCCATCACCCTCCAACCTTACTCGATTATTTGCCGAAAGACGCGTTGATTGTTATTGATGAAAGCCATGCAACATTGCCGCAGTTAAACGGTATGTATAACGGAGATAGATCTCGTAAAGAAACTTTAATTCGTCATGGTTTTCGTTTGCCGTCGGCTTTTGATAATAGACCTTTAAAATTTGAAGAATTTGAAAAGCAAACTCAAAATGTGATCTATGTTTCCGCCACCCCCTCAAGTTATGAAATAGAAAAATCAAAAGGTCTTGTTACAGAGCTCATCGTTCGTCCAACAGGTTTAGTTGATCCAGAAATTGATATTCGGCCAATATCGGGGCAAGTGGATGATTTGTATAATGAGATTGTTAAACGATCTAAAAAAAATGAAAGGACTCTGGTTACTACTTTAACAAAAAGGTTTGCCGAAGATTTGACCGAGCACTTAGCGGAAATGGGGCTTCGCGTGAAGTATCTGCACTCTGATATTTCGACTCTTGAAAGAATTCAGATTGTGCGTGAGCTTCGATTGGGAGAGTTTGACGCCTTAATAGGTATAAACCTGTTACGAGAAGGATTGGATATACCAGAGGTCTCCCTCGTGGCTATTTTAGATGCGGACAAGGAGGGTTTTTTAAGATCGACAACGTCGTTGATTCAAACTAGCGGTCGCGCGGCAAGAAATTTGGGTGGACAGGTTATCATGTATGCCGACAAAAAAACTCAATCGATTAAAACTGCTTTGAATGAAACAAAACGGAGGAGAAATATCCAGATTGCTTATAACCAAAAATATAAGATTACTCCAAAGTCTATTAAGAAATCAGTGCAAGAAGCGCTTCAGGCGGATGAAGAAAACTTCTTGGTCCCTAAAGTTGCGGAAGAAGAGGAAACTTATATGGTTAAAGGCGATTTAAAAAAGGCGATCACTCGTCTCGAAAAAGAAATGCGTTCTGCCGCGAAAAAACTGGAGTTTGAAACAGCAGCCGAGATTAGAGATAGAATTGCCGCATTAAAGAAAAAAGAAATGGAATGGGGAGTATTTACTTAGTACGTTTATTGGCTCTTCTATCTGTTATCCTGGTCTCAACAAATTTCCTTAGGAAGTCCATAACAGGTTCTGGCGCATTCTGAAATTTGATTCCGGTAACAAACGGTTCGGTTTGACTTCTAGGGTTTTTTCGGATGTTTTGGACAAGAGCCACTTGGTCATCAACCTTGTTATCGCCCAGTTGGAAGGAAATATTAATTTTATGTCCCTTAATCAAAGGAATTTTGTGACATAAAAGCCCGCCTTCCATACTCAGATCGCGGAGGACTCCGTCTCCAGTTACTGTTGTCCCAGCAGACATTTGAGAAAAGTTTGCGGTTGCATTTGCCCGGTATCTGTCGTGTTTTCTTAGTTTGATTTTTTCAAACTTACGCGGATACTCTAAAGCCATAAAGCTAAATGCTTGAGAGTAATAGTGTTCTACGTAAGTATCAAAAAGCACCACGACGCCCTCCTTTACAAACCTAATGCTACAACCGGTTTGCGGAGCCACGCGCACCTCGTCCCCTTGAATTTTAGGTACGTCTGTAATTATAAAATGGTTTTCGCTCCAACCGCGTATTTTGACTGAGTAAGTTTCACCGCGAATGACTGCGCTTACCTTTAGTCCATTAATTAGAAGTATTTCTTCGGGAGCTGGTGGCATGGCTAATTTGACTTTTTAAGAGGCTATTTTGGTTTCATCTTGAGGAAAATATCTAAAATACGATTTAACTATTTCTTTTGCTATTGGAGCTGCGGCGGCCCCTCCATGTCCCCCATGTTCAATTATAATTGCAATAGCAACTTTGGGATTTTCAAAAGGAGCAAATGCTACAAACCAAGCGTGGTCTCTAAATAAATAAGGCGTTGCTTCCTCTTCTTCCTCGTCTCCTTTCTTCATAGCGACTACTTGAGCGGTACCTGTTTTTCCGGAGATTTTAACATTCTTTAAGCGAGCTCTCCAGCCTGTTCCATGAGGTTCGTGGACGACGCCTAAAAGAGCGTTCCTTATTATTTCAAGGCTTTTGGGAGATAAGTTAGCTCTGTGCAATACAGAAGGACCAAATTCTTTTACCATATTACCGTCGGGATCTTCTATTTTTTTTATCAGGAATGGTTTGAAAAGCGTTCCCCCGTTAGCAATTGCCGCAATCATATTGGCTTGTTGAAGGGGAGTTACAAGGTTATACCCCTGACCAATAGAAGCCGATATCGTTTCTCCCAAAAGCCAGGGTTTACCTCTTGCCAACAATTTCCATTCAGTGCTTGGAATCAATCCAGGTTTTTCTCCTTTTAGTTGAATTTTGGTTAGTTGTCCAAGTCCTAAATTTTTTGCGTAAGTTGCCAATTTATCGATGCCTAACCGATTACCCAAAGTATAAAAGAAAACGTCGCAGGATTGGACTAAAGCCTTATGTAAATTCATTGGACCATGCCCTCTTTTCTTCCAGCAACGGTACCTGCCTTTACCTAATCGAAAGTGTCCTGGACAGTGAATTACAGTATCTGGAGTAATCAGTTTTTCATTTAAGCCAGCATAAGCGGTCACAATTTTATAAGTGGAACCTGGGGGATATTGGCCGTCAATGGCTTTATTTTGAAGAGGGTGCATAGGGTCTTTTATTAGTTTGCTCCAATTTTCTCTAGAAATGCCCGCTGAAAATAGGTTTGGATTAAACGAAGGTTTGCTAACCATAGCCAAGATTTCTCCAGACTGAGGATCTAATACAACAACAGAACCGTTTATAGGAGCTTCGGGAGTTCCCTTCATCAATTTCTCGACGGTTTTTTGTAGACGTGTATCGATTGTAAGGACTAAGTGATTGCCGCTTTTAGGAGGTAGTTGACGTATTACCTGAAGTTCTCTGCCTGAAACATCAACCTCTACTTCTTTATAACCCTTTGTTCCTTTAAGCTCATTTTCGAAAATACGTTCCAAACCGTTTTTACCGATCATATCCCCTTGTTTGTAATTTGGATCTTTGGATTGACTTAGCTTTAATTTAGAGATTTCGCCTAAATAGCCTAGAGTTTGTGAGGCAAAATCTTGAAAGACATAGTTTCTTAAAGGGACTGCTTTTATATGCGCACCCGCCAGTCTTAACCTGTTTTCCATCACAAAAGCCACTTCGTTTCTCTGGATATCGGCCTTTATGAGGACGTTGTGAAAACGCTTTGCTTTTTTAAATTCGGCTTTAATCTTTTTGTTGTCAAAATGAATTTTTGAGGACAAGAAATCAAGGACTTGATCCAAATCTTGAGTGTCTTCTGGAGTTATATAAAGGTTAAACGACGGTCGAATGTTAACGATAGTGTTGCCATTTCTGTCCTTTATCCAACCGCGAAAACCTGGCAACGAAACCATTCGAGTTCGGTTGTTTTCGGATAATTCCTGAAAGTATTGACCGTTAATTATTTGTAAATACCAAATTCTGACTCCAAGGCATAAAAATAACAAAATTACTATTAAGGAAAAATATTTTATTTTATGCCTGACATCTTGCGACGAATCTTGTTGATATTGGTAAAAGCTCATGGATTAAAAGTGAAAGTTGACGCAGTTCTTTTTCTGAATCTATAGTCTAATTTTTTGATGCTTGAAAATAAAATAGCCGCCGAGATTAAGTTCATAACAATAAATGTAGGTAAGGAATAAAATATAGAATCTTGTACAACTTCTTGTTTCGTAAAAAGCGACGTTATTAAATAAAAAATAATGCCGTCCAAAACTGAAACAATTGTTATACAAAAAACCAGAGGTAAAACGTTATTTATAGGTACAAAACTTCTTAAAAAGGCGGCTAAGAATCCAGCTAGTCCTTTCGATAAGGTATTTATCCCAAAAATGCCTCCTGAAAGACAATCTTGTAAAAATCCAATAAAAGTCGCTAAAGCGACTCCCGATTGTTCTTTCATTTTTAATCCAAAGTAGAATGCGCAAAGAAGCGCTAAATCCGGCAGAGTTTCGCTTGGCAATAAATTGGGCAAAGCGGAGGTTTGAAATGCAAACACTAAAATAATGGCAAGAAAATATATGAGGTAAAGCATTTAAGGATATTTAATCTGGTAAAAGAACAAGCATTTCTTCAAGCCGAGAAAGATCGACGCTTGGAACTACTTCGATTTCTTGAAAAAGTCCCTGCTTCTTTTTGATGATTTTACTTACGGTTCCTATTGTCAAACCTTTAGGGAAGATTCCTCCCATACCAGAAGAAATTATTTTATCTCCCTCTTTAACGTCTGCTTCCATAGAGACAAAACGCATTTTACACATTTGCCTGCCTGCGCCAAAAACGACTCCTGGGTCTCGTGATCTTTGGGAAATTGCGTCAATTGCGCTTCTATTATCGCTTATTAGTAATATCTTAGAGCTTTTCGGATTTGCTTCAATAACTTGACCTACAATTCCTAAATCAGTAACGGTAGCCGAGTTTATAACCAACCCATCATTGGAGCCTTTATCTATTATGACCGTTTTTAGCCATTGACCGCCATCTTTGCCGATAACAGACGCCATGATCGATTTGCGAGCGGACGCAATAGGTCGTTGTAAAATATTATATTCTCTTTGTAGTTGGAAAATATTTTCAATTAATTTATTTTTCTGGTTTTTTAACTTTTCTATTTCTTTCTTAAGCGTTTCGTTTTCTTTTGAAACATTTGTCAAGAAAATATAGTTATCAAACAAGTCTTCAGTTTTTTGAATTGTTGAATTAAAGACCGTTTGGAAAGGAAATATAAGAGTTGTTATAGCGGATTGAATAAAAGTAGGGTCCCCTCGAAGCTTCTGACTTACCGAAATGAGGGCGAATGAAATAATGAGAATGAAGGAAAGACTTGTAAAAAGTTTCTTTCCTTTGGAATTCTTTTTTTGCACCTCTAGATGGCCACCTTACCCAGAAGATTTGGGTCGTCTAATACTTTGCCGGTTCCCATCGCTACCGCTACTAATGGGTCTTCGGCCAATGTGATTGGCAACCCTGTAGTTTCTTTTAGCAATGTGTCTAGCCCTTTGATTAAAGAACCTCCTCCTGCAATCACAACTCCCTTATCGACAATGTCTGCCGCTAATTCTGGAGGAGTTCTTTCCAATGCAATCTTCACCGCTTCTACAATCGCGGTAAAAGTTTCGGCTAGAGACTCTCTTATTTCATCGTCAGAAACGACAAGCGTTTTTGGAATTCCAGCGACTAAATCTCTGCCTTTTACCTCCATCGTCATCCGTTTTTCTAAAGGATAAGCAGAGCCGATATTGATTTTAATATCTTCAGCTGTACGTTCGCCGATTAAGAGATTATATTTACGCTTAATATAATTGATGATAGCTTCGTCCATTTCATCTCCAGCTATTCGGATGGATTTGCTATAAACAATTCCGGACATTGATATAATCGCGACTTCCGTTGTGCCGCCTCCAATATCGATAATCATATTCCCTGTGGGTTGGCGAACTGGTAAATCGACGCCAACAGCCGCCGCCATAGGCTCCTCAATTAAAAAAACTTCCCGTCCGCCAGCGGAAGTTGCCGAATCTCGAACGGCGCGTTTTTCTACCTGCGTAATTCCAGAAGGAACGGCAATCACAATTCTCGGAGAGATCAAGTTTTTCCGATTATGCACTTTTTGAATAAAGTGCCTGATCATTTCTTCGGTTACTTCAAAGTTCGCAATTACGCCATCTTTCATTGGGCGAATAGCGACAATATTATTAGGCGCTCTTCCGAGCATTTGTTTAGCTTCGGAGCCGACAGCCAATACTTGTTTTGTATGGTTATGGATAGCCACAACAGAAGGTTCGCGTAAAACGATCCCCTGACCTTTTACATACACCAGAGTGTTTGCGGTGCCTAAATCAATTGCCAAGTCATTGGAAAATAATCCCCAAAAGGTTTTTAACACTATATATTCCTTGTATGTTTACTTGTAAGTCTTTGTTTTTTAATAAAATTTCAGTCAGCTTCTTTATAGCAAGCGGACCTGTAAATTTCAACAGAAAAGCCAATTTACTCCGATTTCTTATCCTTCGACAAATAGTTTTATAAGCCCCGAAAAATTGGTATTGGCGAGAGTTTTCTGAATCTCGAGTTTAGAGGATTATAAAGCGGTTAAAGCTTCGGCTATTTTATAATATTTTTCAAAGAAAGCGCATTTTTTAAAAACGACTTTTAAAAAGCCGCAATATTTAATAAAATACACGATTTACCAAACCTCAAAGAATATTAAAAGGAGTGCGAATGCTAAGTCTTGTTAGAAAACATGCCGATTCATGGATGATTAAAAGCATTATTTGGTTGATTGCTTTAGCGTTTGTTGGAACGGTTTTTTATTCTTGGGGTATGGGCGGTTCAGTTGAGTCTAGAGGTGAAGTTGTAGCGAAAGTGCGAGGTCAGGAAATCCGTTTTGGAGAGTATGAAAAAAACTTTAACGATCTAATCGATGTATATAGGCAGCAATTCGGATCGCGTTTCTCGCAAGATATGGTCGATAGATTAGATTTGAAAAATGTAGCTTTAGACGTGCTAATAAAAAACAAACTTTTATTATCTGAAGCAAAAAAGCAAAACATTAGAGTTAGCGATAAGGAACTAATCGATCACATTCAAAAAATACCAGCTTTCCAAAGGGACAATAAATTTGATCGCAATGTGTATATGAATTTTTTGCGTTTCAGAAGATTGTCTCCAAAAGAATTTGAGAACGCTCAGCGAAATAATTTAACTATAGAGAAATTAGAAAATCTTGTTAAAGAACAGGCCAAGGTTTCTTCCGTTGAGATTACAGAAGCGTATCAAAGAGAAGAAAACAAAGTTAAACTGGATTATATCTCGATACCGGAAACGCACTTTAAAGTGACTGAAGAACCTAAAGAAGAAGAAATTCAAAAATATTACGACAAAAATAAATCCAAGTTTAAAGTTCAAGAACAAACTAATTTTCAGTTTGTAAAACTGGACTATAAAGACTATGAAGACAAAGTCAAAGTGTATGAAGAAGATATCAAGGATTATTACAAAACCAATTTAGGTAAGTACCGGGTAGAAGAACAGTTTAAAGCCAGCCACATATTATTTCGAATTCCCGCTTCAAATGACTCTTCCAGCGAAGAGGACGACAAAGAGGATGAAAATAAAATAAAAGCGAAAGAAAAGGCCAACGATATTTTATTAAAGATCCAAGCTGGCGAGGATTTTTCCGAATTAGCTAAAGTGCATTCCGACGATTCTGGGACCAAAAATCGAGGCGGTGATTTAGGGACATTTCCTAAAGGAACTATGGTTAAAGAGTTTGAAAAAGCTTTGATGAAATTAAAACCGGGTGAGGTAAGCCAGCCGGTTCTATCGCCTTTTGGATATCATTTAATTAAGTTAGCCGAGAAAATCGAGTCTCGAGTTAAAACCTTGGACGAAGTAAAAGAGTCCATTGAAAAGGATTTGAAAGCGAGAAAAGCGAGACAAAGAGCCCGAAGAATTTTAAAACATGTCCATAAAGAAGCAGAGTCGGATCAGGACTTAGCTCGCGCGGCCAAGGCGAATGAAGTGGAAGTTGATACCACAGGGTTTATAACTAGAAACAATCACGATGTTCCTAAAATTGGAATTGTACCTGAATTTTATAATGCGGCATTTATTCTTGCAAAAGATAAGATAAGCGAACCTGTTCATACGTCGGAAGCTTCCTACTTAATTAAGATTGATGGAGTAAAAGAGCCTTATATCCCCGCTTTGGAAGACGTTAAAGAAAAAGTTATTGAGAAAGTACGAAAAGAAAAAAATAAAACGCTTACTAAGGAAAACGTTGATATTTTTGCCAATCAAATTAAAAAGAATAAAGGTATTTCAAAAATTGCCGAAAGTTTGAAGTTCGTGGTTCAACACACGCCATTTTTTGGCATAGACGATTCAATACCAGGAATAGGAGATCTGCAAAAGCTCAAAGAAAAAGCGTTTTCTCTTGCTAAAGGAGATGTAGCAACAGTTTTTGCTAGGCGCGCTTTTTATTTATTTAAGATTGCCGAAACCCAAAAAGCAAAAGAGCCAGACCAATCAAGCAAAGAACGTTTATACAAGGCAAGGCAGGAGGCCAAAGGAGAAATTTTTTATGCCAACTGGTATGAAAAGCTTAATCAAAAAGCAAAAATACAAAAATTTCCAGAATATTTGTAACGTTTTTTACCGAGATTTAAAGATTTTAACTAAAGCGTTTTGATGTTTTTAAATGTTCTAATACCCAAGCTCCTTGGTATTATTCAGTTGCTTGCTTTGCGATCTTTGGGCCTTTGCGGTTGAATCCTTAATTCCTCAGGCTTCTTTTAACTTTGACTTTTAAGAGTAAACCGATTTTCCAAATAATTGACCGCTTGAGCCATCAACAAAGTTAAAAACAAATAAGTCAAAGCCACAAAAGTGTAAGTTTCAAAATAATTAAAGTTTTTTGCGGCAAACTCGTTGCCAATTCTGAGAATATCTGCGATCGCTAAAACAGAAACCAAACTTGTGTCTTTTAGCATCCCCAAAGTTTGGTTCCCCACGGAAGGTATTATAGTTCTCATAGCTTGTGGCAATACAATTTTACGCATAGCCTGCTTGTGGCTCATTCCTAAGCTCCTCGCCGCTTCGAGTTGTTCTGGAGGGATGGCTTCTATCCCCGCCCGGAAAACATCAGCCATATAGGCCCCATAACATAAACCAAAACTTAATATGGCGGCGCCAAGAGCGGGAATTTTTATGTATTCCCCTAGGGCGTAATAAACGTAAAATAATAGAACCAGTAAAGGAATTCCGCGTAAAGCTTCAGTATAAAGCGATGCTCCTGTTACTAGTATCCGGTTTTTGGAAAGTTTGCCTAGGCCAACCAATAATCCCACTGCGATAGCCACGCAGCTTCCCGAAAAAGTGACTAAGGCTGTATAAGCAATCCCAGAAGGCAGCGCTTGTGTTAGCTTCCAAAAGTATCCAGGACCCTCGGAAATAGAGTAATAATCTCTAAGAGGCAATACGATAAGAAGAAACAAACTGCCAAAAAATAAAATGTTCCAGGCTTTATTTTGCGCTGTCATAGCTCTGCCGGTTTAAGGTTAATCAGGCACACTAGCCGCCATACCCAAGTCCCATTTTTTATGAAGTTTGTTAATCGTTCCATCGGCTAGCAGCTTTTTAAGCGAGTTGTTAATCCGTTTTAATAAATCAGTGTCATCCTTTCGAAAGACCATACCGTAATATTCGTCTGTCATGATTTCGCCGGTCATTTTAATTTTTTCAAAAATGGCTTGATCTTTGGATTTATAGTACAGAGTTCCTGAACTTTCGCCAAGAACCGCCCCAATTTCTCCTTTTATGAGATCGGCTATAGCGTGACCGTAAAGTTGATATCCCTTTATTTTTAGGTCCTGTTCTTTTTCTAATAAAAAATAAGCAGTTGTTCCGATTTGTGCTCCTACAACCATGTTTTTTGTTTTAACGTCCGCAAGCCCGGCGATTCCATCTGTATCTTTCCGGACGACCAAAGCCAACCCGCTTTTAAGATAAGGAATACTAAAAGCCATTTTTTCTTTTCTTTCTTCTAAAATAGTGACAGAACTAATTACCGCGTCGAATTTTTTAGTGATTAACCCTCCAAATAAACCGGCCCACTCCACGTTTATTAACTCAATATCTAAATTTGCCTCTTTGGCTAATGCCTTAGCTAATTCGGGTTCAAATCCTTTTAGTTTTTTGTTTTCTCCAACAAAAGACATGGGGGGCAATGTCGCGTCGGTTGCTATTACTATTTTATGAATATTTTCAGTCGATTTAGTTTGATCGTTACAGCCTCCCAATGGGAAAACCGTTAAAGTGAAAACAAGAAAGACTGAAAGACTTCCTACAAAATATTTGAGCAAAAAGTTAAGTCGCAACGGCTTTACCTTTTACTAAAGGATCGGAAGGCATTATGAAAATCTGGCGGCTATCTAATAAAACGCTGACCTTATTGCCGGGGCGTGAATTTAGTAGGTTATTGTTTGCTTGATTGTTATCGACCAGCACCGAAAACGATTCTCCATTTTTTAAAGCGACTTCATAACGGCTGGCGTTTCCTAAAAAGGTTTTATTTAGCAAAATGCCTGCAAACTCGTTAGACGCCCCGCCCGACGCTTCCTTAAGCGAGAGAAAAATATGCTCGGGTCGAATGTATAAGTCGACCGGGGTGTGTCGTTCCCATTCCTTATCTGTTTCGCAAACCAAGGTTCCAATATAGTCGACAATGACCCAAACGCGATTACCCGTTTGTTGTTCAACGACTCCTTCTAGTCGATTTACGTCGCCTAAAAATTCGGCAACATAGCGTGAATTAGGATTTTGATAAAGTTTGCTGGGAGTTCCCACTTGAAGCAACTTTCCTTTCTTTAAAATGCCAATCCTGTGCGAAAGACTCAAAGCTTCTTCCTGATCATGGGTTACAAAAAGAAAAGTAATGCCAAAAGATTTTTGCGTTGCAACCATTTCTTCTCTCAGGTTGGACCGTAAACCAGGGTCCAAAGCAGAAAATGGTTCGTCTAGGAGTAAAACTTTAGGTCGGTTAATAATTGCGCGCGCAATAGCAACCCGCTGTTTTTCGCCGCCGCTTAAGTCTTGGGGGCGAGCTTGTTTAAGGTTTTTCAATCGAAGGGAATCCAACAAACTATCGATAAAATATTCAATTTCTCCTTCAGGAACGTTGCGAACTCTTGGTCCCACCGCAATATTGTTATAAACGGATAGATGACCAAACAAAGCGTAATTTTGAAATATGAAGCCAACTGGCCTTTTTTCGACTGGAGTTAAAGTCATATCCTTTCCTTCGATAAAAACTTTTCCCAGGTCGGGAGTCTCAAAACCTGCAATTATTCTTAGTAAGGTGGTTTTGCCACAACCGCTTTCTCCTAATAAAGTAAAAATTTCTTTATTGGAAATTTCTAGAGAAAGGTAATCAATGATTGATTTGTTGCCAAATGACTTAGATATATTTTCTAGGACAAGCATTATATTGTGAAAGGAAATTGACTTTTTTTTATTTTGCTTTCTTTGCGTTCTCTGTGTCTTTGCAATTCTAATCTATTAAGGGAACCTCTGAAAATTCAGATTTGCCAGGAGCCTAGTCCTTAAATTTAAGGGCCAGGCGATAGCAAACCAGTAAAAACGCCAATTATTAGAGGTTCTTTTAAAATTTATTCCCACGTCTTCATGTTATAAGCGCCATCCCAAAACATCCATTCCAGGTTTGTAGAATGAACAAAAGCTTCGAACATCTCTTTTCGGATTTCTGCAGAAACGGTTTGAGCCGATCGATCCGTTAAGTCGATCATATCCTGAACGACTTTATAAAATTCTTCGCCAGAATAGGTGTCGATCCACTTTTGGTAAGGATTATTATCGGCGGAACGTTTGTGAATATAAAGCCCGACTTCTCGATAAATCCAAAAGCAGGGGAGCAAAGCCGCCAAACCCTCTTCGTAAGTTTTGTGATTAACCGAGTTCATCAGGAAGTTAGTGTATCCAAAGCAACTGGGCTGTTCTAGAAGATCCGGTTTAATTCCAAAATATTCGAAATAAAATTCGTGCAATCCTCGCTCGGCGATAATGGCTCCTTTTGAAAACTCGAGCAATAAAACCAAGTCTTCTGGATTAGGAGCCTTCGAAGCCGCAATCGCAAGCGCTCTGGCAAACTCAACCAGGTATAAGGAATCTTGCTTCATATAAAATTGAAATTTTTCTTTTGCCAAGGTTCCCTTTGTTAATTCCTGATTAAAAGGATGCTCGATAATAGCTTTATATTTTTCTTCTATGATTTTCCAAGCTTCTTCGGAAAATGACATTGTTTTGTTCACCATTTCCAGGATTTGTAAAAGTGCATAATTGGCCCGTTGCCTTTTCCCAATTTAAAATGAGAGCCGCAGGCAATAGCGCCGGTGATAAACTCGCGGCTCATTTTAGCCGAATGCTCAATATTGTTTCCTAAAGCTAGAAAAGACGCAATAGCGGCGGAAAATGAGCAACCCGCTCCATGTAAATTATTTGTATCGATTCTTTCGCTGGTTAATTGAACGGAAACTCCAATTTGTTCTGTTTTTTTAATGAACAGCCAATCGTCGGAAGTATTATTTTTTAAATGCCCTCCTTTGACCACAACCGCCTTGGGACCCAAATCGCATAAATCTTTAGCGGCTTGTCCCAAATCTTTTGAGGAATCTAACTGGCGATTCAACAACATTTCCGCTTCGGGAATATTAGGGGTTAGAACGGTGGCGATTGGAATTAATTCTTCTTTTAATGCGGAAATAGCTTCGTCTAGCAATAGCTTGTCGCCGCTTTTCGCAAACATGACGGGATCGACTACAATGCTGGAAATGTGTCGCGATTTTAAAATAGCCGATATTTTCTGAATGACTTCCGGGCGATGAAGCATACCGGTTTTAACAGAGTCTACGCCAATATCATCAAGAACGACGTTAATTTGTTTGACAATAAAATCGGCGGGAACGTCGTAAATACCCGAAACGCCAACAGTATTTTGAGCGGTTAAAGCGGTAATAGCGGACATGCCATAACATCCCAAGGCGGAAAACGTTTTTAAGTCCGCTTGAATTCCCGCGCCGCCGCCGCTGTCCGAACCGGCAATTGTTAATACTCTTGCATACTCTTTTTTGTTATCGTCGTCCACAGTTGAATAGTAACTAAAAATTTAATCGAAACCAACAATTGAAAATTTATTTTAAAGCTATTTAACTCCCTCATATAGTCAAAATGTTTAAGCATTTTTCAAAAATCTACATTTTGATTCCGTAAGAAATAGATTAAAATACCGCCTTCACTTTACGACTTAAATCGGTCGAAATGGTAACTCTCACATAAGCGAAAAATAAATGAATGTATTGGTTGTTGGAGGGGGCGGAAGAGAACACGCTCTTGTCTGGAAAATTAATCAAAGCCCATTAGTCGAAAAGGTATATTGCGCTCCTGGTAACGCCGGTACCGCGAGCGTTGCAGAAAATATTCCAATCGGTGTTGATAAAATTGAAGAATTAATTAAATTCGCGCAAGATAACAAAGTTGGACTGACCATTGTCGGACCGGAACAGCCTTTGGTATTAGGAGTCGTCGATGCGTTTGAAAGCAAAGGGTTGCGTGCGTTTGGCCCTTCCGCAAAAGCCGCTCAATTGGAAGGAAGCAAAGCTTTTTCAAAAGATCTAATGAAAAAGTATGAGATTCCCACGGCCGATTACCAGGTGTTCGATTCTCCAGCCGACGCAAAAAAATATATCGATAGCGTGGGTCCTGTCGCTGTTAAAGCCGATGGACTCGCCGCTGGTAAAGGTGTATCAATTTGTATGGATAGGGGGTCCGCTAAAAAAGCCGTAGACGAGATCATGGAACAAAAGGCTTTTGGCGACGCTGGTTCTAAAATAGTCATCGAAGAATTTCTCGTTGGCGAAGAATTATCATTACTGGCGTTTACCGACGGTAAAACTGTTTTACCATTAGACTCTGCACAAGACCACAAACAAGCTTACGATGGCGATAAAGGACCCAATACTGGAGGTATGGGCGCGTTTTCTCCCGCGCATATTTTTACGCCAGAATTAAAAGAACAAGTGATTAACGAAATCATGATTCCCGCCGTTCGCGGTATGGAAGCCGAAGGCATAGTGTATAAAGGATTGCTTTATGCAGGATTGATGCTGACCGACAAAGGGCCGAAAACGTTGGAGTTTAATGCGCGCTTTGGCGATCCGGAAACTCAACCGCTACTTATGCGAATGAAAAACGATATTGTCCCAATCTTTCAGGCATGCATTGACGGAACTTTAGCTAACTATACTTTAGACTGGGATTCAAAGACCGCAGTTTGTGTGGTAATGGCGGCGAAAGGATATCCAGGGTCCTATAATAAAGGTATGGAAATTAGAGGCTTAAAAGAAGCCGAAGAAACGGGAGCTGTGGTTTTTCATGCCGGTACTCGCAGTAATGGCGATAAAGTCGAAACATCCGGCGGAAGGGTGTTGGGAGTGACCGCTTTGGGCGACACTATGGAAAAGGCTTTGTCCTGTTCTTACTCTGCGGTTGAAAAAATTAGTTGGGATGGTATTCACTACCGCAAAGATATTGGTCGAAGAAGAGAAGTTTAGTTTTAATAGAGCAGATTTAATCGTATTGAGCGCCTTTTTCTTTAGGCACTTCTTCCATTTGTTTGCCAAATATCCAATTAGCTAACTTAATTGACCCCCAGGTTATTCCTATAATTATGGCAAGAGCTATGGAACCCCATAATGCGATATTTCCAGATCCCGACATTCCTCTTAGGAAAATAAAAATCCCTATAGGAAGCGACATGATAGACCCAAACATAACCAGCATCATGGAAGTTCGCGCAAAATATTTAGGGCGAACGTCAATTTTCATTTCCGGTATGTATTTCTGGTTTTCAGGTAGAGCTAAATCTAAAAGTTCAACGTTGCCGCCGCCAAAGCAGTTTGGGCAGTATTGACCTCCCCAAAAAGCATTTCTACAATTGATACAAAACTTTTGCATTGTGGCCTTTTTAAGAGTTTATTTGATTAAAAATAATACTATCCTAAGGATGGCAACGAGTCAACAGGACCCGTTGGTCTCATGTTATTAGATATTTTTTAAAGCGGTTGAAAATAAAAATATGGATGAAAATAGAATGATTATTGTGACGCACGGTGGAGCGGGTTCCAAAAATGAATATGTAGATGGCGCTCTCGTTGCTGCAGAAAGGGGTATGGACTCATTAAGAGTGGGAGAATCTGTTCTGGATTCTGTCTGTTTTGCGGTGGAAGTATTAGAAAACGATTCTAGATTTAACGCCGGAATTGGATCTGCGAAAAGATCGGATGGATCGATTATGATGGATGCCGCATGTATGGATTGCGACAATCAATTTGGAGCGATTGCCGGTATGGAAGGATTCAAGAATCCTATATGGATCGCGCGAAAAGTTTGTGGAGAGGAGTTCAGGTTATTGGCTGGAGACGGCGCCGGTCAATTTGCAAAAGAACATGGTTTTGAACCGATGAAACCCGCCGATTATCAGCCAGAGGATTCAGACGTTTCCGATACGGTGGGAGCGGTTGCTTTTGACGGAGAACGTTTTGCGGCGGGATTGAGCACAGGCGGTACAGGGAAATCGCATCCCGGAAGGATAGGCGATGTGCCACTGATTGGCTGTGGATTGTATGCAGGGCCTTATGGAGCGATTGCCGCAACAGGGCATGGAGAATCCATAGCTATGAATTTAACCGCTTATCGATCTTACGAAATGTTAAAGCGCGGAACGGAGCCGGAGATCGTTTTAAAAACGGTTTTAGGTTGGTTTGACGACGATGTAGATATTGGTTTGATATTAGTAAGCCGGAAAGGATATGCTGCAGGATCAAACCGGACGATGGCTTGGAGTGTAACAACTTCGCAAGGCGACGACAGATTCAATATTACTTTTTAGGTTTAGGAGCTATCTTATCCAAGTTTTTGGAAAAACGGATAGCGGCTTTAGGAGGTTTCACTCCTCTATTTAAAAGAATAGTTCCGTGCGAAACGGGACGTCTATAAAAAACTTCGTTTGCGTCTGCGTCTGGGCGCACGACAGTTCCTTTCCAAGAAAAACCAGCAAACAAGCCTTTTATAGATGTATAAGCGTAGATATCTTTTTTATTAATGATATCGCGTAAGTTAATGCCTCTTGACAGTCCTACGGGTCCTAGCGCAATTTCGGGTCCTGTTCCCAAATCAAATTTGGTTTTAAACAAGCCTTTTACCGACCTGTTGGACATCATTAGCAACACCACTTCCGCTTTTTGAATTCCCGCTTGCAATCCTCCGCTGGCTTGAGCGGAACGAATAAACGCGGGAGGTCCCCATTTTCCCGTATCCGGGTCTCGCACTGCCGCCACTCCGTTCCCATAACGGACGCCGGCAATGAAAGCCGCTTTGACGAGATCTGGAAAAATAACCACTCCCTTTGCATATGGTAATAGCATGCGGAAGAAGCGGTCTTTTTTATTCGCGAAAAGTCCTTCTAAAACGTCTTCCGAATTTCTCAGCAATTCTCTTTGATTAAATGGATCGTCGCTTTGAAAACCGACAGTTGCGCAACCGTTGAACAGTATTAACGAAAAAAAAATAAGAATAGAAATTCGAAACATATTTAATAGCCTGAGTTTGGACTTATTTCTTAAGTGTCTTATTTTGGGCGTCTGGCTCGCCTTGTGTGTTTGATTGGTAAAGAAACTAACTTTCCAACGTCACTCGACCAAAATAAAATTGTTACTCTGAGGCTCTCGAAGAGTCAACGATCCGCAGGAGTGTTGTTTCCTCTTATAATTCGAGTTAGTTCTTTAAGAAGAAGCGAAGCAGAGCCTTCCCCGAGTTTGTTAAAGGAAAGAATTTAGCCCCGATTCAATAAATTTTCTATATATAAATTACGAAGTTGAATTTTACTTGGAAACAATATAGAAATCCAATGAATGTGAAATTTATGTTTTCCCAAATCGCGCGAGGCTATATTAAAAATGGACTTTGTAGAAAAACAAATTGACCGAATAGTTATTTCAGGAATTAATACGCGCACTTCTAATAAAATTGAAGAAAATCCAGAAACCGCGCAGATACCTAATTTATGGAGACGGTTTTATGAAGAAGAATTACCCAAGATAATTCCTAATCAGACTTCAAACTTTTCGATTTATGGCGTTTATTCCGAATTTGATATGAAAGCGGGAGGTAATTACACGGTTACAGCTGGCGTAGAAATTCGAAACGACCTGACAGAAAATATGGCTTTTCCTGTCGTAATTGTAGAACCGGGAAAGTATCTTCAATTTAATGTTAAAGGACCTATGCCCGGCTCTGTTTTAAATAAGTGGAAAGAGATCTGGGACTTTTTCGCTAACACTAGCGCCTATAAACGAGCTTATACAGCCGATTTCGACGTTTATAAAAGCCAAGGCGAAGTTGATATTTATGTATCTATTTTGGATTGACCTATAATTTTCTCAGCGTTTTTATAAATGGCCATAAATAAAAACTTAATGGGCAAAGACTCCCATTTTTTCGCCGACTTTAACAAACGCCGCAATCGCTCGGTTCAAGTCTTCTATTTCGTGAGCTGCGGAAATTTGTACGCGAATTCGCGCTTGGTTTTTGGGAACCACAGGGTAACTCAAGCCCACCACAAAAATCCCTTCTTCGAGCAGATTATTTGCCATATTCATGGCTATTTTTTCGTCTCCTAACATGATTGGAACGATAGGGTGAAAGCCGGGCTTGATTTCAAATCCCGCTTCAACAATCCTTTCTCTAAAATATCGCGTGTTGATCCTTAACTTTTGAATTCTACTGGTGTCTGAGGAGATCATATCAATGGCTTCAATAGTAGCCGCCACAATCATGGGAGCTAATGAGTTTGAAAAAAGATAAGGTCGAGAACGTTGCCGCAGTAAATCTACAATTCCCTTCTTAGCGGCGATAAATCCCCCAGAAGCCCCGCCGAGAGCTTTGCCAAAGGTGGATGTGATTATATCCACTCTTCCTTGGACTCCGGAATATTCGAGAGTCCCCCGACCGGTGGCCCCAAAAAAACCGGTTGCGTGAGAATCGTCAACCATCACCAGGGCTTGATGCCGCTCTGCGATTGTGCAAATTTCGTTCAGCTTCGCGATATCTCCATCCATGCTGAAAACACCGTCTGTGGCAATGAGTTTGATTTTGTGGTTAGAGTTTTTTAAAAGGTTTTCTAATTCGTTCATATCGCCGTGCGAATAGCGGAGCCTTTCGGCTTTGCATAGTCTAATGCCGTCGATGATGCTTGCATGGTTAAGAGCGTCGCTAAAAACAATATCGTCCTTTCCCAATAAAGTCTCAAAAAGGCCCGCGTTAGCGTCGAAGCAAGAAGAAAATAAAATAGCGTCTTCCATTCCCAAAAAATCAGAAATTTTATTTTCCAATCTTTTATGTATGGTATGAGAACCGCAGATAAAGCGAACCGAAGCCATTCCAAATCCGTATTGATCCAAAGCGTTTTTAGCGGTGTCTTTAAGGCTGCAATGGTTCGCCAATCCTAAATAATTATTTGAACAAAGATTGATAACATTTCCCTGTTCGATCCGAACTTGCGACTGTTGTGGAGTCTCCAAAAGACGTTCGTTTTTATACAAGCCTTTTTGATGAATCGAATCTAACTGCTCTTCTATATATTTCGAAGTCGATTCTGAAAACATTGACCTGCCTCCTTTTCTTATTGCGCGTCGTTCCGAGTGCCAGTCGAGGGATCTCGCCTCGATCTAATAAAATTAACTCCTTAGAACTTGAAAACAATTTTTGGATGAGATTGAATGCTTTTCTCAAATTCTTTAGGAATAAATTTATGGAATGGATAAAGAGTTCCAACCCCTTTATTAAGAATAACTTCATATATTTTGTCCTGTAATCTGGTCTCTTTTGAAAGGAGTAGATTATTTAAAATGTGCCAGGTTTTAAAAACTTGGCGACCCACAACGCTGTGAAGTGATTTGCCGTTCATTACAATTTCTTGAAAATTGGAGATCGTGTAGTCCCCGGAAGCGATGCCAAATAAGATGATATCTCCGCCAGGGCGAACCGAAGCAATGGCCGCATTAAGGGCGTCGTTGCTGCCGGCCATTTCTATGGAAGCGTCAACGCCTTCCCCGTGGCGATCTTTACGAATTTGTTCTATGACGGAAACAATCGCGTCTGGATTATTTTCTTCTGGGATTTTTATAGCGAGGTCGATTCCTAGCTTTTCCGCAAGCTCCAAATTTTTTGAATTGGTGTCTGTGCCAATGATGTAAGCGGCTCCGAGAGCCCGGGCAATAATGACAGAGAATAACCCAATAGTTCCGCAACCAAAGATAGCCACAGATTTTCCTCGTAAATCTACGCGACTGCAAGCGTGTACGGCATTTCCCAGAGGTTCTTGGATTGCCGCAACTTCTGGTCTGATTCTAGAAGTATCGGTTTTCCATAATTCCTTTGCTGGGAGCTTTACTCGATCCGCAAAACAACCATTAGTGGATATTCCAATGATGGCGTGATTAGAGCAAACATGCGCCTCGCCAATTTGGCATTGATGGCATTTACCGCAAAAAATATGAGATTCGGTTGTTACGATATCTCCAGGTTTGTATCCATAATGCCTTTCTGCGACAGAACCGGTTTCCAAAATTTCTCCAAGTAATTCATGGCCGCAAACTCTATAGCTTCCTCCTTCTGCATCTAGAGAATCGAAGATCATGTCCTTAAAAGCTTTACGGAACCAGATACTTTTATCAGATCCGCAAAAACCGGCATAAAGTGGCTTTATAAGCGTTTTGTTGGCGTCTTCTGGATATTTTTTTTCGTTTAGAACAGGAGTGTCAACTTCGGCCATTTCCATGCCATGAGTTAAGTTCCAATTTTTTTGAGGAGAATTGAGGATTAGAGCTTTCATGATTTAAATCCTTCATAAGAATGAGGCGATGTTTATTTAGAGGGAAATAGTTAAGAATTTATTCCCTGTAAATAAATATGAGACCTTTAAAAAATTAGGCAAGTAAAAAGAGAACTCAATTATATCTGTATAGAAAACAGCGGAAGGGAAGGGAGTGAAGAACGATTAAGGTTGTTTTTCTAGAAGAAAAACGGTTACTTGAGGATTTAACTGATTTTCCGGGCACATTTTTAAATGTTGCCGGAAGAAGGGCATTTCAACAACAGGGTCTCCGTTAAGTTGTTTTAAAGAATAGTGTTCAAATAAGCCCGAAAGCGGTAGAGGACCAATGAGAAAAAGCATGCCTCCCGGTCGTAAAGCGTTGGCAATAGCCGCTAGCATTGCCTCGCAATTTTCGCGATCATGATAAAAGCCAAGAGGAATCCATTTAAATATCATATCGTAGGAAGCGCTATATGCTTCTTCGACTTTTTCAATTTCTGGTGAAAAGTGTACGTTCTTTAAGTTTTCCAATTCATCGCGAGATGCGGCATGGTTCCAAAGCAATTGGGCGTTTTTTACCGCTAATTCTGGATCGCTATATAAAACGGTATACTCCCTGGGTTTTCCGCAATCAACGCAACCGGCAATGACCATGTCTAAAGTGTGGATCAAAACTTTTTCAGTTTCTTCCAACTTGTCGGGCATATCCGGGTTTTCCTCCATATAATAGAAAACCTGATCTAATGCGATTGGTTGAATGGACGCTTCGTCTATTTCCGCTTCTCCTTCAGGGTATAAGGCGACTGTGTATTGAGCTTTAACGGGGTCAACTTCCGGTACTTTGCCTCCAAAAAAGTGGTCCCAGGAAAAAGGCGGTTCCAAAAATTCTTTCGATTCGCCAATAGGTTCGACATTCCATTTAGGGTCGATAGGAATTTTTTTGATAGAGTTTCTATCTTGTAAGATTATAGTATCGTTTGCGACAATGAGTTGACGTTGGCATGGCGGATTACCGCCTTTTGCAAAATTAATGTATGGAATTGTAATTGGATCGTCTTTGGCCACTGCTTTATATAAAAACTTATCTTGGACAGTTATCGTTATTTGATGTTCCTCGCTAAAAAATCTCCAGGGAGGTTCTTTTCTGGGACGCCATTCAATTTCGTGTGAACGATAGGTATCCATAAAAACTTCAAAAATATCTTCATTCTTAGGTCCGGAAGGTTCAAAAAAAGCTGAAAAAATATTAAAAGATTCTTTTGACGGGTAAGTTGGCAAACCGCGGTATCGTAAAGGAGATAATTCCTGTTCTCGATTTTGGTCTTGGTAAAGACCCCAAATAAGTTCAAATACAGCCCCGCCAGTGCCAGGTAATGTTGATTGAAATAATTCCACTACAGGTATGATATCCAGCTTCCCCCAGTTGACGGAGAACATGTAACTTATAAACATTGTTTGCTCAAACCGACCGTCTCGCAGGGCAAACAAACCGTCTTTTTTGACGTGAATATGATATTTACCTTCCCCCAATGAATCAAAATTCCTATCTTGGTAAAAGTATTTTAAATCGTCCATAGGAACTTGCCACGCTTGTGCGGCTTGTCGGCGGAGGTCGTCTTTTGTTATTGATTCCCAACCAGGTTGACCTTTAATATCTATGTCGGTTGAGAACTCTTTGCATTGGGGCTTTATCCCTACCCATTGATCGCTATCCAAACGCATTCTGGCTCTTGAAAGCTTTGGAGTTTCGCCTTCATCAGATTCCTCGTCCCATTCGCATTCGTGTAAAACTCGGCCGCTTGGATCTAAGAATAAAAAACGTAAGCCTATATCATTATAAAAAACCCAGTGGCCTGTCCGATGTTTCTTGACTCTTATATTCGAAGTTTTTAATTCGCCATTTAGAAACCAAAGTTCTGCGTCGTTTTCTTGTTGGCTTTCGAGTTGGTCAAAGCTTTTTTGCAAAGCTTCGACTGAAAGTAATGTTGAAGCGAAATAAAGATCCTGAAGCTGCTTTAGTAATTGTTCTAATTTTTGAGAGTTTTTCACGGTTAAGCTTTCAAATTAGTTTTGGGAGAAATTTTTATACCTTAAAGAAGGTCTCAAAGCAAAGTTTTTGTAGATAAGCGTAATATATCAAACTTAGTTAGCGATAATCGCGATCTTTGTTGACACAGACATGGAGCCTTCATATAATTTTTAACCTCAAATAAAAATTGCTAAGAACTTATTTAACGGGCTTATCGTTAAACGCTTATTAATCTCAAAAAGGTCCTTAAGTCGTGTCTGAAGAAAAAGAAAATTCTCCTAAAAAAAGTCAAACGTCTCAAATAGCGGAAGCAAGGCGGTTTGAACAGCTTGCTTACGATAGTTTAAAGAACAAAAAATTAGGCGATGCCGAAAATAATTTTAAAAAAGCATTGGAGTGTATAGAGGCGGCGGGCGACGAACCGGGTAAAGCGTTTATATACGGCAACCTTGGAAATCTCTATTTCCAGACTAAAAAGTTGGATCAAGCGGAGGACAACTATAAAAAAGCTTTAGCCAAAATGGAAGAACTTAAAAATGAAATGGGAATAGAGAATACTCTGGGTAACCTTGGAAACGTCTACTTATATAAAGGAGAGTTTGAAAACGCCCGCGACCATTACGAAAAGGCGTTGGAGTCTACAAAAAAATCTAATAATCCCGTTAATCAAGCTATGTATAGCGAAAACCTTGGACACGTTGCATTGCAACTGGAAGATATAGAAGCTTCCGAAAGACATTTTATGATAGCCAAATCTCTGGTTGGA
The DNA here is from genome assembly GCA_964344185.1 of uncultured Nitrospinota bacterium. Classification (GTDB taxonomy): domain Bacteria; phylum Nitrospinota; class Nitrospinia; order Nitrospinales; family JAJDAT01; genus JAJDAT01. The sequence continues at coordinate 131,807 of CAYFMN010000006.1, forward strand.
AAGGATGAAGAGGCGTTAAAGCGGATTGATGAAAACTTAAAAAAAGTTAAAAACCATTACAAATATATCCAAACCAAAGAAGTGGTTTTGCTTGAAGAAGCTGAAAAGATAAAAAAGTCTGGCGATAAGGGAAAACTCTTAAAAAAATATCAAGAGCTGGAAGATTTGTATTTCGAAGGATCTCGGATGGACAAGGCCATTGAAGCGACGGAAATGTCCATCGCCGTTTATGAAGAAATGGGAGATAAGCAATCGGCGGGCATTCTATACGGTAATATCGGTTCAATGATGATGCAGCTTGGCGCTGGCGGCGAAAAAGAAATGTTTAATAAAGCCGAAGATATTTTTCTTAAAGCGTTGGGTTGTCTGGAAGGAACCCCGGATAAAAAAAGACAAGCTTACTTAATGGGGAGCCTGGGAAACGTTTATTTAACTACCAATCAGTTAGACAAGGCGTCGGAATACTTTCACAAATCGACTCGGTTGATGGGAGAGTTGGGAGATTCAATTGGAGAAGGTCGAGGGTTGGAGAATATAGGTAATGTTTTAGTTCTTAAAAAAGATTGGGATGGAGCTTTGGATATGTTTCAAAAGGCTCTAGCCATTATGGAAAAAATGGAAAACCGCCCTGGAATGGCTCAGCTAAATGAAGCCATTGGGGATGTGTGCAGAAGGAAAGAAGTTTTAGATGAAGCTGAAGAAGCCTATAAAAGAGCCTCTAGTTTATTTGAGTTGATGAAAGAACCGCAAAGCGTCGAAAGAATCCAAGAAAAACAATTAGTCATTCTTAGTAATCCAAAATATCTTGAACAATTGGAAAATCAACTTCGCGAAGATTTAAAGGCTCCCGACCTCGAAAATGATAAAAAGAGAAAAGCGACTCTTTTAGGAGAATTGGGCAACGTTTTATTCTTGGCTAAGAATTTAACGTCCGCTGTCGATGTCTTAAAAGACTCATTGGCAATTCAGGAAGAGCTAAATGACGAAGCGCAAATGGGAGCCATTTACGGAAACCTTGGAAGTATTTATATGGAGTTGAACGACCTTCCGAATTCGGATGAGTATTTTAATAAAGCCATTCGACTTAAAGAAAAAATGGGAGATCAAAACGGTTTTGTGGAACTTTTAGGTCATAGAGCGAATGTTCTATTGATGATGAGCAAATTTGAATTGTCTGAAAAGTTGATGAAGAAAGCTTTGTCTATCAATGAAAAAGTGAAAAATTCTTCGGGAATGATTTCGGATTATAGAAATTTAGGGAACCTGAACTTGCAAAGAACCGACTGGGCGATGGCGGAAAGAAATTATTTGAACGCTAGGCAATTAAACGAAAAATTGGGCAATAAAAGAGAGTTGGTGGAAGACGATAGGAATTTGGTGAATTTGTTTATCCAGAAAGCCGATTGGAAGTTGGCTGAAAAGCATGGTTTAAATGCTTTAAAAGGTGCGGATGAATTAAAAGATATTCGTGGGGCTTGTAGTGATTGTAGAATTCTTGCAAGTATTTATACCGAACTCAAACAGCGCGGGAAAGTAGAAGAGTATTTCCTGAAGGCCTTGGAACGGTCCCGTCAATTAAATGATTTGAAAGAGATCAGTCTCGATTACCGCAATTTAGGACAAATTAATATGGAACGCGGATATCGAGAAAAAGCCGAAAAGAATTTTGGGATGGCTTTGGAGACTGCGGAAAAAAGCGGCGATAAGACGGAAGTGGCCGAAGTCTATCGAGGATTGGGTAATCTACATTTTAGAAATGGAAATCATGGCGAAGCGGAAAAAATTTACAATAAAGCTCTTCAGTTGACTATTGAGGCTGACGATAAAGTAGGTTCTGCAAAAGATAATGCTTTTTTAGGAAACCTGAAGTTTAGATCGGGACAATTTGAAGAAGCGCAAAAATATTTTAATAAATCGGCGGAATGTTTTGCAGATTTGAATAATTTAGTTGGACTAGTTCAATTATACATGACCGTGGCTCGATTAAACCTGACGGAATCCCGAAAAGACCCCTGTCAAGAGCATATTGATAAAGCCAAAGAAGTTTCTGAAAAGCTTGGTAAACCACAACAATTAGAAGAGTCGATTGAAGAAATAGTAAAAATGCTCGAAAAAATCGATAGAATTTAAAAAAAAGTGAAAAACATTGAAAAAAGCTGATATATGGCTTTCGCTGGGTTTGTTTTTGTATAAAATGCTCTGTACTTTGAATAACAAGAACTGTGTTTTTGGTTCTTTGGCTGTTTTAACTGCTTATAAACAAAGAGTTTAGAGGGCTTTTGGGCTTTTTTTTGAAGGAGTATTCAGGGTTTTGATAATAAGAGCCAATATCAACTGTTAAAAAGCTTAAGTCTTTTAAATTTGGTGATTTTTAGCTTTCACAAATTGTCTTGACAACTTCATGGACTTTTATATAATCCCTAGTTATCCGGAGATAAGAGGGGTATAATCTTTGGTGATGTTAAGTAAGAATATGCCTCTCTAGCCTAAGGCAACTTTAAAAAGAATCGATTCTTTGTAATTATGAAAATAACGTACAGCCCACAATTGATGGAAGAAGCGACCTTCCGTCATCTGAATCATCTTGAGCGTTGCGGAATGAGAGCTGAATATGACGAGTTCCATTCGCTTGCCGATCCCATATACGAACTCCCCGAAGACGACCGTGAAGTCGCTTTTGAAAAAGTAAACAGGATATTTTTTCTAGAACAATTAAAGTTGGGAGATTATGTTATTAGAGCTCTTGAAGCTTGTGGATTGATTCCCAAGAAAAAGAGAACTATTAAAACCGCGCCAGTCGAAGAAAAAGTTGAGGCGTCAGTTTCTTCTGATGATGCATCGGATGAAATGGGGGTTGGAGAAGCTCCTATTCATGAAGCGATTGATCAGGCTCAAGGAGAAGACGCTCGAGAAGAAGGTGATTTAGAATACGAGCTAAGCAGAAAATTTGAAGAGAAAATAAAGGAAGTTTCCGTCAAACGTGCAATTAATAAAGTAGACGAAGGATCAAACGTTCTTAATCGCGTTTCTGGGTTGCCGGTGATTGAGCTAAGAGTTCTTGCAAGTCGGTTTGCCGATAGTGGGGAAAGTAAAGAGCTCGAAGCTTTTTTGATTCACGAATTTATGCACGCTAAAGATATGGTGGATCCGGAATTCGATTATGAGGATTCCTATATTCCGGGGAATCCATCGGTTAAAAATTTGATTACCGCTCGATTTAAATTACTTTGGAATATCTATGTTGACTCAAGGCTTGCTAGGCGTAATTTGCCTGGGATAATGTCTAGAGAAGCTAGGTATCGAGAGTTCGATAATTATTATAGGAAAATTCCAGAACGGCAAAGAAGAGGAATTTTTCAGGGCGTTTGGGAGACTGAAAAGTTTTCGCACGAAGAGTTGCTTTCTATGGCCACCGATTTAGAAACCTTGATGGCCAAATATGTTGAGTACGATGAGGACTTTACGGAGGAAGATCAAAGTTATATCCATCTTCCTGGTTCTCCTTGTCCATTATGTAAATTTCCAACGTATAACTGGGTTGACGACCCAGAAAGCGTTTGTGACGAAATGGTGATAGAAGCCATTCAAATTGATTTCCCCGATTGGGAAAGTAAAGATGGAGCCTGCGACCGGTGTGTCGAAGTTTACGAACTACGATCAGGTTGCGGCTAATATTTTTGATTTATAATTTGAAAACAATTAGGAGGAGGTGAGAGCACACTAATCACTTTTTATTTGGAAAATTTAACTGTTTTCTTGTGATTAATCTCTTATAAGGGAGGGCAAGTTCCATGAGATTAAACCGTAGAAAGTTCTTGCAGGTGAGCGCTGGTGTAG
>CAYFMN010000007.1:0-102607 GCA_964344185.1 uncultured Nitrospinota bacterium
CTTCCGATATAATAAACTTTTTTTTTAACTTCTTAGCCTGTTTTTAGAGATTCCCATAATATATAAGACGCTTAATCAAAAGGTTATTCCTAGTCACTGGTTATCAAGCTGTCTAAACTCTTATCATTTTTCAGTAGTCCGTTTGCGGTAAAATCCTTATGAAAATTAGAATATTTTATAAACATAGCACAAATATTTTAGTTTTAAGATAAAACCTTAATCTAAGTTCTCATTAAAAACCAATTTCAAAATCCTTCAACTTTCTACAATACTGCAAGGAATAAAATCGTAAAAAACAGGCGTCATACCGGCTTATTTTTTGGAAATATAATCACTTGTAATATTTCTTCCATTGAGTTCTGATATAATGCCGCCAGATATCTTAAATAAACATTGTCCTGTCCATCTTTTCGCCTTTCATATTGAACGATAAACTTCAGATTGCCATGCTTGGCAAAAAGAACTCCATAATTTCACTTTCTGAAACCGTTAGTGCATTGACACTCAAAACCATTCTTTATTGGTAAAATAAATTGCTAAGAATTTAAATAAAAACTGCTTATAAAGTCGCTTTACCAATTTTTCATCTTCCTTTTAAGAATAGAATGAGAGGAAAACTATAAAATTCATATAAGCGTATCAAACTCATCTGATCCCATTATGAAAAATATTCCATTAAAGGTTTCATGCAATTAATTTTTGTTATAGGATATTATTGATCCTACATTGTCTCTTCCTGTTTTTTGATTGGAAAAGTTTTTTAAATTCTTAATATTTTAAATCACTCAAGAGTTGACCTTGTCTTAATTTCTTGATGTTAGTTTTCCTAAAATGATTATTGATGAAATACCGATAGGCAAAGAACCTCCCTGGGATATTAATGTTATTATTGAGGTTCCATTTGGCAGGGAACCGGTAAAATATGAGCTGGATAAAAAATCAGGCGCTCTTTATGTAGACCGCGTTATGCATACATCGATGCGTTATCCCTGCAATTATGGGTTTGTGCCCCATACTCTTTCTGAAGATGGCGACCCTATTGATGTTTTGGTAGCATCCCCTGTAGAGTTTTTGTCGGGCTCTATCGTTCGCTCTCGGCCTGTTGGCGCTTTAAAAATGCAGGATGAAAAAGGAGAAGATGAAAAAATTCTGGCCGTTCCAGTTGACGCTCTAAACCCTTTTTATGCAGGCGTTGAACAATATACAGACTTGCCCAAAATTCTATTGGACCAGATTTCCCATTTTTTTAATCACTACAAAGATTTAGAATCAGGAAAATGGGTAGAACTGGAAGGCTGGGAAAATGCAGAACGGGCCGCAAAGCGTATAACAAAAGCCATCGAAAGAGCGTCATCTTAACAGCCATTTCCAGCTAACTCTTGCTTTTTTTTAACTCACCAACTTAGAAATAAGCCGCATCTACCCTTGTTATACATAGTGTAAAAGCTAAAGGTCGCGCGTTCGAAACGTTAGAAACAAATAAAAATTAAACGTATTTTAAACCCCACTACAAACTGATCGTCTATTTCCAATCAATTTTTATATCTTTGAGCTTTTCTAGAGTCTGATAGTGTGTGAGATCGTAATGGACGGGAGTGATCGTGACATAATTTTGAGAAACATAATCGCCGTCGGTATTTTTCTCGTTTGAATCTAAAACAACATCTCCAGACATCCAATAATAAACGTTGCCTCGCGGGTCTTCGCGTTTATCAAATTGATCAACCACTTTCAAGCCACCTTGTTTTGCAAAAACAACCCCCTTGATTTCGCTTGCTGGAACCGCCGGTACATTGATATTCAACACAATACCTTTTGGCAAATTCATTGCCAAAACTTGCGGATAAAATTTTGCGATAAAAGAAGCGGCAAACGAAAAATCTAAATCTTCAAAATCATTTAACGAAACTGCGATTGAGGGAATCCCTAAAATAGCCGCTTCTGTCGCCGCTGAGACAGTGCCGGAATAAATAACACAAGTCCCTAAATTTCCTCCATGATTGATTCCAGAGATCACCATCTTTGGCGGCTTTTTCAAAATTGAACCCACTGCAATTTTAACGCAATCAGCTGGGGTGCCGTTAACGGCGTACCCCCAAAACTCGTCGTTAAAATGAGTTTCTTTAACTCGTAAAGGGTTCGAAATAGTGATTGCGTGTCCCACTGCGCTTTGCTCTGAATCTGGAGCTACTACAATAGCTTCTTCTTTGGCGACAATCGCTTCTCTCAAAGCGCGTATGCCCTCCGAAAAAATACCGTCGTCATTGGTTAGGAGAATCATGTTATCGACTTTTTAATAAAACATTAAAATAAAAAAGGCGACGCCCATTTAGGCGCCGCCTTTGATCGAATCTTTAGAATTCCAAGAATTAACCGTGTTTTTGGAAATATTCTTGAGACCCCGTAGGATCTGGTTTCATAGAATCTTTGCCTTTTTCCCAATTGGCCGGACAAACCTCTCCATTCGCTTCAAAATACTGAAGAGCGTCTACCATTCTAAGAGCTTCTTGGATGTTCCTTCCTAATGGGAGATTGTTGATCAATTGATGCTGAACAATTCCATTTTTGTCAATGAGAAACAATCCGCGCAACGCGACCGATTCGCCCAACAACACGTCATAATTTCGGCTAATCGATTTATCCATATCTGCAACCAATGGGTATTGGATGTTTCCAATACCGCCGTTTTTGGTATCGGTGTTTCTCCAGGCTAAATGACTAAACTTACTGTCTACAGATACGCCAATAACTTCGGTATTTCGTTTTTTAAATTCTTCCACTTCGGCGCTAAATCCAACAATTTCAGTTGGACAAACAAATGTAAAGTCTAAAGGATAGAAAAACAAAACGACATATTTCCCACGGTGATCTGATAATTTAAAATCATCTTTGAAACTACCGTCTGGCATAACGGCTGAGGCGGTAAAATCTGGAGCCTCTTTTGAAACTAATGTGGCCATTGAATACTCCTATAATATATTTAATTTAAATTGGTAATCTCACTACCCAAATTCACGGAAACAATACAATAATAAGTCTAAATCAGCTTCAACTTGCCGCCTTGAGGGCCGAGCTTATTTGTATTTTATTTCCTTAATTAACTTTTGGAAGTAACTAATTTAGCACAATTCAAACTCTAATCCAATGGTGGGTTGATAGAGTTTTGTAAGTTTTTGCCTTCTCGAACGTTCCCTAAGTTTCGGACGGTTACTTATCTTGACATCGTTTCCTATCGGCAATTAAAATAAATACAGTTCGCCTCTATTTTAACGTCTCCGTTTACGTTTTTACCAAAACGGGCCATTCCTGTTTAATAAATATGAAAATAACGTTTCTTGGAACCGGCGCTTCCCCCGGTATTCCCATGTTGGGTTGTGAATGCCCTGTATGCGCCTCTCCAAACCCCAAAAACAAACGCCTCCGCGCTTCTATTTTAGTTCAAAATAATGGTTCCAATTGTTTGGTAGACGCTTCATCCGATCTCCGACAACAATGTTTAAAAAACGGCGTTAAAAATGTCGACGCTATTTTTTTTACCCACCACCATGCCGATCATATTTTAGGGATCGAAGAACTACGCGCCTTTTATTTTTTTCAAAGGAAAGCAATTCCTTGTTATGGCAATGAAGAAACGTTTGATGAAATTAAAAAAACATTTCATTATATTTTTCAACCGACAGACTATCAGGGAACTGTTTCACAACTAGATCTTCTTCCGGTGAATGGAGAACCCATCGATTTTGCCGAATTAAAAATAAAACCGCTTGAAATCGATCATGGCCCTTTAAAAATAATCGGCTATAAATTTAACAACGCCGCTTATATTACAGATTGCAACAATATCCCCAAAAAAACAGAACCTGAATTAAAAGGATTAGATTTATTGATATTGAACGCTTTGCGATACAAACCGCATACAACGCATTTTAATTTTGAGGAAGCAATAAAAACCGTGGAAAGGTTAAAACCAAAACGTGTTTTATTCACTCATATGAATCACGAAGTGGATCACGAAACTGCAAATCGTGAAATGCCTCAGCCTATCGAATTAGCTTATGATGGGATGACTATAGAAGTTTAATCCTAATCTTACCGCTTTACGACTTTCTAATCCAAATCAAAATCTCTTAACGGTTTATTTTTATCTTTATCGACGTTTTTCTTGGCTTCTTTGAACTTTTCATCTAACAGGCGCTTCCTGTCTTTTTGAATCTCGTTTTGTTTCTTAAACAAGGTCTGTTGTTCTTTCTTCTGCGCATTAAGCCCCTTTACCATATCTGATAGGGTTCCAAACTCCTTGGCTTTTTTTTCTTGCCAAATCACTTCTCCAGTTTTTGCATCCACTTGCAGCTTGGTTTCACAACAAGGACAAATAATTTCGTGTTTTTCCATTGGCTTTATAAAACAAAAAGTTATAAATTATTTGCTTTAATTATACCAAAATTACCAGATAAAATGGCGAGGTCTTATGGGAAATAAAGGTTTTTTTATCACTGGGACAGATACGGGAGTTGGGAAAACTCTGGTAACGGCGAAAATTGGCAAAACTATTCAAAAAGAAAATGTTTCTCTTGGGATTATGAAACCTATAGAAACAGGAGTTTCTAGTTCTTTAGTCCCAACCACCCTTTCCGACGTGGGGTTATTAAAAACCGTTCTTGAAATTCCAGATTCTTTAGAAGATATCTCGCCTTACCGTTACCAAACCCCGGTAGCTCCCCTTCTTGCCGGCAAATTAGAAAACAGGCCCATAGATCCCCAAACCATAATCGGGGCTTACCAAAAACTAAGCGATAAATATAACGTTATATTAGCGGAAGGAGCCGGCGGACTTTTAGTTCCCATTGCCGAAAACTATTTAATGGCCGATTTAGCCAAAGACTTAAATCTGCCTTTAATCATCGTCTCCAGATTTCATTTAGGAACTATTAACCAAACGGCCTTAACCATAGAAGCCGCCCGGTTCAGAGGTCTTAATATCGAAGGAATTGTTTTTAATTGTCTGGAAAAAAACCAACCCACCGATTTAGAGAAACACTCGCCAAAAATTTTAGAAGAAATTTACAAAATACCCGTCCTTGCCATTTGCCCCTTTATGGGAGAAAACCCCAAAGAAAACTTCTCCAAAAAAGACTGGAAAAATAATGATGAAACCGCCTTTTCCTATTTTGTAGACTGGGCACAAAGAATATCGGATTAAAAACTACCCGTTCTTTTCAAATGTTCGGATAAACTTATATCCCTTTTCTCGGACCGTAACTATAAATTTAGGCTTTTTGGGATTCTTTTCAAAATACTTCCTTAAACGAACAATAAAGTTGTCTACTGTGCGGGTTTCCGTAGCTGAAATATACCCCCAAACCTTTTGTAACAATTCTTCGCGAGAAACAGGCTTCTCCTTACGACTAACCAAAAGTTGCATCACTTGAGTTTCTCTTGCAGTCAACTGGATCTCGCCTCTCATTCCCATAGCTTTTCCGGTTACAAAATTAATCCACATATCCGAAAAGTGAAATATATCTTTCTCTGTTTCCGCTTCTCCATACCAGTCTCGACGACGTAAAATCCCTTTAACTCTTAGGAGTAGCTCTGGCAAATGAAACGGTTTAGCAATATAATCGTCGGCTCCTACTTCTAAACCCAAAGCTCTATCCTCATCGGTAGATTTAGCGCTCAGCATCAAAATTGGAAAACGAATATTCTCCTCGCGAATTTTTCTAGCGACTTCAATTCCTCCCATTTTGGGCAACATCAAATCCAAAATGAGCATATCAAAGCGCTCGTTGCTCCAAAAATCTAAGGCGGCTTGTCCATTATCAGCTAAGACTACTTTATAACCTTCTCGCTCTAAGTTAAACTTCAACCCTTTAGCTAGGCTAATTTCGTCTTCAACCAACAAAATTTTTTTTGAGTTTTTTTCCATAAACTATAGCTAAATCCAAATTCAACGTTAAAAACTCTTCAAAGCGGGCCTTAACGGCAAGGCTACGGTAAAAGTAGCTCCCTTGCCAATTCCTTCGCTAAAAACCATTAATTTTCCTTTATGATTTTTTATAATCTCTTTTGAAATAAACAACCCCAAACCCGCCCCCTCAATATTTTGAGTTTGGTTATTTTGTACCCTGAAAAATTTTCTAAAAAGTTTCTTTAAGTCTTTTTTATCGATTCCAATTCCTGAATCCTGAAATTTAATTTCACAGTTTTTACCGGAATTCTTCATTTCAATCTTTAGACCCGATCCGCTGGGCGAATAACGCAAAGCGTTTCCCAATAGATTGTTGAATACCATTCCCATCATTCTTTTGTCGATTAATAATGTTGGGGAATCGACAATATTTATTTGCCAATTAAAATCTTTGGCTTTCAATCGACCTTCATTTCCCCGGATCGTTTCTTGTAAAAATTCATCCATCTTCACCGGAAGCATTTTTAATTCCATACTCTTAGGATCAGATTTACTTGCTTCTAATATATTCTCTATAAGCCCCGAAAGTCGATCAGTATCGGCCAACATTGTTTCGATAAAATCCTTAGTCTCTTCTTTAGAAACATCCTGATACTTCAAAGTTTCCAAATACAACTGAATCGAAGCAAGAGGGGATTTTAACTCATGAGAAACGCTGGAAACAAAGTTGCTTTGCATTTGATTTAATTTTGCTTGTTTATTCCAGTAAACAAAGATCAAACAAACACCCACCAAAATCGTCAACATTAAAAAACTGCCTTCTAGTAAAACCACCCAATTAAACTCGGCGTTTAATAAATCAGGACGCAAACGGCGGGCGAATTCCTGAAATTCGGCGCTCCTTTCAAAATACCAGTCGATTCCAATCGCCATTAAAACGACCCAGGCAATTTGCACCCCGATAAATATCATGACAGGGTGAAATAAAGCTTTAAGTTTAGGACTCATAATTCAACAATTTTAACTTGTTTCTATACTTACCGCAAAAACCCATAAAATGCTTAATACTTTATTTTTTCAGTAGTTGCAGCAGTTTGCAAGATTTTTTATCAGGCTTTTTTTTACATAAGTTTTACAAAATTCTCGCGTTTTGCGACTTATACTATCTCGGTTTAAAATTAAAAAACCTGCAGAGAGGATAAACATGAATCAGTCTGAATCAACCGCTCCCTTTTATCGCTTTAATACAGGTCCCTTTTTATTCTTGACCTTTATCCATGTAGGAGCCCTATTTGCTTTTATGCCATCGATGTTTTCATGGACGGCTTTTGGGTTATTTATTTTCCTGCATTGGCTAACCTGTTCAATAGGAATATGTTTGGGTTTTCATCGTTATCTCACTCATCGCGGGTTTGATCTGCCCAAATGGGTTGCGTATATAGTGGTTTTCATAGGCGCTTTGGCCTGTCAAAACGGACCTATTAAATGGGTTGCACAACATAGAATGCATCATGCAGGTTCGGATACAGACGACGACCCGCACAGCGCGGCAAAAGGTTTCTGGTGGTCGCATTTTCGTTGGATGTGTTACGAGCATACAACTTTTGACGACCCTAAAATTATTGAACAATATTCCAAGGACCTCATAGACGATCCTTTTTATCACTTTTTAGAAAAATATTTTATCGCTATTCAGTTTGCTTTTGGTTTTATATTATTAGCCATCGGCGGTTGGTCTTTTGTAGTGTGGGGTATTTTTGCTCGACTGGTTGTCGCTTACCACGGCACCTGGTTTGTTAACAGCGCCGCGCATATGTTCGGTTACAAAAATTTCAAACTAGAAAAAGACCTTTCAACCAACTGTTGGTGGGTTGGTCTATTAGCCTACGGAGAAGGTTGGCATAATAATCACCATGCATTTCCAAAATCTGCCAAGCATGGTTTGCGACCTTGGGAAATAGATATGACTTGGATGGCTATTTGCTTCTTAAGAATGTTGGGGTTGGCCAAAAACATTAAAGTTGCGGAAATCGCCCCCAAAACCGAAATACCGGACGCAATCGAGCCAGATCCGTTTTTTACGGCAACCATAGTTCGTAAAGCCGTCGCCTAAAATATATATAGATCAAGTCCGGTTCCTTTTGGGAACTGGGCTTTTTTTATTAGTCCTCGAAAGAAAACTCTACGTAATACCCCGTATACTTCCTTAAATTTATTACCTTATTTCCAAACATAAGGTATTGCCCCTTGATTCCAGTCAAAACGCCTGATAATTCCGGTTCTTTTTCTAAATTATGACTGGAAACCTTTTTCGGACTCTCCTTAATCGGATAAGCCAATTCGCGCGGAGTTTCGTCTAGAACGATGTAATCTTTTAATTCAGGAGGGGTCCACTCAAAAGCTTTTTTTCGAAAGTCTTCCAAATCAATTGGTTCAATTTCCCCTGTAAGCATCTTGCGCCAATTAGTTTTATCAGCCATATGTTTAGCCAAAGCGACTTCTATTTGACCAGCAAACTTTCTTTGCGGTGTTTTGGCGATAATAAGCCCTTTAATAGCGCCTTGATCAATCCAACGGCTCGGAATATTAAAATACCGGGTAACCCCAACCTTCACGCCAGAAGTTAGCGACAAGTACACAAAATGATCGATGTTGCAGTATTTTTCAAAATATTTGCGATCTTCTTCGTCTCCAAACTCATGCTCGCAAAGCTCTGGTTTCACCATACACGGGTCGTTTTCGGGCAAATCACGAAAACAAGGATAGCAATAGCCGTCTCCATAAGTTTTTTTTATAATCCGTTTGCATTCGATGCACTCGATTTTACCTAAAAACTTTATCGAAGCTTTTTTGCCCACTCTATGGGAAATAGGAGTGAGTTCTTCGTCCAAAACAAGACTATATTCAATCGGTTGACCATATTCATGGTCCATTTTTTCTAATTGTCCAGAAACCCTGGTCATTTCTTTTACTCTGGTAACGGTTTATTTTATGGAAGATCGTTCTGAGAAATGGCGCAACGCAAAAGCGGCAAAAAGAATAGCTCCAGTCGCAGTGACAGGATCAAAAATTAAAAGAGACAAACTAAATAAAGCTGTGTAAAAAATTACCTTGACCATAGCGTCGCTTCAATTGAAAAAAGCCGAAGCCTTAAAGTTAACGCCCCATTAACATAAACCAGTCTTCAAGTCGGTTAATTTTTAAATAAGAATTTGTTTCGCGCACTTCGCTCATTGGAGCGGAACCGCCGTCGCCGCCGTAATTATGCCCGGGAAACAAAACAACTTCATCCTGGATCTTGGAAAGCTTGCGCGTTAAAGTATGAAACAAAGTTTCGCTATCGCCTCCCGGTAAATCAACTCGACCGCACCCTTGTAAAAATAAAGTATCCCCGGCGACCAGATTGTCTTTTACGCGGAAACATTGCGACCCAGGCGTATGGCCTGGAGTATGCAAACAGGCAATTTCGATAGAACCCACTTTTATCTTATCTTCTCCATCCAACTGTTTCATGTCGGTAGTGGAAATACCCGTAACCTGTTTCACGCCTTCCGCCTCATGCTTATTCACATAAATTGGAACAGGGCGTTTTTCCATCAACTCCGGTAGCCCTTTTATATCCATTCCAAATATATGTCCACCCACATGATCGGGGTGATAATGCGTCACCAGCGCTCCCGTTAACTTCATGCCATCCGCTTCGATAATCTCTAACAAATCGTCAATGTCGTAAGCGGGATCGATCACCATACACTCTTTAGTTTCTTTATCGCCTAACAAATAAACAAAATTGGCCATCTGCCGGGCAGACATATCCGATTTAGCAAAATCCCTACCGGAAAGTAATTGTCTAAAATAAAATGAATTTTCTTCGGTCAAAACCTTATCTCCTATTGGCAGCAAAAATGCTATTCAAAATACCCGCCAGCCTTGCTCCAGCCTTGCACATCCTGCGATTTAAAATTATCCGGCTTCTTGTAATGTAATTTCTAGATAATCTCGGTCCCTCTTTGAATTTATAAACGGAATTTAAAACAATTTTCCGAGACTCAAGTCCCCATCGGATAACCTCTTCGCGCAAATTTTCCAAGTTTACGCTAGCAAACCTCTGGCAATTCAATTGCCGAGCGTATTGTACCAGACTTTTTCCGTTACGTTCAATCAATCCCTGATCCCACAAAGCGTGTAAGTTTGTATTTCTCCCTCTATATCGTAATGAGATCCGGTTTCCCCCTCTATCGCTAGCGTATCCCAGATGGAGAGGTTGATGAATATCTCCCACAAAATGAACCAAATATTTCAAAGCTTCTCTACGGCTTTTTAGCGGCTCTCTAAACCTAGCCAAAGTTTTCGCCATCTTGGGAATTATTTCAGTCACGCAATCTCCGTCAGGGCAATCGCGGCGGCGATCATAATCTAAGATACCTTCAGGAATGTTCGTATAATGCCAGGGTTTTTGCTTTCGTCTTTTTTTGACTTCATCAGCCCAATTAGCCACATTCGCCAATGAAGGAGTTTGAAGTTGCTGTCGAATTATTCTCTTGGTTTCAGGCAACAATTTTGACTGAGCGATTTCGCCTATGACCGAATGGCCTATAGGTCCCCATGCAAATGAACGATTGTCAAAAATCGTCAACGACACGACAAACATGGAAATACCAATTATATTAATCTTTAAAAAAGTCATCATACTTTATAAAAAACTACCGCTTTACGTATTGAGTGAAGAACTGATTCAATTGAATCCACTTGTGGGATTGAAACTATCGAAGGCTCGCTAAAACTTCGGCGGGAACTTGAAAGTATTTTTTCGCCGCTCGAACCGCCTCTGGGTAAGGTTTACGATCAATAATTTCTTGAGCCAAAGAATCTGAGTAAGATTTGCCGCTTTTTTCGTAAAAATAAAAATCTTTATAAAACCGGAGAGCGCGGAAGATTTCTTTTCCCTCTGACCGCTTCAACTTCGCGCGCTCAGGATAAAATATAGAAGATTCAAAGGTAAAAGGATTAATAAAAAATTCCTTTTCGCGAATCTCCAAACTCCAGGTAAACTTATCTAAATCTTTATGAAATGTCGATACATATTTAAAAGGGTAAAATTCCTTTTCGTCGGTTCTCAGTTTACCTCGCTTATTCGCCAATAAAACCCTGCGTTCTATACCATTATCCGCGTTACTCCACTCTTCTTTTCTTATAAGCTTGCCGTCTAATGGAGAATAATCGGCTATCTCAGAAGATAAAAAATTCCCCTGCTTATCCAGGTTAATTTGTCGAAGCGATTTCCTCTTCCCGATTTTAGAATCTATAACGGTTTTCACAAACGAGAATTGCTCCACATTTTTAAACGCCATCAATTGAAAGTCTTTTGTGGAAGCGGAAATCATTCCATCGGGAGAATCAAGTTCGTTCAAACCATCGCTAATTTTTTGAAAAGGAACGCCTCCATCGAGCAATTCTTGTAAATCAAAAGCTCGGTGAAAACGCTCCAAACCCTTTATTTCTGTTAACGGTTTTAATATTCCAAATAAAACGTTGGCAATCAGTTCAGTTCCCTTTTCATTTAAATGCCTGTCCCCTTCAGAAATAATAAAATCCCTTGCGTCGGAACCGCTAATCCCTTCCTCAAAAAAATCAACACAACGTAAGTTACGCTCGCCGCAAAAGTTCTTCAACTTTTCATGAGCAAATCGCATTGGATAGTCTTCGCTCAATTTAAATAACACTGGAATAACCGTCATCATGAAATGAATTTTATTTTTTTTGGCGGTTCCTATAATTGTATCCAGATAAAGCCTTTGCATGTCCCAACCGCGAGAATTATAAATCTGTTTCCGGCATTGAATATAATTCGGCTTACTCCCGGAAGCCTCAAGCGCGCGATTGATTCTAAATTTTAAAAAATTATAAAAAGCGGAACTTTTTAAAACAGGACTAAAGAAATGAGACTCGTCAAAGAGGTCAAGGTCTGTACTGTCGCAATCAAAATACGCGGGCGGTAGAATATCATTGTGGTATAAAGAAAGAATTATCAAGTCTGGTTGATAGCTCAATCCCTTTTTATATAGATATTGCAGATGAGAATCAGAATTCCAACCAGGGCGAGCAAAACTCAAAACTTCAAACTTTTTAGAACCCGCGGCGGCGTTAAGGCTGGTTTCTAATTTTTTTGGGTAGGTGTCTTCAAGACGGTCAATGCCGTGACCAAATGTTTGCGAATCGCCAACAATCAGGATTCGGAAAACATTATCAGGTTTTTTAAAGGAATAATCCCTATCGCGAAACCCATCCTTATTGTATAAAATTTTGGTTTGAACCCACTCTTTATCGATGACCTTGATTCCCGCTTCGCGCCAGCGCAAACCAAATTCCAAAAGAGTGAAAAAAAAGACCAATAGAAAACCGGCGGCGGCGCAATTGAAAAGAATTCGTCGAATGGGACGGTTTTTCAACATCGGAAGTCACGAGATCAAATGGGTTGCAAAACCTTAGAGAACCATCAAAAGCCCTCTATTCAACTCATAGGAAATCATAACCTATTTTATAAATAAACGCCTATCAAATATAAACTATCGAGAACTTCAATGCGACGCCATCAAAGCGCACTAATCTCATATCCCTTTGATTTATAAGAAAAATAAATGAATCAGATAAATCCAATTAACTCGCAAAATTTTTCACCCACTGGTCATGGGAATCGAGAGCGCGTTGGGAGATTTTGGCGTTGCGGAGTTTTTTGTCGCGCTCACGTGGACCTTCTTGCGGGAATAATCCAAAATTAATGTTCATCGGTTGGTAATTGGATTTTTGATTCTTGCTCACATAATCCAACAACGCTCCTATAGCGGTTTGGGAGGGAGGTAATTCGAATTCTTGGTCTAAAAGTTTTCGCGCTATGCCTATACCCGAAATCATCCCCATAGCGCAAGATTCCACATACCCCTCAACGCCGACTATTTGTCCTGCAAAATAAAGATCCGGATCAGTCTTTAAACTCAAATCTCTATTCAAAGAATCAGGAGCGTTGATATAGGTGTTTCTATGGATCGCTCCATAGCGAAAAAACTCGGCGTTTTCCAAACCGGGAGCCATTCTAAAAACTCGCTTCTGTTCGGGATAAGTCATCTTAGTTTGACACCCAACCAGGTTGTAAGCCGTACCTTCTTTATTTTCTTTACGAAGCTGAAGCACGGCGGCGTACTTCTCTCCAGTTTCCGGGTGATTCAAACCCACGGGTTTTAACGGTCCAAACGCTAACGTCTTTTCGCCGCGCCTCGCTAATTCTTCTATTGGGACACACCCCTCAAAATAAGCGGCTTTTTCAAACGATTTAAAAACAACTTTCTTTGCTCCGTTTATTTCTTTTACAAAATTTTGATATTCTTCGCGATTCATTGGGCAATTTAAATAATCGTCGGTTCCTTTCCCATATCGCGACGCAAAAAAAGCTTTGGAGTAATCAATCGTATCGGCGTCGACAATAGGAGAAAGAGCGTCGTAAAAATACAAATGCTTGCTTCCAATTAATTGCGCAATCTCTTCGGACAAATCCGGAGACGTTAAAGGACCTGTAGCTATGATCAAAGGTCGATCGGTCGGAATATTTTTTACTTCTTCCCTGCGAAATTCAATATTGGGATGCTCTTCAAGAGCTTGGGTAATTTCTTCGCCATACAGTTTACGGTCAACGGCTAATGCGCCGCCTGCGGGAACGGAATGCTTGTCGGCAGAACGCATAATAAGCGATCCTGATCGGCGCAATTCCTCTTTTAATAAATGAGGAGCTGAACCAGAAAGATTGGATCCCAGAGAGTTACTGCAAACAAGTTCGGCGCATTGGTCGGATTGGTGAGCGGGAGTGCCAACCGTTGGCCGCATTTCGTAAAGGGTGACGGATATCCCGCGTTCGGCAGCTTGCCAAGCGGCTTCGGAACCTGCTAGCCCTGCGCCTATTACGGTCAACCGTTTCATGGAAATTGGATTGTAAACTTTTTAGAGGTGGTCGCGCTTCGACAAGCTTAGAATAGCATTTATTGAATCGGGGCGAGATCCTTCACCGAACCTAAAGGTTCGCTTCAGGATGACACGCAACGAAAACTCTATTATCCCAATTCTTTCTTCAATCAATATACAAAATCATTATCATGCCGCTTCGTCGGAGCGTTTATATCCGCATTTAGGACATAAAACAAACTTCCCTTCGTTTTTCTTCCACTTTTCGACCAGATAAGGAGAATCGCATTCGGACTCCGGACATGCGTCTTTGACCGGCTTATCCCAGGATACAAATTTACAATTGGGATATTCGCTACAACCATAAAAATTGCGGCCCTTTTTCGAACGTCTGCTTGAGATATAACCTTTACAATCAGGCTCAGGGCAATCGACTCCCAAACTAACCGGCTTGGTGAACTTACAATCGGGATAATTAGAGCAGGCTATAAACTTACCAAAACGCCCTACTTTTAAAACAAGGGCAGAACCGCACTTATCGCAATCGCCTTCCACTTTTTCCGGCTCGCCATTTGGACCGGAACCGTCTTCGCCGGGCAGCGGTTTGGTGCTTTTGCATTCAGGATAACCGGAACACGCCATAAATTTTCCAAACCGACCTCGCTTGATTATCATTGGGCTTTGGCATTTTTCGCAGACTTCGTCGGTCTCTTCAACTTCCGCTTTGATATCGCGCATTTTCTTTTCGGCAACTTCCAGCTCTTTTTCAAAAGGCGTGTAAAAATCTTTCAGCGCTTTTTTCCATTGAGTCTTTCCCTCTTCAATTTGGTCAAGCTGGTCTTCCATGTTTGCCGTAAACTCAGACGTTAAAATATCTGGAAAGCTTTCAACCAACAGCTCCGTCACTAAATTGCCCAGTTCGGTAGGAATTAACCTTCTCTCCTCCGATGTAGCGTATTCTCTATCTTTGATAACGCTAATAATAGGAGCGTAGGTGCTTGGTCGACCAATGCCCTGCTCTTCAAGAGCCTTAACAAGAGCCGCTTCAGAATAACGCGGGGGCGGTTGCGTAAAATGCTGTTCCGGATCGATCTTTTTCATCTTAAGAACTTCGCCTTTTTCTAACGAAGGCAAAATTCTATCGCCCGGTTTACCGCCCGCAGGTTCAGTTTGAACTTCGCCGGTATCTTCCTCTGTTTCCACATAAGCTTTCATAAAACCGGGAAACTTCATAACAGAACCGTTTGCCCTGAATAAACAATCCGCCGACTTGATATCAAACGTAGTTGCGTCAAAAACAGCGGGCGTCATTTGACAAGCGACAGTACGAGCCCAAATCAACTCATATAATAAGAACATATCTTTTTCCAAATGTTCTTTGATTGCTTTCGGCTCTATATTAACGTCTGTCGGTCTAATCGCTTCATGAGCTTCTTGCGCGCTTTTTTTACTTTTATAAAGATTAGGTTCTTTGGGTAAATAATCTTTACCGTAACTTTTTTCGACAAATTCTCGCACTTGCGCCAAAGCTTCGTCGGAAAGGCGAGTGGAGTCGGTCCTCATATAAGTGATGAGAGCGACGGTTCCTTTTTTCCCCATCGTAACGCCTTCATAAAGTCTTTGCGCCAACATCATGGTCTTTTTAGGAGTGAAACGATATTTTCGAGAAGCCTCTTGTTGCAATGCGCTGGTTATAAATGGCGCCGCCGGCTTTCGTTTTCTTTCCTTACGCGTTATATTCTCTAAAACAAAATCGCTGGCTTGAACTTTCTTAACGATCGCGTCAGCCTCTTCTTGATTATGGATTTCCGCCTTCTCATCCCCAATCTTTGCAAGCTTGGCTTCAAACTCTGGAGGAACGGAACCTTCCATTCCAACGGTAATCGACCAATATTCCTCCGATTTAAACGCCTTAATCTCTTTTTCTCTATCACATAAAATACGGAGAGCAACCGACTGCACTCGGCCTGCGCTAAGACCGCGTTGAACTTTCTTCCATAATAAAGGACTAATCTTATAACCAACGAGTCTGTCTAAAACACGGCGAGCTTGCTGAGCGTTTACGCGGTTGACATTTAATTCCGTTGGATTTTTGATAGCTTCCATCACTGCCTTTTTCGTAATTTCATTGAAAGAAACCCGAAAAATTTTTCCTTTTGTGTGCTTGGATACTTCATTTTCGATGTGATAAGCAATGGCTTCGCCTTCGCGATCTGGGTCGGGAGCCAGGTAAATATTTTCGGACTTCTTCGCTGCTGATTTTAATTCGTCGAGAATCTTACCTTTTCCTCGAATCGTTATATAACTAGGCTCAAAATCTTTTTCAATATCGACTCCTAGTTTTTTCTTCGGCAAATCCTTTAAATGCCCCACCGAGGCTTTAATAATAAAGTCTTTGCCTACGATTTTCTTTAATGTCGCTACCTTAGCCGGCGACTCGACAATTAATAACGATTTACCCATTTCACATCCTTCACATTATTGGCAATTAGAAACAAAACGTTTACCTTCTAATTGCCGGATCAAACCTTTTAGCTCTAATTGAATTAAAACTGCGGAAACTTCCGCTGGAGATAAAGCGCAACTTTCAATCAAAGAATCAATATGAATTTCTTCAAACGTAATGTGCTTCATCAGTTGTTCTTCTCGTTCAGTCAACTCCAACGCAACGGTCGATTCAACTTGTATGCTTTTTAACACATTTTTAATGTATTCGGGAAACTCTTCTATTATTGAGTCGGCGCTATCCGCTAACTTTGCCCCATTATTAATTAAATAATGAGTTCCCTTACTCTTTGGCGACAAAATATTTCCCGGCACCGCAAAAACATCGCGCCCCTGATCGAGGGCAAACTGAGCGGTAATTAAAGAACCGCTTTTTGCTCCCGCCTCAATCACTAAAGTCCCTATCGACAGCCCGCTAATAACCCTGTTTCTTGTCGGAAAATTTGCTTTATCCGGTTTCTGTGTCATCGGAAACTCAGAAACAACAGTTCCATTCTCCGTTATACGCTTCCTCAATCCAAAATTTTCCGCCGGATACGTATTAGCTAAACCACAACCAAGCACGGCAATCGTTGGACTTTTTTCTTCGAGAGCGCTTTTATGCGCAATCGTATCTATACCACGAGCCATACCGCTAACAATAGTCGCGCCTCGCGAAGCTAAATCTCGCGTTAGTTTTTCGGCGGCGTTTTTACCATACGCAGAAGGAGCCCGAGTCCCCACAACCGCCAAAGTCGCTGGATTCTCATTCAACGACATTCCCTGACAATAAAGAACAGGCGGCGGCTCGTAAATAGTTCTTAAAATCCTCGGATAATCTTCCGAGTCTAACGTTAAAATTCGACAATCTAATTTTTCGGCTAAGTTCCATTCGCGTTCGACGCGATTTTCCACATCAAAGCTTAAAATCTCTTTAGCGGTTTTTTCGCCGATACCCGGAACTTCCAACAACTTTTTAAGAGAAGAATCAAAAACTTTACGAATAGATCCTTGGCGTTCCAGCAGACGATGAAACAACGTCCTGCCAACTCCTTGAACCATATTCAACGCAACCCAATAATGTTTTTCCTCCATGCAAGATTCGGCTCCGCTTCCAGTTCTTATTCTTTCAGACAAACCATATATCAGGTTAGGGAATTCCTAGCAAGTTAAATTTATCTATTAAGTTTTTTAATTTTAAGAAAATAGAGGTTTTATTAAGTCAAAATTCGGATCCAAAACAAACAAAAATCCTTCTTTATCGGACTTTTATTAAGGTAGATGACCGGTAACCCGGCGCCATTCGGCAACCGCTAAATTAAAATTATAAATTGACTCTAAACTTACATTAATAAAACGGGAATGAAGCAAGAAGGATTCAAACAAATCTACCGGATTGCCAAGACCAAGGTCGTAGTTAGAAGATTCCATAGCCATTAATGCGCGGACCGATTTATTTACCTCACGAGCCGTTTGCATCTTTTTACGAGCCTCTAAAACACGGATAAACGCCTGGCGGGAACGAACCTTAAACTCCAATTTATGATCTCCAAATAAACTGATATCGGCGTTTCCGCCTCTCCCCCTTCTTTTATTAAAAAAATCAGGTTTTTTCTCCAAAAAACTTTCCCAGCTCTTGTAAGAAAAACTCGCCGCTCTTAGCGGCTTCTCTACTTTAACAAGCGGATCGAAAAAATCTTTTCCCGTCAAGGCTCCCAACTCAACCTTTGCCTGCTCCAACCGGCTTGAAAACCCGGCAACTTGATCCTTCATCGCCGCCGAACCTAATTTGAGTTTTGTTATGACAAATTGGGTTACATTTTCGTCGTCTTCCTCAAAACCCGATTCAGCTTTTGAGATTGCTTGATCGAAATGTTTCTTTGTTTCCTTGGCTTTCTTGAGCGCTTCCTCGTAAAACTGGATTTGATAATAGTTTTTAACGGTTTCAAACCAAAGAGAAGCTTTAAAAGACGTTTCTTTTATCTTCGAAGTCGTTAATGGTCTATTTTCAGCGGCGCTTAACGCGCCTTTCCATGCTCTATCCAGGGAAACGACATTAAGATCTTGTTTAACGTCTATTTTATGATTTGAAGCCGCCTCAATCGGTAAAAAAAGACATACTAGTAGGGCAAAACAACAAAAAATCAGATTTTTTTTGCGGAAAAAAAATATCATCTAAGACCGTGAAGCCTTGTAGGTAGGATTTCATCCCATAAAAAAAGGGACACTGAACATACCCAGAAAAGAGAGCTTGATGGCAACCAAGACAATCCTCTTTTTTTGGTTTCGCCTAATTGGCGATGTGCGTCCAGCGCCCCACAAAGGATAAACCAAACTAACATAGGCCCCCTATAGTGTCAATTAAAAATTAGGAAAACTTTGGCCAGGAACAGGTGTAAACCAAGTCAAAATTATCCTTTAAAATTGAATATTTACAGAACATCCGGTTGTATCGCAACAAAAAAACGGAGTCTACAACTCCTTGAATTTAAAGCCTTTATAAATTGGATCCAACAAGCTCAAATGCCCGCTCCAAAAAAAATTTAAAAACCTTTTGTTCTACTTCAATAACCAGATAAAAAAGGTTTATTTTTCTCTAAAAAAAACCATAACCTTTTATAAATAAAGGTGTTTAAAAACATCAGAAAAGTTATTCAAAGTTCTAGTTATATTAGATTAACTCTAATTTATTAGCCCTATCAATAGCTAAAAAAACGTTTTTAAAAATCGAGGCACTAAAAGCTAGGAAAATTCAAAAGGAACTGGGACGAAGGTAAGAATAAAGACTACAACAGAGATATAACCCAATATAAGGTGTTTTCTCTCCAAAGGAAGCGATTCATCCAACACAGGAGCGCTTCTAAACCCAAATAAGACAATTAAACCCGCCCAAAACCACCAGCCATTCCAAAACCAGCCCAAGGGCCACAGACAAGCGAAAAAAACCATCCAAACAACTTTATACCTTTTACTAAATAAAGAAAATACGATATGACCGCCGTCTAACTGACCGATTGGCAATAAGTTCAAACCGGTCAAAAACATTCCAATCCATCCCGCAAAAGCCATTGGATGCAAATGTATATTAATATTAGGGGAAACGGGATTAACCCCTAAAATCCATTCGCTAAATAGAGTAAGAACGATTGAACTACCATAAGAAACTCCGGAAAACGCAGGCACATAAGAAACTTGAGATAAATAAAGCCCGATCATCAAGGTTGGAATAGCAATAATAAACCCTGCAATGGGACCTGCAACGCCAATTTCCAGCAAAACCCTTCTATTTGGTATAGGATCCTTAATATGCATAAAGGCTCCAAACGTTCCCGCAATAAAGACCGGCGGCGCTGGAATAAAAAATGGCAATGTTGCCCGCACTTTATTTTTGCAGCTGGCGTAATAATGGCCGAATTCATGACAACCCAAAATTGCTATCAAGCTAATGGAAAATAACCAACCACCCGCCAAATAAGTGGTTCCAACAGTCAAAAGAAGCATTAACCAAAAAACGGCCCAATTTTTCCATGTAGGCGGATTAATTTTAGGGTATAAATCAGGCGATAGGCTTTCGGGAACTTCTTCGGATAGATCGACTTTAATGGGTCTGTTTTCTTGAGGTTCCATTTGGTCGCTGATTAGATTGATATTCTCGTTTGAGTTCTTTGGCGCCAAAGCCTTTGAGTTTAAGACAGGCTTTTGATGACTTAAGGATATCTCTAAAAATTCAGATTTGCCAAGAGCCCAGCCCTTAACAAAGGGCCGGGCAATAGTAAACCAGTAAAAATGACAATTATTAAAGGCTCTCTTAAAATTAAAAAGCTCTCTTTATTCTAACTCCGAACAGTTTGAGGAAATAATGCAGAAAATTCTAGAAAAATATTTTCAAGATAAAAAAGACGTCCAAATTATTATCCGCGAAAAACAAATGGAAGGAACCATTGAATCCATCGAAGACGGTTTAGTCCATTTAGTCGGGGAAAAATATGAATACCACGTTCCTCTTGAAAAAATAGTTACCGTAGGATGTAAACTCGATAAAAAGGAGCGTAAGCAAAAAAAGGCTAAACATCCCCCTTTAGGTTTTAAATTAGCGACTCTCGCCGAAGATGCAGATGAAAAATAACTAAAGGGAACCTCTAAATTCAATCAATGCGCCTGTGCGTAAACTCGCGGGCTCCATCTCCGGAATATTCCGAAACAGTTTGGCCTTTGCCGGTTATTTTATATTTATAAATCACCAAACCTTCAAGGCCAACAGGTCCGCGAGCGTGAGTTTTGTTAGTACTGATCCCTATTTCCGCGCCCAGGCCAAACCGGAAACCGTCCGCAAACCGAGTCGAAGCGTTAACCATAACGCTGGCCGAGTCGACTTCGTTTTGGAACCTTTCAGCGGCGGAATGATCTTCAGTCACAATAACGTCTGTGTGTCCCGACCCATGTTTATTAATATGAGCGACCGCCTCTTCAAAACTGGAAACTATCTTAATCGATAGTTTCAAATCAGTGTATTCAGTATCCCAATCGCTGTCTTCCGCTTTTTTTATTTGAGACGCTAACGATTGAGTTTTAAGGCATCCCACGAGTTCAACTTCTTTCTCTAAAAACTTCTCCGTAAGTTCAGGCAACACTTTAGGAGCGATCGCTTCGTGAATCAACAACGTTTCCATCGCGTTACATGCGGCTGGATATTGAAGTTTTGAATCTAAAGCGATTTTTATGGCCATTTCCGGGTCGGCGTTTTGATCAATATAGCCGTGACAAATCCCTTCCGAATGTCCAAGAACAGGAATCTTGGTATTCTCCTGTATATAACGAACAAACTCGTTACTGCCGCGAGGTACAATCAATTGAATATTCTCTTCTTCGTTTAAAAGTTCGGAAACCTGCGAACGTGTCTCGATCATTTGAACTGAAGCGGCGGGAACGCCAGAAACTTTTTCGATACCCTGGACAAGTAAGGAAACAATGAGCTTGTTAGAATTTTGCGCTTCCATACCGCCTTTCAACACAACCGCGTTTCCCGATTTCAAACAAAGCGAAGAAATTTGCGGAACCGCGTCGGGCCGCGACTCAAATATAGCTCCAATAACGCCGATAGGACATGAAACTCGATACAAGGTCAGGTTCTCGTCCATTTCCATACCCAACAGTTTTTGACCTACGGGATCGGGCAAAGCCGCAACGCTACGAATGCCTTTGGCCATACCGGCAACTTTGGACTCGCTAAGAGCGAGTCGAGCTAATAACGGCTTAGCGAGATTATCTTTTTCCGCTTGGGCGACGTCGGCTCGATTCGCTTCTAAAATAGCGTCAGTATTAGCTTCTAAAGCGGACGCCATTTCTAATAACGCCGCGTTTTTAGTTTCGGTGGAAAGCCCGGCTAAAACGAGAGACGCGGCTTTTGCTTCGGATGCAATTTGCGATACGGATTTTGAATCAGTCATATTTCGAAATAGTTATTTATCAATAGTTAGCTATTTCCATAATAGCCGCTTATCAAAACTAAAAAAATAGATTTTTTTTATAACTTAGATAGATTCACTTTTGTCTAGTAAAAAACTTACAATTGTTTTAATGGCAAAGACACTCATCGACCGGGTTCGGAACAAGTTCAGGTTACAATGATAATTGGATTCATAAAATGATAGTTTGGAAGAGCAAGGTTCCTTGTTTATCTTCAGGTATTGCTCAGAGAGCCCATTGTAACCGTGTTAATTAATAAAACTCTGATTTCATGATCCTCTCCGTGCGTCATCCCGAGCTCCAGTCGAGGGATCTCGCCTCGATTTAATAAAATAAGGAGACCTGTAAAAATACAACTTATTAAAGGCCCTCTTTAATAATACTTTTTAAAAATAATAGGAAGAACTATGGCTAAGGCGATAACAAGCCCAATAAATGTTTCCCAGTTTTGAAACATGGCTCATCCAAAGTTAAGAAGGTAAAAAATAATTCTAACTAGAAACTAATTGGATGGCAACTTTAGTTGAGTTGAACTACAAAGGACGCAAAGGGATGAAAATAAAGGTAATTTCCCTAAGCATCTTGCATTATGTTCAAGAATATCTTCACGTCATTCTAGAGCCTTTCTAAAAGAAAGGCGAAGAATCTAGGTAATAAAACTCCTCTTTGTATTTAATTTTTGAAAAACCAAATGCAAAACAGAAAAAAATTTAATTATGGCTAAACCCCATTGCGCGTTATTTTGAAGCGAACCTCTAGGGGAACCTGTGCTGAGCTTGCCGAAGTAGTGAAAAGTCTCGTCTCGATTTAATAAACTAAGCCCAAAACCCTTTGCGCCTTTACGAAAAAAAAGTTTCTCTAAACTACTTACGTAATCAACGCGTCCAAAAACAAAACTCCAAAATCATTCAGAAATGCAAGGTTAGCGGTAAACAAAAAGTTTCTGCGACATTTTTTTGAAACCGGTAATTTCTTTGCATTATACTAACGGTTCTTTCGGCATGAACCTTTGGAGACATCGAATGAAATTCGTTAAAACTCTTACAACTCTTTTTCTTTTATCCTTCTTGCAATTTTTCTTTATCGCTTCCAACGCAACATCCGACGAAGCGGAATCGAACAACGAACTGCCTGTTGTTCCCTATCTCGACTTAAACAAGTTTCAAGGAACCTGGTATGAAATCGCTCGCACTCCATGGATTTTTGAAGACGACTGTTATGGAGTGATCGCCAAATACGATTTAAAAGAAGACGGAGATATTGGAGTTACAAATATCTGCAAGAAGGGTAGTTTTAACGGAGATGTTGCAAAAATTACAGGTAAGGGTTGGGTAGTAGATCAAAAAACCAAAGCAAAGTTGAAAGTTCAGTTTATATGGCCATTCAACTTAAACTACTGGGTAATCCATACGGCGCCGGACTATAGTCACATCGTGGTGGGGGAACCAGACAGGGAAAACCTTTGGATTTTAAATCAAAATCCTGAAATGGATTCCAATACTTACGATGAAGTCGTGAGGGTTATCGCGCAAAAAGGTTATGACGTAACTAAAATCGTAAAAACGCCTCAAGACCCTGCGCAGAGTCAATGCCTGGCGGCCAGCTTAACGCAAGAAACCCTTTCCTGTTAAACTCACGCTTTTTTCGGCTCGACCATACTGTTGTTTTTTAACTTGAGAAACATAAAGATCGAAACGAGCAACGCAAATATGCCAATGAATTGAGACGTTGACAACATTCCTTCGACAGCATAACCTCGATCGTCGTTTCTAAAGTACTCGATAATAAATCTACCTATCGAGTATAAGATTCCATACATACAAAATATTTGACCGTCGAACGTTTTTCGTTTCCTCAACCAAACCAAAATAGAAAATATCAAGATAGCGTTTAGCGAAAGATAAATTTGAGTAGGATGTAAGGAAACGTTTAGAGGAGCTAACGATTTAGGGTCGGTAAAGGTAATTCCCCAAGGCAGGTCGGTTTGAGCGCCGTAACAACAACCGGCAAACAAACACCCCCAACGTCCTATTGCTTGTCCTATAGCTATGGACGGAGCTAAAATATCCGCCGTTTTCCAAATTGGCAGTCCTTTTACCTTGGCCATTCGCATGGCCACAACAATCGCTAAAACTAACCCCCCATAAAAAACTAGACCGCCCTTCCAGACTTTCAAGATATCTAACGGCCTATCAACAAAGTATTTATATTCAACAATTACGTATAAAACCCGGGCGCCAACAATCGCCGACAACAGAATATAAAAACACAAGTCCATGATGACTTGTGGGTCCATTCCTTCCTTTTCGCCTTGCTTGGAAGCCAACAAAATCGCGGTAAAAAAACCGGTGGCCACCAGCAACCCATAGGTGAATATTTTTACGGGACCTATTTCTAATAAAATGGGATACATAATCTAAATATAAGATCGCCTGGCAAGATTCTTTTCGGTTTAATTTTCGGAAGGACTGATTGAATCCTGCGTTTTTACCGGTTGAAAAACGTCGTAAATCATATAAATAACGCCTAGAGTGATACAGGAATCGGCAACATTAAAAGCGGGCCAATGAGTATCGTTTATATAAAAGTCTAAAAAATCGATCACTTCCTTATAGATAACACGGTCAATTAAGTTGCCTATAGCTCCGCTAAAAATCAGAATTAAACTAATATGAGCCGTCTTTTTATAATTCGGCATCTGGTGGTACATAACTAAGATCGCTCCAATTGCAACCACAGAAACTGCGATAAAAAATTGAGTTTTATACTGAGCGGAGCTTCTTGCAAATAGACCAAAAGCCACGCCCGGATTTCGGATATGCGTTAAATTAAAAAAACCATCCACTACCCGAACGGAGAAATGAAGCGGAATATGGGAAGCCACCATATATTTGGTGGCTTGATCCAAAAAAATCAGGATATTGGAAAAGATAAGTAAACTAAGATATTTATTTCTCAAAGGACGGACCTAAACGGCGACAAGGTTATCCGAACATCTTGCGCAAATATTGGGATGCTCGGGGCGATTGTCATAAGCTTCAAAATAATTCCAACAACGTTCGCATTTTTCGCCGGGCGCTGCGGAAACAAAAACTTTTAAACCTGGAATATTTTCGCTGGAATAAAAGGACTCATCATTTAAATTGTCCACAATCTCGACCTTGGAAACAATAAAAATAAATTTCAATTCGCCAATATCATCCTTTAGAATTTGTTTCAAATCTTCGGGCAGCGCCAATTGAACCGATGCGTCCAAAGCATGGCCTATTGTTTTTGCCCGTCGGCTCAATTCAAGCGCCTTACTCACCTCTCCTTTTAAAGCAATAATACGTTCCCATTTTTCCGCTAAAGACTCTGGGAAATCGACATCCTGGTTTTTCATGAAAGAGCTAAGGTGAACGCTTTCTTCCTCCGCGCTTCCTTTAGGGAGGTATTGCCATATTTCGTCCGCAGTAAAGCTTAAAACAGGCGCCATTAAGCGAGTCATTCCCATCAATAGATAATACATTGCAGTTTGCCCCGACCGTCTTTCTTCCGACGTTTTGGGATAGGTATACAACCGGTCTTTTAAAATATCCAAGTAGAAAGCGCTAAGGTCAACGATGCAAAAGTTATAAAACGCGTGATAAAAAACATGAAATTCATAATCTTCATACGCTTTCATAATTTTGCGCGATAGTTTTTGATATCGATCTAAAATAAAACGATCAATTTCCAACATTTGTTCAAAGGGAACTCTATCTTTTTGAGGATCGAAATCGCTCAAATTACCCAATAAGTAGCGAAATGTGTTGCGAATCTTTCTATACGCTTCAGACAATCTCTTTAGAATTTCATTCGAAATTCGGATGTCGTCGCGATAGTTTTCCGAAGCCACCCAAAGCCTTAATATTTCAGCTCCATATTGATCGATTATTTTCTGCGGCGCGATCACATTGCCGGCTGATTTCGACATTTTCTTGCCTTTACCATCGACTACATAACCATGAGTAAGTACGCTTTTATAAGGCGCTTTTTCTCGAGTGCCAATAGACTCTAATAAAGAACTGTGAAACCAACCGCGATGTTGATCGCTCCCTTCTAAATAAAGATCTGCGGGCCACTCTTCATCTTGCTCTCTTTCCAACACGGCGGCGTGACTAACTCCCGAGTCGAACCAAACGTCTAGAATGTCGCTCTCTTTGACAAATTGAGAACCTTTACATTTTGGACAGACCGTTCCTTCCGGCAATAACGCTTGCGTTTCGGCTTCGAACCAGTAGTCGGCTCCATGTTCCTCGATTAACTTGACTATTCGATCCATTATTTCTTTTGAATCTAAGAAAGCCCCACAAGACTTGCAACTGATAATAGTTATTGGAGTTCCCCAGGCGCGTTGGCGCGACACGCACCAGTCCGGCCTGTTTTCCACCATGTTATAAATACGTTCTTCCCCCCAGGGAGGAATCCATTTGGTTTCGCGAATCGCTTCTAACGATTTTTTACGAAGACCCGTTGAGTCCATTGGAATAAACCACTGAGCAGTGGCGCGAAATATGATTGGTTGATGACATCGCCAGCAATGTGGATAAGAATGTTTTATTTCCTGATGTTTGACTAAAGCGCCGTCTTCTTCCAATTTTTTAATAATTTCAGGATTCGCTTTAGTAACAAACTGCCCTGAAAAGAATTCAACGTCGTCTTTGAAAACTCCTCCATCGTCAACAGGGTTATAAACTTCCAGACCGTATTTTTGGCCGACGATATAGTCGTCTTGTCCATGTCCTGGAGCCGTATGAACGCAGCCTGTTCCTTGCTCCAATGTCACGTGTTCTCCAAGGATCACCTTAGACTCTCTATCAATAAAGGGATGTCTGGAAACTAAATTCTCTAAATCTTTGCCAAGACATTCGCCCACAACTTTAAGCTCGGTTTCCCACTCTTCAGAAAGAATGGGCAATAGTTTTTTTGCGACAATAACGTTTTCGCCATTCATTTTTGCGGCAACGTATTCAAATTCTGGATGGACGCAGACGGCTAAATTTGCGGGAAGCGTCCAGGGAGTGGTTGTCCAAATAACTATAGAAACCGGTTTCCCTTTTATATCTGGAAATAAATTGGAGACATCCGAAGTTAACGAGAATTTAACATAAATTGACGGAGACTTATGATCGTCATATTCCACTTCCGCTTCGGCTAGAGCCGTTCGACAATTGACGCACCAGTGAACGGGTTTTAACCCTTTATAAACTTGGCCAGATTCGACGAACTTTCCAAATTCCTTAACGATAGCCGCTTCGTAACCGTAATCCATGGTTAAATATGGTTTATCCCAACGAGCGGACACGCCTAAACGTTTAAATTCTTCTCTCTGAATATCGATAAATTTAGCGGCGTATTCCCTGCATAATTTACGAATACCGTTTTTATCGTAATCTTTTTTCTTTTTACCAAGTTCTTTGCCGACTTGGTGTTCAATGGGCAATCCATGACAATCCCAACCTGGAATAAAACCAGCGTCATAACCTTTCATCGTCATAATACGAACGATAAAATCTTTAAGAATTTTATTCAGCGCATGGCCCATATGAATATGACCGTTTGCATAAGGAGGACCGTCGTGAAAAATAAATTTTGGTTTTCCCGAAAATGTTTTACGTATATTTTCGTAAAGTTTAGACTCTTCCCAAATGCGAATTTGCTCAGGTTCGCGCTGTTTTAAGTTTGCCTTCATGGGAAAATCTGTTTGCGGTAAATTCAGCGTATCTTTGTATTCCATAAACTTGTTTTTAAACCCGTTAAATTATTTCTACCCAATATGACTATTGCGTTCTTTCGCTATATTCAAATCGTTTTTCTAAACCGGTTCGATCAAATTAGCTAAAACTCATCATTAACACTTGTTGGATAAGAGGAAACGCCTCTTGTGTCAGTAATTGCACAATCAGCATAACTGGATATCCTATTGCATACCAAAGAATTCCCGTATGCAGGAAATGATCCATCAAAAAAATCCCAAGCAATATGAACCCGCCAATTTTATCTAAGGAGTGCAGCCTCAAAGCCATTGCCGGAGAAACTAATCCTTTAAGAACTCCCGCTCCGTCCAATGGAAAAACAGGCAACATATTAAAAACGGCCAAGGCAACATTAATATAAACGCCAAACGTTAGCAAATAAAACAACGTGGCATGCTCAGCGGGAGAAATGAGCCTGATAAAAAACCCGCAAATTAGAGCCAGTACTATATTTGCAAAGGGACCGGCTATCGAAACATACATTAAGTCTTTTCTAGGGTTCACGAAATTGCGAGCGTCTACAGGCACAGGTTTAGCCCAGCCAAATCCCATAAAATAAAAAAACAAAACCCCAATGGGATCTAAATGTTTTAAAGGATTAAAGCTTAGTCTTCCCATCATTTTTGCCGTTGGATCGCCCAACATAAAAGCGACTCGACCATGCGAATACTCATGCACCGTTAGCGAAAATAAGATAATCGGCGTCATCATTACCAATAGCTGTGACTTAGTCAAAAAAACCTCGACCTAAAATACTTATTAGTTATATCAATAAAAGGGGATTGTTTTTTGGGGAAAGCGAGTTGCGCGGCACAAATCGACTTAGTCGCCGGTTTTTTGAATCAAAAGCGCAGACAAAAAATCCGGCAAAGTTTTACCCAAACCATAAGAAATTTTAGCGTACTTTTTGGCGTTTTCATAATCTTTTAATAGGTAGAACGCCACGGCTAAATTTAGATTCGAGTTCCCGTCGTCTGGAGCTACTTTGACCGCCTTTTTCAAAGATTCAACCGATTTATCATACTGCCCTATTTCTCCGTATAAGGCGCCAATATTATTCCAGGGTTCGCTAAAATCAGGACGGATTTCAGCCGCTCTTAGAAAAAATGCCAGAGCGGATTGCAAATTGCCAAGTCGAACGTTTAACAAACCGCTGGCAATATGCGCTTCTACGGCAAACGGTTCCGCTTCGATTGAACGCTCTAACAACCCCGAAGCTTCTTCATACTTCTTCAATTCAATTTTTGCGCTGGCAAGGTTAGTTAAAGCGTCATGATTTCCAGGATTTAACTCCAAAGCCTTGTGCAATACTTTTTCAGCCCGTTTAAATTGCCTTTCGCCATGATAGACCACGCCTAAATTAGAATAAGCTTTAACATTTTTTGGGTTAATCGTCAGGGCTTTTTTGAAAGTTAAAATCGCCCGCTTGGGATCTTTCTTTTCCATATAGGAAATACCTAATCCATTCAAAGCCCGGGAACTCAATGGAGAAACTTTTGTAGCCTGCAACCATAAAGCGTTGGAATTTCTCCAATCTAAATTTCGACGATTTGTCATTAAAGAAAATGCGCATAAAATCAAAATTCCAAAATAAAAAGGCGACTTAGGGAAATTTAACCGCCACTTCTCCAAACCTAACCGAAAGCATTCCGAAATAAAAAGGACGCCTCCCACTAACGGGAAATATAAATAGCGTTCGGCAATTGGATTGGCGATTGGATAAATATTAAGTGTTGGGATCAAGGCAATTAAAAACCAAAACCAACCGGACAAAAGTTTTCTGTTTTTTCCATTCCAAATCCAAAAAGAAATTCCTAAAAATAGCCCAAGAGAAATAAAACTACGAATGATTTCTAATCCTATTGCCTTTGGAAACACATACGCTGCAGTCAAAGGGAATGGGAAAAATAATAATTTAAGGTAATAACCCGAAATAGAAATTCCAGTTAAAAAGCGCGTCCAAAGATCGTCCGTCTCAAAAATACTTGGGTTTGGATTCTTAAACCAAACAAACCGAAGGCAAATATAAGCGCAAAAAGCGGCCGTCAAAAATAAACCGAATTGAAGTTCGCTTTTTCTAAGTTCAATTTTATTATTCTGACTCGCTAATAAAAAAAACGCCGGAAAAAACAAAAGCAATACCATCCCATTTTCTTTAGACAGCATCGCTAAAATAAAACATAAAATAGAAAACCCCTGGTTTATCCTGACTTTTAAAAACGATTCGGACGAAGCCTTCAAAGAATTCCAAAAGAAAAGCGCCGATCCCAAACCAAAAAGCGTCGTTAAAAGTTCTTCTCGAAATCCCACAGCGTTAACTGTTTCGGTCGTTATCGGATGAACGGCAAATAACGCCGAGGCAAATAACGCCCATAAAACCTTGCCAAAAATTCTTTCATACAAAATAAAAATTAAAACCAAGCAACTTAAATGCAAAATTATGTTTGTTAGATGAAAACCTTTCGACGAAAAACCCCAAAAATAAAAATCCGCGAAGTAAGTTAAAGTGACAATAGGTCTATAACTCTCCTCGCCGAACCTTGTAAAATAACTGCGATCAAATATTGAAGAAATATAGGCGGGATTTTTTACATAATAATTTTCAACAACGACAGGAAAATCGTCGTATGAAAAATCATTTGATATGGAATTTTTAAAGGTTAAAAAAGTAAAAAGGAGAAGCCATAAATATAAAAATGAAGAGTTGGAAAACTTTTTGAAAAAAGAAGATTTCCCAACAGTTTCGGGAGCTTCGTCCTCCAGGGACTCAGTCTTGACGTTGTCTAAATCTTTCTTAGATCTTTCGGGTTTTAGCATATTTAAGGAAGGTATAATAACTTGCCGAAATTGCTAGAAAAAAACCAAGGAACCCTTCGCGAAACCCTTGTTTTAAAAAATACGTTTTAATAAAAGCCAGAGGAGGTTTGAAAACTAAATCTATCCAGGCGGCTTCGCCTCCATCAGCGCTGTTTTGTTCCGCCGACAATGAAGAATAACGATTTTGTCTTTCTACATAATCGGCCATATCTCGATAAGAATAATGCTCTAAGGGGGTTTTCAAAAAACCGCACCGATTATTCGGAACCAAACCTTCATGCACAAGGTTTTCAGAAAACGCCGCCTTGGTTTTATCGTACAGTCGCGCTATATGATCAGGATACCATCCCCCATATCTTACCCATCGAGATCCAAAATAGTTTTTTCGCGGAATCTTATAAAGAGAAAATTGGGGTTCGCTATCGAGGAGATCCCGAACTTCATTAGCCAACTCAGAGCTTACGACTTCATCCGAATCAATATTTAAAACCCATTTATGGCTTGATTTGCCGGCGCATATATTCTTCTGCCTTCCAAACCCGCTCCACTTAACCTGGAAAACTTTGTCGGTATATTGTCGGCAAATTTCTTCCGTGCGGTCGTCGCTAAAGCCATCGACCACAATAATTTCATCGGCCCATTTAACGCTTTCGAGACACCTTTCGATATTTTTTTCTTCGTTATATGCAATTATGATAACGGAAACTTTTTCCGCCACGACATCCTCCTAAAATCAAATTTCACCCAAAAAAAATTCCCGCAACTTTTTGAATTATTTATAGATATTCAAATTTATTCCCTTGAAATTTGAATTATTGTGGTAATATAATCTAATCGTTTATCTAGTAAAAGATAAATACCGCAAATTCAATGCGTAATGTCTTAGTTAGCCTCTAAAAATTGTAACGATTTGGATAATAAAAATATCCTTAAAAGGAATACAATCCAAAGTTCATTTAAGGCAAATTTTCTGGTAAACGCGGTCGCTTTTATGTCGAAAAATCACAAAACATGGAAACAACTTTTACCTTGCCTGGCCTTAGCGGTCATCCTTGTTTTTGGGACCGCAATGCGCTTTCCCGCCGACGCTATCTCCCCAAACCCAGCGACTGTTCAAGCTTCAACCGGAGACTATTTTAACTTAGCTTACGAAAAAACTGTCGAGTTTGTCCAACCTCTTTGGGAAAAAATTAAACTATTTGCCGATCAACCTAAAGATTGGAAAGAAATTTCCCAAAACCTCGTTAATTACGCAAAAGAAAAGCCACTGATGGCCGCATTAGTTGGAGCGGGAACCATTTGGGTCCCTTTTGGCCTGTTTAGAGCTTTCCGCTCTAAAAACGATGAAGAGGACTCCGAATACGAAGAATTCATGAGCAGTGAATTCGAAGACGAAGAGGAAGAGGAAGACGGGGAAGGTGAATTTGAAGACGAAGACGACGAAGAAGAATATCAAAAAAATCTGCGCGAATTTAACGAAGAAGAAGAGGAAGAAGATAGCACTTACGAAACTGCGGAACAATCCGAAATTATCGAGGATGAAAGTGTAGATGACGTTATAGAGGAAACCGCCCTGCTTGAAGAGGACGAATCAGAAGAAGTTTTTGAAGATTTTGAATCAGAAACTCTTGACAACGCCGATGACGATTTTGGATTCCTTGAGGAAGATGAAGAAGAAAGTTTACTCTTTCAAGACGACGAGGAAGACGAATTCGCCGATCTTCGAGAAGATGAAGAACTTGAAGAAAACGACGAATTTTCCGATATTTTCTCCGAATCTCCTTCCAATAGCGAAGAGCTTACAGATTCTGTGCCGGTAAAAGACTTCTCCACCGACGCGGATACTAGCGACGACGTTCTCAAGAAATTAGAAAGTGAATTTGCATCCCTGGAAAGTGAATTCAGCGAGGTTGATGACTTCATTGACCAGGAAAATAAGAAAAACGAAACTATTGGCGCACAAAGCGGAATAAAATCTGGTTCCGAAAAAATTATCAGTAGCGATGAAGACGAAGAAGCTTATTCAGAAGTCGACCAGTTGCTGAGCGCTAGCGAGTCGCTATCTAATTTAGATGCCTCTACTTCCCCTGAAGATTTAGCGTCTGATCCATTTGAGAACGGGGAACTGTCTTCTAATATAATGGATATTATTAACAAAGAAGCGGTGACGGCTGACACTGTTAGCAAAGACGATTCCTCGACTTCCTCCCCTCAAAAAATGGATATTGAAGGTCTGGAAGACGAAGAAGAATTGGATCAAACGCTAAAAGACCTTCAAGCCGAAATGGAGCAAACAATCCAGGAAATTTCGTCGCAAATCGATTTGGATCCTGAATACGAAACCGAAGCCGAATCTGAGGACCATGCCGTTGTTTTCGAAACTCCTGAAACCGAAGAAAATGTTTCCGACGACTTAGTTGTTCAAAGCGCTTCAATCTTAACGGATGAAGACGAAGAACCCACCATAGATGAAATTCTTAAACAAGCGGAAGAGGAAGCTGAAAAGGAACTAAAAGATTTACTCCCAGAAAGTAGCGTCTTTCTGGAAGAGGAAGCAAATGAGTCCGCAATTGAAGAAGAAATACTAGAGACCCAAACGATCCCAGACACCGTCGAGGAAACCTTTAAAGATGTTTTTGCAGAAGCTTTAGAAACTGATACGTTTCAAGATCTGGAATCGGACGATCATGCAGAGGACCCCGTCATTACCACTGCCGAAGTGGGGTCGGAAGCCGAAAATGTTGAAGAAATTATTGGCTTGGTAGAAGAAGAAACGTCGCAAGAAACGAATCTTCCACAGTCAATTATAGCTGAAGAAAAACAAACTGAATTTCCAGATTTAACCGAAGAATCTCCTGACTCATTTGATCCGCTATTACCCGCTTTGGACGCCGCAACTTATGAAGAAGTCTCTCAAAAACCAAGAGACAAACAAATTGATCCGGTTAAAGCGAATAGCTATATTAAAAGTTTAGGAGCTTTCCAAAGAAATTTGGAAAACCGCTTGAATACGCTTAAATATTTTCCGCCAATTGAGGAAACAAAACCCCCTACTCCCAAAGCCGATGAATTTGAAATTGGTGAACCAGTTGTAGCGGAAGAACCAGACATTGATTTTGATCACATTGGCGAAAGCCCAGAAAAAAAATATTCTCTAGAGTTAATGGAATCATTCATTCTTCTTGATAATCAAAAATAAGCCAACACTCATGTATAACGATAAACCTCAAGAGTTAACCTAATGACTGCGCCAAGCAATATAATCACTATTGGAGGAGGCAAAGGAGGCATTGGCAAAAGCGTGATGTGCACCAACCTCGCGGTTGGCATGGCGCTGAGCGGTCACAAAGTAGTTTTAATGGATACCGATTATGGAGCGTCCAACCTTCACGCTCTTTTAGGCATCGGAAATCCAAAGCGTGGTTTCGTAGACTTTTTCAATCATGATTCGGAAGATGTAAATTCTATTCTGTTAGATACTGGAATCGAAAACCTTAAGTTCGTAAGCGGAGCGGGAGATAATCCTGGTAGCGCAAACCTGGATTCAAACCACAAAGAAAAAATTCAGTCTTTTATTAGCAAACTAAACGCCGACACGGTGTTTATCGACCTGGGCCCAGGCACAAACTTTAATGTACTCGACTACTATAATATTGGAACGCAGGGAGTCGTTTTAACCATTCCAGAAATGCCTTCGGTACTTAACGCATTTAGTTTCATAAAAGCCGCCTTATTTCGAAAACTTGATCAAGAGTTTATCGAGTATCCATTCTTCTCTGAATTAGTGAACGTGGTGCAAAATCCTGATGAAGCCAACCAAATGTTTTCGATTGAAAAGTTAAAAGAGAAGGTTGATGCGCGCGAACCGTACATGATTCCGCGATTCGAAGAAATTGTGGCCTCCTTCCGGCCTAATCTTGTAATGAATCGAGTGCGCAAACAGCAGGACCTGATTTTGGGCCAAAACTTGAAAAAACTGGCTAAAAAATACCTGGACGTAGATTTGGATTATTTAGGTTACGTGATTGAAAGCGAACGAGTAAGAGAATCCGTAAACGACATGATCCCATTTTTAATTAAAGATCCTCAAAGCAAACCTTCTGAAAACTTGCAAAAAGTAATAGGAGGTCTTACTAACTCCGATATCCACTTGGTTAAGAAAGACGGAACCATCTTCGTCTCCAAACAAGTCCGCCTCTCCTCTAGCTGGGGTAAATAATTTCCACCCAATATTGGATTTCAAAAAAAAGAATTCACCGGCGGCCTATAATCTAAGACCGCCGGTCTAAAACCAATAAATACTAAGAAAAATAGATTTTTTGAATTTCCTCACGAAGTTCTTTTTGAGCTTTGGCTTGTTCCAACATCGAATGCCAATGGGTTCCCAAAGCCTTGACGATAGCGTCTGACTTTTGATCAATTTTATCGCCCCAAGCTTTCTTAATCCTTTCCTTCAAGCTTTCTACCTGTACTTGATGTATGGCTTCAAAAAAAGCTTTATTCCCCATTTTTGCGGAAGCGTCTACAGGACAACACAACTCTTCTAATGATTTCTCCACCGGACAACATTCTTGAGAACTTTCACACTGACTTTGGGCTGAAACAGTTTCACAACTAGACATAATTTAAATCTCCTAATTAAGGTTTTAGATATGGCCGCTTTTGTCGACAGCCAAGTTTTGGGTAAAACACCCAAAAAATACCAACTAGTTGGTATTTTTTATCGTAAATTTTTTTATTTCTCTCCGAATAACATTTCTACGTATTCTTTGTATTGCTTAACAGAACGTTGAACCACTTTGCTATCTTTCCTGGCTCTCATCAAAATTAAAGAGCCTTGCACGGTCGCCAAAAATATTCCGCTAGCTCGTCCGGTTTAAAAGACGCTTTCGGAGCGTATTTCTCCTTGGCCAACACAAAATCTTTTTTTAATTTTTCTATAAAACTATTAAAAATTTTCTCGCAAACTTTCCTGATATTAGGATGAGTTTCCGAAAGCTCTTGAGAAAAAATACCAATCAAGCAACCTTTATTTTTAGGATCATTAGCGCTATCAAAAATTAAATCTAATAGATTGTAGATTCGCTTTAATGGATCTGGTTCATCTTGACCGCAACAGTTTTCGTCAATCATTTGCTGTTGGCAACAGGCGAAATGGAGAGCGACATTTTTTCCTAAATCTTCTTTATCCTTGAAGTAGTAAAAAAAACTGCCTTTGGTGACGCCTGCTTTCTCGCATATATCGTCGACCGTTGAGGCAACAAATCCTTTCTCAAGCATTAAATACTGGGCGGACTCTAATATTTTTGTTTTCTTATCCATAGCTTTTCAAAAATATACCAACTAGTTGGTATATTAATTCTATTCTTCTTAACAGTCAATAAAAATAATCTTCTCTTTTATTTATCAAAAAAAATCCATACCATACACAATTTAAATTAGTTTCAAAAATCAATTCTTGAGATAATCCTTCCTCATCAATTTTCTGGGCTTACTCTTTAAATGGATATTTCCACTTTGCTAAATGAAATTCTAGATATTGCCAATAATAAAAATATTTACATTGTTGGCGGTACTATTCGAGATAAATTATTAAATCGACCAATCACAGATTATGATTTCGCATGTAACGACGCTCCTGAAATAGCGACGCAATTTTCCAAATCAAACAATTTTCCTCTCGTTAAATTAGACGATACTCCCAAACGAGAAACCTATCGAGTAATTTCCAACGATAAAGCCACATTCGATTTCACCGCTCTCCAAGGAGATTCTATCGAAGAAGACCTTGCCCGCAGAGACTTAACCATCAATTCTCTGGCAATTTCTTTAGACGACTTTATAAAGGGAAACCTTAATCTTATAGATCCATTTGACGGTCAAAAAGATTTAAAAAATAAAACTGTTCGAGCTTTACCGGGCGATGTTTTAAAAGAAGATCCATTGCGGGTATTACGCGCGTTCCGGTTCGCCGCTCAATTAGAATTCAAAATTGAGCCAGCTACATTCCAGCGCTTATCCAGGGAAAAGGAGGAATTGAATCGAGTAGCCGGAGAACGAATTGCCCCAGAATTATGCGCAATCTTTTCTTCCAATGACTCAGGTAAAATCGTCGCGCGCATGTCGGTATCGGGCCTGTTAGACGTGCTCATACCCAACGCCAAAAGTAACGATTCTAAGAGCTTCGCCTTAAAAATTTATAACGAAACAGAACGCTTTTTAAATTCGCCAGAAAACTTATACCCGGACAGATTCAAAGAAGACGGCATATTTTTGGAAGAACACATCAAATCATTAGCAAAACTTTCATGTTTGATATGGAACTCGTTAAAAGAAGATTCTATCGACACTCAAAAAATTGAAGAACTTTTAAAGAAGCTAAGATTTAGTAACGCCAATTCTCGTTTCATTTTAAAAACTGTTCAAACTGCCGACGAAGCTTTGAATTCAAATTTGGATTTCGCAGGTTGGTCCCCCGACTTTTCTCAAATTTACAGTTTTGTAAAACAAGCCGAAGAGGAATTAATCCCAGGTTTGTATTTGGCGGCGGGAGCTTTTAAATCGCATTTAAATTTGGACGACATTGAAGGCGAAGGTTTTGTCAGAGCGACGCATAACCTGATTGATTTTTATAAACGGCGCTATCTGCCAGCTCAAGAACAACCTCCTTTATTAACTGGAGACGATCTTCAAAATGAATTTAAACTTTCTCCATCTCCCATTTTTAAATCTATTCTAGAATATATTGAAGAAGGGAGAGTTTTAGGAACCATCAAAACGAAAGAGGACGCTAAAAAAATGGTGAAGAGCATGGTTGAAAGTTTTTAGGCAACCTTCGATAACAACAGCAATAGGAACTTCAAGATGTCATTAAATTTTTCGAATAAAGTCTGGAACGACAAGAAAGTTATTTTAGGCGAACAGAAACTCGATCCTCAAGCTCCTGTCCGCGTTGTAATTGGTTTTCACGGGGCCGAATCTACTCCAGAAAACATGTTAGTCCATGGCAGCAAACTAAATATTCCAAATTCCCTTTTGGTTTTTCCTGAAGGCCCTATTGACGCCGACAACGGACTTTGGAGCTGGTGGAAAGACGGTCCGAAACAAAAAGAAACGGTTCAATCTTTTGTGACGGTTACGGATGGAATTTTCAATCAGGCGCATGAATATGTTAAAGAAGAATACAAAAACGCGTCGATAAAATTTTTTACCTGGGGATTTTCGCAAGGAGCGGCGGCGGTTTTAGTCGCTGTCTTATTCGGTTCCCAACAAATTCAAAAAGCGGCTTCCGTCTGCGGTTTTTTGCCGGAATTGCCGGAAGAAGCCGTCAAACCTGAAAACCCTGTTCCAATCCTCGGCATATTTGGAGCTAACGACGAGGTCGTACCGTCTTTCCTGGCAGAACACGCTTTAGAAGAAATTAACCAGATGGGACATCAGGCGCAAATTAAAGAAACTCCTCAAGGACACGAGATAACTCCAGAAAATATATCGGAGATAAATCAATATTTTGGGAACTAGTTCTTTTCAATTTTTAATATAACGTTTGATATATGAAATCCCTAAAGATCTTATTTGCAGCCCTTTTCTTTCTCTTAAATTGGAATTCAGTTACTTTTGCAAAAACCGCGCAACGAGTTATTTCTTTCTCTCCATCCATAACGGAAGTGTTATTTGCAATTGGAGCAGGAAATCAAGTAGCGGCTGTGACAGATTTTTGCACCTACCCTGAAGAAGCTTTAAAGAAACCTAAAATTGGCGGCATGCTGAACTCTAGCGCAGAGTCAATCATCGCTTTGAAACCCGACATGATGATTTTTCAGCCGGGAAAATCCAACGTTAAACAGTTTGCTAAAAACTTAAATGTTGATTATATAGAAGCCTCTTTCCAAGATTTAAACTCTATTTACCAATCCATTCAAGATATTGGGAATGTT
Source organism: uncultured Nitrospinota bacterium (assembly GCA_964344185.1). Taxonomy (GTDB): domain Bacteria; phylum Nitrospinota; class Nitrospinia; order Nitrospinales; family JAJDAT01; genus JAJDAT01. The sequence goes on from CAYFMN010000007.1 coordinate 38,337, forward strand.
GTAGGAAAAACAAAAGAAGCCCAACAGTTAATTGCCAATATAAAATCAAAACTTGCAAACTACCAGGAACGCCTTAAAAGCATGAAACCCAAATCGACGCTTTTAATTTTAGGCGACAGTCGAGATCCCTTAAGAGACCTATATGCGGTGGGCAAAAAAACTTTCTTAGACGAGCTTCTCACTTTATCGGGCGGTGAAAATGTTTTGGACAAAACCCTTTCTCAATACCCTAAAGTTTCAAGGGAGTTCATAATTTCCCGTTCTCCAGAAGTGATCATTATTGCGGGTCCCAATAGCAATGTTACTGGGAAGGAGTTTTCCTCAAATCTAAACGCCTGGAGAGTTTTAGGTTCTGTCCGCGCCGTTCAAAACAAAAACATTCATATCGTCAGCGAGGACTATATTTTAATTCCAGGGCCTCGCCTGGTAAATATCGTCGACAAATTTTATCAAGCAATTCATTCTAACTCTTCCGCTCCAAAATAATGGTTTCCTCAACTAATGACATATTAGAAAACGGGTCGCCGATATTAGAATCTAATAACGTTTCCTTTCACTACACCCATGAAAAAGAAGCTATCGTAAACGCTTCTTTTAAAATCAAACAAGGAGATTTTTTAGGGGTAATAGGTCCTAATGGTTCTGGGAAATCCACTTTATTAAAATTGGCGGCGGGAATTCTCTATCCCAATAAAGGAGAAGTTTTCTATAGAAATCGATCTATTAACGATTATAAGAAAAAGGATTTAGCAAAATTAGCCGCTTGGATTCCTCAAGAATCTGGAATGGTCTTTCCTTTTAAAACTCAAGAAGTAATATTAATGGGTAGATATCCCTATAAATCGGGATTTTCTTTTGAAACTTCAGAGGACATGCAAATCGCTTTGGAGGTAATGGAATTAACCGGCACCAAGTTTCTTTTTGACAAAAAGTTTACCGAAATTAGCGGCGGCGAAAAACAAAGAGTTTTAATAGCAAGCGCATTAGCTCAGAAACCAGAAACTCTAATATTAGACGAGCCAATTTCGTTCCTCGATATAAAGTACCAAATAGAAATTCTTGAAATTCTTAGAAATTTAAATCAAAAACACTCCGTTACTGTGATTATGGCTCTTCACGATTTGAATCTAGCCTCAAAGTATTGCTCGCGACTACTTTTATTAAAAGAAGGGAAAATCGTTAACGAAGGTTTGCCAAACGTGATCTTAGAGCAATCAACCATCGAATCGGTTTACGAAACACAAATTAAAACTCTCATAGATAAAGAAGACGGTTCCTTAGTAATTCTTCCTCGAACAAGAAATAATTGATGCATTTAGAGTTTACAAAAAAGAAAATATTTATTTCTTTAAGTTTGTTCTTCGCCTTTTTCTTATCGACATTAGTTTTAGCTCCTACAATCGGGCCGGTAGATATCGATCTAGGTAAAGCGCTATTTGGGAAAAACCTCGATTCAAGAAACGTAGACGAGGAGATTTTTTTTCTGGCTCGTCTTCCGCGTATCATTCTTGCAGCTCTTGCAGGAGCGGCATTAGCGGTAGCTGGCGCGGTTTTCCAAGCTTTACTTAGAAACGATTTAGCCGCTCCCTTCACTCTGGGAGTCTCAAGTGGAGCTTCATTAGGAGCGGTGATTGCAATTCGCTTCTTGGGAGTTTCTCCTCAAGGGTTCTCCCTAGTGCCAATTGCGGCATTTCTCGGAAGTTTACTCGCTATCGCTCTTGTTTTTGGAATCGTTCCTAATAGACGCGGCGAACTCCCAGCCCCTGTTATGATTTTAGCCGGCGTAACCGTAAACTTTTTCTTCGCGGCTTTGGTTATGTTTATCCATTACATTTCGGATATTTCACAATCATTCCAAATTGTTCGGTGGTTAATGGGTGGCTTAGATGTAACAGACTATTCAACTATATTATGTATATCTCCATTAGTTTTGATAGGAATCGCTTGTTTAACCTACTTTAGCCGAGATCTAAATTTATTGAGCGCGGGAATTGAATCGGCTCAAAGTCGAGGAGTTGATATTATTTTTGTTCAAAGGGTCGGCTTTATTTGCGCTTCCTTAATCACTGGCGCGGTTGTATCTGTTTGCGGTCCCATAACATTTCTTGGATTAATCGTTCCACATATTGTAAGGCTAATCATTGGTCCAGATAACCGTATTTTGATACCCGCTTCCATGTTGTTTGGAGCGGCTTTTTTAATAATATGCGACACCGCCGCTCGAACGATCATTGCCCCTGCCGAAATTCCAGTTGGGATTATTACGGCTATGTTGGGCGGACCGTTTTTTGTTTGGCTACTTAGAAAGAAACTTTAAAATATGGCGGCTAAAACATTAATGATACAAGGGACCGGTTCCGGCGTTGGCAAAAGCGTGCTTGTGGCCGCTCTTTGCAGGCGTTTTTTTAAAGACGGTTTACGCGTCGCTCCTTTTAAAGCTCAGAATATGTCTCTAAATTCATTTGTAACTGAAGACGGAGGAGAAATGGGGCGCGCCCAGGTTTTTCAAGCTGAAGCTTGTGGCTTAAAACCCTCTGTGGCTATGAATCCTATTTTGTTAAAACCTTCTTCTGACAACCACTCCCAAGTAATCGTCATGGGACGTCCCGTCGCCAACTCTGACGCAAAAAATTATTACCGCAATAAAGAAAATTATTTCAAAGAAGCAATATCGGCCTTTGAATCGTTACAACAATCATTTGATCTTATTATACTTGAAGGTGCTGGCAGTCCAGCTGAAATTAATCTTAAACAACACGATGTCGTAAATATGCGCATGGCAAAATTAGCCAACGCTCCCGTATTAATTGTAGGCGACATTGATCGAGGCGGTGTTTTCGCATGGATGAAAGGAACTTACGACTTATTGGACTCAGGAGAAAAAGATATTGTAAAAGGCTTCTTGATTAATAAATTTCGTGGAGACTTAGATTTGTTGAAACCGGGTTTAACCCAATTCGAAAATTTGGTTCACAAACCTGTTTTAGGAGTCATACCCTTTGACAGGGAATTATATGTCGATGAGGAAGATAGCGTTCCTTTACCAAATATATCGATGGAAAATGACACTCGGAACAAACTAAAAATTGACGTGATTAGACTCCCAAGAATCTCAAATTTTACCGACGTTTCTCCCTTAATGCATAACCCAGGAATTCTTCTGCGCTATGTTTGGAGATCCGACCAGATTCAAAATCCAGACTTGATACTAATTCCTGGAAGTAAAAATGCATTAGAAGACATGATGTTCTTAAAAACCCAGGGATTAGATAAGAAAATTCACGAATGTCATAATGGAGGAACTTTAATTCTTGGAATCTGCGCCGGTTTTCAAATGCTAGGCGATTTGTTAGAAGATCCTCACGGAATCGAAAGTTCCTCTCATCAAGTAAAAGGATTGGGACTTCTAAAAATGAAAACGGAAATACAACCGGAAAAAATCACCCGGCAAGTAAATCCATTTACTTGCGACAGCCCTGTTTTCAAAAAAGGATTAAACGCTTCCGGTTATGAAATCCATATGGGTCAATCGAAAATGCAGGGTGATTATTCATCTTTATTTGTAAACTCCAAGGGGAAAATCGTCCCAGAACTTGGAATAAGCAACTCAGACGGTACGGTTATCGGAGTTTACATACATGGTTTTCTCGACTCCAACTCTATTCGAGAGGCTTTTTTAAAACATATCTGCCAAAAAAGAAAGCTTCCCAAAAATTGCGCTTCTTTCGACTACAAAAAGTTCCGCAATGCGCAACTCGACCGCTTATGCGACTTGTTTTCCAATAACGTTGACATGGAAAAAGTTTACGAGATTGTTCAATGTTAAACTTTTTTTCAGCGCTGGCTTTTTTGACCATTATTCGAATTCCAAAGTCAGGAGATTGGGAAGACGGCAAAAAAGTTCTTTATTTTCCTCTTGTGGGAATTTTAATCGGTCTTGGTTTATGGGGAATCGACTCTGTCGGGAAATTAGCTTTCAATCTAGAACTACGCTGCGCTTTTGATCTGATTTTTTTGGCTGTGATTACGGGCGGAATTCATCTCGATGGCCTTGCTGATTCGGCAGACGGCATATTAGCTCATCGCGGTCGAGAAAAAGCCCTGGAAATAATGCGAGACTCACGTATTGGCGTCATGGGAGCGTTAGTGGTTTTCTTTTGTCTATTAATCAAATTTACCGCTCTCCAAGGCATTCCAGAAACCAACCGCTGGATATGGTTAATAGCGGCGCCAGCATTGGCCCGGACAGCTTTAACGGCAGCCCTTGTCTTTATGAACTACGCGCGAAGCGAAGGCGGTTTGGGAACGGTTTTTTTTCAAAAAAATCGTTATAGCCTTTTAAGTTTAACCCCCTGCGCATTATTAATTCCTATGCTGATTACTCCAATCATTGGATTTATCGCTTTAGTGGGATTCTGCATTACCTTAGCTTTACTTTTTTCATTTTTTAATCGTACAATAGGCGGCATGACTGGAGACAGCTTGGGTGCAACCGCAGAAATAATAGAAGCGCTTATCATGATCGGGGGAGTCATTTTAGGTCGTTGGATCTAACTATAGAGCTATTTATGTCAAAAAAAACTTTCCTTATTACTGGAGGATGCCGGAGCGGAAAATCAAAATACGCTCTTGAATTAGGGAACCGTTTTCCAGGTACGAAAATATATTTAGCTACCGCTGAGGCTTTCGACGACGAAATGAAAACTCGCATTGCCCTCCATAAAGAAGAACGAGATCCAACCTGGACAACGTTTGAAGAGTCGCAAGACCCGGCTTCGGTAATAAAAAATGTCGATTCTGAAGCTTCTGTTATTTTGTTGGATTGCCTTTCTATTTGGATCGCAAACTTACTGCTTGCCGACCGAAAGCGCGAAGACATTTTAGAACAAACCCAAATTTTAGCCGAAACTTCCAATCAATCGCTTGCTTCTGTCATTATAGTGACTAACGAGGTTGGAGCGGGTATTGTTCCCGACAACAAGTTAGCCCGGGAATATCGCGATATAATTGGCGAAGCCAATCAAATTGTGGCGTCGCTATTTGACGAGGTAGCCCACTGTGTTTCAGGAATCCCGACGATTATAAAACCCAGGAATGCTGAAAATTTTCAAAAAAAAATAGATAGCGAATCGTCACACGAATTTTCTCCTGAAAAAAAACAAGGATTATATGACGCCATCTACAAAAGAAGAGATGTCCGGCATTTTAATTCCAAACCGGTACCGCCTTCCGTTTTGGGTAAAATCTTGAACGCCGCTCACCATGCAGGTTCCGTTGGTTTTATGCAGCCTTGGAATTTCATGATCATCGACGACATTAATATAAAAGCAAAAGTTAAGAAAATCTTTGAACAATGCAACGAAACCGCCGCCCAAAAATTTTCTGAAGATCGCGAAAAGTTATACAGGTCGCTAAAATTGGAAGGCATTATGGAAGCTCCTATTAATTTATGTATTACCTGCGACAGGAACCGCCTGGGTCCTAACGTTTTAGGTAGAGACACTATTCCTGAAATGGACTTGATGAGTGGGGCTTGCGCCGTACAAAACCTCTGGTTAGCTGCAAGGGCTGAAGGAGTTGGCGTTGGCTGGGTTAGCATTCTCTCTCAAAAAGAGTTAAAAGAAGTTTTAGATATTCCTGACCGCATCGTTCCTATAGCTTATCTTTGTATCGGATATACGGATAATTTTCTAAAAAGACCTATGTTACAAACAGTAGGCTGGGAAAACCGCTTATCTATTGAAAATTTGGTGTATTACAACAAATGGGAAGGAAAACCCGGCGAAAAAGCTATTAAATTTCCTTCTGGCGATTTTCAATGAATTCTTCAAGACTACCTTCTTCTTTACCTCAAAATCGCGTCTCCGATTCGAACCAAATAGACGACACAATTTATCCGGATCATGGGGGAGACTGGCATTCCGCTCTTGCTTTATCAAATTTACCAGAAGGCGAGTTAATCGATTTTAGCGTTAGCCTAAATCCGTTAGGACCTCCCAGAATAGCCTCGAATTTGGCTTCTCAAATCATTAAAAGTTTAGAATATTACCCAGAACCAAAATCAAACCGGTTAAAAGAATGTTTCGCTGAATTTCGCGACATTCCAAAAACTTCTATTGTAGCTGGAAATGGATCTAACGAACTTATTCACCTCATTCCACGCTTTCTGCCTAAAGGGAAAAAATGCGTTATCGTAGAACCAACATTTTCAGAATACGACTCTGCGATAAAGTCTGCTAAGATTCCTTTAAATCAATACCTATTAAAATCAGAAAATAACTTCAAAGAAGACATAGAATCATTTCTTTTTTACCTTCAAGGCGTAGAAAATTTAGGATCTGTTGTTTTAGGTCATCCTAACAGTCCAACGGCGCATATTTGGGCTCAAGAAAGCTTATTTTCTCTCAAGAAGTTTTGCGAACGCAAAGACATCTTTCTAATAATTGACGAAGCTTTTACAGATTTTTGCGACCAACCAATTTCATTGATTCAAGAAGCCCATCAATCTAAAAACCTAATTGTCATACAATCTCTTACCAAGTTATATAGCATTCCCGGGACCAGACTGGGCTTTTGCGTACTTCACCCTGAGAACGCTAATCGATTAGAAAGCTTGATTCCACCTTGGAACGTTAATTCGATAGCCCAAAAACTGGGCGAGGAAATTCTAACGGATACTAAATATTTAGAAGAAACAAAGAGTTTCTTATCTATGGAAAAGGAACGCGTATTTTCGAAATTAAGCCATATTAATGCGATAAAAATATTTCCATCCTCAACTAATTTTTTTCTATTCAAACTAATTGACGACGCCCCTAATTTGTCCAATCACTTTTTTAAAAGCCTGCTTACCCAAGGTTTGATTATCAGGAACTGTGGAAATTTTTCTGGTTTGGATAATTCATTTTTTAGGTTTGCCATTCAAACTAAGGAAAAAAATAAAAAATTAGTTCAAGCTATTGAGAGTTTCTTTTTGCACGGATAACGGTCATGGGGCTTTCTGGGCAAATTCTAACCGCTTTTTTTTTGGACCTTGTTATAGGCGACCCAAAACAATGGCCTCACCCTATCCGTTTAATTGGAACCGTAGCTAGCTGGCTTGAAGCGCAAACCCGTAATCATATAACAAACTTAAAACTCGCGGGAGTCTTTACCGCTATACTTCTTGTAGGAAGCGTCTACGAATCAACCTATTGGACTCTCCATTACGTATATGCTATTTCCCCAGGTCTTTCAAACGGCATCTCTATTTTAATTTTATACACATGTTTGGCTACGCGTTCTTTATTTGATGAAAGCGTTCCCATTTTAAAACATCTTTTAAAAGGCGATGAAGAGTCGGCCCGAAAAAGCCTTTCTATGATCGTTGGGCGAAATACCGAAAAGTTGGATCAAAGCGGAATCTTACGAGCGACCGTGGAAACTATTGCAGAAAATATTGTGGATGGAATTATTGCGCCTTTATTTTATGCTTTTATTGGAGGCGCCCCATTAGCTTTAGCCTATAAAACTATCAATACACTAGATTCCATGTTTGGCTATAAGAATGAAAGATACATTAACTACGGCTGGTTTCCCGCTAAACTAGACGATGTGGCAAACTGGATACCCGCGCGTATATCTAGGTTTATCTTATCTATATCCAGTTTTCTCTTAGGGTTCAATGGAAAACAAGCTTACAAAATTTCAATGAGAGACGGTCAAAACCACTCAAGCCCAAATGCGGGAATACCAGAAGCCGCTGTTGCCGGCGCTTTAGGTATAAAATTAGGAGGGCCTAATTATTATGGAAACTTATTGGTAAAGAAACCATACATAGGCGACGATAGAAATGATATACAACCTAGCGACATTTCAAAATGTCATAAAATAATGTTTGGATCTTCTATTATCACATTAGTAGTTTTTACGGGTATAATAGAGGTCTTTAATCTTATGTAATCATAGTTTTCTAGATTTATGCGCTCATCAAAATTTAAAGTTTTATATTGTATTTTTGGCTCACTTTTTTTCGCATTTGGGATTTCTATTTTCTGCCCCACTCACTCTTGGGCTTTAATACAAAAGCTAGATACAAATCAAGATGGAAAAATCGATCAATGGCGCACATTTTCAAAAGATCGGAAATTGGTGAAGATTGAGTATGATTCCGATTTTAATGGCGCAATTGATCAAAGGGATGTGTATAATTCGCAAACCTTTGTGATCAAAATGGAACGCGACCAGAATGGCGATGGAGTCATAGACTATATTCAATATTACGATAACCAAAGAAACTTAAGCCAAATTGACGCAGATACACAGTTTGATGGGAAAATAGATCATAGAGAGTTTTATAGGCAGGGCAAAGATTTAATAAAAATTGAAAGAGATTTGAACTTTGATGGGAAGACCGATCTTTGGCAATATTTTGATTCATCCGGTAAACAAACCCGAATTTCTTTCGATATTGACTTTGACGGAGTAGCCGACAGGTGGGATTTATTAAATAACGAACAGGTCTTTCAAATTGCCATATTCGATTCCAATAAAGATCAAAAACCCGATCAATGGCAATTTTTCAACTCATCTTCCGAACTTGAGAAAATTCATTTCGATACAAATGCGGATGGTTCGCCCGATAGATGGGAATACTTTGATAATAATGGCGAAGCCGTACGCGCGCTAATTGACAAAAATTTTGACGGTATTGCAGATCAAGAAAAAATAAGGGGAGAACCCAGTGAAAACTAAAAACTATCTACTGCTATTTACAACTTTATTCTTTCTTGCAAGTTGTGGAGGCGCTCCTCCCCCTAACTTACAAGTGCCACCAGAATACAAACCAGGTCAAACATACTTCCATACTGTCTGCTCAAATTGCCACGGCCCAGACGCTCTCTCCAAAGGAAGCTTTAAAGCCCCAAAACTAATAGACGCAGAATACTTGCCAGGAAACTTCTCTGACGATGATATTCGAGATACGATAAACAACGGCACTGATAAAATGCCGTCACAACGCAGCAAGTTTAATGAAAAGCAAATCGACGAAATCATAAAATACCTCCGTTACTCACAAAGAGCGGCCGGACTAAACGAGGAAGAAGAAGAATCGGAGGAAGATCTTGAAAAAGAGGAAGAATAGCCAGAATGTAAAAGCTATTGTTACACTACATAGAGGCATGAATACCGTTTCTTTATGGGAAGGCTAATAATGGCCGACCGCCTATTTCCAAAAATAAAACCTGTTTTAGAGTCGAATCTACAAAAAGCTCAATCCCATTTAAACGTTTTAACCAAACCACCTGGAAGCCTTGGGAGGCTTGAAGAGTTAGCCAAACGCTATGTAGCCATTCGCAATGGCGATTCAACGCTGAACAAAAAATCCATTTTTGTCTTTTCCAGCGATCACGGCGTCGCCAAAGAAGGAGTTAGCGCATATCCGAAAGAAGTTACCCAACAAATGGTTTATAACTTCTTATCAGATGGAGCGGCAATAAACGTTCTTGCCAGACATATCCAAGCGGAAGTGATTGTAGTCGACATGGGCGTTGACCATGACTTTGGAAATATTGAAGGAATCATTTCCAAAAAAATAGGTAAAGGCACCCAAAATATGATGGAAACCCCCGCTATGACGCGGGATCAGGCAATCCAATCTTTACAAACTGGATTTGATCTGGCCGTTGAATGGTCTTCCAATGGGACCGATGTTTTTGCCGCAGGAGAAATGGGAATTGGAAACTCAACTTCAGCCGCTGCGATTATGGCAGCTTTTGACAACGTTCCCATCGAACTCACTACAGGTCCGGGAGCTGGAATTAACGAAGCCGGACTTAGAAAAAAAATCGAGGTCGTACGTACCGCTCTTCAAACCAATAAACCGGACCCTGACGACCCTATCGATGTTTTATCAAAAGTAGGCGGTTTTGAAATCGGAGGAATGGCGGGTTTAATTTTAGGAGCCGCCGAACGTAAAAAAGCCATTATAGTCGACGGTTTAATTTCTGGCGCTGCGGCGACAATTGCGTTCAAAATAGACCCCATCGTTTCTGACTATGTTTTCACATCCCATCAATCTACCGAGCCAGGCCACAAATTATTCTTTCAACTTTATAATCAAACTCCTTTATTCAATTTCCAAATGAGACTTGGCGAAGGCACTGGAGCCGCATTAGGAATCAGTATATTAGAAAGCGCCGTAAAAATTTATAACGAAATGGCAACTTTTGAATCAGCGGGAATTTCGAACAAAAAACCCTCCTAAAAATTAGCTTAATTTAAACGAATTATTAGCCCAAAAAATTTTCAAGAAATCAAAAAATATTACAACTTCAAAATGGTTTATCATACGACGTTAATCTAAAAAAATGACTTCGTCGCTAAAAAAATATTTATTTTTTGTAATTTTTTGTCTTCTTCTAGTTTTAATAATTTTTGAAGTTTTACTGAGTGCGTTAGCTCCTCAAAACATACCTCATACTTTATTAGCTCCTGCATTTGGAATTCCTGACGCATCGATAGCAAACCTTAAAACCAATCTAAATTTCCACGACAAGTTTAATTTCAACATAATCACCAATGAAAAACGGCTTCGGGAATCCCGCGCAATATCTTATGAAAAACCGCGCGGCACATTCCGTATTCTTTGCCTTGGAGACTCGATTTTGTTCGGCCCAGGAGTCGAATATCAAGAAACCTTTTCTTATCAGCTTGAGAAACTTTTAAATCAAAACTTTTCTAATAGAAAGTTTGAGGTTATTAACGCTGCCGTATCAGGCTGGAGCCCTGTTGAGTATCTGACATACTTTAGAAGAGAAGGTTTTAAATTTTTTCCAGACTTGGTATTAATCTCAAAATATATCGATGATATCGACGGACTCAGATCGGAACGTATTAAATTTGAAAAACTAGATTTTCAACAAATTTCAGATAACGAAATACTCGTAGAAATTGGAAAACTTAAAGTAAAAGAAGAAAAAGATAACCCGCTAACATTATTGCTAGATTATCTTTTAAATAATTTATGGCTTGGAAAACTTTCCGAGAATTATATGGTATTTCACAGAATCCGAGAACAAATTCAAAGCATATATTTGGAAACAAGCGAAATAAATTTCTCAAAAAATAGTTCTTTGGAAGAGTTTTTACATAAAGCTGATCCTTCAAATAAGAAAAAAATAGTTTGGTCGATTAAGGATTCAACTCTGTCAAATATAGAAATTCCTTCTTTAAGTCAACTTCGATATGATTTCGTAATAGCAGAGTTAAAAAAGAACATACTTAAAAATGGAGCTAAGGCATTATTACTGGAACTTCCAACTTTTCAGCAAGCTTATAAGATGGTCCATTATAAACTTCAAAATCCTCACACAAAAAAAACCTTAGATAAATTTTCTCTTATAGATAGCATGACTAAATTTCAATCCACAAACAATATGCCTTTGTTCTTTCCTAAAGATTCTCATTGGACGCCTGCAGGTCATCTATTTGCCGCAATGGTAACCTTTAACGAAATATCAAAAAACTTTCTTGAGAATAAACATCGAAAAACTATCGCTATCAATTCCCCCGCTACATTGGCAAGCCTTAAAAAAACTAACCAAAGATTGGAAAGCGTATTAAACACCTACCCGCCACAAAAATTTATGGATTCCATAGTCCATGCAAATAACAACCGTTTCACTGAAGCAATTAGATCAATGGAACAATATATTCAAACCAACCCTAATGATCCCGAAGCTCTTTTTTATTTGGGAACTCTCAATCTAGAAATTAAATACCCTGATAGAGCCGCCAAATATTTTGAAAGCGCAATCCAACATCAAAGACCCCCATTATCACTGGCTCAAACATTATTTCACGCTGGAAGAGCTTATTTCCAACTTAAGAAATATGACAAAGCCGTAACTTTTTTTGAGAAGGCATCCAGATATAAAGATTTTGATCAGGGCGAAGTTTATAATTTCCTGGCTCAAACTTATTTCTGGTCAAAACAATATTCTCTCGCTGAACAAACCTGGAAAAAAGCTATTCAAATAAAACCAAACATTACGAAATATTATAATATTCTGGGTTCATTTTTTCTGGAAACAGGGCAAATCAAACAAGCCGTAAAACAATTTAAAGTTGCGCAAAAAATCGACCCTAAACATCCAAAATCCTATTTCTTACAGGGATTAGCCTACCTTAAATTAAATCAACGAGAAAATGCTCAAGCAATGTTTTCAAAAGTCCTGGAATTCGAGCCGCAAAACCAGCTGGCCAAACAATATTTAAAACAACTTAATAGCTATGAAAATTGAAATTAAATGGTTTCCATACACATTTTCCATTAGATGTTGACAGAGGTTTCTTTTTTGGCTAGATTCAATCTTTCCGTTTACTCTTGGAGTTATAAATTTTATGTCCGAAGAAAGCTATATTCAATCCACCTTTGCCGAACGTATTGGAGGCAGCAAGTTTGGCAAAGATACAACAATTTATAAATTTGAAAAAATTAAGCGCGCTAAAAGAGCGGCGTTAGACGCAAACCCTGGGAAGGAGTTATTTGATATGGGTGTTGGAGAGCCCGATGAAATGGCTTTTCCAGAAGTTATAAAAACGCTTCAAAGCGAAGCTGAAAAGCCAGAGAACCGCGGCTACACCGATAATGGTATCGACGAGTTCAAACAAGCCGCTGTTGAATACATGGAAAACGTTTTTGGCGTAAAAGGTTTAGACGCATCTAAACATGTAAATCACACAATTGGGGCAAAGCCGGGTTTAGCTCTCACGCCGCTGGTTTTCATTAATCCCGGCGACGTTACACTAATGACCGCTCCAGGATATCCTGTAATGGGAACCCATACTGAATATCTGGGCGGCAAATCGGTTAACTTAAAATTAGAAGAAACCAACAATTTTTTACCCGACTTAAAGTCAATCGACGCCGATACTCGAAAACGGGCTAAAATCCTTTGCTTAAATTACCCCAATAACCCTACTGGGGCTCAAGCTACTTTAGATTTCTATAAAGAAGTTGTCGAGTTCGCAAAAGAGAACGAAATCGTAGTTATTCAAGATGCCGCTTATGCCGCTCTTGTTTATGATGGAAAACCGTTAAGTTTTCTTTCCGTTCCCGGCGCTATGGAAGTTGGGGCAGAAATGCATTCGCTATCAAAATCTTATAACATGACAGGATGGCGTATTGGTTTTATTGTGGGAAACGAACTCGTCGTTAAAGGATTCGCTAATATGAAAGACAATATTGATTCCGGCCAATTTGCCGCAATTCAAAAAGCTGGAGCTTATTGTTTAAGGCATCCTGAGATCACTGAAAAAATTGGGAACAAATATAAAAGAAGATTATCGAAACTTGTGGAAACTTTAAATTCTGTAGGTTTCAAAGCTTCAATGCCAGGAGGAACTTTCTTTCTCTACGTCAAAGCTCCTAAAGGCATAAAAGGAGGAAGAACTTTTGAATCAGGAGAAGATTTTTCTCAATACATGATCACTGAACATCTAATCTCAACAGTGCCATGGGATAACGTAGGCAACTTTGTCCGTTTTTCCGCAACCTTTGCGGCAAACGGAGAAGATGAAGAAAACCGAATCATGGAAGAAATTAAAAATAGATTATCAAAGCAGACTTTTGAGTTTTAACAATGCCTTGGCAATCTCATATCTTAATATCTCAAAAGTTCCACACTCCCCCTGCGCCTTAGGTGTTTACGCTTTAGGCGCGGGCGATAGGTATTTCTTTCAATGAAAAAAACCGCTTTTATCGGTATTGGCTCAAATCAAGGGTTAGCCCGAGAAAATTGTGAACAAGCGGTTAAAGAACTAAATTCCCTGGCAGAAGTTTGGGTTAAGTCGAGTTCTTCTCTCTATGAAACGGCTCCCGTCGGAATCGAAAACCAAGATTGGTTTATCAACTCCGTTGTTAAAATAGAAACGACTTTACTTCCACCGGCCTTACTAGAAAAACTGTTGGCAATAGAAGGGAAAATGGGGAGAGTAAGAAGAGTTAAATGGGGACCGCGCATTATAGACCTGGATTTACTTTTATACGAAGATTTAATCCTTACAGAGGCAAACCTAAAAATTCCTCATCCAGAGCTACATAAAAGAAAGTTTGTTTTAGAACCTCTTAAAGAAATCGCTCCTCAATTTCTCCACCCTATTCTTAAAAAACCAATAGAAGAGCTTGCCGCAGAATCTCATCCAAACCAAATTGTAAACAAATTAGCTCCTGCCTTATAACTCATCAAGTTCCACCCATTCCATTTTTTCTATCGCTTCTTCAGCTAAACGTTGAAAAGGAAATTTAGTTTCATCATCCTCTAATAATGGACCTTTTGCCTTTGTAGCTGGGTTTGGAGGCATAAATACTGAACAACAATCTTGATGAGGTTCTATACTAATTTCATAGGTTCCTATTTCTTCCGCTTTTCGGATAATATCCAGCTTATCCATTCCGATTAAGGGTCTAAAAACGCTTGTCTTCACCACATCAGAAACCGCCGCTAAGTTTTCTAAAGTTTGGGAAGCGACTTGACCTAAAGATTCGCCAGTTATTAAAGCTTGATAACCAAACTGCCTGGAGACATATTCGGAAATTCTATACATCATTCTCCTGTATAAAACAACTCGATTCTCTGGTCGACATTGATCCCGAATGGCCATCTGAATATCGCCAAAGGGGATAACGCATAACTTTCCTTTATCTTGAAAACGATTTAAAGTTTTTGCTAATCGGAGAACTTTTTCATAGCCTCCTTTTCCCAAAAAAGTCCGATTTTCAAAAAAAATAAAATGCACTCGGCACCCTCTGCGAATAATCATGTGAGATGCAACAGGACTATCAATACCTCCCGAAAGAAGACTTAAAGCTTCTCCGGCCACTCCTACGGGTAATCCACGCAATCCTATATTTTTTCCGCTATATACCCAGGCTTGATCGCGACCAATTTCAACTTCTAGGACATAGTCGGCATTTTTTATGTCTACCTTCAACCCACAGGAACTCAACTTTTGCATAATGCGAGAACCTATTTCAAAATCGCATTCAGTAGAGGTCTTATAAAAGGACTTGTCGGAACGCCTTGATCGAACGCAAAATTTTAATTCATCTCTTTCTTGTAATAGAGGTTCGATCCATTCAATACCTAGTTTTGCAATCTCTTCGAAATCCCTTGTAATCTCAACGCCAAAACTAAAGGAAGATATTCCCGGTATATTTCGTAATATTGCATCGCATTGATCTACTGCCTCCAAGTTCATCTGAACGATTACTCTACCGTGAGGAGACAGTACTTTGATATTTTCCAAGTCCTGCAATTTACCGCGAATATTTCTGGATAGCGCATCCACAAAAAACTTGCGGTTTTTGCCCTTCAAACCAATTTCATCGTATCTTACAATCGCTATTCGTTTTGTCATTACCGGTCCTTCTTATCGCAAAATGCAGGATATAAGGCTTTATAAACTCGCTCAAACTCTTTGATGAAATAATCCACTTCTTCAAGGCTATTTTCTGGACCAAAAGAAATACGCAAGCTACAACGGGCTTCTTGCGCAGACAATCCTAAACCTAGTAAAATTTCTGACGGATCCTTTGAGCGAGCGGAACAAGCGCTACCCAACCCAACAAAAATATTCGATTCTTCTAAATGATGTAAAACGACCTCTCCTTCTACGGGAGCAAAACTGAAATTAACAATTGACGGACACCAATCCTCGTCAATTTCCGAATTGAATTGAATATGCAACTCTGAATTTTTTGTGGAAAGTTCATTTAAGCCTTCAATCAATCTCTGACTTAATTTTCTATATAAATCAGCATTAGCATCCAAATCGCGTATTGCAATTTTTATAGCTTCCGTAAAACCTAAAACCAGAGGAACGGAAATAGTTCCCGACCTAATGCCAGACTGTTGCTTGCCTCCATGAACCATTGGAGTTAATGAGAGACGAGAATCATAAATTAAAGCTCCTATACCTTTTGGTCCATTAATTTTATGCGCGGATATGGAATATCCCGAAATACAATCCCAAATTCCCTTATTAATTGGAACTTTTCCTAAAGCTTGCACACCGTCAAAAAAAAGTTTGACGCGCGGCGCTTTATTCTTAGCATTTTTTCCTATTTGCAGCGGGTCAATCAGGCTACCCAACTCATTATTGATATGAGATAAACATAACAGCTTTACTGCGGAATCTGATATTTTCTTAAAACAAGCCAGATCCAATCTTCCGCCAACTCTACAATCACGCAAAGTAGAACACTCTCCTCCTTCTTCCTCTAAAAATTTCAACGTTTCTAACACGCTAGAATGCTCTAATCCCAGAGATACTATTTTCTTTTTTGTTCCTCCATACCCTTTTATAAAAAGATTATTCGCCTCACTACCGGAACCAGTAAAAATAACCCGGAAATGTGAAGGCAAAGAAAGTAGTTTCGCTATTTCTTCTGCGGCGTTTTCAAATTTTCGTTTTGCCTCTAACCCTAACCGATAAACGGTTCCTGAATTCGCAAAATCATTCTCCATCGAACTAGCAATTACAGAAGTAACCTGCGGGTCCACTCTCGTTGTAGCCGCATTATCAAAATAAATCATAATGTTAAAACCAAAAGAAACACTACTGGGGGGAATAAGGAGGCAATAGTTCTTGATCAATTTCTAAATGTTTTAGAATTCTCGCTACTACAAAATCTACCAAATCGTCAATCGATTCCGGGTTATGATAAAACCCCGGAGAAGCAGGCAATATTACCGCTCCAGCTTGGTCCAAGGTTAACAAATTTTTCAGATGAATCGCGTTGAAAGGAGTTTCTCTAGGTACAATAACGAGCTTTGACTTTTCTTTTAAAAATACGTCTGCGGTTCGTTCAATAAGGGTTGAGGAAATTCCTGCGGCAATTCGTCCAACGGTACCCATACTTGCAGGAACAATAACCATAGCGGAACCAGGAAAAGATCCGCTTGCCACAGAAACATTCATTTGACTATTTTTATAAAGGATTGCTCCATCTTGTTCGAAGTAATCTTTTTTAACTCCTAGTTCTAAATTTATTAGCTCATGACCTCTTTCAGAAATCAAAACATGAATTTCGGCTTTTCCCAGTAAATAATCGAATAACTTTTTTGCATAACAAGCCCCACTAGCTCCAGTAATAGCTAAAACAATTTTTTTCATCGAAGTTTCAGCTTCCATTTAGATTAGGAAAAAACTCTTTTAACTCTTCAATAACTCTTGCGACCACCAGTTCAAAAGAAAGAGAGCTATCAATTCGACAAAAATGATCGCCAGTAAACCGATCAAAAACCGCTTGAACTTTGGAAAGATAATCCTGCTTTTCAAATGCGTCCGGGCCTCCGGAACGATTTTTTCCTATTCGCTCTAAACAAAGTTCTATTGGCGCTTTAAACAAAAATACTTTATCCGGTCGAGGAGCAAACTTCTCGTTATCCTGGCAAATCTTATCAGGATCAAAACCTAAAGCTCCCTGATAGGCTGCAGTAGAATAATAATATCGGTCTATCAATACGATTTTTTTTTCGCTTAAGGCGGGGGAAATATTTTGTTCAACGTTTTCTTTACGATCATTGATAAAAAGGGCGAGCTCTTCTTCTGGAGAAATACCGTCCCGTCCTTGAATCAAAATTTCCCTTATTTTTTCCCCATAAGGGCCATTCGTCGGTTCTCGTAACAAAACAACCGGGTACTCCAGAGCAATTAAGCGATTTCCTAATTCTTTTAAACAAGAACTCTTTCCGGCGCCATCAATCCCTTCAAAAGCGAATAAGTACCCGCGTTCGACTAACAAAATATTCCCTTTAACAATTCAATTTATTGCTGGTATAAAACAAAACTTACGGCGCCTGCTAGCTCTCCTAATTTGCCGCCTTCTTTTTTCCCGCCGGCAATATCAATAGAACCCTTTGGCTCTCCGTGACATTTAAGACAGGACTGTGAGTAATACTCAGGAATGATAAAACGAAAACCAGATTTGCCTTTATGCGAAGTTTCTTCCGTATATGGTTTATCCTTTGGATAATTGTTCTTTTTAAAAACGTTTTCTATGACGTTATTTTCCCAACTATCTGGCCGATTGGTTCTATTACGAATAAAATTTCTTGGAGCGGTCAGTTTTATAAACGCTCTTCCTTTCATAATACGATTGAAGCTATCCGCAACATGACGCGCAAATATTGCCGGCAAAAACCGTTTAAACCCTAGCCCCCTTTTATTAATTAATGGTTGAGCGTTTGTCATCACTTCATTAGTCGCTTGTTCAAAAGCCTTTATAATTTCGCCTTTAAATGGATTCAAAGATATATCCATCGATTCTTTGTTTGATAATTTATTATAGTTTTCCCAAGCTTTTTTTGTTACGGTTTCGCCAGTCAATCCTTTATCCCCAATATTCGGATCGTTGATTAATTTTTGATTCTGCGAAATTACTGCGCGTGTCGCTCGAAATAATTTCGTTACAGAACTGCCGATATCGTCTTTTTGAGCTTCCGTCAGAGCTGCGCTACTAACCCCAGAACCGAAAGCGAACATCCAAAGTAAAACCGCGCTACAAACGGAAAATCTGCGGCGGGGCGCAAATTTATTCTTTAACATATTCCCCCAATCTTTCCGAACTTTATTCACGATTATATTGGATTAAGCTCCAATCTTGATTGCTAACTATTATTGATTTTCTTAAATATTATAACACTTGGAAAATACTTAATAAATGCACTCGTTCTAGAAGTTTTTCAGCTATTTTTACCTGAGCGCTTTCTATTAGAAAAAAAAAACCGGGGAGGATAACCCCCCGGTTTAATTTTGAACGAAACTAAAGAACTCTCTTGTAGATTTCTTTAGAACTTAAAGTAACCGATCAGCGTATTTTGATCAGCAGCCATGCGCGCTACTTCCTGTGCGGCTTGTAAGGTATTGTTTGCGTCGCCAGTAGTATTTTGCGCCGCTTGAGAAACACCCGTGATATTTTGAGAAATCTCAATGGTGCCTTGCGCCGCCTCAGCTATGGTCCTGCCAATTTCGGAAGTCGTTGCGGTTTGTTCTTCAACGGCTCCGGCAATGGTTGTTGAAATATCGCTGATTTGGTTAATAACCATTGTGATGTCTCCAATAGCTTCAACAGCTCCTTGCGTATCGGTTTGAATCGCCTGGATTTTGTTACTAATTTCCTCAGTCGCTTTAGAAGTTTCCTTAGCTAATTCTTTAACTTCGTTAGCTACCACAGCAAACCCCTTACCAGCTTCACCAGCTCTTGCCGCTTCGATTGTCGCGTTCAATGCTAGTAAGTTGGTTTGCTCCGCAATGCTGTTAATAACTTTGATGACTTGGCCAATCTCGGCGCTGCTTTGACCTAACTTACTTACTGTCTCGTTAGTGGTCTCCGCAACTTTAACCGCTTCGCCCGCTACTCTAGCCGCTTCGGAAGAATTTTGAGCAATTTCTTTAATACTCACGTTCATTTCCTCGGCTCCAGCGGCCACAGCTTCAACGTTCTTAGTAACCTGATCCGTCGCAGTTGCAACCAAACTTGCCTGAGTTGCCGTTTCCTGGATCGTAGCGCTCATAGTCTGACCAACTGCAGTAAGCTCTTCTGAAGAAGCTGCCATTGTTTGTACATTTTCTCCAAGCCCTTTTAATTTGGCTCTCAAATCCACAACAAATTTATGTAAGCCTTCTCCCAACTGACCAATAGCATCTTGTCCAGATACTGTAACTTCTTTGGTCAAATCACCTTGAGCGGCAGCGCTAACGACTTCCAAAATTTGATCAACTTTGTTTTTCAAATCTTCGGCTTGTTGGCGTTCTCTTTCGGAGTACTCATGGGCTACCTTGGCCTGTTCAAGCATGCTCTCCAAGGCGCTTTTAAAGTCACCTTCCAGGGTAACGTTCTGATTCTGCGTATTTCCCGCAAGGATTTCTTCTGAATGATGGATAAATTTTTGTAATCCGTCCGTCAGTTGATTACAAGCAAGGCTTAAAGTTCCAATTTCATCACTGGACGAAACATTCAATTTTTCTTGTTTCAAATTACCACGAGAAGTTTCGCGCAACACTTGAGAAATTTTTTGAACTGGCTTAATAACCACGGAGTTTAGAAAGAAAATAATACCAATTGCTATCACTAAACCAATGATTGTGGAAATAATAGCGACTGTTTGAATTCTCTCCTGATTTTTCTCCGCAATTCCCGAAAAAATATCAACTAATTCGCTACTAAGTCCACGTAATTCATTAGCTTTGGTCGAAATAGTCGCCTGAGCCTTTCTATAAGGCCCCGATCCTACCTCCGAATTAAGCATCGTTTTAACAATGTTTTGAAATTCGTTGAATTTCACTTTAACCTGGGAGGCTTTATTGGAAAACTCAGAATGATCTACAGCTTTAATTGTTTTATGTTTCGTTCCCTTTAAGTCTAACGAAAGTTTTCCCCCTTTTGAAACTGCCTCTAAAGTCGATGAAAATAAACCTTTTCCCTGGTTAAATTCATTAAGGGTCGCGTTTAATTCTGATTTACCAACAGAAATATCTGGGGAATAAACCAAACGATAGCTTCTTATTCCAAGCATGTCGCCAACTTTAAAAGGTTTTCCTTTAATGGCTGTATGACACGAAGCACAAACTGGCACAGTCGCTTTATCCGCAGTGTACAACCCTATATATAATCTACCGTCTTCTTCAAATATTTTAGAGAAAATCTCTTCAGAGTTTTCGGTTAGAGACGCAAACGCTTCTTTATCTAAATCAGTTTTTAACGTTTGGGCGGAATTAACAGGATCTTCCGCAATAATGTCGATTTTAAAATCCCTACCCGCTCCGAATTTTTCATTAACTACTCTTGCTAAAGTAGCTGGATAAGGGACGGCTGGATGGTCTTCATTAGCAGGATCCATACTAATGCTTAGACCTGCTTTCTTAGCGGCCCCAATTACCATTTTGGTATAGGTGCCACGCATTTTTGTGATGTAGCTATCTAATGATGCGATATTATTTTTTATAGTTTGCACCCTACTTTTAGAAATTGCATAGCCCAAACTTGATTTAACCATCGCTTGAGTCAACATTCTTTGTCGACCTAAAACATTAGATACTACCGTATCATCTGCCGCGTTATGCAATGCATCCGTAATTAACCAACCGGAACCAACCAATACAATCAGCAACAGAGCCATAACACCATTAAACTTTTTGTTGAATGGACCAATTCTGCATCCCTACCTCCTTAATTGTCAGCTACAATCGAAGACGTTCGACTATAAAACGGAGAAAATTTAACTCAATGAATAAAAACGAAAACAAAAACACAGTTACTTTCTTGATGGATTTGAGGATTTTACAATAATTTTCGTTAAATCGAAAGTACTTTTAATAGTTTTTAACTAATTTGTAACTTAACTGTCACAAAGTTAATACAAAAATCAAAAAACCCCAGTTTTTCTAATCTGTTTTTGTTGAGTTCAACAAAGTTTTAAGTAAAAATAAATATTTCCTAAACTACTAAAAAAACTGGTTATGAAAAAATTTTTAAAAATATTTGGATGGATTTGCCTTGGTATTTTTTTACAATTTAAATTTAGCGTCCTTTATGGAATTGTCTTTTTAGAAAACCTAAATTTCCATGATAGAACTTATTTTATTTCGATGAAATTAAAACCAATAGCGCAATCTACTCAAATATTAAACGTTAAAACAACGGTTCATCACTCTTTAGGGCCAGATTACTTCGCTAATGTATATATCCCTAAATCAGTAAAGGTGTATAACGCTGTTCCTTATAAAGGAGCAGAACCAATTAAGGGTTATGTCGCTTATCAAATGGATATGAAGAGAAAGTACCGAGACGTGCTTGCCTCTAAAGACTTTATTATTTCTTCAATTTTGGACGAAAAATTACCTCCAACTCCAATACTAGTCCATTTCGAAAATATGAAACAAAGACTGCATAGCGATAAAACTTACCTAATTTCTACATCAACAGGCAAAACTTCCTTGGAAGGTCCTGAACAAGTCGCTGTTAAATACCCTCAATCACTCGGGATGTGAAAGTTTCTGTAATTATGAATAGTATAGCTGGTTATTTTCTATAGAGCAACCTTAAATGAGCCGAAATTCAAAGGATTATTATAAAATCTTGGAGATTTCTTCGAAAGCAACTCCAGAAGAAATTAAAAAAAGTTACCGGAAACTTGCAATTAAGTTTCATCCTGACCACAATTCAGGTGACCCAAATTGCGAAGATAAATTTAAGGAAATAACAGAGGCTTACGCTGTATTAATAGATCCTAAAAAAAGGGAACAATATGACCGGTTCAGGTCTGGGTTTACTTCCGGTTCAAGTCATTCAAATCAGTCTGATTTCCACTATTCTCATGAAGATTTGTTTGAAAACATGTTTAGACAAGCATTTTCCAGGCAAGTATTTGAGGAATTAAACCGTGAATTTAATAAATCTGGTTATCGTTCTGGTCCCGATTTTTTCTCAAAAGTTTTATTTAATGGAGCCTTAAACGGACTTCCACGATTATT
Organism: uncultured Nitrospinota bacterium; assembly: GCA_964344185.1. Lineage (GTDB taxonomy): Bacteria > Nitrospinota > Nitrospinia > Nitrospinales > JAJDAT01 > JAJDAT01. The sequence continues at coordinate 60,858 of CAYFMN010000007.1, forward strand.
ATCTTTTTTACCCGGTCCTTTTGGAAGGATTGGTTCCATATTGATGTTAATAACAACTGTAGGCAAAGTTTTTTTCCCTAAAACCCAGGGTACGCAAACCCCACGCTCTTCTATATGGAACTCTATAAAAGAAAGCGTAAAACTCGGGGGTTCTCCTGCAAACTTAGACGTAGAGTTCAATCTAAAAATTCCTTTTTCGTCTATTAAAGAGGGAACCAAAAAAGAAATCTCTTACAAAACAAACCGTCAAGCAGAGCGTCTATTGATCAATATTCCAGCCAGCATAAAGCCAGGTCAAAAACTTAGAATTAAAGAGAAAGGTCATTGGGGAGAAAACGAAATCAGAGGCGACTTAATACTTTGTCTTAAAGAAGAATAATTTGTTACTTAAGAGGACCTCTAATAATTGGCATACTGGTTTGCTATCGCCTAGCCTTTGAACTTGAGGACCATGCCCCTGGCAAACCTGAACTTTTAAAGGTTCCCTTAAATAATTTATAGAACCTCTTACCGCCAAGGTTCGACCAAAATTAATCCTTCTATAAAATCAATATTACATTTCACTTAAGATCACTTTCTTAAAATACCGTTATAGGCAATTTAATATTATGAATAGACAAGCTCTTGTAGCTTATTGGAAGAAGTTTTTTGCAGATTTATTCGTGGGTTCTATTATCCGGCTTACACTTTATACAGGTTGCGGTAGTTTGGCGGGAATTTTTTCAACGTATTTGTTTAAATCCACATCGCTCGACGCTTTACAAATTAGCGATTGGTTGGAATGGTTTTTTATCGGTCTTGTCCTGACCTGGAATATTTTCTTTGGCATTTTTCATGGTTTTTGGGGAGCGGCTATTCAAACTATAAACCAAAAGCTAAGCGAAGTAACGGTTGGACTTCAAGATCTTTTAGATATCCTTAGCAAAGAAGTATTGGCTAAATTAAACTCATTAAATAAGACATATAAAAAAGAAGAAGCGGCTAGAATTTTTAGCCAAATGGGCGATAATTTTTTAAAAAGTTTAGAACTTAAAGGAGGAATTCAAGGAATATTAGGATCTTTAATTTTTGGGTTTATAATCAAGGTTCTTCGATTTTTGTTTTTAAATGAAATTTCAGAACGTTTACTTGCCAAACCCGGAGATAAAGCCACAACTGCGGATATCGAAAGCGCAGTTCGCCGAGTTGGAGTCAATAAAATGTTGGAACCTATTGGCGATAATTTAGCCCTAGCCCAAGTCGCTAACGTTATATTATTTTTCCTATCTTTCGGATTCCCCTTTTTCCTAGTCTGGTTTTTCACTTAAAAATATTCAAGTTGATCCCAAAGCGACCTTACGCTTCACGAAACTCTAAAGAAGCAGAATTAATACAATATCTACGCCCAGTAGGAGCGGGCCCATCTTCAAAAACATGTCCAAGATGGGAATCGCATTTTGCGCACATAACCTCCACCCTTTTCATAAAAAAAGAATTATCTTCTTCCTCAGCTATTCCGCTTTCTTCTAATGGTTGAAAAAAACTGGGCCAACCGGTCCCTGAATCGAACTTTGCTATCGAATCAAAAAGAGGGCTTTGGCAACAAACACAATAATAAACCCCCGGTTCCTTGACGTTCCAATATTTACCGCTAAAAGCCCGCTCTGTCCCTTTTTTCCTGCAAACTTTGAACTGTTCCTCGCTTAAAACTTCTTTCCATTCTTCATCTGTTTTCATAACTTTATCCATAGCTTTTTTCTCCTTGAAGTTGCATACCATTCCCTTATGAACGGTTGCGATTATATAAAATCAATAAACCGTCCAAAGTTAAAAAAGGATCTACTTCATCGATTACATTTAGTTCTTTTAAAAAAGAGTTAGATATTCCCCCTGTAGCCAGAACCATTGCATTTTCGCCCATTTCCTCGCGCATCTTGGCGACGATATGATTGACCATACCCGCAACGCCATGCACCCCACCTGATTGGATACTCTCCACTGTCGATTTCCCTATGACTCTATCTGGAACCACTAAATCAACTCTAGGAAGCTTTGCAGTATTTTTAAATAAAGCCTCCATCGAAATATTGACTCCTGGAAATATGGCTCCGCCCAAATATTCTCCATTCTTAGAAACCGCGTCAAACGTAGTGGCTGTGCCAAAATCAACAATAATTAATGATTTTTTGTGTTTAGAAAATGCGGCCACTGCGTTAACAATTCGATCGGCTCCAACTTCCGAAGGATTTTTATAGCTAATGGAAATTCCCGTCTTAATGCCGGGACCAACAATAATGGGGTCGCAGGAAAAATACTTCTGCCCCATTTCACGCAATATAGGCACCAGAGATGGCACTACACACGCTACAATAATATCGTCGATAGTTTCAGCCGCAACTTCGTTTAATAAGATAAATTCTTTTATCAAAACCCAATATTCGTCGGCTGTTCGATTGCACTCTGTTCTAATTCTCCAATGGGTTAATAGTTTTCCTTTCGAAAACAACCCTATTACATTATTTGAATTTCCTACATCAATAGCTAAAAGCATTTATATACCAAGCAATTCCTAATAAATAATCAAAGTCTCTCGATTTTTAAATCAACTCAGCCTCGATTTTAGTCGAAACGTAATAATAAAAAAATTTAATTTAGAAAGACAAATCGGGACGATTTTATTAAAATAAGATGGATTATCGTGACTGACAAAATAACAAACAGCCCGAACCTTGACAAGTTCGAATTTATAAACTTTTCCCTCGTTTTAATTAAAAGGAAAAAATGATTTTAATCTTTAAATCTACCAAGTTTCATTTCTGCAGCTTCTTTCGTCTTCTTCTTGCTTGTTTGACGTTAACTACTTTTTTACTTCCTGCAAACGCGCTGGGACAGTACATTTGCGAACAAGGCGACTGCGTAAACGGATTTGGAAAAAAAGTAGTCGCAAATAGCAATGCTTATATGGAAGGTAAATTTACTGAAGGAGAACTAAAAGAAGGGAAAGTTTTATTTCCAAATGGAGATCTTTTTCAAGGCAAATTTGAAAATAATAAACTCATTGAAGGACAAAAAATCTTTAAAGACGGGAGAAAGCTTGAGGGAAAGTTCTTCGACAATGTCTTAATAAAAGGGAAAATAACTTATATGGACGGCACATCGCGTTTCATAAAATTAAAAAGACTTAACTAAAATTTTTGACACATTTAAAAAGCCCCTGACTTCTAACAATACTAAGCTTTATTCATTTTTTGGACATTTAGCCATTTCTAAAAGTTTTTTTTCCGAAAATATTACTAGTCGATAAAATCTGACTGAAAATAATATTAACTCGACGGGTTGGCCAAGCGTCTCATTATGGCTCATTTCAAAAAAATCTGAATAAGGGTCAGAGTCCATATTTTTCAATTACCAGTCAACCTCATTTTTACTAAACACTATTAAGCGAATTTCTAATAGCCGAAATTTTTAATCTGTTTCCAGACTTCTCATTTTAAGAAGCCTTTTACTGTTATTAGAGCTATAGCGTTCGTCTTCTGCAAACTTCTTCATTTTATTCTCTTCGCTTAGGTAAGTTAAGCGCTTCTTTCACTTATTCCAAAAATTTTATTGGTAACTTTAACATGAAAAAAGAACGCCTCACTTTGGAACAAGCTTTAAAAAAAGCGGTCGAATCCCATCAATCCGGTCTTTTTAAAGACGCGGAGACTCTATATAAGCAAGTTTTAAAAGCTATGCCAGACAATTTAGACGCGTTGCATCTTTTAGGGGTGTTGTCCTTTCAAAAAGGCGACTTTGATTCCGCTGAAAAACACATCGACAAAGCAATTTCTCACAACCCTCAATTTGCGGAAGCCCACAACAATTTGGGCATTGCCCTGAGGGCTCAAGGTAAATTCGATGAAGCAATCAATTCATATCGTAAAGCAATCGAATTAAAAGCAAATTATGCGGACGCCCACAATAATCTGGGGATTGCCCTCAAAGATATGGGACGCCTGGACGAAGCGGCCAGCTCTTATCAGAAAGCTTTAGAAATACACCCCCAGTTTGCAGACGCTCATAATAACTATGGCACCGTTCAAGCCGCTATGGGCAATGCAATGGAAGCAATATCCGCTTTTCTTCAAGCCATCGCAATACACCCCAAATTCTTCCAAGCCTATTATAATCTTGGCAACGCTTACCGAACCACTCGCGAGTTTGACAAAGCTCAAGAGTCCTACCGCAAGGCTATTGAGGCAAACCCTAAATTCATCCCAGCTCACAATAATCTTGGAGTGGCTCTGGAGGAAGTTGGCAAAATAAACGAAGCAATAGAATGTTATCAAAATGTATTAAATATAGACCCATTCTATGCAGAAGCTCACAATAATTTAGGAAACGCCTATAGAAACATAGATAAATCTGAGGAAGCGATTGCAAGTTATGATCGCGCCATTGCCGCAGACAAAAATTACGCCGACGCCTATAACAACAAAGGTTCTTTGCTGGGCGAACTTGGAAAATGGGATGAAGCGATTAAAGCTTTTGAAAGCTCTATGAAAGCCGGTCCTAAACATGTCGAAGCGTGTATTAATTTAGGAATCGCTTATAAGTTGCAAAAGAAATGGGAGCAAGCGGAGTTGTTTTTTAGAAAAGCTACTGTTATTAGGCCCAACGATCCTAGACCTATTAACCAACTCGGGCTTTCATTAATTTTTACAGGAAACCCGCAAGAAGCAATCAAAAGTTTTCAAAAGGCTTTAGAACTAGATCCAAACAATCCCGAGATTTTAAATAATCAAGCTATAGCATTCAATACTGTCGGGGACCTTAAAAGCGCTGAAGAAGGTTTTAGGAACGCTCTGGACATAAGACCAAATTACCCAGAAGCTCAAAACAACCTTGGGAATACGTTGAAAAAAAATGGCAACCTTAATGGAGCCATTTCCTGCTATAAAAAAGCATTACAGATTTCACCCGAATATGCTGACGCTTATAACAATTTGGGAGTCGCACTAAAAGAATCAGGTAATGTTGATGAAGCGATTACTAATTATAAAAAAGCGCTGCATATCGCTCCATCTCTGTTCGACGCTCGTATTAACTTAGGAGTCGCTTTAAACGATCTTGGAAAAACTGAAGAAGCCATAAGCGAATATAAAAAAATTTTAGAAACAAACCCTGCTTCAAAAGAGGCTTATTACAACATGGGAATTGCGTATCAAACCCAAAAAGACGATGTCTCTTCCATTTCTTGCTATGAAAAAGCTTTGGAATTGGATCCAAAATACTTGGACGCGCTTAACAATTTGGGGATCTCTCTTAATAATTCAGGACAATTTGAGGAAGCGATAGCAATATATAAAAAAGCGTTAAATCTTGCTCCAGAAAAGGTAGAACTTCACAATAACTTAGGAAATTCTCTACGAGATTTAGGCTTACCCACTAAAGCTCTTGAGTCTTTCAAAAAAGCCCTGGATATAAACCCTAATTTTTTCTCAGCTCACAACAATATGGGTAATGCGCTTAAAGATCTTGGTCGAATTGACGAAGCAATAGAAGCTTATGAACAAGCTATTGCTTTACATCCAAATTATCCCGAGGCCTACAACAACCTTGGAAATATTTTTGCTTCGAAAGAGAATTCACATGACGCTGTAAAAGCTTACCAAAAAGCTTTAGAAATTGATCCTAATTTTGCAGACGCACAATACAACCTGGGCATAGCTTTAAACAATTTGGGGAACCGGGAAGAAGCCATCAAATCTTATGAAGCTTGCATCAAACTTGATCCAGAAAATCATTCAGCGAGACATATGCTTTCGGCGTTAAAAGGAGAAACGACTGATAGCGCTCCACAAAAATATGTCATGAGTCTTTTTGACCGTTTCTCCTCCAGTTTTGAAAAGCATCTGATTGAAAAACTAGACTATCGCACTCCGGCTCTATTGCGCAAAGCTTTTGACGGGGTTGTGGGCCAAACAACTCGCTTTAATAAAATGTTAGATTTAGGCTGCGGAACGGGACTGAGCGGGGAAGCTTTTAACGATATTGTGGATGAAATTCATGGGATTGACGTTTCATCAAAAATGATTGCTTTAGCCAAGCAAAAAAACATTTATAACCAGTTTTTTAAGGGCGATATTGTAACAGCTCTGGAAAAATCAAATGAAAAATACGATTTAATAGCAGCTATTGACGTATTTGTTTACACGGGAAATTTAAGCGCAATATTTGAAACGGTAAAGAAGAACGCTCAGAAAGGAGCTTATTTTCTTTTTTCAACTGAACGAGCTTTAAACAAGGGATTCATTTTATTGCCTAGTGGACGCTATGGCCATTCTGAAGATTACGTCAAAGAATTAGCGAAAGATTATAGTTTTAAGGTCGCGTTCAAAGAAACGGCAAATATTCGAAAAGATAAAGGAAACTGGATCGAAGGGGATTTGTTTATTTTATCCATGCAAAATTAGCTAAAAGGCTTAGCTTAAATCAAATAAAAACTAAAAAAGACGCTAAAAACTGAAAGAACGAAACAAAGGGAGAAAATATTTTTTCCGTAGTGGACATTGGAGAAAATGCAAAGTCCTCGGACTTGTATTCATATTTTTCATAAAACCCTAAGAGCATATCTTTTGCTTTGATCACATTTTTTCGATCCCCATTCTCAAGAAAAATTTGTTTTGCCTCACGAGTAAATATTATGGAATTTCTTCCGTCTTCCATCAAATCGGCAATCTTTGCCATTTCTAAGTAAGCGGCTCCAGTCTTTTTATGGCCTGGACTTACTTTTAAAAATTGCCGATAAGCTTGTATGGACTCATTATACTTTTTTTGATTAGATAATAATCTACCAAGATTAAAGTTGGCCGTGGCGCATTCTGGGTCTAAATGAATGGCTCCACGATAAGCTTCTAACGCTTTTTCATAATTTTGCAGATAATAATAGGCCGTTCCTAAATTATTAAAGGCCTTTGAAGAAAGTTTATTGCCCCTCAACAACCGAATAACGGACTCAAAAGACTCAACCGCCTTTTCATAGCGCTTTGCTTTCAAATGCAAAACACCGGCTTTAAATTGAACTTCAGCTTGTTTAAGCTCTTGCTTTGAACTTTTACCCGAACTAATGGGATTGGGGTTACCCGCATGGTTGTCATCGGCGGCAAAACCACACTCTATTCCGAAAAAAACAACTAAAAAAAACGTAATAATCCCAAAAATGTTTTTTAGGCGCATCGCAAAAGTATCCTAACTATTTGAGAATATGATTATTATACTACCGCTAGCAAAAAAATAAAAGGAAGATAAATTAAGAGAAGTTAAAGGTTGGAAATTTTTTCGATCAAAAACTTGATCAAACCCCAAGCGCAGTTTGGTTTATTTTTATCACCAAAATGGAGTTCTTCCCCTGATTGGCACTGCTCCAGAAGAAACTGCCGCTTGCTTAACAGCTTGGGCTACGTTGGTAGTTACCATAGGCTCAAAGACGCTTGGAACAATAAATTCAGGCCCCAAAAGATCTTCGCTAATGCAGTCAGCAATAGCCTGAGCAGCGGCAAGTTTCATCTCTTCTGTTATCTTGCTTGCGCCACACTCTAAAGCTCCTTTAAATATCCCCGGAAAACAAAGAACGTTATTAATTTGGTTAGGGTAATCGCTTCTTCCTGTAGCCATCACTTTCACATAAGGAGACGCTTCTTCGGGCATAATTTCCGGTATTGGATTGGCCATTGCAAACACGATAGGATCTTTCCCCATTTTTTTGAGATCGTCTACCTTTAATAAACCAGGTCCAGATAGTCCAATAAATATATCCGCCCCCGAAATTACTTCTGAAAGAGTTCCTGTTTCTATACCTGGATTTGCATTCTCAGCAAACCATTTCTTCGCAGGAGTTAAATCTCTTCTCCCTTTATGAATCGAACCTTTTCTATCGCAAGCTATTAGATTCTTGACCCCTAAATTCATTATCATTTTGGAGCAAGCCGTACCTGCGGCTCCGGCGCCCAAAACAATTACTTTTAGATTTTCGGGTTTCTTATTAACTATTTTTAAAGCATTGATCAAAGCCGCAGTAAGAATTGCGGCGGTGCCATGTTGATCGTCGTGAAAAACAGGTATAGACAATTCATTAGATAATTTTTCTTCAATTTCAAAACATCTAGGAGCGGAAATATCTTCTAAATTAATGCCTCCAAACCCGGGAGCTATTGCTTTGACAATCTTTACTATCTCATCTGGATCTTTCTCATCCAAGCAAATTGGAAAAGCGTCTACGCCCGCAAACTGTTTAAATAGCATTGCTTTTCCTTCCATCACAGGCAAAGCCGCTTCTGGACCAATATCCCCCAACCCTAAAACAGCCGTTCCATCCGTTACAACTGCCACCATATTATTTTTAATCGTATATTTTTTTACCGCTTCCTTATCTTCCGCGATTGCCATACAAACTCTACCAACTCCTGGAGTGTAAGCCATCGCTAAATCCTCTGCGTTTTCTATTGGAGATCGACTGTTTACCTCAATCTTACCCCCCTCATGCAATCTAAATGTACGATCTGAACATTGAACAACCTCAACTCCGGAAACCTGCTTCAAGCCTTCTATAATCTTATTCGCATGTTCAGCTCCTGCGGTGAATACGTTTAAATCACGGATAGATCCTCCATTCTTAAGAGGCCTTAAAGTTTCAATCGAACCTAAAATTCCGTTCAATTCGGCAATTTTTTTTGTCACTTCCGCTAAAATTCCAATTTTCCCCCCTAACTTCAAACGAATTAAAATACTATTTCCTGCATTAGGCGTTATAAGGGATTTACCCATTTTGTCTCCTCGAATATGAGTGTCAAAAAGTATTAGCGGGCCTAAAGATTTGACCTTCAAAACTACTTAAGGTAAAACTCAAAATACTTTGAAAACCCAGACCTTATTGAGTCAGCGCACGTTGATGAAATTAAGATTTTTCTCAATTATTCCGATACGACTCATTATACAGAATATTTTGACGGTTTAAATACTTCAGATTTCGTAAACAATGATTTTTAAACGCTTTTATATAGCAGTTTTGCCCTTCTTCGCAGTTTATTTGACGTTTTTTAACGCGATCAACTCTGATGCCCAACCAATCCGTAAAAATAAAAAGTTAGTCGCTACTAAAATAAAATTAGAAGGAAATATTATTTTTGATGACCGGTCATTGGCAAAAACGATCGGACTAGGCAGCGGCGTTCAAATGAACGACCTTATGCGCGAATTAATAATCGACGAAATGGAAGGATATTATTCTTCTAATGGTTTTTATTTAGTAAACGCCAACTTTCCTAGAACGAAACCAAAAAATGGAACTTTAACGCTATTTATTGACGAGAGCGAAGAAATAAAAAAAGGCGATAGCGAAAGGGAAAGAGCGGAACAAGCTGTGGCCCGATTGGTATCCTACCGAAACATGCAAATACCTGAATTAAACCGTCAAGAAGCGGTCAATAAATTAATGCAGGGTTATCGAAATCAACGCATTCTTAAAGCCGAACTGGAACAAAAAAGAATAGAAAAACAAAAAGCGAATCTGATGGCTGAGTTGGAGAAACAAGTTGCAGAAGAGGAAGCAAAAAATAGGGCGAAAGAAAAAGAATGGTCTTTAATCATGGAAAAAATGCGAGATTTTTTAGAAGATCCTAATTCTCAATCTCAACCTATTCCATGGGAGAAAGATTTTGAAAGAGCCCAAGCTTCTGTCAATCGATTGATTAAAAACAATCAGCTTGAAGTATCGCCGCAAATGAAGCGTTTAGCCATAACCAAACTAACTAAAACCTATAGATCAAAAAGACAAGAAAGGTTAACCGCATTAAAAAGACTGAAATCAAAATCACAAGACTTAAGCGAGGATACAAAAACGGATTTAGTTAGTTCGGAATTATCCAGATTAAAACGGTCCCTAATGGAATCAAAATCTCAATCAAAATTCGTTCCATGGGAAGAAGATTACCAAAAAGCAAAAACCTCGGTAGATCGCCTGATAGAAAAAAAACAATTAAAAATATCTCCCGAAATGAGACAACAGGTTATTGCAAAATTGATCAAGGCATATAGAGAAAAACGGCTTGAGCAATTACTCGCGTCAAAAGGTTTAGAACCTGAAATTCAAACTTTCAATTTGAAACCCGGCACGGATAAAAAGGAATCCCTCACCAATCCAAAGGTATCTAAGATGCGTCAACGAATGGAAACTATAATAGCAGGACAAAATTTTCCAAACGCTACGGAAAAAAAGACTCAAAAAATGAAGGAAAGACTACTAAAAATCCAATCCAAGCAAAATTTTGATTTGTAGACGAACATTTCAAAAAATAATCTTCTGGAGATCAGGCGGTAATGAAAAACAAACTAACTAAAATATTGATTTTCCCCCTCCTCGCCTCTATTTGCATAATGAAGTAAAAATCCCAACTAATTTACTTCAATTAATTTTTGATATATATTTATTCAAATTTACAACTTCAAAATAATCTAATGGAATATTCCAAGCCTAAATATTGCATTGGGCAATTAATTCATCACAAGCTATTTAACTACAGGGGAATTATCCTTTGGGTTGACCCCTGTTTTAAGGGAAGTGAGGAATGGTACCAAACAATGGCTCGTACACGTCCCCCTAAAGACAAGCCTTGGTACCATGTAAAAGGCCATGACAACAGGAGAACATACGTTGCCGAATGCAATTTGGAAGCTGATTTAACTTACCTCAATTAAGGTATCCCTAGTCAAAACTTTCTTTTTATCGCCAAACTCTCTTATTTACTCCTAAATACGTTTAAAATTAAATTTTATTTTGTTCAATTTTTCGTTTTAAAGGCAACTTCCATTTCTACTCATGCTAGAATAAGATTGTTAACTTTACATATATTTTTTCGGCTCCATGGCATGGATGAAAACGAATTATTCGATCTAATTAAAGACTTGGAATTCTTTAAAGAATTTAAAGAAAGCGAAATAAAAACGCTAGGAAAGTTTAAAAATAATATTATCCATTTCACAAAAGGGGAACGTGTTATTGCCGAAGGGGAAATTGGCCAAGAGCTTTATGTGTTACTACAAGGCGAAATAGCCATCACCAAAAACTCCGCTCCAGACAAAGAATTAAATAAATTAACTCCAGGAGCTTTATTCGGAGAAGTGCCGTTAATTTCGGGCTCTCCAAGATTAACTAACGCAGTAGCTAAAAACAAAATACTGGTATTAAAAATGGACCAGTTTTTTTGTAACGCGTTGCCTACTGAAGTTCTCAATCGATTTTTCAAAAATTTACTCAACGTCTTGATTGGCAGACTAAATGAAATGAACACCTCTATGGCTGAGGTTAAAACTGAATTTGATCAGTTCATAACGGCCTACGATCATGTTCGAGAAGGCATTGATCAAATCGTATCAAAATCCAAAGATTTAAAAATGATCCAAAACCTATCATATGAATATTTTAATAAATTAAGAAAATAATATGCCTAAGCTTATTAAAACCTGGAAACAAGACGTCTAGCCCACACTCCCTCTAATATACTGCCAACCCCATAATATTTCTTAATAACGTTTTTGGTTTATAATCCTTTTCTTTATCTAGTACCCTATAACAATGTTAACCAAAGTTTAATTTTAGAAATAACTCTAAAGGTTGTTTGAATGGAATCTGAAACTGAAAAAACCAACCAATCTTCACCGACAAAATATAAAGAGATCGCCAAAGAAGACTTATTAAACGTTCTTGAATCTCATAAACTTTGGCTCGAATCTTCCGCGACTGAAGGAAAGCAAGCTGATTTATCCGAAACTCACCTTAAGGGAGCCGCTATTGTTGGGGCTTCTCTGCAAAACGCCATCTTTAAAAAAGCTTACCTCTATGGAGCTTATCTAAAAAGGTCTAATCTAAAGGAAGCTAATCTATCGGAAGCAAATTTAAGAGGGGCTAACCTGCGCTGGTCGGATTTACAAGGAGCCAACTTAACGGCCGCTAATTTGACTCGAGCGGATATTATGAAGGCGGATCTGCGTAATGCAGACCTAACAAACGTTCAAAACTTATCTTGCGAACAATTGGCCTCCGCTTTCATTGACAAATCAACCAAACTACCAGACTATATTGATATTTCCTGGTTATCCGATACAGAATACGAATGCAAAAAAGTATCGCTTAAACAGAAAAAAGAATAGCTGCATTCCTAAAACGTTTTAAGGGAAAAACTTGGAAGACTGGGAAAAAGAATTAAGAGCTAAGGCTAAATCTTATAGTATTCCTCTACAAGAAAAAGATTATAATTTGCGTCAGGCGATCCTTCTAAAAGTAGATATATCAACCGCTAATCTACAGGGAGCCGATTTAAGAAAAGCCAGCATCCCGGGCGCAAACTTTTCAGGAAAAGATTTAAGTGGAATTAATTTATTTCAAGCGGCGTTATTAGGAGTCAACTTGCGTAAAGCTAATTTACAAAACTCCAATCTGGAAGGGGCTGACTTTAAAGGAGCTTATTTAAAGGGTCGAAATCTATCAACCTCCGATCTCAGTTTTGCGGACCTCAGTTCCGCCAATTTAAAAAACGCTGATTTAACAAAAGCGAACCTTCAAAACGCGAATTTAAAAAACGCCGATCTGACCGGAGCGATGTTAAAAAAAGTCGATTTTAGCGAAGCGAACTTAACTGGCGCTGATTTTTCCGATTCCGAATTAAATCAAGCTAATTTTTCAAAAGCCATTATCAAAGGCGCTAAGTTTAATAATGCCGACTTAAGAGGAGTCAATTTTTCAGATGTAGATCTTCAAGAAATCGACCTCTCTGGCGCTAATTTGCGGAAGATAGATTTATCAAAAAAAGATTTAAGGAAAACCAACTTTAGCGAAACTGATTTGAGAAAAACAAATCTAAGGGATTGCGATCTTCGCGAAGCTAATTTCTTTAAAGCCGACCTCCGAGGAGCTTTTTTGAACGACTCAAACTTAGAAGAAGCTTATCTCTCCTCCGCTTTTTTACAAGGAACCATTTTAGATAGGACTAATCTTAAAAAAGCCGTATTAAGATATGTTGTAAATTTAACGGGCGAACAAATTCAATCAGCGCGCATTGACAAACTAACCAAAATCCCATCCTACCTTGAGGTTCTTTGGGTCTCGGAAGAAACTTTTCAATGTAAGAACCGAGATTAAAGTTTAATGGAAATTAAAATAGCAATTTTATTAATAGGAGCGTTCCTATTAACTTGCTATTTAATTTTTATTAATCGCCGAGAAAAATCTACAGTTGAACGACAAAATCCTCAAACCTCTTTCCAAAAGCTTGTCCCAAAAACTCCTGAAATAGAATTCAATCAAAAGGAGTTTGATTCCGCATTGGAAAAAAGAAAATTCGAGATCTTTCGGGAAATTTTGAGAAGAGACCATATTGCCCAACAGAAAAGACAAATAAATAAAGCCACTTGTTTGCGTGAAATACTTGAAAAACTATTAGGTTTGCAAGGAGCCGCTATGGAAAACAAAAATCGAAATTTATGAAAAAATTAAACAAGACATTTTAAGCAGAGATTTAAAAACTATTGAAGAACCCAAAGAGTCAGATATTTGGATACTCAGCATATATCCAGATAGTTTTTGGCAATGGATAAAAACAAATAAAACAGATCTAGAAACTCCGCTAAAAATAATCGGAAAGGGCCTTCCTTCATTTGACCAAGTTAGTGAAACTCATCATAACTTATGAAAATCGAATTTAAGTTTTCTAAAGAAAATGAAATAAAAAAACGCGAAGCTACCGATATTATTGCGGTTTGTTTTACAGGGAATTATGAAGCAAACTACTGCGACATAAAAAAAACACATTTAGACCAAGGACTTATAGAAATAGGTTTTCATTATATAATTGAGTGGGATGGGAAAATTTTTATGGGGCGCCATGCTAACCAAATGGGCAATTTGTCGCCGGAATTGGATTCAAGAACTCTCTATGTCTGTGTTATTGGAGAACAAGACGAGATGGAAATGGAACAAAGTATCTCTTACCAAATGCTCATGGAAAAACTGAGCAAAGATTTTCCTGAATGCCAGGAGATAAAATATTTTGATTTAAGTTAAGGCTATTTTCAAAAAGACAACGGATCAAAAGCTAAAATAACTTTAAACCATTCCAACGGGACTTTGGTAAGATTCTCTGCGTTGGTCGGGTTTAACGTAAAGCTGGGTGAGATTATTGGTTTTAAACTTATCGATATAAAGGAAAATATATTCACGGACACAGGTTCTAAGGTCCCATTTAGGGTCGTGGTTTCGTTCAAATTCTTCGAATACTTCCAAAGCTTCGGAAATCCCTAAACCGCCTTCTGCGGTAAAATAGTAATCCAAAGCTAAATCCCATTCCGGATTTTTATAGAAATTTACTTTGTATTTTTCCGGTTCCATAGCAACGGGACTGAATCGGCCCAACACAAATGTCATAAAACCAACCGAATGGATATTCTGTTTATTTTCTTCCAAAAACTTTTTGCTGTCGCCCGCTTCTTCTAAAGTCTCTCCAGGAAACCCAAAAAAGCCCATGCAATGGTTCCAAATTCCAAATTTAGCGGACATTCTTAAGTTTGTCCTTATGGCGTCCAAGTTTGTCGCTTTATCCATTAAATTTAAAACGCGTTCGTTGCCGGACTCATAACCAAAATGCAAATACCTACAACCCGATTCTGCCGCATCCCGCCAAACTTCATCATCCAAAAGAGTTTCCTCAAACCTCATATGAGTGGTCCACGATATATTCAGTTTTTCTTCTATAAGTCTTTTGGATAATTTTCTAAATAGCGCTGGGGGATACGATTCGTCCGTAAAGTGGAAATGACGATTGCCATATTTTTCCTTTAAGAATCGGATTTCATCAATTGCCATTTCAATCTGCTTGGTTCGAAATCCTTCTACATAACCTTGGAAATGGTCACAAAAAGTGCATCGCCCCCAATAACAGCCACGGGTAGCCAAATAAGGCAGGATCAATTCTGGAATAAAATATTTATCTAACGGCAAGCCATCAAAGTCTGGAGGCGGTAATTTTGCCATGTCTTCCGCGCATACTTTTTCATTTGCCTTAATAGTGTCTATACCTTCTCTATAAATCAAATTTGGTAATGATGATAGATCTTTTTCGCCTTTTTCAATTGAGTTTACTAACTCTAGAAAAGCATTTTCCCCCTCATAGACAATGGCAGAGTCATATAGTTTAAAAATTTCCTTATTTTTTACTAACTCATCTCTCAAACGAGTAACAATGTTACCGCCAATACAAATATGAATATCGGGAAATTGTTCTTTAATTAATTTACAAAAAGTAAATGTTGGGATCAGCTGCTTTTGTTGAACAATGGAAATACCAACAACGCCTGGCGTATTTGCTTTTAATTCCGGTTCGACCAAAAATTTGTAAACGTCCCGATATACATTTATTTGATCATCATCTAAGGCTTCTAAAATTTCTGAAGACATAAACGGCTTATAGACGATATCGGTTTCAATCGGCGGGAAGCAAATTTGGGCTGGATAATATCCAAGCGATATCACCGCCATAACTTCATGAAGAGAGTTATTTGCCCATTCCAACTTATCGATATCGTAAAAATCCTGACTCCTAAGAATAGCCTTAGCTTTTTCCGCTTTTTGAATTAACTCCTTAAAAAACTCTTCGGTGCAAATAGAAAGTTGGGCTTTTAATTCGCTTTCTTCTTCGTCCAGAGTTTGAACTTCTTCCAGCCTTTGTAAATGCCGGAGTTCAAAAGCAATACGCTTTTGAACATGACGCAAAAACATTTCCCCGAACATCATGTCGTACATTTCGACATTGATGTCCATTTGAGTTACATCATGACCGGCGGGCCTTAATACGGAAGTCAAAGCCGGCAAACTCAAATAGGGTTCCGATGGCAACCAATCTGGCGGAAATAAAAGCGTGACTTTCATGATTTATTCCTTGGTAAAAGGAGAACGTTTTGGCGACTTATGCTTTGCACAATATTTTTTCGTCCTCTCCCAAACTTGGTTTATTGCCCGATAATGCGTCTTTACCATAACGATCAAGATACAGTAAAAAATGTTCTCTAGGCATTACTCCCCAGAGTTTAATGCTCTCAAACGCTTCTTCGGCCATTTTTATACATTTATTATTCAATTCTATAGCCTCTTGCCGAGACATACCGACATTTATTTCAAAATCCAAATTCATTGCTAAATCAGAGTCTGGATCATTTATGATCTTTGTAATGGAATATTTCTCCGGGTATTGGAAAACACTAGAATCTCGATTTAAGAGAAAAACTCCAGGACCGAAGGAATGAATATTATCAATGTTATCTTTTAGAAAATTGATAGTATCCATAGCTTCTTCGCGCGTTTCCGTAGGGAAACCAAAAAACAAAAATGTATGGTTCCAAATACCGGCTTCACTGCTCTTTCTTAACGAATCGCGTTCAATTTCCTGGTTGGCTCCTTTATCAATCAGAGATAGAACTCTATCGTTGGCGCTTTCCATACCGAACATCAGAAAAATGAAGCCAGCTTCTTTCATTTTTCGAAACAACTCTTCATCCATAACTTTTTCAAATTTTAATAAAGCTAATGCCTTTAGGTCAAACCCTTGCTCTAAAATCTCATCAGATACATCGTTTAGAGAATGGGGCGAAACCGCTTCATCTGAAAAAGTAAAATATTTAGTTTTATATTTTTCAGATAACATTTTCAGCTCGGAAACCATCTGCTTCGTTTTTTGTTTTCCATAACGATGTCCGTACACATAACTGTGCGTACAAAAAGTACATTTTCCCCAATAACACCCCCTACTTTGCAATACTGGCAAAATAGGATACGGAGACAAATATTTCCCCATTGGCAACCCTTCAAAAGTTGGCGATGGTAATTCTTCAAACCGGAGTTCAACGCGATCCTTATTAAATCGAACTAACCCATTATCTAAATAAATCAAATTTGGAGCCGTATCTAATGGGTCGTTATTTTTTAATCGAGTCAAAAGTTGATTTAGAGGTTCTTCGCCTTCAAAAGTAATTATTGAATGGCAAAAATCATCAAAAAATTCGGGTTGTTTTTCTAATTGTCCACCTGCGACGCTAAAAATAGGACCGCCTAATACGACATGAAGATGTGGATATTTTTGCTTTAACATTCGGGCAAGGGTTAACCCTGGAATTATTTGAGAAATTCCAATAATAGAAATTCCAACAACATCGTACTCTTCCCACTTTTCCGTCCCTAACAAGAATTTATCATATAACCAGATAAAGGGATTCGTTTCGTCGTCTTTAGCGGCAATTCTAGCTCTTCTGGAGGATTCTTCAGCCCTCGTGCCGCTCTCAAAAGTAGACAAACTCAAAATAGAAGGGGCGTATGCATCTGACACCAGTTTTAAGGCAGATTTTATTACCATATCCGCCTGTTGGTAGATATCAAAGTTAAAAAACAAGTCAGGCGTTCGCATAACTTTTTTTGCTTCTTCTACCTGAGAAATGATCTGTCCTGAAAACTTTTTGCCCGTGGCCAAAACATCCATTAAAGATTTATCTTTAAATGAAAGCGACGGTTTAGCCCGAATTAAATCGATCTTTTTATCAAGACGACCAACCGCTTCGTCCAATACTGACTTTGACAGAAACAAGTCGTATGACTCGATATTAAAATCTCTTTGTTTTACTTCCCATCCTTTAGATCTTAAATACGAAGTCAAATACGGCGTACTTAAGTACGGCTGAGATGGATACCATTGACAAGGAAATATTAAAAGCGTTTTCATGATGATTTATAATAGCATTTTTCAACCTATAACCCAAAATTGCAGCCCTCGAACCATGCCTAAAAAACCTTACTTTGAATAAATCGAATGAAGCAATCGCTTTTACTTTTTGTTTACAATCCCTATATCTAAATGGCTCAAAACATAATTTTAATAATAATTAAATTTCAATTGACATCAAAAACCGTCGCCGTATAATCAAAAACTTATCCAAATTTTATATGATTTTGCGCATGTTACCTTTTAAATCAAAATGCGTACTGAGTAAGGAAAACAATATTAGTTAAGTCCATTTAGAAGAGGTCAATAATGCCTTTCAATTTTCGCTCTTTTTATAAAAACGTCGCTTTAGCGACGTTTATTTTTTTTATAACAACTTCTGTTGTTAACGCTAAATCGTTAGATGAAACCGATGTTGCGACCGATGTAGAAATTTCGTTAATCGACGGAATAGCCGTCGATCAAAGCGGCAACGTTTTTATTTCAACCCATGATCATCACTCAATTCTTAGAATTGATAAAAATGGAAAAATCAAACAAGTTATTGGAAAAGGGATATCTGGATTTTCTGGAGACGGAGGTCCGGCTTCTAAAGCAAGGTTAAATCAACCTGCAGGATTGGTCTTCGACAAAAAGGGAAACCTTTATATCGCAGATAGAAGCAATCACCGAGTTAGGAAAGTCGACACCAATGGAATTATAACCACCGTCGCAGGAAATGGGACGGCAGGTTTTAGCGGAGACGGTGGACCGGCAACGAAAGCAAGTTTTAATTTACCCGCAGGTTTGGCTTTCGACTCTAAAGGCAATTTGTATATTTCCGACAGATCAAACAACCGGGTTCGTATGGTTGATACCAATGGAATAATCAAAACAGTTGCAGGTAATGGAGGCGACCAATATAAGGGAGACAAAGGTCCTGCCATTAACGCTGAATTAAACAAACCCTTTGGATTAGCTATCGACAAAAATGACAATTTATATATCGCCGATAGGGGAAATAACAGAATCAGAAAAGTCGATACTAACGGAATAATAACAACCCCAGCGGGCGACGGAGGATTTTATTTTATTGGAGATAACGGCCCCGCTTATCGCGCGAGTATTGCCGGTCCTACCGGGGTAGCTGTCGACTCTGAAGGAAACCTATTTATTGCTGATCGGAATAATAATCGAGTAAGAATGGTAGATACAAATGGTTTAATTCGTACCGTCGTTGGAACAGGTCAACGAGATTACAACGGAGATAGTGAATTAGCGAGAGAGACAAATCTGCATTTTCCATTCGCCCTTACTTTGGACCCAAATGGTAAGCTGCTGGTTGTTGATCGGTCACATTATACTATTCGAAGAGTCGACCTCCAATCTGGTTCCGTAGAAACTATTGCGGGTAATGGTAAGAAAAAATTTAAGGGAGATGGCGGACCGGCAACGGGAGCTAGCCTATTTTTCCCCCATGGAATTGCCGTTGACTCAAAAGATAATGTAATTTTTTCAGATAAAGCTCATTTTAGAATTAGAATGATAACCCCAGAGGGTATTATCGACACCATCGCCGGTAATGGAAAACGCGGCAATTTAGGAGACGGCGGTAACGCTTTGGATGCGGAACTTTATAGCGTAACGTCTCTTATTTTAAACGATGATGATGAAATATATTTTACGAATCCAAGCGGGTTTATGAGCCTGATTCGAAAAATTGACAAAAATAATATCGTCCATTTGCTTCATACAACATCAGATAAAAAGTATCTTGAAGAAATAAAAAAATCGGGTGGATTTAGCAAATCGTCAAAATCAGATCTGGTAGCAATTAGTCAGTTTTCTGATATAGCGCTGGACAAACAAGAAAATTTAATTATTCCGGATCGTATTAACCATCAAATTCGTAAAGTTACACCCGATGGTAAATATACAACAATTGCGGGGAATGGCGCGTCAGATTTTACCGGCGACGGTGGACCCGCGATTAAAGCGGCGTTTGCAGATCCTACCGCAGTAACTTTGGACAACGCAGGAAACATTTACGTGGCAGATTCGACCAATAATCGAATTAGAAAGATTGATACTAACGGAATTGTAACCACAATTGCGGGAAATGGAGAACATAAGGATACTGGAGATGGAGGACCCGCTATCGAAGCGGGAATTCGATCTATGGTTGATTTAGCGTTTAGCCCTTCTGGCGAACTTTATATTGTTGAGGCTGGCACTCATCGAATTCGAAAAATTAAAAAAGACGGCACAATTACCACAGTAGCCGGTAAAGGCTATCAAGGTTATTATGGCGACGGTGGACCAGGAGAAAAAGCGATGTTAAAAACTCCTTCAGGAATTGCTTTTGACTCCAAAGGAAATGCTTATATTACAGACCTAGGAAATAACAGGATTCGAAAACTTGACACTAACGGTATTATCTCCACTTTCGCTGGAACCGGCGGATCTTATGGCTGGGGCGAAGAAGGAGAAACTGTTGAAATTCTTTTCCACAAATTCCCATAGATTGATTTAATAGGGAAATTTAAACAAAGCGAAATAACTTTCGCCCATAAGAATTAATTATGGAGGTTGACCCAATGAAAAAGCTTCTCGTCCTTTTGGCGGTGGTCCTGTTCTCTGGAACAATGGCCTTAACACCCGCTAATGCAGCTGACACGGACGTTTTTATTAATATCCTAAAGAGCATGGATAAAACAATTTGTACCAGTCCTAAAAAGCTCCTTCCTTTTTATAAAAAGGATGCGGTACTAATGTCGGATGAAACACGCATAAATCTACTAGAACAAATTGAAGATTTTGAAAGAATGATAGCCGAGTTTGAAGAAATGAAATGCACCACAACTCGAACAACTCTTGGCGGTAAAGTAGGAGATAAAATAGGCTACTTATTTGTAGACGAGATAGTAAATGTCTCGTCTCGTTTAAGCACAGATGACAGACAGCACAGTTTTTGCAATTACGTCTTCGAAAAAGAAGGGAGTAGCTGGAGGGTAGCTTTACAACAATGCGCCAGTTTGCCTGATTACACTATTACTCCTAACGACGACGCTTTGTATTATTTTCATAACCCCGTTTACTAGATTGATCCCAATTTACGGGGCGTCTTAATCATTTGAAAAAGGGCGTTCTTTTGGGCGAAAAGATCTACTTAAAAATTGATCGTGATATAGAGGAGTTAGTCCCTGGCTACTTAAAGAATCGACGTATGGATATTGATAAAATATCCAAGGCTGTCGATCAAGAAGATTTTGATACTGTTCGAGTTTTAGGCCATGCAATGAAAGGGAATGGCAAGTCTTACGGATTTGAAGAAATTTCAAATATTGGATTGACCATCGAAAACTCAGGGATCCAAAAACAGCCAGAAATCATTCGCGATTCATTAGAAAAACTTCTGGATTATTTGGATCGCCTTCACATCACTTATGAATGATTGGAATAGCGCAATATATTGAGAATATTGAAGCTATTCTTGTTTTCTAAAGTTGTAAAAGTTTTCAGAACCGCTATTAACTTCCAAACAACTAAAGTTTTGGTCAAGCGGTTTTGAAACTTAAACCCGTCAGAACTTTCTGTGATTATCTTTCGTCGGCTACTTCCTTTTGCGTTTTTTTCTTTTTTGGCATTGATTAATTTTTGGCCGTCAAGCTCACCTTTTGCCCAAAAAACTGAATTTACCTCCTCTTATAGATCGCTTATCCGTCCAATAATTTCCGAGCAAAACAAACTAACCACCAAACCCACAGTAGAAAGCAAAGATGACTTCATATACTCCCCTCCAATAAACTGGAGCGCAAAAACTAGCGAGCAGTGTGTCACATGCCATAATGGTATTGAAGCAATAAGCGACTCTCACCCTCCAGAAATTGGGTGCGTTGTATGTCATGGGGGCAATCAAAATTCAAAAACAAAAGAAGAAGCGCATCGTGACCTAATTTACGATCCTATTTGGGGCGTTGGCAAAAAAAACCCATCTCATTTAAATTTAGCAAACAAATCTTGCGGTCAAAACGGGTGTCACCACTCTTCCTACTCCCCAGGCCAAGATCATATATCCAGGCTAAAAAAATCCATAATGGGGACTTTAGCTGGCGTCATTTCCGGTCTGCGCTACCAATGGGCCGCTCAAGTATTCAAGTCGGCTCAGTACGGTGTCTATCCAGTCGAAAACTTGGATTTTCAAGATGTAGGATTACCTTTTTTAGAGCCCCTTCCGTTTTTTTCCAAAGCTGATTGGAGAAGAAACGCTTTAAAAAATAAATCCAACATCAAAAAAGGAAAATTGTCGCATCATATTGCCGACAACTTGTTACGCAAATCTTGCTTTCAATGTCATCTGGATTCCCCTCCTCCGTCTGGTATTTTTCGTGGACAAGGATGCGCAGCATGTCATATGCCTTATTCTAAAGATGGTCTTTATACAGGTAACGATGGCTCCATAGATAAGACTCAATCTGGTCACGTCGCTAAACATAAATTTGAAGCTCTCCCGCCAGACTCCACATGCATAACCTGCCATCGCACATTTGCCGATGAAAAAAGGTTTTCCCATAAAAACAGAGAAAACGTATTAACTAAAGCCAATTTGCTTCCAGGACTTGGCGTCCCTGTAAAAGACCTTCATTTCAAAAAAGGAATGGATTGTATCGATTGCCACACGTCAAACGATATAATGGGAGATGGTAATATATATTCTAAACAACACGAGGCGGTCGAAATTCGTTGTCAAACCTGCCATGGCACTTATAATACATTTCCTGAGGTTGGCAAAATAATTGATCCAAACGATCCAGCTATTTTGGTCAGTAAATATTATCAAAATGGTCAAAACCATGAAGGCGATATTCTTGCTCTATCGGAAAAAAAACAAAAGTTGTCAAATGTAAAAATGATAGACAACAAGTTGTCCGTCGTAGGTAAGAGAACTGGAAAAATATTTCCGATCCCTATGATCCACAAAAGCAAAAAATCACATGCTATTGAGGTTCACCAAGAAAAACTAGAATGTTCAGCCTGCCATTCCCAATGGGTCCCAAAATGTTCAGGATGCCATTTAACTTTTAACCAAAAAGAAGAAAACTTTGATGGAAACTCCTGGGTCAAACAAAACTTTCAATTATCCGCAGAACAACCAATCTTAATGGTAGGCCCAAGAGGTAAAGTAACTCCGATGCTAGTTCAACCAGAAAGGCACATATCAATTTTTGATAAAGAAGGGAATCCTATTCCAGTAATAAATTCTAAAGGCGACTGGTCGGGCGACTATTTAGAAAAGACATTTTTAAACCCAGAAGGATACTCAGGATCGCATCTAGCTTTCTCAAGTTTTCCCCATACGGTTTCTTCAAGAACACGTTCCTGCGAAGACTGCCATATAAACCCAGAAACCCTGGGATTAGGATCAGGAAAACTAATTTTAGGGAATAATGTCTCGGGAGAATCAGACACAATGCAATATCTAAATAGATCTGTAAAATTAGCTGAAAAAGTCGACGTTCCTCCTGACGCATTTACAACAATTAGGGGACAACCTGTTGCCGGAGTCTCGCAAAAAAACGCTCGACTTTTTAATCAGAAAGAAATTTCACGTATTTTAAAAGTTGGAAATTGCATACCATGCCATAACCAAGAAAGAGATAAAATTTACCAAAACATGACAAAAAGTTATAAATTTGCCGGGACGAACAACCACCGACTACTTAGACAAAAAATATTAAAGGCTCAGTAACCAAAAAGATGAAATCAGGTTTATTCAAAAAATTCCTTTTTCTCTCAATCCTATTAACCATAGTTATATCTATATCGTTATCAATTTCTTTAGCGCAACCGTTTAATTACCCTTACAGTTCGCCGTTTAATTTAGATAGAGATTATTTCAAAAATAGAAAAAAAATTATTCCTGACACAAAGCAGAATTCACCTACACAGGAGAAAACTAATCAATCCTTAACAGAAGATCAAAGTTTTTCCGTTCATGAAGATGAATTGACGTCGCAAAATAACGCATCTTCTAACTCCGTATCACAAAAAAAATTAGCAGAAGTTCCCAATCCAAACCTTAATTCAAATATTGACGCAGGCGACCTGAGAGATCCGCTATTATCAGTTCGAGGTATGGATATGGAAGCTCAGGAGGTTCTAAATCCTGGGACAACAATTGATGGGATTCGTTTTTTTTCTTCCGGACAAACTCAATCGTTTATAGAGGCTGAGTATAGAAACTCCAATTTCAAAATCAACGACGTGTATGGTCGTGTGGTCGCTTACGATAAGGGACAAAAGTGTTTGACATGTCACGGCGGGATCGAAGAAATTAGCTCCAACCATAGGTTTTCCTGTACTCGCTGCCATGGAGGAAACGGAAGAGCGTATTCAAAAAAATCGGCGCACAGAAAAATGGTTTCAAATCCTTCCGACCTAACTCATGCGCCTAAATATTGTGGAAAATGCCATGCAGACCATATAGATAAGGTTTCTAAATCCTCTATGGCAACGGCTAAAGGACAAATTAACCTCACCCGTTATAACTGGGGAGTACAAGATCTTAAATCTCCAACGTTATCATTGATTCCCGACGCGGATAAGGGAGAGAAGTTATTTCCTCCGGAAACTGAAGCGGACACCCCTCCTGAGCCGGTTGATGATTTTTTGCAAAAAAAGTGTCTCCGTTGTCATATCCAATCTCCAAGTCCTCATAGAGCGGGCGAATATAGAGCCACTGGTTGCGCATCATGCCACATGCCTTATGCTAATGATGGAATGTCAATGACAAGGGATCGAGCTATTCAAACGGTACAAAGAAAAAAACTTAGAAAACAAAAGAAACCATTAAGCAAAAAAATAGCGGCAAAGTCTTTTAAGAACTCGCGAGGTTATCCAATTTTACATAAATTTACTATCGCTATTCCCAGTTCGCAATGCGAAACGTGCCACCATGAAAGCGGTCCAGGAATTGAGTATGAAGGTCTTTTTAAAAAACCCGCACGAGAAAAACCTCTTTCAAATTCCATAGACAAAGATAAACCCATCTTATTTGGCTCTGAACACAAATTTTTAATTCAGGATATCCATCGCGAACGCGGTATGCATTGCATCGATTGCCATGAAGGCAACGAGTTGAAAAATCCAAACTCTACTTTTCCCAAACAGGGTCGAAGCGAAAGTCTTAAATGCGACGACTGCCACGGAACACATGAAAAAGCTCCGGGCGAATTTCTTTTAGTTCAATCATTAGACAGAGCCAAACAAATTATTAAAACAGTCGACTTAAACCCCAATCTACAGGGAAAAATAAAATTTGGCGATTTAATAATGAGAGACAACCTGGGAAACTTACGACCACACATTAAAAAGCATAAAAATAAATGGATCTTAATTTCTAAAGTGACAGGTAAAAAACATATTATTCCTATCCTAAAAGATGATAAAGCTCCAGTGGCCCATTCCTTGAAAAAACATATGAACTTAATAGAATGCGCTGCTTGCCACGCTAGATGGACATACGCCGAATGGGGCAACCATGTCATTTTAGACAATAGACCCAATTTAGAAACATGGAAAGATTGGAACTTTTCCGACCCTAACCTGCAACAAACGCTATTTGGCGACAACAAAACCGTTGGACAAATATCTTATTTAAATCAAGATTTTAACTGGCTTACGGCGACAGATTCAACTGATGAAATATCAGGAAGATGGCAACCTGGAGTTTGGTTAGAACTAACGTCGAAAGTCTCTTGGAAAAAAATGATATTAGGGAAAAACTCTAACGGTAAATATTCGATCTTAAAGCCTAGAAAACAATATTTTGTTTCCGAAATATCGGTTGAAGGAGAAACGCTTAAATCGACCGTAATTCCAAGCCTTCACAATGGAAACCCTGGATTGTTGATGACGCCTTATACTCCTCATACAATTCGAAAAATTGCTCGCTCCTGTGAAAGTTGTCACTCAAATCCTGAAACCCTGGGATTGGGAGACCCCAAACTCAAAACCATTCTCGACGCGCCGTCTTTTTTCGAAGGAATAACCGATTCCTCATCATTACCCATAGATTTCCAACTTTGGCAAGCAATGGATTCTAATCGAGTTTTGCTGCAAAGCGTTTGGCCTCTTGGAGCAAGATTTTTGAACTCTAACGAATTATCTATGATACAAACAAAAAACGATAAATACCGAGCCAATAGATATCTCGCTTTGCGGGAACGAGGATTTCCCAAATTATTGAGTAGAAATGCGTTTCCATACGACATACGGCACAAAGCTAAAAAAGAACTATACGGCCCTCCCCTTAACAATGAAGATTCCGTAATGGAAGAAACCACCGATAACGACATCGATATGGTCATGAAAATCATCAAAGAGTCGGAAGCTTCCCCTCCTTCGCAAGTCATGGAAACTGAATCTTCAATTAATGACGATACAGTTCCGGCTTTATCCGGGCAAAACTCTCAAGAAATATATCCATACCCCCCCAACCAATCGCAGCTAGAAAACAATATAAGCGATAATGAAGAAGTTTTACCGCCTAATGGTTGGCAATCTTTATCACAAGAGAAAACTATGGAGTTTTCAGAATCTCAAAACGCTCCTTGAGTTATGTTACAAAAAACAAAATTTATATTTTTTTCCTTATTCGTTGCTTTCATTAGCCATTGTTTTAACGACTTTGCATATTGTAAGACGATCATTGAAAAATTAGGATGCGATGGATGTCACCGCTTTTCGTCCAACTCGAACGAAAAAAATAGAACCGCTCCAGATCTATTTTTCGCCGGAAACAAATTTAAAACAGATTGGCTAATAAGTTTTCTCCAGGATCCTGAAACGATAAGACCAGGCGGTTTTATCTTAAGCCCAAATTTCCTTACAGGAGCTAAAATTAAAAAGCACCCAACAGTTTCTAGTAAAGAAGTTAATCTACTTATCGACTTCCTTATGAAGTTAACGCTTGATGATTTTCCCGAAGGAAAGATCGATGATGCTCCCCTTTCAAAAGGCCAAAAAGCAAAAGCTAAAATCAAATTTGAAAGAACTTACGGCTGCACCGCATGTCATCAGGCAATCAACCTAGCCAAGAAACCTCGCGGAGGGATTTCCGGTCCTTCGCTCATAAACGCAGGAAATAGGTTAAAAGGCGACTGGATTTACGACAAACTTAAAAACCCAAGAAAATACGAACCGAAAAGTCGCATGCCAATCTTTAAACTTTCGGAAAAAGATTTTATCTCCTTAACAAAATATGTATTAAACCAAAAGAAAGAAAATTTACGCTAGCAAACCAAAACTTTAAAATGGACAAATTAAAAAATTCCAAACTCAAAATAGTTCCCGCTATTTTTTTCATCTTTCTATTTTGCGCATGTGGGCAATCTCAAAAAGAAGAGCGCGCCTCGGTCCCTCCAATACCGAAGAAACAAGTAGAACCTATCGTCCAAGAAAAATTAGATCCCTATCCAGTCACGGAAGAAACCCGCGAAACATACCAATGGTATTGCGCTCAATGCCATGGAACCAAGGGAAAAGGAGACGGTATCAATTCGCCGCACGTAACTGTACCCCCCAGGAACCATACTAAGGCAGACTATCTGGAAACTCGTAGCGACCAAGAGTTATTCGACGCTATCAGTAAAGGCGGATTAAAAGTCGGGCGAGCCCCCTGCATGCCCAGTTGGGGAGCTACATTTGATAAAGAAACTATCTGGTCGTTAGTGCGATATATTAGAGAACTCTGTAAATGCGAAGCTGTTTAGCTTTTTTGATTTAACGGTTGACAAAACGACCAAATAATTGCAGTATCTTGTTACATTTTAATAAGCATTTCCGAAATTAAGGGAAGACGGTGAAAATCCGTCGCGGTCCCGCCGCTGTATTGAGGTACGAAACTCGCACTATGCCACTGTTCTCTATTTGAATGGGAAGGCGCGATGAGTAGGTTAAGCCTCTAAGTCAGAATACCTTATCGGAAACGTTTCGTTTGCTCTTCGAGGATAAAGAGGTAATCGCTCTAAGTGTATATTCCCTTTTTCCCCTGGAAAAGGGGATTTTTTTTGGGATCGTTTTTCTTTACTTTTAGTTTTTCAAAAACCACAGTTTACGGACTGCATTCCTCTCTATCTTCTAGAAACTCGTATCGAGCAAAATAAAAGCATTTAATTGGTAACTAGGTATTTCCAATTAAATAATTATTTAAGCAATACTTCAACGAGCATAAAGAAGAAATATGAAAACTAAAAAAAACCAATTGCTTTTATCCATAATATTTTTTGTTTCTTTCACCGCTTTAGCTACAGCCCAAGATGCAGAAAAGATGGAACCAATAGAAGTAAAATCCACCCGTCTTGATTTCACCAAAGAAACGACGCCAGCTTCAGTGACAATTATTACAGAAGAAGAAATTAAAAAATCAGGTCAATTTTTAGTTGAAAAACTTATAAGGACGGTACCAGGTTTGACGGTTACCCAAAATGGAGGACTTGGGCGATTATCTAGAGTTAACATTAGAGGAGCAGGATCAAATTCCACGTTGGTAATGATAGATGGAATCCAAGTTAACGCTACCCTCGACGGATCTTTCGACTTCAATGATCTCAATATCGATAACATTGAAAGAATAGAGGTTTTAAAAGGACCACAATCTACTCTATGGGGAGCCGACGCTGTTGGCGGGGTTATTCAAATTATTACAAAAAAAGGAATGGGGGAACCATCTCACTACGCTTCGTTTGAAGGCGGTAGCTTTTCTACTTTTAAAGAGACTGCTGGAAGCTCAGGAACTATAAAAGATTATGAATATTCTATTTCCGCCTCTAGAACCGATTCAGAAGGAATTACTGCAGCCGCAAAAAATTTAGGAAACTCGGAAAAAGACGATTATGAAGCTTCAAACTTTTCCTTAAGGTTAGGAAAAAAGTTTCTCTCAGATGGTAAGATCGACCTAATTAGCCGGTACACAAAATCCTCGGGAGAGTTCGACGATTTTAGTCGGACCACTTTTCGTCCTAACGACGGGGCCCAATTCTCTAAAGGCGACTCGCTATATGTTGCCGTTCCAATAGAAAAAGGGTTGAAGAAATGGTGGAATGTGAAATTAAATTTAAACTTCTCTTACGATAAATCTAAAAGCTATGGTAGTACTGACCCGCTTTTTGCCGCTACTTCAACAATTTATAACCGAACTTGGACCGCTGATTTTCAAAACAAATTTGAGTTTGGTCGCGGTTTTTCAAGCGTTGCAGGTTTCGAACATCAAGTTTTAAATGGAACCAACCAAGAAAGCAATTTACACGTTTCTAATTTCCAGCAGGGATTTTATTTTCAAACCAAATATAACTATAAAGATCAGCTTATTTTAACCGCAGGAGTTCGCTTCAATAAAAATCAAGTTTTCGATAACAGAACTACCTACCAATTTGAAGGTCTATATAAAATCAATCAAACAGGAACCACTATAAGAGCTTCTACAGCGACTGGCTTTCGCGCACCCACAGGCAACGACTTATTTTTTCCTAATTTCAGCAATCCCAATCTCAAACCAGAAGAATCGGATAATTGGGAAATTGGTTTTGACCAATCCTTATTCAATAACAAATTAACTTTTGGAGCTATTTATTTTGATTCTGAAATAGAAAATAAAATTCAGTTTGACTTGGCTACTTTTAGCATCGGTAACGTTGGCTTAGCCAATTCTAAAGGTATTGAAAGCTACATCAGCTATAGGATTATAAAATATCTAGGTTTTAGCGCTAACCATACCTGGAATCAAGCGGTGGATGGCGATAAAGCTCCTTTAACAAGAGTTCCCAAACATGCGTTTAACGCTTCGTTAGATTATCTTGACGGTCCTTTAAATGGACTGTTAGCCGTTTATGCCCGGAGCGGTATTCGCGATGGAGTTTTTAATACCGCCGGATTCGCAACACTCCGAGTCGCTTTAAAATACCAAGTAACCGAGAACTTAAAAATTACGGCTCGAGGAGAAAACCTTCTAGATAAAGATTATGAGGAAATTCCAGGTTTCGAGACGCCGGGCATCGCTGGATACGGCGGTTTTTCCTATAATTTTTAAATACTAATATATTTAAAAAATAGCTCCAACTTTTCAAAATTACCGCTTTAATGTAAAATCGTAGATCAATTTCAATATTGAGAATAAGCTTCCAATGATCTACCAATTACAACTCAAAATAGTTTCCGCTTTTTTATTTAGTTCATTAGTTTTATTTCCATCCAATCTGGTTTTTGCAAACTCCGCTAAAGATTGGTTTGAAAGGGGCAACATTTTTCGAAATGAAGGAGCGTATCAAGAAGCTGTCGAGGCTTATGAAAAATCAGCGGAATTAAACCCCAATTATTGGGTGGTCTACCAAAACCTGGGGTTGGCTTATCAAAAATTGCGCAACTTTGAAAAAGCCGTTGAAGCTTTTCAAAAAGGCTTAAAACTAGCTCCACATAATTTAGATATTCATTTGAGTTTGGGCAATGTCTATAATTTTTTAGAGGAATGGGAAAAAGCAATTTCTCATATTAACTTGGTTGTCCATCGCCGCCCTAACGACGCAATAGCGCATGGAAACCTGGGCTGGGCTTATTTTAATTATAACTCAGGTCCCCCATTTCGTATGCTAACTATTGTTAATTTGAGCCGAGCTGTCGAATTGTTTAAAAAAGACGGTATGCTCCAAGCAGCCGAAGCCACCCAAAAAACATTAGAAGAAGCCAAAAAAAAATTCGGATTTATTGACGAAAATCCGTTTTAAATTTAACGCCTTTTGTTATAATCCTTCTTCATAAAATTTCGTTTATTATTTATTTTTTAATTTTTTGTAAAGCGACCAAAATGGCTGTAAAAATCGAAACCACTCCAACTAGAACAGAAAATTTAATAACCTTTACTTTGGATAAAGATCTAATTCCACCTGGAACGGGTTTATCCTATCCAAATAAAGAAGCCGCTCAATCACACTCCATCGCAAAAGCCCTTTTCGAACTAAATGGAGTTGAAAGCGTATGGATTTTAGGTAATTCAATCCAAGTGTCTAAATCGGATAATATCCGCTGGGCTTCGCTTAAAGCTAAATGCGTAGAAACGATTGCGGCGACAGCTTAGAAGCTTTTCTTTATATTGCGGTTAATTTTTAAAGTATTCCCTAAATACTCTAATTAGATCCCAGTGATCTTTTGAGCCGGCCATTTCCCTTATGGAATGCATTGACAGCATTGGATTTCCAATATCTATTGTCTTGACGCCTAAATTTGTCGCAGTGATCGGCCCAATAGTACTACCGCATCCTAAATCAGATCTGGTAACGAACTTTTGCAAAGACACGCTAACATTTTCGGCTAATAACTCAAAACGAGCGGAAGTTTCCGAATCTGTGGCATACCTCTGACTAGCGTTTACTTTGATAACAGGCCCCTTGTTAATTTGAGGCATATGCTGTGGATCATGCATATCTGAATAGTTGGGATGTATTGCGTGGGCCATATCCGCAGATATGAAAAAGGACTTGGAAATAGCTCGTAAATACGCCTCTCGCGTTTCTTCAAATTTTCCTTGAATTCGCTCTAAAATATCCTTCAAAAATGGCGAACCTGCTCCTTGCATACTTTCGCTTCCAATCTCTTCATTATCGTAAAAAACTATTACTTGAGTCGCTTCATCATTAGCGACATCTTCACTTTCCAGCCCCATTAACGCCGCATGACACGACGCGAGGTTATCCAGCCTAGCCGTTTGAATAAACTCATTGTCCAAACCGGCGTGTGTACCTTTTTGCAAATCAAATAGAGATAGTTCCGTTCCAACAACGGCTTCGAAACTAACGTCTAGTTCGGCGCTTATTAATTTTTTTAGAGGACAGTCTCCCTGAATTTTTTCATCAATTAAAGCAAAAATTGGAGGCATATGCGTTTGCTTATTGAGAAGCAATCCTTTTTCGTTAACTTGCCGGTTCAGGTGAATCGCCAATTGGGGAATCCTGAGTAAAGGCCTATCAATTTTAACGAGTCTTGTGGCTAATTGATCGTTCGGTTCCTTCAAAATTACCCTTCCCGCTAAAGACAAATCTCTGTCGGTCCAGGTAGAAAGTAACACGCCGCCGTAAATTTCAACCCCCAACTGTAAATACCCAGACTTTTCATAAACTGAGTTTGGCTTTAACTTCAAATTGGGACTATCAGTATGAGCGCCGATAATTTTAAAACCGGAAACCTGAGGGGCTTTTTTTCCTATTCTGAATGCAATAATAGAAGAATCATTTCGAGTCGTTAAATAACTCTCTCCTGGAGATAAATTCCAAGACTCAGTTTCAGATAACTCCTTAAAACCTTTATTTATTAATCTATTTTTTGATTCTTGAACAGCATGGAAAGGCGTAGGACAACTATCGATGAAACTCAATAAATCGATTGTAGCCTTGAAGTAAGGATCATTTTTTTTATCTTCTTGCTCGCTCATAATCGTCCTATTTTGTAAAAATTGTTATATCTAAAAATTTAAACTAATTTCCTTTTTCATTGAAAAATAAAGACTTACTAATATGAGGTATCTGTTAATCTTTACACAAGTCTTTAGTAATAAAAGGTTCAATCTCTTAGGTAAAATTTTCCTTTTGTCTCAATTAGAAAACCTCTTAAAATAAAGAAGAAGTGTATTTTTGACTAATACTATATAGAGCTTATCAGCCAGATATCATCTTCAAAAATTTCTGGATTCTAGTGGCTATGAACTCTATAAATATTCTTTAAATCTTTGTTTAGAGGCGGATTAATGGGTTCTCTTCTGAAAGTCGATTTTAAGGTAAAACTGAGTCCGAAGTTAAAAAACTTCAATCCCAAAATAGACGACCAAGAATACCACGAAGAAATTTTTAAAGAGCTATTTTCCGGATTTCCTCAATTTAAAGATCATGTCGCCGCTTATGTCGAAAGACATTATTGTATGGTAGTAAATGACGAAGACCATTCAGATCCACAATCGTTACTCAATATTTTGAATCCCGAAGAGGTTCGAATGCAAAACGATTGGATTGTAAGTAGATCGAAAACCAAACCCTTGCCGTTATAAGCCGAAAAAATCTTTAGGCTAGTAGGCCCATTGAAGTTGAAGTCATAAAACCATCCCTCATTAATATAACGATTAGTAAAAGCCCCAATTCACTTGACTCCAACATTACTCCCAAAACGCTTCCTAAAAACTTTTTATTTCTATTTACTACGTACCGCTCAAAAATGACCGTCCCGAGCGACAGAAACATCAAAAGGAATAAACCCTCAAGTCCCATAAAAAAAATGGCAATTGCCGTTGTAAATAACGTAGCCCCCCAAAATTGCAAATTCCCAACAAACTTAATATGGGGAAAAGGTCCAAACTCGTCTCTAGACGACGCTGCCAAGGAATGCGCTAAATAAATATACGACCAAGCCGAAACCGTCGGTAATAAAACCAGTATGTTTGGAATCCACCCTTCTCCAACATGTAATAACGCAAAAAACTTTAACGAAAATATAAAAAATAAAAAGATAACTCGAAAAGCGCCTCGTTCTAACCGTATTAGCTTTCTATCTTCAAATGTCCAACGTCTCGTAATAAGCAATCGGTCTGCTACTCTTAAACATCCCCAAATTCGGCCCCCATTATAAAAAAAAATTAAAACTAGTAATGCAAAGAAACATGCTATTTGAGTCCCTAGCCAAAATGAGAAAGATAAGTAGCAAGCCATAGCGAGAACGCCAAAAAAGAACCCAACAACCGGAAAGAATGGAGCCGCTTTCCCTAATTGTTCAGGATTTTCAGTCAAACGGCAAGGCTCTGTAATAGATGGGAAAAAACGAACGGCTAAAAGAAAGCGTTTAACGAGAAGATTAATCATCACTCAACAGCAACGCTGATGTCTTCAATTCCAGAGCTTTGGATTACCCCCATAACTTCCACCACACTTCCATATGGCAACCCCTTATCAGCTTTTATAATAGCTGTGGCTTTTTCAGACTTTGCAAATTCCTCTATTTTATTTTCTAATTGTTTAAGAGTTATCTTTTTTCCATTCAAAAGAATTTCTTTGCTTAAGGTCATTTCAATAGTAACTTCTTGGGGGGTTTCATTTATTTCTGAAGATTTCGATGAAGGAAGGGCAATATCCATGCGGTGAGAAAAGTCAACAAAAGCGGTAGAAACCATGAAAAAAATTAACAAAAGGAAAACGACGTCAATCATTGGCGTCAAATCAAAATTAAAATTTTCCTCTTCCTCTTTTCGAAACTTCATCTTAAACCGATTTCTTTTTTTGACTCGCGGTAAGTTCTAAGCGTTTCGCCGCATCTTGTTTTCTCTTTTTCATGGACTCGTAAGAAAGCTCCTCTACTAGTTGAAACGAAATTTCTTCCATTTCAAAAACATATCTATCTATTTTTCCACGGAAATAATGATAAAGAGCCAAAGCGGGAATCCCAACAACCATACCTGCCGCAGTCGTGACCAAAGCTTCAGATATACCGCTAGCCACTAACCCCGGGTTTCCTGTTCCACTTTGAGAAATAACGTTAAAAGCTTTTATCATCCCAAAAACCGTCCCTAATAATCCCAACATTGGAGTGATATTGGCTACAGCTCCTAGAACTCGCAAATTCGAGTTTAATAAAGACGCCTCATGTTGCCCTGCGCCTTCTATTGCTCTTTCGATTTCATCAACCTTACCTCCAAAACGGAGTAACCCCACCTTAAGTATCCGCGCCAAAGAATTATCATAAGAATTGCAAAGTTGTAATCCTTTTTGGGCATCTTTCCAATTCCAATGGTTTCGAATATTATTCAAAAAATCTTGATTTATTATATTTTTCCTTCTAAGGCTATAAGCTCTTTCAATTGCAATACCCACCATCAAAACGGAGCAAAAAATAATGGGATACATTAACACTCCACCTTTTTCAATAACTGTCAATATTTCCCATTCACTCACTGCCACGAAAGATTCCGCTTCCGCCGAGTTCGACGAAATAATCTCAAAAAATAGGGCTAAAATACTATAAATAAATATGTTAATTTTTTTCTCCATTATTATCCGCTTCTTAACTTCTTGGTTAATTGAAACAAATCGCACTACCAAAAGAATTTTTATAATTGATTTAGTCAAATTTTATTTTAATGAAATTTCAGGATGTAACCGCTTAAAAATGATTGGCCTTTCAATAATTTAGTTTTATTATATATTGAAAATAAAAATCACATTTGGATATTTTTAATGTCGCTTCACAAGTGGAATAGTTACACTAAATATTGCATCTTACTATTTTTAGCTGTTTTTTTTAATTCGTGCGCATCAGATGGTTTGGATTTAAAAACAGCGTCCTCAAAAGAATTGCTATTAAAAGGGAAAAAACATTTAAAAAAAAAGGAATACACTGAAGCTCAAAAAACTTTCACACAACTACTCGAAGATTATCCGGACAGCAAGGAAAGAATTGAAGGTTTAATGCTTTTAGGAGACGTTTCATATAAAACAAAAGCATATGACGAAGCAAAAATAAACTATGAAAAGTTTATTGAGTTGTATCCGGCTCATTCCAGGGTTGATCGAGCTTATTTTTTTAAAGCAATGTCAGATTTTAAATCTACCGACCATGCAGCAAGAGACCAATCGGCAGTGGTGGCGGCAATTAATGGATTTGAAGCATTGATAAAAGCGTTTCCAAAAAGCCAATACAAATCTGAGGCGGAACTAAAAATCATCCAAAGCAACAATAAACTAGCGGAAAATGCTTTTTCCATTGGAAAATATTATTTTCGCACGGGTTCATATCAATCGGCCATTTTTCGTTTAAAAAACTTGATAAAAACATATCCAAAACAAAAATTTATAGACGAAGTAATTTACTTATTGGCCGAATCATATTTTCAAGAACAAAACTTTGACCAAGCAAAAAAAACCTTTAACCAGCTTCTAGATAGTTATCCTAGCAGCTCTTTTGCCAGGGAAGCTCGTCTTCGATTGAGGAGCATTAAATAAACGGACATTATGGTTCCCTCTGAAAAAGATCAGAAAAAAAAATCAAAAGCTAAGTCGACTAAGTCCTCGTCTAAATCATCTTCCTCCTCGGAAGGCGACAATACTTTAGGACAATATTTAAAGGATATCAGTAAGATTAAACATCTTACTAAGGCTGAAGAAGGCGAACTATCGATAGAAATTCAAAGCGGCAACGTTAAGGCTATGCAAGAACTAGTTCGCCGTAACTTGAAATACGTTGTTTCCGTCGCCAACAAATTTAAAGGGTGCGGTCTTTCTCTCCAAGACTTGATTGAAGAGGGTAATATTGGACTTATCCAAGCGGCAAAACGCTTTGACGGCTCCCGGAACATCAAATTCATTACTTATGCAAGTTGGTGGATTCGACAAGCCATTATGCATGCTTTAGCAGAACAATCTGGAACCGTTAAGCTGCCCGTAAAACAAGCAAGCAATTTATATAAAATTGGTAAACGATATGAAAGCCTCTCGCAATATCTAGAAAGAGAACCTACAAAAGCTGAAATTGCGGAGGTAATGGATCTGGATATCGAGCAAGTAGAATCTATTCTGAGAGCTTATAAAGCTCATCTGTCTTTAGACACGCCGCTAAATGATAACGATAAAACTCCTTATGTCGACTTATTAGAAAGTCCAGATTATATTCCATACGACGATCAAATTTTTGTTTCCAGTTTAAGAGAAAAAACAGAAGAAATGTTAAAAGCTCTTTCTCCACGTGAAGAAAGCATTCTTAGGATGAGGTTTGGTTTCGGAGGAGATCCAATGACTTTAGAAAGCATTGGCAAAGCAATTGGACTTTCCAGGGAACGTGTAAGACAAATTGAAGAACGAGCCAAAAAAAAACTTCTTCAAAAAAACAAGCAAAGCTTTGACGCAAAGGACATGAACTAGCGTAAGCTTCAAAACCTTCATTAGTTAAGCTCTCTTAAATTTTAAATTTTCCAATGACAACCATTTTTTTTGGGTTATTAGCTTATTTAATGGGGTCTATTCCCTGCGGAATTCTTGTAGCTAAAACCAAAAATATTAATATCAGAGAACACGGGTCAGGCAATATTGGTGCGACTAATATTGCTCGCACCTTGGGGAAAAAAGAAGGGATTATCACTTTATTAGGCGATAGCCTTAAAGGGATATTAGCCCTTTGGCTTAGCTCTTTTTTTTTAAACTCTCCTTCAGAATTAGCCTTTATTGGTTTTATGGCTTTTTCAGGACATTTATTCTCAATCTTTTTAAAGTTTAAAGGAGGGAAAGGGGTCGCTACTGGATTGGGAGTATTTTTATATTTAACTCCATTCGCTGCATTGAGCGCAATTATCGTCTTCGCCATTACTCTCTTAATTTGCCGCTATGTTTCTTTAGGTTCAATGTTAGGAGCTCTTTCTTTACCTACGGTGGGAATTATCTTGGGAGTTCATCAAACTTATATTATTGCAGGTTTTTTGACTGCCACATTGATCATATTTAAACATCGTGAAAATATTAGCCGCCTTCTAGAGGGCACAGAATCAAAGTTTGGGAAAAAATAAGCTAGTTTTTCTTTAATTATTAGAAAAATTTGCGAAAAACGAAAATACGATTTGACAAACGATAAAGAGAAAATATAATAGTTCACTTACCCATTAGGGAACCCAATTAGTAAACTCCAATTTGCGGGAGTAACTCAGTGGTAGAGTGCAACCTTGCCAAGGTTGAGGTCGAGGGTTCAAATCCCTTCTCCCGCTCCACTTTCTTCTCAGACAACCGTCTAATTAGTATGGCGCCGTGGCCAAGTGGCTAAGGCAGAGGTCTGCAAAACCTTTATCGGCGGTTCGAATCCGCCCGGCGCCTCCATTTATAATCAAACAGTCACAAATTTAAACCATTATCGATTATCTGCTTTGGGCCTACCGTTCAGTTCGGATTGTCCATCACGCCCTGACAATATATAATTTATATTCTTTTTTCCTACATTCGCTCCCAAAAGTCTTACACCGACAAATATTACAAAACTAAATTCTTTGATAAAACTTGTATTATATTTTTAACCTCTGAAGTTAAAAATATCGCTGAGCAACCGGTCTGTTGCGCGTTTTACGTGAGGTTTCTCCAGGTGGGTTTCCATTTCGGCCGGCAAACGAAGGGTAAATGAAGATCCCTTTCCTAATTCACTTTCTGCAAAAATATTACCGCCCATAATTAAGCTAAAGCGATGGCTAATAGCTAAACTCAATGCTGTCCCTCCATAGGAACTTGAAACTGATGCATCGGCATTAACATAATCCTTAAATAACGCTTCAAGAATTTTAGGATCAATCCCTGCGCCATTATCGCTAATAATAAAAGATACCCAATCAATATCTTCTACTTTTTCACGTTGAACCTCCACTTTAATTGTTCCTTTTTGAGTTGACCGATCCGCATTTTCAATCAGGTTATTTAAAATCCTAAGAGTGCGTTCTTTATCTGCTTGCATCTCGCCCAAATTTTCTGCCAATATTACTTCCAAACTATTACCAGAACTTTCCGTTAGTTGTCTTCCGGCAGTTTCAGAAACTCTCACCAGTTGTTCAATATCGAAAGACTCTAATTTTAATTCGGCCCTACCCGACTCAATTTTGGATAAATCCAAAATTTCATCTACCCAATTAAGTAAATTCTTTCCTGCGGTCCTTATTTTTTCTAAGTCTGGAATAAAATCGTCTAAACCTTCATCTTCAGCTTCCTCTTGAAGCATTTCACTATAATTGATAATCGCGTTTAGAGGCGTCCTAAGCTCATGATTCATATTAGCCAAAAATACGCTTTTGCTATTACTGGCAGTTTGAGCTTCTCGAAATGCGATTTCAAGAGACTCTTTTTCTCTTTTCAACTCTTCTGTACGGACAACAATTTGAGCTTTTAAGGATTTTTTGTATTGGTTTAATTTATCTTCGCCCCTTTTAACTTCTTCCAACAATTCATTTACACTCTCAATTAACGAATTTAGAGTCTCGTCCTCTACATTTTGTAGCTTTTCAGAAAAATTTCGGTTTTTCAGAAAACTCTCTAATTTTTCCGTTAGTGTTTTAATATTGTTTTCCAAAAGAGTTTTCCCTAAAAATTAATACCATAACGATAAAAAAACGATTAAAATAAATTAGAAAGCAAAAAAGATTTTAAGAATTTATCAAAATCCTAAAATAAAATCATCACATTAAGGTGAATTGATTTTACTGATTTACATTTACATAATAAATATAAATTTCAATTTTATCAATAAAACCCTTATAATTGAATAAAACACATTAAAATCACCTGACTTTTCTTCTTTTAATTTAAAAGAAAAAAATCTGAATTTTGCTTTTATCGCGAGACCATTGATTTCAATCTACTTAAACATAAGAACTTCGCGATCAAGGAATAACTGATACGAAATTTAGAGAAGATTGACTATGTTCCCATGCATAATTTATTAAAAAAGCAGGTTAAACGCCTATTGACAGATAAAAACATAGATCTTGCCACGCTAGAGCCTTTTTTGAATTCTATCAGCGAGTCTTACGAGCAGTTCGAGTCCGATTTCTCATTATTAGAGCAGGCGATGCACCTAACTTCGGAGGAATTATTAGAAAAAAATAACATATTAAGGCTTGAAGTTCTGGAAAGGAAAAAAATAGAAGATGAATTGAGAGAAGCTCACAAAAACTTGGAAAACCGTGTTCAAAAAAGAACTGAAGAACTTAAAGAAGCCAAGGAAGAAGCTGAAAGTGCAAACCAAGCCAAGTCTGAATTTTTATCTCGAATGAGTCATGAGCTAAGAACGCCGCTTAACGGAATTATTGGCTTTGGCCAAGTATTATTAAAAAATAAAAGAGATCCGCTTTCAGCTACTCAGGTAAATGACATTAGGCAGATTTTACAAGCTGGCAACCATTTGCTTGGGTTAATAAACGAGATTCTTGACCTAGCGAGAATTGAAGCAGGTAAGATATCATTATCAATAGAGCCTGTCGATCTACATCAAGTAATATCAGAAACTATTTCAATCGTAAAACCTCTTGCTGAAAACTCAGGGATTTCTATTATTGACAATATTTCTACTTCTGAAAACCGAATTATTTTTGTAGATAAAACCCGTTTTAAACAAATCGCGCTAAACTTAATATCCAATGGCATTAAATATAATCGCCCAGAAGGGTCCGTAACCTTAAGTTACAAACAATTTCCAGAAACAGACAAACTGAGAGTGCTAATTACCGATACGGGGTTAGGAATTTCTGAAAAAATAAAGGATGTTATTTTTGAGCCATTCAGCCGGTTTGAAGCTGAACAAACCGGTATCGAAGGCGCTGGAATAGGATTGACTATAACAAAAAAATTAACGGAAATGATGGGAGGGAAATTAGGATTCGATAGCGAAGAAGGTTTGGGAACATCTTTTTATGCCGATTTTCCAATTCACACTGATTCACTCGCAATATCATCAGAAACTATAATAGAGTCGGATACTTCCATAACCTTTGGAAATAAAGATAAATATACTATTTTGTATATAGAAGACAATTTTTTAAATTTAACATTAGTAGAAAGACTATTATCAGATTTTTCCAATATACGATTAATCTCAGCAACGGAAGCTAAATCGGGAATTAGAATAGCTCTTTCTCAAAACCCTGATTTAATCCTAATGGATATTAATCTACCAGGAATGAGCGGAATAGAAGCAATGAGAATCCTTCAAAATCATCCGGATACCAGCCAGATCCCCGTAATAGCAATAAGCGCTAACGCTATGCAGCAAGATATAGATTTAGCAATGCGCGAAGGATTTAAGCAATACATAAGTAAACCAATAGATACGGCAAATTTCATCTCCATCGTTGAAAAACATCTACGAAACCCTAAATAGTTTATTTACCCATTCTCTCATTTTCCTCTTCTTAAAGTTCTTTTAAATCTCCAAAAACTCTACCTCTACTTACTTTGAGAAAAATATAATTCATTGATCTTTAAAGCGTTTCAAATTCATGTCTCAATTTCGATATTTTCTTTGAAAAAAGTCTAATGGATTTTCCATAGGTAGCCGTTGCGTAAGTAATAGTAAACAACGACTTAGTAATGCAACTTAAAAAGGAAAAATAGTATGAAAGCGCGTACGGCTCCTTACCTCAACCAAAAAAATCATTCATTAGGTCATTGGTTCA
This sequence comes from uncultured Nitrospinota bacterium, assembly GCA_964344185.1. Lineage (GTDB taxonomy): Bacteria > Nitrospinota > Nitrospinia > Nitrospinales > JAJDAT01 > JAJDAT01. The sequence goes on from CAYFMN010000007.1 coordinate 101,826, forward strand.
AACAATTCTTTGGGTTTAATAAAAAAATAATTCCCGGTTCTTTAGATAGAAGACAAGCTTTTAGACTTGATTTGCAACCGGAAAATCCTCTCAGGTTAGAGGTGCAATTAAAGAGTGGAGAAACGATACAAGGAATTATAAAAAATTTAAGCGCTGGAGGAATTTCCTTTTGTTGCGATCAATCCATATGGATAGACGAAGGCGAAATTGCATCTATTTCTTTTCCTCTTAATATTGAGAAGCCTGAAAGAATTCAAACTCGGGCGTCTTTAATAACTTGGACAAGAACAGATTCAGATAAAATTTATCGATTTTGCTTTTCCCATTTACTTTCGGAAGAAGAACAGGACAAAGTCCATGAGTTCATTTTTAAAACACAGATCGAACAATTAAGAAGTAGAACAAACTAAACTTTTTAAGATTCAAATAACGCATTCACAAAGGATTTAGAATCAAACTCCTGTAAGTCTTCGGTTTTTTCTCCAACGCCAATGAAACGAACCGGCTTTTTTGTTTCTTTGGCAAGGTTAAACAACACCCCACCTTTTCCGGTGCCATCCAACTTGGTCATTATCAATCCTGTCACAGATAATGCATCGTCAAAAAGTTTACATTGAGAATTAGCGTTTTGTCCCAAGCCCGAATCCAACACTAAGAAAGTTTCGTGAGGAGCTGAAGGAAGAGCCTTACCTATTACTCTTTTTATCTTTTTCAGCTCTTCCATCAAATTATGGTTTGTTTGTAATCTTCCCGCTGTATCAATTAAAACAATATCCATTTTT
>CAYFMN010000007.1:102617-128985 GCA_964344185.1 uncultured Nitrospinota bacterium
TATGGCCGCCTTAACTGCATCAAAAGCTACTGCCGAGGGGTCAGTTCCCGTCTTCTGACTAACAATTGACACGTTAGCTCTATCTGCCCAAATAGTCAGTTGCTCGGCGGCGGCTGCGCGAAAAGTATCTCCAGCAGCTAGTAAGACTTTTTTTCCTTCTTGCTTCCATTTATTAGCTAATTTACCAATAGTCGTCGTTTTCCCGGAACCATTGATCCCTACCATCAAGATAACCAAAGGATATTCTCCAGAATCTATCCAATCTCGATTATTTTTTTCGAGCGTCTCTGACAATATATTTTTTAGACGATCTAGAATCTCTTCTTTTGTTCTGATCCTCTGCGAAGCAACCTCGGTTCTTAATTCATCTAAAATTGACATAGTTGCAGTCACACCAACATCTGAAGTGAGTAAAACTTCTTCTAGTTCTTCTAACAGTTCAGACCCAACTTGCGCTTTACCATTAATTACATTATCTATGCCCGCAGCCAACTGCCCTCGAGTTTTACTTAAGCCAGATTTAAGTCGGGCAAAAAATCCTGTTTTTTTTAGAGCGGTTTCCTCATTCTTTATAACTTCTTCTTCCAATGCAATTTCCTTATTAAAATTTATTATCAAGTAGCAGCTCAGACTTATTACCGTAAATCCTTTGGGACTCAAAAAATAAATCTAATTAACCCTTTTTTTATAACAATTTATACTACTTTTATCTACAAAAGCTACAACATATAAAGTTTTCGTTGCTTTCAACCGTTAGGAAAATTAGAATTTTTGGTTAAATTCTACTACCATTATGGTAGAAAAATCAAAGTAGGATCGAAACTAAAATAAAGTTCTAATAGTTTTCATCTTCATCAAGGGCAAATTAAACGCAAAATAAACTCGAAAAACTTCTTAACGCCCTTTTCAATTCAATTTATGAGGCCAATATATGAAAGTCGCCGTTTGTAATTCTGTGGGTATAGACGAAAACGGTTATGCCATGATCCACTCTCCTAGCAGGTGGACCAATAGCACTAAAGATTTAAATATCTTTACCTACTACCCTTGGCAACTTGCCTATTGTTCCAGCATTCTAAAAAGAGATACCGATAGCGAGGTTAAATTTTTCGATGGCTGTCTAGAAAAATTAGATCATAAGGCTTTTGTTGATAAGGTTTCCGAATTTGGCCCTGATTTTCTTATTATGGATTCCGCAACAAGGACTATCGATGCGGATAGTAAGTTTGCGATAGAAATAAAAAAACGTTTTGGAACAAAATTAATCTTTTGCGGTCCGCATGCCACTACCTATCCAGAGGAAGTTCAGGAATATGCCGACTACGTTATAAGCCGCGAGTACGAACTTACTGTTCGAGATATTATTCAAGGCAAAGACCCAAATGATATTCCAGGTTTATTTCCCAACGGCTTTAATAGATTACTGGATGTTAACGACTTGCCGCTTCCCGAAGACGACGATGTTTCACGTTTGGATTATGGAATTCCAGGCGAACCTTCCAGCGAATATTTAGAAATTCAGGCTTACGCTTCAAGAGGTTGCCCATTGTCTTGCAGCTTCTGCGTTTGTGGAAATATTTCTTATGAAAAGCCTAATTGGAGACCTCGAAATCCATCCAACGTTATTCACGAATTAGACGTACTTCGCGCAAGATATCCTCAAATGGAAGGCATATTTTTTGACGAAGAAGTTCACAATGGCAGCAAAAAATATATGTTGGATTTGACTAAGGCCATTCGTGAGGCGGGACACGACGACTTAAAATATGATGTTATGTGCGGCTTATGGCCAATGGATGAAGAAGTTCTTGAAAATATGAAAAGCGCGGGTTACTACATGGTCCGCTTGGGAATTGAAACAGCGGAAGCTCAAGCCGCCGGAGGTATGGACCTTGGCAACAAGTTTAATCCCGAAAAATTGAAACGATTATTAAAATTCGGTACCAACATAGGAATAAAATTTTACGGTACATTTACGTTTGGCGGCGAAGACTCAACTGACGCTGGCGATAAAGAAACGATCGCTTTAATTGATGAACTAGTTGATGAAAATCTTTTGTGGCGTTTTCAATTATCGATTAGCACTCCGCAACCAGGCACTCCATTCTTTATTCGTTCAAAACAAAAAGGACACTTGAAAGAATTAGATTGGAAACGATTTGACGGGGGAAACTTTTGCGTTGTAGACCGCCCTGAATATCCTGCAAGATTAGTAGAAGCTAATCACGCCGAAGCTCAAAAGCTTTATGATAAAGCCTTTAGAAATCGATATCTGATGTCTTCCAAGGGACCATTGGAAGCCCTTGACGTGAAGTCGCCAAAAGAAATTCTTGTATTCCGTTGTTCGCGCATGTGGCAAGTAGAAGGTATAGTTCGAACGCTTAAAGAAAAATTTCCAAAAAGTAGGATCTCTGTGCTTGGTCAGGATGAAGTGAAAGAAGATCTTATGAGGAACCCACAAGTTGATGAAGCATTCTTTTATGGACCTGGACACTTTAAAGCTCGTAATTTTCCGTCTGACTTAATGAATCAAATGAAAAATCGGCGTTTTGATTTGGGAGTGATTCCCTACAATAATATGACGGGAAATGGCTACGGAGAAGTCCGCGCTATTGGATTACAAATGAACCTACCCAGGTTAATCGGCGTAAATATGGAAAATAAGATTTTTGACCTATCAAACGGTAAAGTTGGAATGAACTAAACTCACTTTTATGAATAAAACTAAAATCTTAATTATTCGTTCCGCAGCTAGGGTTTTTAATTCTTGTATTAACGCTCTCAAAAAAGAGTTTCCCGATGCAAAAATCACGGTACTAGCTCCCGACTCAATGAAGGAATCCCTTTCCCAAGATCCTTTGATCGATAACGTGATGGGAATTTCTGGAAATGGTCGAATGAGCCTGTTTTCTTGTGGAACAAAAACGTTGCGAAAACTGCGAAATCAGAGTTTTGATTTAGCGGTTTCGCTTTATAACGTAGACCAGGGGCTTGGATACTCAAACATAGATTTATTAGCTTGGGCTGCAAGACCAAAAAGCTTAAGAAGCTTTAACGCCAAAGAAAAGTTTGAAGAATTTTCCGGTAAGAATGTTTTTCAAAAATTATTACGAGAAAAACTTTCCTCTTTTTGGTTCGTTCTAAATAGCATTCTAACTTTGATCCTATTTCTTGCCATTACTGTTGGAATAATTATCGAATGGATCGCAAGAAAAATAACTCGACGTCGAGTTGAAAAAATCCCCAATCTGCAACCAGTCAAATTAAGCAATCAACAATGAAAGTTGTCGTCGCTAATTCTGTAGGCGTAGACTCAAAAGGCTATCACATGGTTCATGTGCCGTCTCGATGGTCTTTAGGAGTCAAGAATTTTACCAACTGCGGATATTATCCCTGGGAATTAGCCTATACTTCGTCTTTACTTAAACGGGAAACTTCACACGACGTTAAAATGCTAGACGGCGTTTTGAACGCTTGGGATTTTGAGACATACTTCAACAAATTAGCCGAGGAAAACCCCGATTGGCTGATAATGGAAAGTTCAACGCGTACAATTACCGAAGATCTAAAATTAGCTAAAGCCGCAAAAAAAGAATTCGGCGCTCGATCCATAATGGTCGGACAACATCCAATGGCAGACCCTGAGACCGTTTTAGAAGCCGCCGATTTTGTATGTATCGGAGAATACGAGTATGCGGCTCTTGATCTAATCCAAGGAAAAGATCCTAAAACTATTCCAGGAGTTTACCCAAATAATCGTGGAAAACTGTTAGATATAGACTCTCTTCCCTTTCCGGAAGACGACGACGTATGCAGGCTTGATTACCATGAACCGAATTGCCGTTACCGGCAAATTCAAATGTACGCCTCGCGAGGTTGCCCGCGCCGTTGTAATTTCTGCGCAGCCGCTACTCTCTACTACGACGAATTAAACTGGCGCCCTAGACAAATAAAAAGCATTGTGGATGAGATTAAGTATCTATCGGGGAAATATTCAGAAATGGAAGGCATCTTTTTCGACGAAGAGGTTCACAACATCCGAAGCGATTTTAATACCGGACTCGCTCAAGCAATAAAAGCCGAGGGATTGGATAATTTAAAATATGAGGCTATGTGCGAATACGTTTCTCTGGATAAAAAAGCGTTAAAAGAAATGAAAGAAGCCGGCTATTATAAAATTCGTTTCGGCATCGAAACCGGCAGCGACCTAGTCGCTGAAAAAATGACGCTGGGAAAAAAACACAACCTCGAAAAACTTAAAGCAATTTTAGAGTATGGCAAAGATCTAGGTATGCTTTTTTATGGCACTATTAGCGTTGGCGGACTCGGTTCTAATGAAATAGAAGACGGTAAAACCGTCGATTTAGTCAATGAATTAGCTTATAAAGGTTGGCTAGACGAAATACAAGTTTCCATTAACACGCCTCAACCTGGCACCGATTTTTATCGCTATGCGCTTGAAAACTCATTACTGAAAACAGGCTTGAACGCAGACGAGTACGATGGCAATCGCCATATTGTGGTCGAATACCCCAATTATAGCGCAGAACAAATTCAAAAAAAATTCGACGAAACTTTCGCGGCTTTTGACAGAGGCCAAGAAAAAAATCGCGCATTAGCGTTCGATGATCAAGCAAACCAAGCTTTTTCCATTTTTACTGAAAAATCAAAAACACTAGTTATGAGATGCGCACGCCCCTGGATGATCCATTTGATTTTGGACAACCTCTGTAGACTCAGAAATGTCAAGTCGGATATTCTTGGGCAAGCTAACGCAATGAATGATTTTCAAGACCACCCGGCAATAAACGAAAAATTTACTTATGAATCAGGATTTTTTTCGAAAGAAACCATATCAACCGGCCTTGTTTCAAAACTAAGAGGAATAAAATACGAAACTATAATTATTCCTATGGCTAATAATCACTTAGATGGATATAGAAACGTCTATGAGGTGGCGCAACTTCTTCAGCCTCTATCCATTTTTGGAGTATATCCTGATGGAACTGTAAAAGGATTAAGCTAACCTTCGCCCAAACTCCTTAGTTCCGCAATTTCTCTTTTTCATCTTCTTCAACAATAATTACGCCACGCATAGTTGCATTGTGCAAAACGCAAAAATAATCGTAAAACCCCGGCTGATTTAAAGTGACTTCAAAGTTTTTATAAAGATAGTTTTCGTTAAATTTATTATCGTGCTTTGGAGCTTTACCGCTAGTAATTGTATGTAATAGTTCTTCGGTATTGACCCAACGAACCCTGTCCCCTTTTTTAATTTTAACTACAGCAGGTATAAAAGAAGATTTTACAATTAAAACTTCAAAAGTTTCTGCGGATACATGGGACGAAATTAAAACAAAGCTTAAAATAATCGCAATCTTAAGATAAACCAATCTCACTTTCATTTTTCTGAACCCGTTTTAACTATAATTTCTTCCGGATTTCCTGCGCACCGAAAACCTATATCTCGATTTCTTATGTCTGGAGAATACCAGTATCGCGATGCGGATCTTAAAAAGAAAGGACCATCCGCAAATGAACCGCCTCGGACAATAATAAATTGCCCAGTAAGAGGGCCTAATGGATTTTCGACCGCTTCTTTTTCAGAAATCGTTTCGTAATATGCAGGGTGGTACCAATCTGCCACCCATTCCCATACATTGCCATTTAAATCATAAAATCCTAATTTATTTGCTTTCTTTTTACCTATAGGATGTGTCGTTCCTTTTGAATCATCGACGCTCCAGCCATAGGACCCATCCATATCCCATCCCCAAGAGTAACTTGATCCTGATTCTGCTCGGGCGGCATATTCCCATTCGGCTTCAGTGGGCAATCTTAATTTTAGCTTTCTGCAATAGTTTTCCGCTTCCGGCCAAGTTACATTTTCGACGGGAAGATTCTTTCCTCGAAAATGGGATGGGTTAAAACCCATTATTTTTATAAATTGTTCTTGAGTGGTTTCAAAGCGATCTAAATAAAAAGAGTTCAAACAAACTTTATGTTCAGGTTCTTCCGCAATATATTCTTCGCTCCCCATAGTAAAGCAAGCGGGTTTAAGCAAAATCATATCACGAAATACTGGAGAAAGGTTTTGAGCTTGGGCAAGAGCTAACGGACTCAATATAATGAAGAGTAAACACAAAACCCAAATTATTATAGGTCTTTGAAACGTTTTAATCTTTAAGGTTTTCCAATCGTATTCCATTTTCGGGTTTTGCCCCCCAATGAAGTTTTTCCCGCAAAACTTGATAGAAGTTCTTTCCGGAAAGCTGAACGATTTTAACCGGCTTATCGGCTTTTTTTATTTTTAGAATATCCCCATATTCCATAGTCTCTCGCCCTTGACCATCTAAAACACAACGTATTGAAGGCTCTTCATAAGCAAGTTTGACTTCCAGTTGCGATCCATCAGGAACGACAATTGGCCTGTTTGTTAACGCAAATGGACAAATCGGAGAGAGTACTATAGCGTTCATTGACGGATGTAAGATGGGACCTCCTGAAGATAACGAGTATGCTGTGGAGCCTGTAGGAGTTGCAACAATTAGCCCATCGGCCCGATAGGATGTCATGTATTTGCCGTCAATATTCACTTCCAAATCAATTATTCCGGAGTCGATACCTTTTATTAAAGACACTTCGTTCATTGCATGAAATTCGCCTATTTTATTTTCACCTCTAAACAAAGTCGCGCTCAATAGCATGCGGTTTTCAACTTGATAAATACCGCTTTTCATTTTTTCAAACCCTTCCCGAAATTCGGGAAAAGAAACTTCTGCCAAAAAACCTAAGGTACCTAGGTTTACAGGTAGTATCCGAACATCATACCCCACTGAAAGACGAGCCACGCCTAACAGCGTCCCATCTCCTCCTAAAACAACTATTAAATCAACAAGAGAAGGAATTTTAGCGGGGTCATAACCAGTGTCTCTGCCTATTATGCGAGCTGCCTCTTCTTCCAAAATAATATCTAAACTTTGGCGTTCCAACCAAAGAACAATATCCTCTAAGACTTTTTTCTTGACTGGAGGCTTATGCTTACAAAAAATCCCAATGCTTTTGATCGGAGCCAAGTTTTGATCTCTTATAAATAGGAAAATGAATAAAAAAGACTATGGATATAGGTCGATTATAAAGTTTACGCAGGAAGGCGGCAAGAAAAGAATGGAGGTATGGTCGGCGGCTTCGGCTTATAAAATCTTACAAATTGCCAAAATCTTGAGGCTTGATATTATCTATCCATTTAGATAAATCTTCTTTATCTTCGGCTTTGCCTTTATCTTGTTCAGGCAATTCAATGTTTTTAGCCGCTTCAATGACAGTTTCATCAACATAGATAGGCGCCTTAACTCGTAATGCGAGCGCAATTGCATCGCTTGGACGAGAGTCAATATTAAGCGTATCACCATTAATAGCGAGAGAAATTACGGCATAAAAGGTGTTGTCTTTTAACTCATTAACTAAAATATGCTTTATCTCAGCTTTAAAAGTGTGAATCAGGTTTTTTAGCAAATCATGAGTCATTGGTCTAGGTGTCGAAATACTTTCAATTTCCAAAGCTATTGCGTTTGCTTCAAAAATTCCAACCCAAATGGGTAAAGCTTTGGCGCCCGTTAAATCTTTTAAAATGATTATAGGCATATTTGTAAGAGGGTCTAAAGTCAAACCTTCGACTTTCATTTCGACCATAAAAAGCACCTCGACGTTAACAATCTAAAAAAACCGTTGTAAGTTGAATAGAAAAAAACCTATAAACGGTAAATGGGAACAAAAATAAGCCTAATCAAGTTAGACCGCTTTATTTTAATATAGTTAAACTTAGAAGGTTTGTCAATGGCAGGAGTTTATATGTATGGCTTCATAAGATTACGAACCACTTTTAATATTTTTCTCGATAAATGATTTTAAACTTGCGGCAACTTCTTCCGGGATTTCGGCTTGAGTAAGAGTTTGCCTACAAGCTTTAGAAGTCGCTTTATAGGTCTTTAAAAAAGAAATACAAGGAGGGCAATCTTGGAAGTGCTCTTCAAGAGATTTTTCTACCTCTTTACTAAGAGTTCCCTCTACATAATCGTGCAATAACTCAAGGCATTCCTTACAACAAATCACTTTGCCACTCCTGGAATTTGCTTTTCCTCAAAATAACCCGCCAGTTTTTTCCGTAAAATTAGTCGAGCGCGATGCAAACGGGATTTAACGGCAGAAATAGTTAGATCCAAAGCTTGCGCAGCTTCTTCAGTTGAAAGTTCTTCAACATCCCTTAGGATAAAAGCGATTTTTTCTTTTTCCGGCAATTGATCCACAGCGTTTTGAATAACGTTCTTTGTCTCATTGGAAAACATCAACGATTCTGCGCTCTCGGACCAATCCCTAATTACTTCCTGATGATAACCTGCTCCATTAAAACTAGGAAAAGCGTCTTCCACTGAAATAGACTGATCTTTCTTTCTACTTCTTAATTTCATATAGACCGCGTTAAGAGCCACTCGATATACCCAACTCGAAAACGCTGATTTACCTTGAAAAGTATGCGCCTTACGAAATATAGTCAGGAAAACTTCTTGAGTAACATCCTGAGCGTCCATTTGGTTATGCGTTAAGTTATAAGCAAGCGCATAAATCTTTTTCTGATAAATCTCAACAAAGCGGTCAAAAGCTTCGATATCGCCTTTAATTATCTTTTTAGCAAGAATTTCTTCTTCCGCTTTTTGATTTGTTGTCATAAAATATAGGTTGGTCTATAGCAATTGGCTAGATAAAAAACAAAAAAATAGAATTTACGTTTTTTTTATTTTTCCTGAGTTTCTTGCTCGGAAGCTGGCGGCGTTGCAGTCGTTTCACCCTCTTTTGGAGCTTCTCCCTCGGCTCCGTCTGACGTAGCTTCAATTACAGCTTGTTCAACTTCGGCTTCCGACTTTATTTCGTCAGCCTCTTTCATTGATTTTTTAAAGTTTTTGATGCTATTACCAAACGCGCTCCCGATTTCAGGCAGTTTACCAGCGCCAAAAATAATCATAATAATTAACAAAATAACAAATAACTCGGGAAAACCGATCCCCATCATAGGACGCTACCTCCACAATAATTATCTTTAATGGCTTTTAACCCTACTTTTTTAACATCTATTGACTGAAAACTCAATGTAATAAAAGTCAGGCTTTTTATAAAAACTTAACTGACATTCATCTCAAAATCACTGAAAAAACGGATATAAAAGAAAGCTAATTATTGAAGCTTTAATTATCAATAAAGAAGATGAAAAACGAGAAATAATTGTGTTACAATTTCCAAGTTTTTATTGATTTGATTAAATATAAGAATATCCTCGATGAAATTTTTTAGATTTTTTTTGAATTTTTTTATCATTTCTTGCGTTGTTCTTCTTTCAACGAACACTTACGCTGGATCAGCCCCCAGGTTTGAAAAAGGCCATTATCAGTTTGGAGCCGAGTTAGGTTATGGCGCAGGTTTAAACATTCCAACGGGAAAAGACAGAACGGATATTCAGTTCTTTCATATCGCGGCAAATTTCCAATACGACTTTACCGGTAATATTGGAAAATCTTTTTACCAGGGTAATTTGTATTGGTTTACCGAGCTAGGCGCTGATTTTTTGCACAATCCTGATTTTGGATCGTTAGTAGGTATTTCTCCTGTAATGTTCCAATACAAGTTTATAAATCCAAAGAGAAAATGGGCTCCTACCCTTTTAGGCGGAGCGGGATTTTCTTTGACCGATTGGGATGAAGATGATTTAGCAGAAAGAGAAATTGGCGGCGACTTTCAATTCCTCCTACATGCCGGGGCGGGTTTGGAGTTTTTTCGTCCTCAAGGCGGTTCTTTTTCAATAAATTATAGATTTTTCCATGTTTCTAACGCTGGAACCCAAAGACCTAATATCGGCCTGAACGCCAATCTATTCACTATCGGTTTTACGTTTTAATTAGTTTTCCCCTTCAAAATTCCCAACTGAAAGCCTTCCATGGACTCGCACGAGGCATTCCCTCAGAAGTCTGCTTTTTTTGACCGTTTAGTTCATGGAACTTTAAAGCATTTCGCAGACTGGTCTTGCTCGCGCCCAGTTTTATGTATAATCATTTCTATCCTTCTAGCTTTTGGCTCTTTATGGGCGACCAAAAACCTTCTAAAGTTTAAAACCGGTCGCGACGATTTAATTTCTCAAGATCTCGAATATAATCAACTTTACAAAAAATACCGCAACGCCTTCTCCGATTACGATGGCATGATTGCCGTCATTGAAGGTCCTACCCCGGAAATTATGGCGAGTTTCGTCGAAGCTTTTGCGTCTCGACTTTACAAGCGCCCTTCCCTTTTCTCCAACATTTTTTATAAAGTGGATATTACATATTTTAAAGACAAGGGGTTGCTCTACCTTAGTAAGACCGATTTAAACGATTTAATTGCTAACGTTTTAGAACGCCAAGATTTTTTAGAAGAATTTAACGAAAGTCCTGGATTAAACAACCTATTAGCCTTAATCAATCGACAAATTAGTTCTGGCATGGTAGACAACATGCTTTCAGGGCTTGTTGAAAACGAAGAAGAGTCAAAAAAGGACGACCAAAACGACTTAAATTTTCTTACTAAATTATTGCAACAGATAGTTGATCATCTAAAAAATGAAGGGAAATACCGTTCTCCATGGAATTTCCTACCTGATAAAGATAGTGAGACGCTTAGGAAGAATGGATATCTAACTTCCAATGATGGCTCAATGCTATTTTTATTAATTAATCCAAATGAAACGAAAGGCGATTTTACAGGCGCTAAACGCTCTATTGACGCAATTCGGTCGATCATTGCCGAACTAACTCCCCAATTTAAGGATATCAAAGTAGGATTAACTGGAGCAGAAGTTGTCGCGGCAGATGAAATGGCGGCAACTTTAAAAGACGTTTCTATCGCTTCTCAAATAGCTTTTGCTGGAGTGGCTCTACTATTCATTGCCGCCTTTAAAAGCGTAATTAAACCTCTTTTAGCCGTTTTTTGTTTATTAATCGCCTTATGTTGGACTCTTGGTTACGCTTCGATAACTGTAGGTAGCCTAAATATACTATCTGTCGTATTCACTACGATCTTGATTGGACTTGGCATTGATTTTGGCATTCATCTACTAGAACGTTACCGCGAAGAAAAAACTAATGAAGAAAATGTTAAATCAGCATTGGGTAAAACCATCCTTGGAACCGGGAAAGCCAATTTATCGGGAGCTGTGACAACAACAATTGCATTTATCTCTCTAACCGTCGGCGATTTCAAAGGTATCGCAGAACTTGGCATTATTTCGGCTGGCGGCGTTTTTCTGTCATTCCTGGCAATGACAATTACCTTGCCTTCGGCGTTGATCTTAGAGGAAAAATTTAGGAAAAAACCGCTTCGAATTACCAATAAACGACAAGATCAATCTAAGTTTGCCGAAGCTTTTTACTCTCATTATCGAAAAATTATTTTGGCGTGTTTCTTCTTGTTAGCGCTATCCTCTTTACCTTTTAGAAACCTTGAGTTCGATTACAACATACTTCATCTACAGGCGAAAAATACCGAAGCAGTCGCATATGAAATGAAAATGATGGATTCTGGCAACAGGTCCACCTGGTATGCCGTTTCACTAGCTACCAGCTTAAAAGAAGCAAAACAAAGGAGCAAAGCGTTTGAAAAACTTTCAACAGTTGAAAAAGTAGAAAGCGTCGTTTCATCGTTTCCCAAAAATCAAAAAGAAAAAATCTTGCAAATCAAAGAATTAGAAACTTTTGCTTCTGAAATAGAAATAGCGCCCGAAAATGAACCAATTTCTATTAAAAACCTAGAAAAAATTATCAAAAGAATATTATTTAAATTGCGAAACAGGGAAAATTCTGGAACTCCAATATTGGAAAACGATCAAATAGCTCAATCAAAAAAATGGGCGCAAGAAATTTTGAAAAATTTGAACAAATTTGATGAAAACCTTTCGAAAAAAAGACTAAGCGCTTTTTCTGACAAATTATTATTAGATTATCGAGACAAAATCCATACCCTAAAAAAAAGCGTGAATTCTGGCCCAGTTATTTTGGAAGATTTGCCCGAGAATTTTAAACAAAGATTTTTAGGCACAAATGGTAAATTGCTTCTAGCTATTTACCCCAAAATTGATATTTGGAAGAAAGAAGAAATGGAATCCTTCTTAAAAGAACTTCGCTCTGTAGACCCTAAAATAACTGGCAACGGAGTTCATCTTTACCAATCTGGTCAGAAGATGAAAGAAGGATATATCCAAGGAGGAAAAATCGCATTATTTTCTATTTTTATATATCTTTTATTATCTCTGAGACGACTTTGGACTGCCGTATTAGTTTTAATTCCTACTCTTGCCGGTTCCATCTGGACTGTGGGAATCATGTCGATTGTTGGAATTCAATTTAATTTAGCTAATTTAGTAATCTTACCGCTTATATTAGGCATTGGAGTGGTAGACGGGGTTCACCTTGTACACCGGTTTCGCGAAGAAACCGACAAAACAGTTTGTTTATTAACCAAAAGCGTTGGACAAGCGATTATTTTAACAACATTAACTACCATGATAGGGTTTGGCAGTTTAACTGTAGCGGACCATCAGGGTATCCATAGCTTAGGACTATTATTAACTATCGGCGTCGCTAACTGCCTTTTAGCTTCTGTCACTTTACTTCCCGCCCTTCTCCGCTGGTCTGCGGAAAAAAGAATTACGATTTAATACCTCCTCTTATCAAAACAGTCAAATCTTACTTGCTAAGAAGCTTCAAAAGACCTATCATCCATAAGAAAATACCCAATATAAATCTAGGCATTTAACCAGAATTGCAATAAGATTTTTCTTAACATAAGCAATACTGTTAGAGGGAGGTCGTGTCTATTTCCCCATAAGCTCAGACCTAAATAACTTAAATCCCTTTAATACGATTAGGAGAGTAAGTCTCATGAATATCATTTTAAATAGTTACTGCAATTTAAAGTGCAATTATTGCTTTGCAGACGAATATATGGAAGAAACGGTTCGCACTCCTGGAAAGTCAATGGATTACGATTTTTTCATGAACGATTTGCTTCCCAAAATAAAGAATGACGCCAATATTAACTTCATGGGAGGCGAACCCACTCTACACCCAAAATTTCATGACATATTTTCTCAAACATTGGAAAACATGTCGCCTTATTCCTCTTTAGGGGTTTTTACCAACGGTTTGATGCCGGAAAAAGCTCTAGATGTTTTGATTGGAGCAAGCGGGAGAAATGGAGCCATTAGCAGAAAAATTGGGTTTGCAATTTTATTAAACTGGCAAACTCTGGAAAATATTTCTGAAAAAAATCATCAACGCTGCAAGGAAGTGGCGGAGACGTTATTACGGATTAATGGATATAGCGTAACTTTCAGTCTTAATTTGTATTCTATTGAGCAGGATCTTATGCGGCAATGCGAAGAAATAGATGCAATTTACCAAAAAGTCGGCTTACCTAAAGATCAAAATTATAAAATTAGAGTAAGTCCTGCGTTTCCTATTGTTGGGGAAGAATTAAATATTTATTTACCCATTAGGCAATTTCCTCAAATGGGTCGAAAAATGTTAGAAGTCTTGAAACGCTTTCCGCAATTGAGTTTTAGATTTGATTGCTCCTTTCCGCCATGTTTTCTTGACGAATTGCAAGCTGACGAATACCCTCTTGCCGAAAGATTTTTTTTCCACGGATCGCAACAAGTTCCCCCTTTTGAAGAATGGAATCAACACCATCTTTATTTCGGCTGCGCTGATGGCAGTCCCATGGATATCGACGCTAAAGGCGATTGCTTCAACTGTTTTCCCTTCCATAATATGAAACTTGGCAATATAAACGAGTTTAAAGAAATCAACAGTATTGCAACGGCACGAATGGGAGCAAGATTCTTAAATAACGTTTTTGAAGAAACAAAAGCAAAAGAGCCTTGCCGAAGTTGCCCACACTATATGGTTCGTTGCTCAAGCGGTTGCTTTTCCTATAATTTCATTTGACCCAACGCTCCCCCCTATAAAACCCATTGATTTTTAAGACATTATTGTCTTTGTATTTTTCAAATCTATTGATATAATCGAAAACAAGCTTAGAGCTATATTTTTCAATAGTTTATAAGGGGCCATCATTTTTAACGGAATAATCTAATGTTAAGAGCCATAAATTTTAGAAATTTGTTCGTTTCGCTATTATCCTTGATTCTTTTGGGCGCTTGCGGACCTAAAAGCAAATTGTTGTTTGAAGGATTGTCCGAAGATTTGCAAATTAAAAGAATTACGCCTGAAATGAAAATCAAAATGGCAGAATTGGAAGCTGCAGGATGCGAAGAAAGGTTTCAGGTAAAAGATCCTGGCATGGCCAAAACATTAGCTATCTTTCCCGGAGGAGGTCAGTTTTATAACGAAGAACCGTTAAAGGGTTTATATTATATGGGAACAAGTATTTTTCTGATTCCCTATATAGCTTCATTTAAAGATGCAGAACAAACTCGCGAATATCTAAACTTTCAAAGCTCTATTCATTTTTGCGAAGAGCAGTTGAGGGTGTTAAAAGAACGCGAACACCTTCCGGCTCATAAGCTGTTAGTGGAAAAAAACAAAAAATCAGGCAGTCATTGGGGCTCTAATCCCGAAAGCCCATATTATGGAGCGCCTAAAATTAGTATTGACGGTATTGGAAAAAATAGTTACCGAGAAATAGAATTGAGATAATTATTGCAACCAAATTGAGTAGGGTATGAATCTCTAAGGAATAGGAATCAGGGAAACTATAATCCTGCGGATTCAAAAGAGTCGTCAATATTCCTTACTCGCAACTTCCTCCTTAAAGCCGTAAAACCTTCGGAAGTCTTTCTTCCCAACATAGACTGATACAAAGGGCGAACCGCCAACTTTGCCGATTTAGGATCTTCGATAAAAAAAGAAGCGTCTAGCGGAGTGACAAACAAAGCGGTTGGATATAGCCATTTTAAAGTAAGCTTATTTTTTTGAGCGCATTTAGTCAGGTGCCTGGATATTTCTTCGATTCGACTAAACTCCACTTTTGCGTTTTCCAGTTTCTGGGGTAACTTTACATGAGGAGCGATTCCAAGTTCGCCAAGCCGATCAATCTTTTCTTTTAGTTGGTCTATAGGTCCCAGTTCTAATTCTGTTGAAACGGCTCCTTGTGGGAAAACTCCAACAGCGTATTCAAGAGCCTCCCGAATCCTTGGTTGCAAAGCTTCTAATTTTTCAGACCGCGCAAAACCTTCCAACGGGAAATTTATCAGATCAATTCCAGAAGCGTACAACCCGTCTATTCCTCGGGCGTTATCTGGAGGAAAACCTCTTAAAGAAATAAATGTTCTAAAACTTTTTCGAATTTCTTTAATTACTGGATCTAACTTGGAAAAATCCCTATCGGGTTTTTCATTATAATCCATGTTTAGCTGGATTAAATCGGCAACCCCTTCCTCGAAAGCCGATTGAATTACTGAAAGAATATCTTTCAGCTTCATATTCAAACCTGGAGCCTTTCGAACAGACCTTAAGAAAAGATTTAAGCAATTGCCGTCCAATTGAATATTATGAGAGACGGGATTACGGTTTTTCAGGTGGTCTTTTAAAAAACGCGGTAAAGGAACAACATCCACCTCCGCCATTATCTTTTCAGCCCGAAGCATTATCTGACCTTCATGAACTTGAATCTTAGGACCGTTCTGAGTTTCGGGACTCAAAAAAGTCTTCACAAAAAAATCTTCGCAAAATGCAAAAGTAATTTCCTTACCTGAATCTAAATTCATAAACCCATCGGCTATTTCATGTCTCGAAGCAACCTCAGAAGGTATATAAACTCCTTTTTGCATTAAGCCATGTTTAAGCAACCCATATGTTTGAGCTAAATACATAAATTAAATACGGACTACAATCGATCCAAGAGTTTTCGGTGGATGTTATCAAAACTGCCTGAAGACATTATCAAAACAATATCTCCAGGTTTGCTATTGTCTACTATATGACTAATTATATCCTCTACTTCGGGAATCAGGTAGGTATCTTTTCCTTTATTTTTTAAATCCCTTACTGCGGCGTCCAAATCAAATCGATTTTCCGGTTTTATCTTATCCGGCAAGTATAATTTTGTGAAAATAATTTTATCCGCAGCCATCAAACTCTCTGGCAACTCGATTTGAAAAGAATTTCTCCGCGATGTGGCGGAACGAGGCTCAAAAACAGCCCAAATTCGGCGACCAGGATAAGCCTCCTTTACAGCGTCGATAGTCAATGTGATCGCAGTAGGATGATGAGCAAAATCGTCTATAACAATAACGTCATTTTTAACGCCTACAATCTCCTGCCTTCGTTTTATTCCCTTAAATTCTGCCAAGGCTTCGTTTATTTCAGTAGACCTAATGCCTAATTTCAATCCCGTCGCAATAATGGCGGCGCTATTCTGTACGTTATGACGTCCTATCATCGGAAGCGAAAACTCTCCGACGAACTCTTTTTTATGAAGTAAACTAAACTTCCAAATCCCATCCGAATGCGTATATCCTTGTATCTTCCAATCAGCGTCTTCGGAAAACCCATAAGTTTCAACTTCGCAAGAAGCCGCATCCAAAACAGGTTCCATATTTTTTTTTGAATCTTCGACCAATAAGAAACCATTAGGGTTAATAATCGACACAAACTTTCTAAAATTATTTTGAATTTGCCGCAGATTATCGTAAATATCGGCGTGATCAAACTCGATACCGGTCAAAATCGACGCGTAGGGACGATAATGCAAAAACTTTGGCCCTTTATCAAAAAATGCCGTATCGTATTCGTCCCCCTCCACGACAAAATAATCGCCATCCGGATAACCATAGTTAGAATCAAAGTTCTTCAACCAGCCTCCAATTAAAAAACCCGGTTTCTTTCCCGTGCCCTGTAACATCCAGGCTAAAAGCGAAGATGTAGTCGTTTTGCCATGGGTTCCAGCAACAACAAGAGATTTACGATTTTGTAAGAAAAACTCGCCTAACGCTTCAGGAAAAGAAACATAACGTATGCCCGATTCTAAAACAACTTCCGACTCAGGATTTGTTTTAGACACCGCATTACCCACTATAATTAAGTCGGCGTTTTGAGGAACATTTTCTTTCTTATAAGGAGTCCTAACTTCAATACCATAATTTTTTAGCAAGTCGCTTACAGGGGGATAAACGCCAGCATCTGATCCAATAACGCGACGCCCGGATTCCTTAAGCAAACCGGCTAAAGCGCTCATGCCCGTCCCTCCAACTGCGATGATATAAATAAGTTTATTATCAGACATTTATATAATTAATTTTGATAGTTCATATATTGTTGCCAAAAACTCACTCGCCTGTATTTACAAATGAAACTCACAACTTAATATGGATTCGTTAATGAAAGAGAGCTTTCAATTCGTCAATATGGTCTATAATAAAATCAGCGTCTTTAACGGCGTCTCTTCCTCCAATTCCATAAGTGACTCCACAAGTCAGAACCCTCGCTCTTTTGCCTGTTTCTATATCCACTCCGCTATCTCCCACCAGCACAGTTTGGTCAGGCAAAGATTGACGCTCTTTGATAATATGCAACAAAACCTCTGGATTGGGTTTTTTTACAGGAGTCGTATCTCCTCCTACTATAGGATCAAACAAAGTTTCGCTATCAAACTCTTTTAAAATCCGTTTGATAAAATATTCAGGTTTATTTGAGCAAATGGCCTGTTTTTTATATGAAAAATGTTCGATTATCTGTCGACAACCGGGATAGTACCGGGTTTGATCTATTAAATGTAGGTCATAAAGTTTTCTAAAAGTTTTTACGGCGTTATCAATATCGGAATACGGGCTTCCCTCTAACGCTCTCTCCAAAAGCAACCTTACCCCGTTTCCAATATATCCAAAAATTTCGTTTGGATCTTTTTGAGACAACCCCAGCTCTTTTAACGTTAAATTAACCGATAACGCAATATCGTCCTTGGTATCCACCAAGGTTCCGTCAAAATCATAAACAAATAAATCAATAAACTGCATATTTTTGGAAAAAATCGGCGTGAACTATGGATTGGTATAAGCGTAACGGAAGGATTTTACCACATTGTTTTTATCGAAAGATATCACAAGATCTTTTTGATAATTTAAACCAAAAATCTTATTTACTCTTTCTAAGTAAGTCCAGGTATCAAACCCATTCTCAACCCCTTCCTTGAAAGGAAGCCCAAATAAATCTAACACTTGTAATTTTGTCGTCACTCCTTTTTTTAAATCTTTAACATGAGATTGATCAAAAGGTTTTCCAATAGTTGAAGTTGCGCACCCTGCTAATAAAACAACGGCCAAGATGGAAATCAATTTTATAATCTTATTTAATAATGAGTTAAACGCTAATGATTTAGCAATCATTTAAAAAAAGGCAGAATTTCGCCTCAAAAGAGGTTTATAATTTAGCGATTGTGGGTTAAACCATATTAATTTATCTACTAATAATCTCCAACAATAATTATTAACCCACTATCGTATTAGACCAGAATTAGACAACCGCACAAAAACAAATCCAAAATATCGTTTTTTGAATTATTAACCATCTACCCAGTTCCCTTGAAATATATAAGATTTAGTTCAATTAGATTCTGTTTTTTGTTCTTAACGATTTTATCTGCCTGCGTTCCATTGCAAAAACCTGGATTTGAAATAAATGGGCAAAAAACAAAAACGACAATTAACAGCGTTCAGTCGCCTGATAGTTTGGAAACAATTCCTCCCCTGCCTGCAAAAGGATATTTTTTAAAACTCTTGGCCAAAGGTCTCTATTATTTTTCTACAGGAAAAACCGACACACTATTTGCGGCTACAAATGAAGGAACGTTATTAATCGATCCTCTAAAGGACTCAGGTGAATCGTTGCTAAAAGCTATTCAAGAAGTTAATGCTCCGCCTGTCAAGATGGTAATTTATTCCTATGGAAATTTAAAAAGGATTGGAGCGGCTTCTTTGTTTTCAGGCAATATTAGAATTATAGCGCACAGAGAAACGGCAAAATTCATCCAAGACTTTGGCAATTCAAATTTCCCAAAGCCTTCTATTTCATTTGGCAAAAACTATTCTCTCGGATTTGGCGGACTGCGCGTTAATTTAAAATATCCAGAAAGGGGGAAAAATGGAAAAGTAATTATTTATTTTCCCAGTCAAAAAGTTTTGATGTATATAGACGCCGTTCCCAAAACAGCTCCTCCTAAAAATTTAAACGCTTCCAAAATTTTTAGTCGAGCAAAAGTTTTAAGAGAAATCTTAAAGTTCGATTTTAAAAATTACGTTTCCGGAAATTATTTCAGACCCGGCAATAAGGAAGAAATGAAGGAAATATTAAATTATTTTTACGCAACCAAGTCGGCAAATAAAAAAGCCTCTGACTTGACAACTTTCAATAATAAAGGCGGGGAAAAAACTTCATCAAATCAAAAAAAATCTATCGCAAAAAATTGCTTACAGTTATTAGCGCCGCAGTGGAGTAAAAGATTAAAGGGATTTGAAATAGCCGCTCAAAGCCATTGTAGAGCATGGACCGATTTTCACTTGGACATTCCCTCGTCCCAAAACCCTAAATAAGATATACAAAACCAAAAGGCGTAAGCGATATGAACACATCGCTTCCGCCTAAGAGTAAAAAACATATTAATCTTTCAAAGTATTGACAAGTTTTTCCAGATCTCCAGCCATCCTGGAAAGATCGCTTGAAGCCGTTTGTAAATCGCCAATTTGTTGGGTAGTGCTGCCAGCGGCTGTTGCCACTCCCGCAATATTCTCGGTAATTTCGTTGCCGCCTCTTGCCGCTTCGGCAATGCTGCGACTAATTTCTGAAGTTGTCGCGGTTTGTTCTTCTACAGCGCTAGCGATTGTCGCTGAAATATCATTCACTTGATTAATAATATTGGAGATTTCGCCAATCGCTTTAACTGCCTTTTCAGTATCGCCCTGAATCGTTTCAATTTTTTTGCTGATGTCTTCGGTCGCTTTGGCAGTTTCTTTGGCTAATTCTTTAACTTCATTTGCAACTACCGCAAAACCTTTGCCAGCTTCTCCAGCCCTAGCCGCTTCAATGGTAGCGTTAAGCGCTAATAAATTAGTTTGTTCTGCAATAGAATTAATAACTTTGATTACCTCGCCAATCTCAGCGCTGCTCACGCCTAATTGCGAAACAATTTCGTTAGTATTTTGCGCTTCAGTAACGGCAGTGCCGGCTATTTGAGCGGCTTGAGTTGAGTTTTGAGAAATCTCTTTAATACTTGCCGACATTTCTTCCATACCAGTCGCCACAGAATTGATGCTGTCGCTCACTTCGGAACTCGTCGCATTAACAACATTGGCTTGAGCGGCTGTTTCTTCCGCATTCGCGCTCATGCTACCGCTAACGGCGGACAACTCTTCTGCCGACGCTGAAAGAGAAGATGAGTTAACGCTTAGTTCATCAATAGTCGCTTTAATTTTCTTCTCTGTATTTCTCTTTTCTGTAACAACTTCCCAAGTGATCATAGGACCTAAATAGTTATTGTTATTGTCATAGATTGCGCTCACTAAAAGATCCAATATCTCTGGTCCCAATTGAATTTCAGCTCTATGCGGTAAGTTATTGGGATCTCCAACTATCTTCCTTTGGTGAGCGGGATTCTTATGGAAAATATCAATAGACGCCCCAATAATATTGTCTACAGAAACCGGTAGAAGTTTCTGTAGACTTCTTAAAATTTTGTCTGAGGCTGGATTTATATACTGAATATTAAAGTTTGTGTCCGCATAGATCATATTTATAGGAGCGTTTTGCATCATAGACACAACACGCGATGCTTCGCCAGTAGTTTTCCGCAGATTTTTTACCATGTTCCCTATAGCGGAACCCAAATCGCCAGAACCTTCTTCCTTTAGTTCACTATTGTATAAATCATTACTAGTAATAAATAAGGTTTGGTTGAGGCAATATTTTATATCTTGAAGCGTTCGATTAAAATTATGACTCATTTGACCGATTTCATCATTACCGATAATAGCAACAGGTAACTGGTCATACTGCCCTTTACCCATTGCTTCCAACTTTTCAGATACCGCTTTTAATGGTTTAGTAATAGAAATAATAATCCATGCGCTTAAGACCATTCCAACAAGAACCAATACGATCAAAATATTGTTTTCGGTATCAATCATGGATGCTACTTTACCGCCTGAGTGTTTAGCTAATTCTTGGACCGCCGCATTCATGGTCTTTAAAAGATCAACATTATTATCAGCGATATAACTTGAAGCAACGTTTACCGTTTTTAAGTTATTTAAAACATTATTCACGAGTCCTTTAAAGTTTTCCCAACTTTTTTTAAAGGCTTCAATTTTTGCTCTTATTGCCGGGTCTTCGGCCTTACTCATTGGTAACGTCGAACCTCCGTTTAACAAACCGTCAATAATTTTGTCCTGGAGTCCGGAAAACTTAATGGCTTCAACCTTGTATTTCTCGTCTTTAAAGAAAACATATTCCAATGTCGCTTTAGAGACCCTTTGAGTAATAGCCCGTAATCTACCGCAGAACGATACCGTCTCAACGTCCATAACTTTACCCATCGCCATTACAACTTGATTGGCTTCGTTAAAAAGTGAAACGTTTGTATCTACAATCGACTGGAGATTGGTCTGAATAACTTCCCAGTTATCGATCAAAATATTTACGCTTTCCTGAAACATCACCCATTTTTTTTCAACTTGCCCAAGTTTGTCCGCAATCGCCTGGGTTTCTGCCGGCGGTAACTTTAATTCCTTATTTCCTTTTTGGAGACCAGTTAAAACGTTACTAAAGCTTTGCTGGATTCCTTTGATTTCTTTGGCTTTTACCAAGTTACCTAACTATAATTCCATAGCCGCTTTGCTCAATTTTTGAGTCAACATTCGCTGTTTACCCGCTAAATTGATCACAGTTGAATCGTTTTTTTGGCCGTCTAAAGTAGATATAGTGAATTTCATCACTCCCGCAAACGCTAAAAGTAATACCAACACCAACCCATATAACTTTACGGGTATTCGAAAAAATCCCAGTTTAAAACTTGACGTCAAAGAGGGGGAGACATTCATATCTTCTCCTAACTAGCAGATTGTGAATGAAATTATTGGAGCTTTACAAAACTTTGTTTTAATCAACTCCATCGATACAAACATTTTTTTGGCAAATAAAAAGATGTCATAATTAGACTTTTAACTAAATATTTTACTTATATTGTAGTTTAAGTAGCGAAGAAATAAAGACGCGGAACAAATTGTAACTAATTTGTAACGTAACTTTCGCAAATAGAAATTCTTGCCGTCAATGTAGGTAGGAAATGGGTATTAAGCCTAGCAAAATTCAATAACTTAAAGAAGCTAAAGACTTTTTAGGTAGGAGGTTAGATTTATATTCTGATTAGATAATCCTAATTTTTTCCTGATATTACTTCGATGAGTTTCAATAGTTTCTGAGGAAACTTTTAAAATCTCTGCTATTTCTTTGCTGCTTAATCCAGACCGGATCATATCGCAAATTTCGATTTCTTTTGGAGTGAGTTTGAAATGCGGGTCGGAAATTTTTGCTCCAAAGTTTGAAGAAAGCTCTTTTATTTTTTTTTCCAAAAGTTCAATATTCTTTATGTTTTCTGCGGTGGAGTTTGCCTTTATCTTAGCAATTAAAGGAGCCACGATATTTTCTATATTTGCCAAAATCGATTTACTTAGTTGTTTTTTTTCAATTTCTAATTGCTTTAATAAAACTCCTAACGCTGTATTTTTTTCCCTTAATTCTGCCGTTCTTTCTTGAACTCTCGTTTCTAATTCAAACCGATTTTGCTGTAGTAATTTTTCCGAACGTTTTCTCTCTTCTATTTCTTTTTCCAGGAGCTTGTTGGTTTCTATAATCTCATTATTTTTCTTTTCTATTTCGCGTCTTAAATCTAATTGGTCAAGAGCTGCTGTCACTTTTTTTAATAAAGTTTTTTTTTCGCAGGGTTTTTCTATATAGTCAAAAGCGCCTAGCTGTAAAGCCTGGATGGCGGAAGCTAAACTTCCATGGCCTGTAAGTAAAATAACTAATGAATTAGAATCGACTTGCTTTGCGTTTTTTAAGACATCGATCCCTCCCAGATTATTCATCACCAAATCGGTTATCGTTAAATCATATGACTCCGAGTTTAATTTTTCTATAGCGTCTTCTCCGTTGGAGGCGGTATCAACCTGGTATCCTTCTTTTGTTAATGCGCTTCCAAGTCCAAATAAAATGGTCTCTTCGTCGTCCACCAATAAAATTTTATGGTTTTTCATTTTCGTTTTCTTTGATTGGCAATTCAATTGAAAAAGTAGAGCCTTTGCTCAATTTACTTTTTACCCGAATATTACCTCCATGGTCTTTTATAATACCATGACTAATAGAAAGTCCTAATCCTGTGCCTTTAACGGCTAATTTTGTCGTAAAAAACGGATCAAAAATATTTTTGATATCTTCTTCCAGTATTCCAACTCCATTGTCCTGAATTCTAATATATAAGTTAGATCCTTTACTTTCCGTTCTTATTCTTATTCTATTATTAATTGACGGCTTTATAAAAGCGTCTTCCGCATTTTGAATTATATTTAAAAAGACTTGTTTAATTTGATCGCCAACAACAGTTATGTCTGGTAACGACTCGTCAAACTCATTAACAATAACAATCTTCTTTTCCTTGAATCTATTTTTCAGCAAAAGCAAAACGTCGAATAACAAATTATGAATATTGACTTTTTCGCGTTTTTTAGAAGTCGGTTGATAAAAATCTCTAAGCTTGCCAATTAGTTCCGTCATCCTGTAACATTCTTTAATAGCCAAACTCAATCCTTTCCTTTGCTGATCGCTTAAATTGGCTTCATCTCTTAGTTGTTCTAAAATAATCTTAGTTCCATAAATTGGATTGTTAAATTCATGCGCTATCGAACCGGTTAATTTTCCAAGCGCAGAAAGTTTTTCCATATGCACCAATTGGTCTTGAGATTTTTTTAGCTTCTCTTCGGCAAGTTTGCGTTCTGTAATATCAGTGTCAGAGCCAACCATCCTTATTGGTTTTCCATTTGCGTCACGTTTAACAACTTTTCCTCTGTCTAGGTTCCAACGCCAGGAGCCAAACTTAGTTAAAAGTTGATTTTCACATTGATAAAAAGGAGTTTTTCCCTCTAAATGTAAGTTCAAAGCTTCCATAACTTTTGGCATATGTTCTGGGCGAACGAGTTTTTTCCAGGTATCAAGATGCGGCGCTAATTCTCCGGGAGAGAACCCTAACGATTTCATCCAAGAATCGCTGAAGAAAACCTCATCAGTTTCTAAATTCCAATCCCAAAAACCGTCCGTTGTCGCTTCAAGGGCAAATTTGGTCCGTTCTTCGCTTATCTGCAATTCATTCGTAATTTCGTTCAGTTTTTGGTTAGCTTGAGTCAATTCCTTCGTTCTTTCCAGGACTAGATTCTCTAACTGATCTTTATAATCCTGCAGTTTTTTTTCGGCAATTTTCCTTTCTGTGATATCTGTCGATATACCACAGATACCATAAGGAGCCTCCTTTCCATTACGTAGCGGAAATTGAACGGAATACACTGTCTTAAAACTGCCATTGTATGGAATCTGCTCTTCCACCTCAATTGGTCCTAATTTTTCCACTACTTCCCGATCATTTTTTAGAAATTGCTCAGCCACTTCTCGAGGAACAATTTCATGTGCTTTTTTACCAATTATTTCTTCATTTTTGACGCCAAGAATTTCTTCGCACTTTTTATTGATGAGAAGGTACCGGCCCTGCAAATCTTTCATATATACAATTGCCGGAGTATTGTCCAAAATACTTTTAAGTTGTCGCTCTCTCTCAGCAATCTCTTCTTCAGCCTTTTTTCTTTCCGAAAGGTCCTGAATAAAGGCAAAAAAACCTCCTATCTCTTCCGAAGGATTAAAGTGGGGAACATAAGACGCCGACATGTATCGGGATTCTCCAGACTTATGAGGAATATAAATCTCAAATGATTGGGGAATACCTTCCAATGCTCCTTTAATAAAGGGGTTAATTTTATTAAATGAATCTATGCCAAGAACTTCTTTTACTTTCTTTCCTAAAATTTCTATCTGACTCATACCAAACCAATTTTCATACGCCTTATTAAGAAACTGATAACGACAATCTTGATCTATAAACGATATCAAAATCGGAATTTTATCCGTAATTAATTTGAGACGCGCTTTTTCAAACTTTAGCTTTTTTTCCGATATGACTCTTTCAGTAACCGCTCCAATAGCTACTAATGCCGTTACCATTACAAACCAGCAGTAAGCTTGAAGTAAAATCAACGTTTCAAAATTTGAACGCCCAACAAATGGGCCACCTTCATTAAGAGATCCCCATATGGAGAAACAACAAATCGCTAAACAAGTTATAAGAGTTGCTTTAGGCCCAAAACGAAAAACCGCCCATACTAAAAAAGGAAATAGGGAATAAACCAGAGGATAATGAGGATTTCCAATAATTGTTCCAAATACTATCTGGCCAGCGATAAATAAGGAAAGAGAAAAAATAAAATATTCAACAACATTAACCTGCTTGGGAAAATCGATTGAGGAACTTTTAAAAAACGTAATCCAAGCGATGGGCACAATTAGCAAAATCCCGGCAGATTCAGCAAGCCAACCACAACTAATATGAATCCAAAACTGGTCCCATTCCTCAAAACCGCTTAAATAAAATGTTCCAGTTCCCAAAAGCGGGCTTATTAAACAACCAATCCCTGTGGGTAATGCGATAAACCATAAAATACTTTGAGTTTTATTTAAAAACTGAGGAGGATCACAGAATTTTTTAAAAGACCAAACAACGAATAAAGCCTGCAAAGTGGCTCCAACAGCGATACCCATTGAAATCATCGACGGATGGAAAGAACCTGTATCTTGATCCGTCATCCAAACCGCATAATCAATTCCGATTGAACCAAAGATAATTCCAGGCCAAACTCTGTATCCCCAGAAATAAATCCCCACAAACGCAATGCCTGAAGCGGGAAATACAGGCGTTATACCTCCAGGAAATATAGCGAGTTTCAAACTTAAATAGCCTGCCAAAAAATAGAAAAAGGCTAAAATTAAAACTTTGAACTTTTTGGGAATGTTTTGGTTTTCAAATTTCATTTAAACGCCGCGCATTTCTTTGTCATTCAATAAACCCTGGCGATTGTTTCATCTAAAAGGCATCTCGTCTTTTTTCCAATTTCAAAGATTTTTATAATGGGCGGATTCAAGTTGTAAGTGCAACTTTGGTTTCGAATTAAGAGGCAAGCTGA
>CAYFMN010000008.1:0-14162 GCA_964344185.1 uncultured Nitrospinota bacterium
CAACTAGGGTTTCAACTGCTTAACACAAACACAGGCGAAGTTGTTTCTTAGGAGGCGATACGCTAGTATCGGCAAAGGATCTCGCCTGAATAACCATCTTGTCCTTGGGAGAGAAGCCGAGAAATCTCTGGTTTTCCATATTATGATATTGGCTTCTAAAGAAAACTTTACTAACTGTTACACTTACGACTTGAATCCAAGCTATATGAGCTTCCTCGATCTAGAAAACAAAAACATTTTAGTATTTGGCGTTGCTAATAAAAAAAGCGTTGCCTACCATATCGGTAAGACTCTGGAAGAAGAAGGAGCAAATGTTATTTATGTTGTCAGATCAGAAACCAGAAAAGAAGCTCTTTCAAAAAAATTATCCCCTGCTCCCATTTATGTTTGCGATGTAGAACGTCAGGAAGAAATTGATCGGCTGGGAAAAGCCGTTGCCGACGATATAAAAGTGATTCATGGCATGGTGCATTCCATCGCATTTGCTAATTATTCTGAAGGCCCAAAACCATTTTACGAAACTTCTAAAGCCGATTTTTTGCAAGCCGTAGATGTTAGTTGTTTCTCTCTTGTTAATTTATCAAATACCTTCAAACAAATTTTTGCTCCGAAAGCGTCGGTTGTTACGATTTCAATTTCAACGACAAGAATGGCCGCGGAAAATTATGGTTATATGGCTCCCGCCAAAGCGGCGCTTGATTCGACGATCTGTTTTTTGGCCAAATCGTTTTCATCGTTTTCCGAGGTTCGATTTAATTCAGTCAATCCTGGTTTATTAAAGACTTCCGCATCGGCTGGAATTCCAGGTTATTTAGATTCCTATATGCACGCCGAAAATTTAACGTTAAGAAAAAAAGCAGTGGCCACGCAGGAAGTTGCCAATGCGGCAGTTTTTTTATTAAGCGAAAGATCGTCTGGAATTAATTCACAGGGGATTGTGCTTGATGCGGGGATGTCTATAAACTACTTTGATAGAGCTATCGTGAAAAAGGCCACCCGGCCAGATTAGTTCTTATTTGCCTTGAGGGTAAATAAGTTTTTAATTTTCCCATTTCTTTATTTCTGGCAAAAGAGCTAACATATTGTCTTCTGAGTACTGGGAAAAATGGTTTTCTTTACTATTTTCCCAAAGAACAGACCATATCACTCCAATATTAAAGTCTTCCTTTTTTAGTTGAAAACCGGGATTAATATCGACAATTCTATACCACCTTCGATTATAATTCCAATAGTCTGAGTTGCCAAGTTGGTTTAATTCAGAAGCCAAAGTTTTCTCGGATAGAATTTCATATTTTCTAAAGTCATCGGATTCCATGTTAACAACTAAACCGCTAGAGATAAATATATCTAGTTTATTGAGATTGAAGTTCGGAGAGGCCCAATAATAATAGGAAATGATCTCTCCTTTCAATGAATAGCCCCTATTTTTTCTTTCTAAACTTATATTAAATTTAAAAGGAGTTTGAGTGATAGGGCTATTGATGATGTAGCTGCCTTTAAAAGAGTTTAATTTGTTATTTGTGTCGTAATCTTCTTTAAACGATATTGTTTTATATCGAACAGATTGCCTGTTATTTAGTTTGATCGACTTAGCATGTATTAATAGATTTCTTATTTCTTTTGTGACTACAAAAGGATTGAATAAATTGTTATAGCAGGATTGATTGTGTTTTGGGTTGTATTTAGTGATGATAAAATTTTTTGAGGTTTCTAATATTTTTAATGAGAAAACTTTGGCTGGAAACCTGCTTATGGTTTTATCTTCTAGAAAAGATTTTTGCGCAAGTTTACGCATTTGCTCTTTGTTTGACGAAGGTTCGGCGACGAAATAGCAATCCTTGGGCGTTTCGTTGTCGATGGTTTTAATATGGGTGTTGTCGCTAATAGCCAAAAGTGTTCTTCGAAAAGATGAAGGTCTAAAATTTAAAAAATAAACCTGTTCAAGGAACTGCTGAGGATTAAGATTTAATTCTTTTCTAAGGTTGTATAAAAATAGTTTGGAAGTTTTATAAGAACCGTTTTCCAAAGTCGTACGAAGTTTTTTCATCCCCTTAAAAATAAAATTACTATTGGCGGTAGCTAAAAGACAAAATCCCGCCAATAATCCGATTGAAAAAGAAATACGAACTATTTTTTGCTTAAAACTTTGGAAAATAGCCGCAAATAAATAAGAGACAGCCAGCGTTTGTGGAATCACGAAAATAAACGCGTACCAATAGTGACCGGTTTTAGGATTTGCCATTTCGTAGGCTATTCCGGGCGCATATAAAAAAATAAATAGAATTAATTCTTTCTCAAAGTTTATATTTAACCCTAATTTCTTTCCGGCTAATAACCTAAAGGCCAGGAAAAATAATGAAAAGGTTGTAACCAAGTAATAAAAGTTTTTTAAGTAGTCAGGGACGGAAGGACTATTTCTATATCTAACAGGCGCGATGATATTTTGAATAGTATTTTGAAGTGAAATTATTTTTACTAAATCTACCAAGGCGGAAACGCTGGGTTTGGTAATCGTTTTGTCTATGCCTTGGTTTGCGGGAACGAATGTTTGCGTTTTGTATAAAAAATATGGAGAAAAGCAAATTGCGGCAATTATTAGACTACGCAATAAAATATTTTTCGAAATTTTTGGCTTAAATATTCCACAAAGGATAATTAAAACCAAAATATATGTAGCGAATGAATAGTGGAATTGAATAGCTAAACAAATTGTTAATATAGTGAATAAAAAAAAGTGATTTTTTTTATTTATAAAAAGTTCCAGCAGAAACCACAAAAATAAAACAATAAAAGGAAATAGGAACGATGGGTTTATAGGAAATTGAACTGCGCCAATATGAAAAATATTTAAAGAAACCAGGGAGGCGGCGATAGAAGCGAAATAAATATTAAAAAATCGTTTTAACGTAAAATACAGACCTATAATGGAGCAAAGGTTTAAAATTAGATTGAAAATTAAAATAGATTCGTAAGATTTATGAAAAAGGAGAGGAATGACCACCAGAATGTACATAAAGGGTCCGGGTAATCTCCCTCCGTTGTTCACTTCGGGACCGGCTAATGGAAAATAATGCCCTTCTAAAATATTAAAAGCTCTGTCAAAATCTCTAGCGACCCAATCGTTTACTACCGCTACGTCTAATATTTCTAACCTTAAGTAAAATCCAAAAATAAACGCTATAATCAATATTAATAGAGCTAAAACGATATTAGGCTTATCGTTCGCCTCTAGTTGTTCTTTTAAGGCTTTTCCTTCTGAGTTATAGTCCACGCTTTAGTTTTTCTTTTTATTGGTTTCTTGGTTTCATAGTAATTGCAATATTACTCGAAACGCTTTAATTAAATGAATCTTTATTCAAACTTATTGAGAGTTTAGCGCTTAAATGTAAGGAAGCAACAACAGCGAGTAGGTAGGATCTTTAGGGAACCTCTAAAAATTGAGAATTGCAAAGAGACTAGCCCTAATCATCAAGGGCTAGTCGATAGCAAGCTAGTAAAAATATGAATTATTAGAGGTCCTCTTTAATTATTCAAAACTTTCTTACGAGTTAATTTCCCAAAAGATAGATATTGGGGGAAAGTCTGATTTGTTTGTGTTGATGTTTCGAAGAAAAGTATAAAATCTACTAGGTTTACTGAGATTTTAAGAGAATAGTTGATTTGGAACAAGAGGTGCCGAGGGACGGAATCGAACCGCCGACACGAGGATTTTCAGTCCTCTGCTCTACCGACTGAGCTACCTCGGCTTTGAAGATTTTTTCCTTAGAAAGCTAGCGAAATTATCATAATACCAACACACTGTCAATTGTTATCCCTATTATTAAAAAAAATGGTGCCTGCGTAATTGCCTGTTTTTTCAACTTAAATTTGCTATAATCCGCCAAGGCTAGGGAAATAATTCCCGTTCAACCCAAACCCTTTGGGAAAATGTATGCTCGTATTGACCAGAAAAATAGGCGAAAGTATAAAGATTAACGAAGACATAAAAGTTACGGTCATTGAAATAAAAGGGAAGAATATTAGAATCGGAATCGAAGCGCCAAAAGAAACGAAAGTATATAGAGAAGAACTTTATTTTAAAATTAAAAGTGAAAACGAATCTGCAGCAGCGGCTGCAAAGATTGATTTGTCAAAAGTTTCTAAATTATTCACTTCTAATCTAAAAAAACCTAATTAAGCCGAAAGTAACGGCAAACAGGCTATGGCAAAATACAACACCACACGCTTTGGCGAGATTGAACTTAACGATGAAGATATCATCCATTTTCCAACTGGTTTATATGGTTTTGAAAAGGAGACAAAATTCGTCTTGATGCCTTTCGACGAGGTGGATTGTCCTTTAGAATGGATGCAATCTCTTATCAATCCCGCTTTAGCTTTTGTAGTAACCGATCCATTCATTTTTGTTCCGGATTATGAACCTGCCCTGTTAGATAGCGAAAAAAAGGAAATTGGCTTAGAGCCGGAAGATCCTTTTGTTATCAGAGTTATAGTAAATATTCCCGAGGCGTATACTGAAATGACGGCTAACTTAGTAGGGCCTATCGCTATGAATAGAGATACACAGGTAGCGAAGCAGTTTATATTAACCACTCTGAAGTACGATACCCGCCACTATTTATTTTCTGAGGAAGTTAGAAAAGCTAATACGTCTAAAGTTTAACTAGTTTTTTCTATCGAATTTTCCAAAATTCTCAAAACGGAATCTGCCGCTGTTTTCCAGGAAAACATTTTTGAGCGTTCCAAACCTTTTTGGGACCATTCGTTTCTAAGTTTGGGCTGTTCCGCCAATTGGATCATAGCTTCGGATAAATTTTTCTCATTAAGTGGAGAAACTTGTATCGCTCCATTCCCGGCAATTTCTTCTAACGTTTCCGCATCGGTTCTAATACCCGGAACGTCGCAAGCCAATGCCTCCATCAACGGTAATCCATAGCCTTCATAAGTCGAAGGGTAAACAAAACAAAACGTCGCTTGTAAGAAACTGAGTAAATCCGATTCGTCAACGTAGTTGTAATATAAAACCTTATCTTCAAGTCCATGCGATTTAATCAACGATGAGATAGAAGGCGGGGCGTCGGCGTCGTTCCCTATCATAACAAATTTATAATTTTTGAATTTTTCCAGGAAATTTTGAAATGCTTTTAGCATTATTGGAATGTTGCGCCGTTTAAAAAAACTTCCAATAAATAAAAAATAAGGATCTTTGATTTCATATTTTTTGGCTATTATATCTTTTGCCTTCCCATTTGTATCCGGTTGGAATTTTTCTTCCGGGGCCCAATAAACCACTTCAACTTTTTTCTCAACTTGGTCGCCATAGTAACGGATCATTTCTTTTTTCCCCTGCATTGAACATGTGACTATTTTTTTAGCTTTGTAAGCGGTGAGCTTGGTCAATAATCTCATTGCGGCTCCATGCTTAGGACTGAACCACTCGGGATGAGATTGAAAAGAAATGTCGTGAATTAGAGGAACGACTGGACATGTTGCTATTAAAGGCGCTATGTAAGCGGGCGCTAAAAAAACGTCAACCTTGTCATAAAAAATACGATGCGAAAGCGCAAATTGTTCCCATATATGAAAACGATCTAAAAACTTTGGGATTTTTACCACTTTTGATTTAAAGCGAGACTTCGGAAGTTTATTTGCGAATTCTTCGGAATTTTTAAAATAAATAATAAAACGAGAGTTTGTCTCTATATTCGACCATGTCTCTAGTAGATTTTTTAAAACTCGTCCCGCTCCCCGAGGTTCAGACTCTAATTCCCTGCCGTCGATTCCTATGAGTAAACTCATGAACTGGCTCCTAAGGAACGATAAACCTCCAAAGTTTTTTTTGCCGTTTCTTCCCAGGTAAAACTTTTAATTCTTTCTTTTCCTGATTGTTCCAAATTTTCTCTTAAATCAGAATCTTCAAGAAGCCGAATGATTTGTTCAGCTATATCTTCAGGAGCATTGGGATCGAATGTTAGGGCTGCTTTTCCCGCTATTTTAGGTAGCGAGGTGACATTAGAAATTGCAATGGGAACGTTAAAAGATAATGCCTCTAAAACAGGAAGTCCAAAACCTTCATAAATTGAAGGAAAGATAAACGCCGAAGCTTTTTTATATAAAGTTGGTAAATCTGAGTATCCAACGTAACCAAGAAAAAGCGCCGAGTTTCCCAGTTTTAATGCATTGGCTTTTTCGTGGATTTCATCGCTTCGCCAGCCGTTGCCGCCAGCAATGACTAATTTTAGATCTGGAAAACGATTCTGGATAATTTTAAAAGCCTCTAAAGTTTTAAGGTAGTTTTTTCTAGGCTCTAAGGTTCCAACGCAAAGTATATAGTCGCCTGAAATATTAAAACGATCTTTGTTCTCCACGCCTTTTGAGGCATCTGGTAAAAAATTTGTTCTTATACCGTGATGCACTACCGAAATTTTTTTCTCGGGTATATCAAGAAAATTAACTAAGTCCGTTTTTGTGTAATCCGAAACGGCGATAATTTTTTTTATTTTTTTTAAAGAACGGGCAAATGTTTTAGGCGATACCCTAAATTCTGGAGCGACAGATTCTGGAAATTTGACGTTGAATAAGTCATGCACTGTCGCTACCGAAGGTATATTCCCAGGGTTTTTGGGTATGTGACCTGTAAAGTGAATAACGTTGGGATTACAAGTTAGCTTTTTCAATAAATTGCCGCCGAATCTTTCCCATAGCAGATTCATTAAAACATTGGGATATCGGAAATGACGTATAGAGCAATTTGGTAATTCTTTAAATTCTGCAATATTAAATTGATTTTTAAAAGAATTAGAAAATAAGATGAATTCTTCGTTAACGCTTAATTCAACAAGCGATTGAATAAGGTTGAAAACGTAGTTTCCAACTCCTGTGCGTTGATTTAATGCCGGTCTGGCGTCTAATCCAACTTGAATTGAAGAAGAAAGGTTAGTTGTCATGAATTATTTTTAACAGAAAAATCTATACATTTCACCTGGGATGGTCCGACATCGTGAAACCAGGTTACATTAGCGCTACCCAATCCTATCCATAACGTATAATCCCCTTCTGCTTTAGGAACTGTTATGAGCGCTTCAAACTTCGCCGTTTCTTGAGGAGCGATTATATTTGACAGTGTTTTGTATATTGCGGAAACAGGTTGAGTGTTGGGGCGAGCGCAAGAGGACATTTGTTTTTTTGAAAACCATTCCGCCGCCAGGAAAACGGTTCCGTCATCGGTATCTCTTAATAAATTATTATAATCTTTATGTAGCCAGTAAGCTTTGCCTGCGTTAAGAACTTTCGCATTTAGTAATATTTTGTCTTCGGGAGAATAAACAGAAGATTTTGAAAAATAAGATACGTCAAGGAGCTTGGATAGGAGTCCATTTTGCTTGTTCTGAGAAGTATTTCTTGCGTTCAAAAAAACGATTGAGTCTTTGGTCATTTTAAAAGGCTTAATTTTTTCTCCGCTAATAGCCACTTGCTTACTTTTATCTAACAATTTTACCAGGCGCGTTAAAGGAATGGAAATAGGGGTTTCGGAAAACACATAGGGAGGTAAGAGAACTTCTTTTTCAATTTTTTCAGAAGAGTTGAGAGAGATTTTGATAACGCTTCTTTCAGGTCCCAAGTGGTTCCAATGTTTGTTCCCGCCCGCTGGTTGTACCATTAGAAAAGCGGCTACGCCGTATTGATCTTCAGTAAAGTAAACCTGTAAAATTTCTAGTTCTTTCGCGGGTTTAGGGAATTTATCTTTTTCTAAAACCAAAGAATTTCCAATCCTTTTTTTTAACGAAAAACCATGACTTGGCCAATCGATTTTTTCCCAAAGTATTCTTTGGCTTTTTGTCGTTCGATCAAAATGAGTCAGGACAGTTTTTGCTGGAACGGCTTCTAGGAATTTAAGACAAGTCTGAGAGGGGCAGTCTATTGTATTTGGAGTTATTTGATGGGTTGCTGGGGGAGCCCAACCGCTTTTTCCGTTCAAAGTCGGCTTCCAGGATGCGGTTTGATAAAGCAAGTATTTAAAGTCGAAAGGATTTTCAGTTGGTAGTTCCAGGTAGGGAGTTTTTAAATTAGTCTCGCCCAGGTATTTATATACAAGAGGAAAGTCTTTTTTTTCCTCTGCTTTAACGCCTGGATAGAATAAAACTTGATAATCTAGAAAAAATAACGCTCCAAACCCTATAAATATTGTAACCTTAATAGATAAATTTTTTACATGCGCCCAATCAATTAGCCGCTTAAACCCAAACCCGGCTAGAATTGCAACAAACAAAAGTAGTAGTTGAAAGAAGCGAGCGGGAGCTCTCATCGCGGCTCCTCCAGGAATGATGGTATGGACCAACTGGTATGGAAGAGGAATTCCTGTATCTTTTCCAAATAATTGAAGATAGGGGCCCATCATTAAAATGGCCATAGCAAAAGCCGCAATCAAATAACGTAGCAAGATTTTTTTAGAATGGTTTTCGCTTGTATTTTTTTGTGACCGTAAAGTAAAAATTCCTACAAGGGCTAAAGTCAAAGGAACAAAACCCATAAATACTTGCGTTTCGCCGCCTTGGATTGAGTTTTCCAGTAATTTTCTAAGCCACTCATAATTTAGAAATGAATTTGGATAGAGAAAACTTAACGGTTCGGCGGAAAATATACGATTTTCAGCAAATGAACGAACAATATTCCATCTTGACGCCATTATTATATAGGGCGCTCCTATAGGAGCTAAAAACAAGCCTGCTAGCAAAGTAGCCTGTAAAATATGGCGGAAAAGCTGTCGTTTCTTAAAATAAACCCATCTTTCTTCTTTTTTTCTTTCCAGAAAAAGATGAATTAAAAACAGTGTTAATAATGCCGAAGTTAACATGGCTCCTAAATAGATGGAGTGGTAATATTGAATCGTTGTTGTGACGGCGATACCGTAAAAATATTTGGGTTTTGGGTCGTTAAAGAATCGGTGAGTAAATAGAACAGCTAAGGGAGCCCAAAAAAACGGCAGTAACTGAAGATGAGAAAAATGAGCCCATTTATAAGGAGAAAAAGAAAAAATAAATCCTCCTGTTAAACCGGCCCAGAAGTTTCCGGTAACTTCTTCTACAAGCAAATATCCACAGTAAGCGCAGAGTACGAATGAAATAATGCCCACCATGTTTGAGGAAAAAACAGGATTTCCTGTGACTAGATAAAAAGGGAAATAGATCAACAAATTAGCGAACATATTTTCAGAAAGCGCTAAAGTATTTTTCAGCGGGTAAAATTGAGGAGCGTCCCAAACTGATAAGTTAGGATCGAATAAAGCATGGGAGTCCCAGGCAAGTATCCATAAATTGATAAAAGCGTCTCCCAAATCGTTCACATGATCCCAGGAACGAAAAATAAACTCCCATCCTTGGATAAGGCAAAAAGCTATTGAGGCTAAAAGAACAAAACTTTGTCTTCTAAATGAGTGATTTATCATGATAATTAACTAACGAGTCAAAGGGAATGTTATTGACTCGTATGAGTTTCTGGTTTAGCATTTTCCATAAATTTTAATTGTTAATTTTTTTGCGTTTACGGCTTTTTAAGAATTGATAATCAAAATCTATAAGTCAAACAGTTATTTTATCTACTATTAGAATCTTCTTGAAACTAAGAGATTTCTAACCCCGCAGATTTTTCTATCGGAACTTTGGATACCTTTTTGGATGAAACAAGAATCACTTGGTAAAACTTCCCAAGACAGTTTTTCTCCTAAACGGGTTCTTGTCGTAACGAGCGACGTTCCATTTGTTGAGGGTGGTCATAGAGTGATAGCCCGCGCTTTATGTCGCGCTTTAGAAAAAGCGGGTCATCAAAGCGAAGTTTGGACGACTCCTCAAAATCGTTTTGGACAGCAATTTAAGGCCTATTTAGCTACTTGGCTGACCGATGTTTCAGAAAGCGGCGATGGATTGCCTGTGGACCATGTGATTTCATTGCGTTTTCCTAGTTACGCGGTTCGCCATAATCGGCATAGTTGTTGGCTAAATCATCGCATGCGGGAATATTACGATTTATGGGAGTCGTATTCAAAAAAATTATACAAAAGACATTTAATTAAAGAGATCGTTCGACGAAAACTTATCTTTACCGCGGACAAATTTTTTTTAGGGGAAAAACGTGTTCGATTATTTGCCCAGTCTAAAAATATCCAAAGTAGATTATCGAGATTCGGCGGTCATGATTCAGAACTGTTATATCCTCCTCCGCCTGAAAGGGATTATAAGACGGGTCCTTTTCCCAAAACAATTTTAAGTGTTGGACGTTTGCACGCCATGAAACGTCCCGATCTACTGATAAGAAGCTTTGATCTTATGGATAAAGGTTGGAGATTGGTTGTGGCTGGTCGCGGACCGGAAGCGGGACCTCTTAAGGAATTAGCGAATGGTTTGGGAATTGCCAATAGAATTGATTGGAAACATGAAGCTGATGACGAAGAGTTGTGCGATTTATACGCTAATTGCCGAGCTGTATTTTACGGTCCCGTTGACGAAGATTATGGAATGGTTCCTGTGGAAGCATATGCAAGCGGGAAGCCTGTAATTACTTGCGAAGATAGCGGCGGGGCTAAAGAGTGGGTAGAAGATGGAGTTTGCGGTAGTATTGCAAAGCCCGACCCTAAATCAATTGCCAATGCTCTTGAGTTGTATTCAGATGAAGAAATAGCTCGCAAATTTGGCCAGGTAGGTATGGACCGGGTGTCAAAGGTTACTTGGGAAAATATTATCAAGAAACTTTTATGGGAAGACGGTTACCAACGCCCGTTATAAAGAATTAAGGTTGTGTTTCCGGCTCTCCTGCCTCGGGACCGTTGATTTCTAAAATATCAAATTGCACTTCAAACGGATCGACCACGATAGCTGTGGAAGTAGAATTTGCATCGCTTAGCGCCGCTTCTTGAACGGTTGTTGCGGACTCTGTTGAGGAACTGGAAACGCTGGATATGGATGGTTTAAACCTTCTATTTGAAAGAACCGTTTCTTCCACAACCATCTGAGTTACGGTTTTATTGGTTTGGGAACCTGCAAATTCCACTAAGTCCTGCATCTCTCTACCCAACAGCTGTGATTTAGAAATGTTGTCAGTGGTTACTCTTTCTCCGGATAAAATGAGGCCTCGAATTTCGGCGCGTGTAGTGCTGACAGTTATATCGAAACGGGTATTAAGTTGTTGAAGAGCAGCGGGGCTCGGTCCCCCACCGGAACCGGGGCCGCCTCCTCCAGAAACCGGAGCGGGTTGGCGGTTAATGAGTCTTTTGACCCCGCCAGTAACTGTTGCGTTAGCCGAACCAATCAAAGTTGTGCCAGGAGCTCCGTCAAAAGAAATCGTTAAGTTATTGGGACCAGCCTGATTAACTTTCACAATATTCGTAGTGGCTCTTTCAAAAAGGTTTATGGCGCCGGATGTTGTGTTGTCGATATCAACGGATTGCGTATCAATTTTAACGGCCCCAGGGGTTATGATTGAACCGCCGCCATTAATAATACCGGCAGAGCCAATTCCCGTTACCGCGTCGACAACCAATCTTCCGTTGGATGCGACGATGTTACACCCCGCGCTGATACCGCCGCCGCAGGTTCCCGTAACCCCGCCTTCGACAATTCCAGCGTTTGTTGATAGAGTTACGGCGGTATTTGTGCTGTTGGTGGTGGTCAATTTACCAAGCGTAATATCGCCTCCATTCACGCCCGTTGCCTGCAACGAAATGGTTCCGCTACCCGCATCCCACAAAGTTCCATCTGCCATGGTGACCAGATCGCCCGTATCCCCGTTCGTAGCGGTGTTGTTAGCCGTAACAATCAAAGCCGCCGCTCCTGTCATGGTGATGTCGCCGCCGGCGTCCGCCGTGACGCTGTCGTCCGCAACTAAAGTAACTGAACCTGTTCCTGAATTGATTGCGGAATTAAGAATAATATCCGAGTTCACTCCTGTCGCCGTTAGCGAGAGAGCGCCGTTAGTCGACGTTACTCCAGAACCGCCGGAAGCGACCGTTATGGAGCCCGCGCTGGCGGTAAGAGAAACGGTTCCCGCATTTGCGGAGTTAGATAATTGAATCACCGATATGTCGTTCGTTTCCACAAGCGCGATATTGTTGGAAACGGAATTGGAAGCATTTAAGGAGTCTGCGGTAATCTCAAGCGCATTCGCTGATCCGATACCAATATTCGCGCTCATCACGAGGCGTCCGTTTGCGGCGACAACGTCGACGTTGGTATCCCCGGCGTCCGTGATCGAGGAGTTGGTATTGAGAGTCACTGCGCTTGTTGTGGCGTTAGTGGTAGTCAATCCGCTCACGTCCAAAGTTCCGGCGTTGATTCCAGTAGAGGTTAGCGTGATCGTGCCGCTACCCGCGTTTATAACAGTTCCATTTGCCATATCAATCGTATTGAAATTGTTGCCTGCGGCGTTATTGGTATTTGCGGTGATGGAAACATTTCCCGCGCCGCTGGCCGTTATGTCGCCCGCTGCCGTAAAAATAATACTGTCGTCTGCCGTCAGAGTCACCGCCCCACCTGCGGCGGTCGTGATTGTGTTATTGATATTCAAATCCGAATTGGTTCCGTTCGCGTCCAACGTAAGGTTGTTGGCGGCTAGGGTGTTGGATAAAGTTTGACCTCCCGCCGTTGTGGTCGCTGAAAAATTTCCGGAGTTGACATTGATATTTCCCGAGGTCGTTAAATTACCGGTATCGGTGGTTAGCGTAAAATTTAAATTCCCCGCCGAAAGTGAAATCCCGCCCATATCGACGTCGGTTCCGCTATCAGTCAAAGTCAGAGTTAAATTACCGCCATCGGTTATGGTGTAGGTGTCGGTTGTCGATCCCGGATCGAGCGTCAAAGTCAAATCGGTCAGCGTTGTTGAACTGGCCACCTGAATGCTTTGATTTGCGTTAATAGTTAAGTTTGCGGAACTGGCAGTTTCCAAAACGGCGGATTGCCCCACTCCTGCCGAAGCGGTTAGAGAGATGGTACCCGTCGTGGTGATCTTGGCGTTGCCCGTCCCTGCTGTGTCTTCAATGGACCCTGCCGTGGCGGTCAAAGAAACATTACCGCTCCCTGCGGCGATAGCGCCGTCTGCTGTTATATTCATCGTCCCTCCAGCCGACACCGTGATATCTCCATTGGCGGAACTGGAGTTCAGTTTAACGACGTTGAGGTTGTCGACTTCGGTTAAAAAGATGCCTCCTGAACCGGTATTATCGATATCCACCGAATCCACTGTCAGTTCCAAAGCTTCGCCGGAGGTTCCGACGCCGGCGGCGGCGTCAATCACCATGCCGCCGCTGGCCGCGACGAAATTTTGGGTCGTCGTGTTCCCGTCCAGAACCGCGCCCGTCCCTGCGGTCACCGTGATCGCCGAGCCTGTGCCGTTGCCGGTAAGTAGCCGACCGAGCGTGATATCACCAGAGTTAGCTCCCGTCGATGTCAGGGTAATGGTTCCCGATCCTGAGTTGATCAAGGAACCGCCCACCATGGAAATGATGTCGCCGGTATCGCCGTTGGTGGTCGCGGTGTTTGCCGAGATCGAAGTATTCCCAGCGCCGTTTGATATGATATTTGCCGACGCGGTTAAAAATTGAACGCTGTCGTCGGCGGTAATGGTTACCGATGCGCCAACAACAGTAGTTATGACGTTACTGATGTTTACATCCGAATTTTGTCCGTCGGCGCTCAACGTCACGTTGTTGGCGTCGAGGGTGTTGGAATAGGTTTGACTACCCGCCGTCGTGGTTACCGAAAAGTTTCCGGAGTTGATATCGATATTGCCGGAAGTGGTTAGATCTCCCGTATCCTGCGTCAACGTAAAATTTAAATTACCCGCAGTCAGCGACAACCCGTCGATATTAAGATCGGTTCCGCTATCGGTCAAACTCAACGTCAAATTCCCGCTGTCGGTGATGGTGTAGGTGTCTGCCGTCGATCCCGGATCAAGCGTCACCGTCAAATCCGTCAATGTCGTCGAACTGACGACGTTTATTGATTGATTGGCGTCTAAAGTCAGGTTAGCCGAACTTGCGATTTCGATCGCGTTACTCGCGCCAATTCCCGTCAAAGCGACTAAAGTGATCGAACCCGTCGTGGCGATTTTAGTTAACGCCGTTCCCGTATTGTCGTCGATACTCCCCGCCAAATTCGTCAAATTGACATTGGAAC
>CAYFMN010000008.1:14172-23238 GCA_964344185.1 uncultured Nitrospinota bacterium
TCCCAAATTAATTCCGTTGCTGACGTTGATCAGTAAATTTCCGGAAGCGATATTTGAAATAACCACGTCGCCGCCGCCGGATTGACTGATATTTCTGAGATTCATTCCTCCTGTATTGGTTACCCGTATGGCGCCGCTGGTACTGTTGGTGATTTCCATGTTGCTGATGTTGATTTCAATGCCTCCGCCGTCGCCAACGCCGGTTGCCGCGGTTAGAATCAGTCTTCCCCCGTTAAAAATATCCACCCCACCTGTATCGCCCGCGTCGACAATCCCCGCGGCGGTGATGATGGTCGTCGCCGTGTTGGATCCACTGGTTGTGGTTGTTTGGCCAATGGCGATGTTGCCTGCGTTCGCTCCCGACGAGGTCAACGTGATCGTTCCACTGCCCGCGTTCCATACGGTTCCGTCTGCCATCGTGATCAGGTCTCCGGTATCGCCGTTTGTGGTGTTGGTGTTCGCGGTTACCGAAAGGGCTCCGGCTCCCGCGTTGGTAATATCCCCGTTGGCCGTTGCGACGACAGAATCGTCCGCCGTGATCGT
Source organism: uncultured Nitrospinota bacterium (assembly GCA_964344185.1). Classification (GTDB taxonomy): domain Bacteria; phylum Nitrospinota; class Nitrospinia; order Nitrospinales; family JAJDAT01; genus JAJDAT01. Next base: position 14,716 of record CAYFMN010000008.1, read on the forward strand.
CACCACGCCGCCGGAGGCGGTGGTGATGGTGTTATTGAGATTCACGTCCGAATTGGTTCCGTTGGCGTCCAAGGTCACGTTATTCGCGGCGATGGTATTGGAGTAAGTTTGGCTACCGTCTGTAGTAGTAACTGAAAAGTTGCCGGAATTGATATCGATGTTTCCAGAGGTCGTTAAGTTTCCGGTATCTGTGGTCAATGTAAAATTTAAATTTCCCGCCGAAAGAGAAATTCCGCCGATATCGAGATCGGTTCCGCTGTCGGTCAAGCTTAGCGTTAAGTTACCGCCGTCGGTGATGGTGTAAGTGTCTGCTGTCGTTGCCGGATTGAGCGTAACTGTTAAATCCGTCAACGTCGTCGAACTAGCCACCTGAATACTTTGATTCGCGTCCACCGTCAGGTTGGAAGAACTGGCGATTTCCAAAACGGCGGATTGTCCAACTCCCGCCGAAGCAGTCAGGGAGATGTTACCCGTCGTAGTGATCTTTGCGTTACTGGTTCCGGCGGTGTCTTCAATCGATCCTGCCGAGGCGGTTAAAGAAACGTTGCCGCTTCCGGCGGCGATGGCCCCATCGACGGTGATGTTCATCGTGCCAGCAGACGAAACAGTGATATCTCCATTGGCGGAACTTGAATTTAATTTAACGATGTTGATATTGTCGGCTTCGGTTAAGAAGATGCCGCCTGAACTGGTATTATCGACATCCACCGAACCAACGGTGAGTTCCAAAGAGTCGCCGGAAGTTCCCACGCCGTTGATGGAATCGATCACCAACCGCCCGCCAGTCGTAACCGTGTTTTGAGTCGAGCCGTTTCCGTCCAGGATGGCGTTTCCGTTACCTGCGGTAACCGTGATCGCCGTGTTCGAGGAATCGGTTGTGATCAATCGACCGAGCGTGATGTTTCCTGCATTGGCTCCGGTGGACGTCACGGCGATGGTTCCCCCCGAGTCCAGTTTATTGCCGCTACCCATGGTGATAATGTCGCCGGTATCGCCGACGGTTGTGGCGGTGTTCGAGGTAACAACAATACCGCCGGTTCCGTTAGCGACGACATCCGCCGCAAATGATACGCTGTCATCGGCGGTAATGGTCACCACGCCTCCGGAAACTGTGGTGATATTGCCGTTAACATTCACGTCCGAGTTTTGTCCGTCGGCGTTCAAGGTCACATTGTTAGCGGCGATGGTATTGGAATAAGTTTGGCTACCGTCTGTGGTAGTAACTGAAAAATTACCGGAGTTGATGTCAATATTGCCCGAGGTCGTTAAGTTCCCCGTGTCTTGGGTCAACGTAAAATTCAAATTCCCCGCCGACAAAGAAATTCCGCCGATATCGAGATCGGTCCCGCTATCGGTCAAACTCAACGTCAAATTACCTCCGTCGGTAATCGTATACGTATCCGCCGTCGATCCCGGATCGACTGTCATGGTCAAATCGGTCAACGTCGTCGAACTGTTGACCAAAATACTTTGATTGGATTCGACATCCAATGCCGCCGTGTTGACGTTGATCGAACCCGCCGAACCAATACCTGTGACGCCTCTCAAAGTAATCGTTCCGGAAGTTGCAACCGCATCGACATGAGTATCTCCGCCGTCGATTATAGCGACCGCGCTGTTTACCGAAATTGCGGAAGCCGTGGCGTTAGTTGTTGTTAATCCACCGAGCGTGATGCTGCCCGCGTTAGCTCCGGTAGACGTTAACGCAATCGTTCCGGCAGTTGCGTCGATCAACGTACCGTTGGCCATGGTGAGGACGTTGCCGCTGTCGCCGCTCAAGTTGTCATTGTTGGCAATAATATTTACCGATAAACTGTCGGCCGTAATATCCCCGGTCGCCGCAAAGATGACGCTGTCGGCTGCCCTGATATTGACGTTGCCGCCCGATCCAGAGTTACTCATCGCCGCATTGACTAAAATATCCGAGTTCTGACCCGTAGCGTTTATTTGAACGCCGCCAGCATTCCAGGTTACCGCTCCGTTGAACGTGATTGTCCCGGCGGCGTCCAGTCTAAGCGTTCCGGTGGAGGCCGCTTGGTTCAATTTGGTAACGGTGATCGCGTCAGATTCAGAGATAAAAACATTACCGGTAGACGTGTTATCGAGATCGATGCTGTCGATGGTGGTTTCAATGAAGTTGGATGATGGTCCAATATTGCTTCCGTCGATCACCAGGCCGCCGCTGGCCGCTACGATTTCCACATGAGTGTCTCCGGCGTCGATAATTTGCCCGCCATTGGCGGCATCCGTGGTGACGATGACGGCGCTGGCGGTAGCGTTTGTGGTTAACAGGCCGCCAAGCGTGATATCGGTCGAGTTGGCTCCTGTGGTTACGAGCGTAATTGTTCCGCTACCCCCATCCCACAACGTGCCGTCCGCCATGGTGATGAGATCGGCGCTGTCGCCGTTCGTGGTGGCGGTGTTGGCCGTGACCGAAATCGCCCCCGCGCCGCTGGCGGTGATGTCTCCCGAGGCATTGGCGGTTACGCTGTCGTCCGCCGTGATGGTAACCGCGCCGCCGGAAACGGTGGTGATGGCGTTGTTTATATTCACGTCCGAATTCGTACCGTCGGCATTCAAAGTGACGTTATTGGCGTCGATGGTATTGGAGTATGTTTGACTACCCGCAGTGGTAGTGACCGAAAAATTGCCGGAGTTGATATCGATATTGCCCGAGGTGGTCAAGTTCCCCGTGTCCTGTGTCAGCGTGAAATTCAAGTTACCTGCAGATAAAGAAATTCCTCCGATATTAAGATTGGTCCCGGAATCCGTCAAAGTCAAGGTCGCGTTGGGATCAGTGATGGTATAGGTATCCGCCGTTGACCCTGGATCCAGTGTTAGCGTCAGAGCCGTCAACGACGTTGTCGAGTTGGCAACCTGGAAACTTTGGTTGCTATCGCCTGACAGGATTGCCGTATTCGTTTCAACCGCGCCATTTCCTCCGGCGCCAATTCCCTGTAGCCCGGTTAAGTTAATTGTCCCCGAAGCCGCGACGATATCGACATGCAAATCTCCGCCGTCAAAGACAGCGGCGTCTGCAGTCACCGTCGCCGCAGAGGCCGTGGCGTTGGTTGTCAACAACCCGCCTAATGTGATATCCCCGGAGTTGGTTCCCGTAGCGGTTAACGTGATCGTTCCGCTTCCTGCATCCCATAACGCGCCGTTGGTCATGTTGATGAGGTCTCCCGTGTCGCCGTTGGCGGTATTGGCGTTTGCCGTTACGCTTAACGCCGCAGACCCGGACATTGTTATATCGCCATTGGCGTTTGCCGTTACGCTGTCGTCTGCTGAAATAGTTACGCCGCCCGCCGTAGTGATCCCTGCATTCAGGACTATGTCCGAATTGGTTCCCGTTGCGGTCAGAGCCGTTGTGCTATCGCTCACAATAGCTCCGGATACCGTGATTGTGCCCGCCGCCGAGACGGTCAAGGTTCCGCGAGCGGTAGAAGGTCCCAACGTCAAATTAGACGCGACGTTGGTGATGGAAACGTTGGCCGTACTGCCGCCTCCCGTTTGTGTCGTTACCGAAACCGCTCCCGTGAACGCGCTTGCCTGATCCAGCGTAATCGAAATGTCGTTGACGTCCGTAGTGAATGAAGAAGTTCCCGTTACCAATAAAACTCCGCTGTCTGTGATCGCTCCTCCTGCAGTGACCGCTAAATCCCCGCCCACAGTAGAGGCGGCTAGAGCCAGAGCGTTGCCGCCATTATCCAGCGTGGCGTTGCCGGTGCCGTTGGTATTGAGCGCTACCGTTCCCGAGAAGTTGTTGCCAGCATTGTTCAGGGTTATGTTGGCGCTATTGAAGGTCGTGGTAATGCTTGTTGTTCCGCTGGAAATCCAGGCGCCGCTTTGCGCGATGTTTTGGCCGCTAAATAAAGTTAATCCGGTCAAGGCTGTCGAATTCCCGATGGTACTGTTAATGTTGAGCGTTCCGCCGGTTCCCGAACTCAAAGTCAGGTTCTGCGCTCCATTGATTGTGCCGTTAAATGTGAGGTTCGCTCCCGCCGCCGCGCCGAAGGTTGTGTTGATCGATGTCGCGCCTACATCTAACGTTACTGCATTGCTGAAAGAAATTGCGTCTCCGGAAGTTCGAATAGTGATACCGCTGAGAGTAGAGCGGCCATTCACTGTCAATCCGTTTAAAGCCGTGACATTTCCAATGTTTCCGTCCAAATTCAACGTTGAAGTTCCGGATGCGGTAAGAGTCAGCGCCTGCGCTCCTTGAATCGCGTCGAGATTGATATTAGCCGAAGCGCTGCCTTGCGAGTCGTTGTCGATGACGACTGCGCCGCTCGATAGATTGATTTGCCCGTTTATATTGATCGCTCTATCCCTTGAAAAGATACTCGCGCCCGCCATATTGATGTTGGCTCCCGTAAGGGTGACTGCGCCGGCTCGAGTGGTATCGTTCGTGGATAGCCCCAGGTTTCCATTCAAATCGATGTTAGCGGTTCCGGCATTTAAATTGATGACTTTGGCGTTAGCGGTTGTAGTGGTTCCTCGAAACGCTCCATTGACTGTGATCAGCGCTCCAGCGGCAGAGTTGTTTGTCGTGTCGACGTTTACCTGGTTTTGTATTCTTACGGCTGAAAAAGTTACGGCTCCGCCTTCTGTGTTGATAGTGACGTTACCTCCAGTCTGCATACTTGAATTAAATAAAACGGCTCCTGTTGTCGTGGTTGCGGTAGCGCCGTTCCATGTAATGGCGTCGTTACCCGTCCCGGCGGTAAGGTTTATATTGCCCGTAGCGGTAGTCAGGTCGCCGGTTGCGGCTAAAACTATTTGCCCGGTCGTCGACGTTGATGGAGAAGCGGCGTCGGCGGCGCTCAAGGTTAGAATCCCGTCGCCCCCCAATGTAATCGCGCCGTTGACGAAGATGTCGCGTCCAGCCTGCAAGGTCAAGTCGCCGCCGCCGGTGTTGTTAATCGGAGCGTCGGAATTAATCGTAATATCAAGATCCGCTTGCAGGATAACCGTGTTGCCGTCAACGGCCAACAAAGCATTGATTACCGTGTTCTGGATCGTTGCGGCGTCGGTGTCAAACTCGCCAAACGCCAGGGTTGTGGCGTTAGCGTCGTTGCCGGTGGTTCCTACGAGATCGTTTTCGGTTCCTGCCGTGTTCTGAATGGTCAAGGTATTTGGGTCGAGTAATAGAGTTCCCCCTTGACCGTTTGCCGCGCCAATTTGAACGTCTCCTCTAAACGCTAGATTTTCCTTGCCGGATACTTCGACGAAACCGCCATCGCCGGAGGTTGCGCCGCCGCGCGCGTTGATCGTTCCGAAATATCTAGTCACATCGTCGGCCCAAACGATGATTTTGCCGCCGTTGCCAGTGTTGATGGCGTCGGCGTTGATCGTTGCGTTTGTTCCAATATAGGTTTGGTAAGCGTTACGTATGTCATCGTTCTTGCCCTGGAAATCTCCGCCGATCAGAATCGTTCCTCCGCCAACGTCGCCGGAAGCCTCGAGTATCGCGCTGTCGAACAGGCCTACCTTATATCCCAATACATGAATCGATCCGCCCGCTTGTCCTGCCATCGTATTGGCGGCGTTTAGGATGCCGCCTACGAAAACAAGAGCGCCGTCTCCGCCTTCAATCGCGATGTTACCGCCTGGAGAAGCAACCATTGCCGTGGAAGCGACCATAATGGCAGAACCATTGATCGTAAAATCGCCGCCGCCGGTGTTGATCGAAGCGGATTGTACGGTCGCGTCGGTTACGGCGTGTTTGTCTTTAGTGTAAGTTCCGCCGCCGATCAAAGAATGCTGTTTGGTTTTAAATTGTCCCAACGAAACCGCGCCGCCGTTGGTTGCGATGTCGGCGTTGATTTCGATTTTTGGCAAGGCCCCGTTCGATCCGCAAAGTCGCGCCGCCGGCATGTAGGACCCCGAAATATTGGCGGGTAATTCTGTCGACCCTGCATCCGCCGTTAAAAAACCGCCGTTGGTACCGATAGAGGCGTTGACAATAATATCCGCTCCGGCGATCAGGTTTATGTCTAATATTCCGTTTACCGATGTAATGGTGTCGTTGACAACGATGTCGCCGTGCGCAGTCAGCGTCAACGAAGTGTTGCCGCCCGACGATTTTAAGATTGCTGTCGAAATCGTGATCGTGCCTTTTTCCAGTCCCTGACCGCTGGTGACGATGTGAACGCTGGCGCCTGCGTTCAACGCGGTTTCGATGGTGGTGACCGAAATCTGCGAACCGTTGCCGTTACCCGGACCGCTGACGATTTCGATATTAGTCGGATCGAGCAACCAGGCGCCTCCCTGTCCCTGTGGAGCAGACACATCCGGCGATCTCGTTACGTTTAAAAAACTTTTGCCGGAGGTTTCGATGAAACCGCCATTGCCTGCGGTGAGGCCGCCGCGGGCAGATAGGGAACCAAATACCTTTGTGGAATTTTCAGACCAGATAATAATTTTGCCGCCGGCGCGAATCGAAGACGATTCTAAAACCGTTGCGTTTTGGGCGTTATGAATATTTGGATTTTGGCCCTGCCGGTCCCCGCCCACTAAAACCGTGCCGCCTCCTGCGTCGCCGGAGGCGTTGACCTGGGCGTTGTCCAGATTGACTTCGTTGCCGAGTATATGGATCGTGCCGCCTTGTTCGCCGTCTTCCAATCCCGAAGCGTTCAGCGTTCCCGCGACACGAACTTCGCCGTCGTCGCCGCCTTTAAGTACGATGCCCCCTTCTTCCTCTTGGATACTTTGGACGTCAATAATGCCGTCGTTATTGATTACTTGATCGACGATACCTTTGGCCGTTTGCGCTTCTAAGATGACTGTTCCCGCGTCGGCGTAAATCTCGCCGCTGTTATTGACGAGAGCTTTAAGCGGAATTCCGTCCGGACCGATTACTTGTTGAGCCACTTCGCTATCGACTTCAAGTTGAATCAATTCATCGCCGTAAAGGTCCACCGTAAACACTTCGCCCGAAGCAAGCGTTACTTTACCGAGTTTGGCTTGGATCACTCCCGAGTTATCGACGCCTGGCGCCACTAGGGCGACGAGTCCGGCGTCGGCGGCGGTGATTTTGCCTTTGTTGACCACAAACGCGTTCTTTGGCGACGGGATATTGAAGTTGTAGCGGCCCGCTAGAAAGTCGTCGTCGTGAATATCGCTGGTGGAGGCGAGCAATCCGTTGACGTCGACGCGCGCCGATTGTCCGAAGATGATACCGTTGGGATTGATTAAAAATACGTTGCCGTTAGCGGCCAGTTTGCCGAGAATCTCGCTAACTTTAGTGCCTTGGACTCGGTTGAGGGCGGTGGCGTTGGAAGAGGGTTGTTTGAATTCGACCCCTTCGTGCGATTGAATCGAAAAATCTTTCCAGTGGACGATGGTTTTATCGGAAGACTGCTGGATTATAAGTTCGTTAGGGGAGGGCTGTTGGATAACGGCGTTGCCAGCGACGATTTGCCCGTTGGTAGGAAGCGCATACAACCACGTAGGTAAAAATATCTGGAGCGATATGAGAAAAGACGTTATGAATTTGAATTTTTTCAGAAATTCAACCATTTGCGTCCCAATTTTTAGGAAGGTCGAAATTGGATTATGGCACAAATTGTTTTGATATTGAGACAAACGAAGTTTGAAGCGTGAATTTCTTAGCCCAAAAATATTTACTCTAAGTTTCCACTTATCAATAGTTTTTGAATCCGTCAAAAACCTACATGAAGGAAGTTTTTGAATGTTTTTGTAAGAGCAATAGAATAGAGGGGGCGCTTAGGAATTATCTTATATTTAGGTAGGATGAGTTATGTTACATGCGATTTCTTCGAAAATTTAATATGACACAATAATTACATTTCGATTTACTTCCGAAACCCGAAAATGAAATTGGCCTTGATTGGATCAATTTCTTTATTCAGGAACCTCTAAAGATTGAGATTTGCAAAGAAACTAGCCCTAATTATAAGGGCAGTCAATGGCAAGCTGATAAAAATATGAATTCTTAGAGGTCCTCATTAAATAATCAATAACGATAAAACACTTTAAAAAATAATCGAAAGTGTTTATGGTCTTCAGACTCAACCCGGGCGGAAAGAGGTTTGGCGAGCTCGAAGTAACCGGAAAATTGTTGGGTCAAGTTGTATCTAACCCCGCCGCCTGTGGTGGCAATTGATTGATGGGCGTCAGTTCCTTCCTCGGCTCCTTTTTCCCAAACAGAACCGTAATCAAAGAAAACATAATATTGCATGTCTCTAAAGAATTTTTTTCGCAAAGATTTAGCAAACCGTAACTCGGCTTTCGCGCTCCAACCAGTGTCGCCCGATATTTCAGAAAAGTCGTAGCCGCGTCCAAACTCCGTGCCGCCGACGGTAAATTCTTCGGACGCTAAAAGATGATTGAAAGAATATTGCCACGCTCCGGATGCGAAAAACATCCAGCTTGGCGCCAGGTATTGCAGGCGCGTGAATCCACCTGAAATTTTGGAGTAATCGCTTTCACCCCGGGAACGAGTGAGATTGGCGGTTCCAGTTTTTGTCGCGTCGAGCAGGTTAAAGCCTCTGCGTA
>CAYFMN010000008.1:23248-56643 GCA_964344185.1 uncultured Nitrospinota bacterium
GATTAACCCCTCCGTAACTGTCGACCCAGTCGTAGCCCGTTTGAAAATAAATACTTCGCAGCCTGTCTCTCGAGCTTAATTCGCCCAAAACGTCTGTCTTAGAGTTTAAAGTGGCGAATCCGAAGAAGGAGGTCAGGTTTTCTTCGCGGGTGCGAATCCACGGATGCGTGATTAATGCGTTGACAACGTTACTTTTCCCCTGTACCTCGAATTCTTTGAGGGTGTGTCCGGGTTTGGTCCAGCTTAGGCTACCGGATAACTGAAATTTTGCGCCGTCGAACCCTAAAGGTTCTGTGTGCGTGACCTTGGCGTATTTCACTTCTTCAGTTTGGGTCGAGGAAGTTACCAGCAATTCGGTGGATTCTGACAGGCCGAACGCAGAGTTTTCCTTGATGCTGACGGAACCGACCAACTGACCGCTGAACTTGGAGCCGCGGTTGTCCAAACCTAAACCGCCCTCCAAAACCTGATGCTTGACGAGGAAGGTAAGCTCCGAAGCCCCTTTTTTCTTTTTCGAGGGAGAGAGGACGGACTTCACCTGCAATCCCGGTAGATCGTTTGCTAAAAGCGTATAGCGTTCCAGGACGGCGGCTTTAAGAGGGCGCGACCGTCGGATTTTATTACCGAATTTTTTTAACAGCCTGTCTGAATCGGATGGGTCGCCCTTGATATTGATTTTACTGATGTAGCCTTCAATAACTTTGACGCGAATCAATCCCTTTTCGATGCGTTGCGGTGGGACAATAACTTTCGAAAGGATATAACCGTCGTTTCGGTATTTGACGGTAAAGTCGGCGGCGAGTGTATACACATCCGCCATCGATACCTCTTTATTGAGGAAATTTTTATAAAGCGAAAAAAAGTCGCCCTTCTTGTAAACAGTGCTTCCTTCGATGAGGATGTCTTTCAGAATAAACCTGAACATATCCAGTTTAGGATCAAGCGCAGGTTTTTTTAGTTTGGGAGTTTTGAATTTCTTTTTAAATTTTGGGACCTGGGGTTCTTCGAACCGTTTTTCAAATCGATCAGGCAACACCTGATCTGGAATAGTTTGCGCTTCGGCTTTTTCTAAACAGGGAGAAAAAAGTAAATTTAGTAATCCAAAATAAAGCAAGGTCAAGAGGCTTTGCTTGAAAAAATATTCGAATATCGGAACTTTGGGGGGCGCGTGACTTATTGGATACAAGGGTATTTTTCCGATTTTGAGTGGTTTAAAAAATTAACATGGAAGTATATCACGGCCATTTAACAGGCTTTTAACTCGTTTGGGAGATTAGTTGTAAGAGGTTAAGAATCAACGCTGAATATTTTTTTACTGCAACCTCTGTAATTAAAGACTTTAAGAATTTCGTCTTGGCGGTTCAATGTTTTAATTGATACAATGCCCCCATGTTTAAGCTGTTATTCTACCCTTACCTAAAGAAAAACTTTTTTTGCGAACATTTGTGGTTCCGAGTCAGCCTGCATCAAGACGGTAGAATGGAACCTTGCAGTTGCGCCATTTCCGAGATGGAACCGCAGGGCAATGATTCTTCTATCCTGTCGATTTGGAACAACGCGCTGTTTCAAAAAACTCGCCAATACTTGATCGACGGGATGAAACAACCAGGAAAAGTTCCGACCGAAGATCCTGGCATTTTTGATTGTTGCGCTTCCTGTCCGGTGGCCGAGCCTCAGCGATTTCAAAATAAGGACGATTATTATTCTATTTTGCGAAATATAATTCAGCGATTTAAAAGGCGTCCCGGTCAGATGATTCGCAAACTTTTGAATTTGAATAAGCTGGTTAAATTTGGCGATAAAGGAGCCTCGTCGATAGACGCCAAGCCGGTGATTGCAAATATAGACGCCACAAATTTATGCAATATCCGATGTTTAGAATGCAGCGTGGGTTCGGATGATCATCCACATCCGCGCGGTTTTATGCCGTATCCAGTATATGAAAAAATATTAGGAGAAATTGGACACGGGCTTTATTACGCGGAATTGTTTCGTTATGGGGAACCATTGCTTAATCCCGATATATTGAAAATGATTCGATTAGCTGAAAAGAAATACGGCATTATGACGGCAATCTCGACGAACTTTTCTATGGAATTATCGGATGAATTTTTACGAGGACTTGTGGAGTCAGGCTTATCAGAGTTGGTTGTTGCAGCCGACGACATAAATCAACAGCTATATGAACGATATCGAGTAAGCGGCAAAATAGATACGGTGATCGATAATGTTAAAAGATTGGTTAAAATTCGTAAAGAAATGAACTCTCATCATCCTCATATCCGATGGCAGACGCTGATTTTTAGTTTTAATGAGAATCGGAAAGAAATTATTGAGAAATTTGTGATGGAACTGGGAGTCGATAATTTTTCTTATCGTCCCGCCTATCTTTCGCCTAAAAATTACGACTTGAGACCAAAGGAAACGGAATTGCGAGGCCATCATAAAGATAAAAAATCTCAGATTCAAAAAGCTGAACTGAACTGTAGTGAGATTGAAGTTGGTGGTGAATATGATTTAACTGTTGAAGTTATTCAAAATGCTTTTAGCGAAGAGATGCCAGGCTCTTCGGATTCAGGAGGAATCCGAGTTGGCATAAAATTGGCGGATGAAGATAAGGTTGAAGTGGCTGATTTTGATCGTATTTTTTTGGACAAAGCTTTACTGCCAAATGAAACCGTTCAGCTCGCAAAAAAGTTGCGTTTTGAAGGAATAGACGAGCTTGAGAGGGTTGCCTATTTAAAGATGGATCTTGTTTATGAAAATAGGTTTTGGTTCGAACAGAATTTAGAAATTCAAAGTCGTCCTTATTATTTGGATGTTAAATTTAAAAAATTAGCCGACATAGAAATCTCAGCTGAAAATTCTTCTTAACTAAAGCGAAAGTTTATGCATCGTTTATTAAATCCACTCATTCGAGCTATTTACCGTTTTTTTCGAATATTTTATCGTTTCCGTCGATTAAATTTTTATTGCGAGCAGTTGTGGCTACGGACCAGTATTTTACAAGATGGGCGATTAGAGCCGTGTAATTGTGCAATTTCCCAAATGGAACCTAAAGATCCACAACCGTCTATATTAGATACATGGAAGAGTGGACTTTTTGAGTCCACTCGTAAATATCTATTAGATCGTATGCTCAACCCAGGTAAGATACCTGACGCTAAAAGCGCTTACGATTGTTGCGCCTCTTGTCCCGTGGCTCCTAATCAACGGTTTGATAGAGTTTTTATACGAGATATTATTCGAGACTGCGTGGCATTTAAGGCCAAAGTTGCTCCAATTATTGTTTTGAGAAAGCTTGGCAACTTGATGAAATTGATTCGAGAAGTTAATGGCAGACGTTCCCAAATTACGGCTTATCCCATGCTTGCCAACTTAGATCCTGCAAATGTTTGTAATTTAAGATGTCCAGAATGCGCGGTGGGCACTGGCGAAATTAACCAACCACAAGGCATGATGGAATGGGAGACTTATGAAAAAACCTTAAATGAAATTGGACCTTATCTTTTTTATTTAGAGTTGTTTCGGTACGGAGATCCGTTGCTTCATAAAGATATTTTAAAAATTATTGAAGTAGCTGAAAAACAATACGGAATTATTACGTTAATTTCTTCAAATTTTTCGATGCCTCTTGACGAAGAATTTTTAAGAGGTTTGATCAAATCTGGATTGTCGCGCTTGATTGTCGCGATAGACGATATAGAGCAGGATCTTTATGTGAAATATCGAAGAGGCGGCGATGCCAATAGAGTGATCGATCAGCTAAAAACGTTAATTCGGCTAAAAAAAGAAATGAACTCAGATACGCCGCATATTCGTTGGCAAACGTTGATTTTTAACTTTAACGAAGATCGCAAAGAAGAGATCGAAAAGTTTGCATGGGATTTAGGAGTGGACGATTTTGGTTTTATGCCGGCTTATCTATCTCCTAATAATTATGATTTAAAGCCAAAAGAAAAGAAGACCCGTGGCGGTAAGGATAATAGGAAGTCTCAAATTGTTCGAGCGGAAATAGTTTCTGGAAAGGTTTCCCTTGAGGAGCCTTTTCGATTGGAAGTTGAAGCGATCCAAAATATTTTTACCGAAGCGATTCCTCCCTCTCCAAAAGACTCTGGGATTCGACTGGGAATTAAGGTGGCGGATAAAGATAAAAAAGAAATGGGCGACTTGGGAAGAATTCTTTTCGAAAAAGAATTTAATCCAGGAGAAACAATGACTTTTTCTAAAGAATTCTCATTTCCTCATGATTTAAAGGTAGAAGATGTTGCCTACTTAAAACTTGATTTCCTTTTAGAAGGTAAGTTTTGGTTTGAGCAAAACATGGAAATCCAAAGCCAACCTTATTTCCTTGAGATTGAGTTTAAAAAAGAAACCGTAGGACCCTAGAAATGCGTTTGAAATCCAACTCTGCAATCAAGGGGCGGTTTCATTGTTTTATTTTTAGTTCTTTTCAACGATTATTTTTTCACTTTTTTTCCTAAATGAGATTCAATAGAAGCCATTTTTGAATCTAACCGCCCAGATTTACCTTTTCGATAATCGATTTTAATGCCGCAGGTGATTCTGTTACAGTCGGAACTCATTTTTTCAAAGCATTTTTTAACGACCTCCATTACCTCGTCCCATTCTCCTTCCAAGACGGTACCCATGGGGTTTAGCTTATAATTGACGCCGCTTTCGTCTATTATTTTTAAAGATCGGCTGACATATGGGCTAACGCTTTCTCCCTTATCCATTGGAGACATACTAAATTCCAGCAATACCATGACGATTCCTTTTTGAAGCTTATATAGCAAAAAAATGAACGATTGAAACGTTTCACCTTCTCGCTCTGAGTTTATAAATGATTGTTTTTAAAAAAATACCTTGCATTTTATGCCGATTTTATGAAATGATCAACGTTCAATTCGAAATCCCCAGGACATTCGAATAGCTCTAAGTAAAGGTGGTTATGGCGTTTGGCCAAGCTTGAAGATTTACGCAACAAGATAAATGAAATAGATGACCGGATCTTAAATCTGGTCAACCGTCGGGCGAAAATAGCCTTAAAAGTAGGCGAAGAAAAATCCCGAACAGGTACAACGGATCATTTTCATATTCCGCATAGAGAACGCGAAATTATTGATCGGCTAAAAGACCTTAACAAAGGTCCATTTTCCGATTCAATGGTCGAGGTATTGTTTCGCGAAATTTTTTCCGCCTCTCTTGCTTTAGAAAGAACTCTTCGGATTGCTTATCTAGGCCCGGAGTCTACTTTCACTCACCAAGTTGCAATTTGCCATTTTGGACATTTTGCCAAATTCATTCCTCAATCAGGAATAGATACCGTATTTTCAGAAGTAGAGAGAGAAAATTCCGACTATGGAGTGGTTCCTATAGAAAACTCCATCGAAGGAATGGTTAACGCTACTCTTGATAGACTTACGAATTCTTCGCTTGTAATTTGCGATGAATTAAAAATGGATATTTCTTTATTCCTTTTGTCAAAGCTTAAAGAAACTTCCAAAATTAAAAAAGTCTATTCACACCCACAACCGCTGGGCCAGAGTCGAAACTGGTTGAATCAAAATTTACCCAATGTAGAACAGGTTGAGACTTCTAGCACCGCAGCGGCGGCGGCAATGGCGGCGAAAGATAAGACTTCGGCGGCTATTGCTAGTCAAGTTGCAGGGGAACTTTATAAGCTAAATACATTGGCTAAAGATATTGAAGATAGACCGGATAATGGAACACGATTTTTGGTGGTGTCTAAACGCCCGGCGAAAAAAGCAAAAAAAAATAAAACGTCAATTATCTTTTCTGTTAACGATGAAGCGGGAGCGTTACTGAAAATCCTTAAGCTATTTGCCGATAGGAAGATTAATTTGAGTAATATTCAATCCAGACCCGCTCCGCAAAGGCGCTGGGAATATTTATTTTTTATAGATTTTGACGGTCATATTGAAGAAGACACAACTTCAGAAATAATTGAGATTTTAAGAAGTCAGTGTTTGTTTTTTAAATTTTTAGGGTCTTACCCTTCAAAAGGCTAATTTATAAAGTGAGCGAATTTTTATTTGATCGGATGGCCGTGATTGGGGTGGGGCTTTTAGGCGGTTCCATGGCGTTGGCTTGCAAGGAACATGGTTTGGTGAGTTCTATTTGCGGTTTTGGAAGAAATGCGGAACGTTTGGAACAGGCAAAAGCAGATGGAATTTTAGATGATTTCTCAGTTGATTTGGAGACGGTTCTCAAGGACGCTGATTTGGTTGTTTTAGCTACGCCTATTGGGCTTTTTCGGCAAATTACCGAGCAAATGGTTCCATATTTAAAAAAAGGGTGTGTGGTTACCGATTTGGGTTCTGTAAAAAGCTCAGTAATAAAAGATGTGGAACCTTTAACTTTAAAAGCGGGAGCTGATTTTGTTCCTTCTCATCCAATTGCTGGAGGAGAAAGTTCTGGATTTGAGTTTTCGAATGCAAACTTGTTTGAGGGAAAATTCTGTGTGGTTACTCCAACAAAAAATACCTCTCAAGAAGCGAAAACAAAGATATGTAAATTGTGGGAAGCTCTGAAGGCCAAGGTTGAAATTCGCGACCCTGAAGAACATGATCGTCTTTATGCGGCAACCAGCCATTTACCTCATATTTTAGCGTATGTGTTATTAAATACACTGGGAGAAATGAAAACTAAAAGCAATGAGGAATATCTTTCTAAAGGCGGTAATGGTTTGATTGACGTTGTTAGATTAGGAGCTAGCGAACCAAGCATGTGGCGGGATATTTGTCTTTCAAATAAGGATTTTATTTTAGAGCTTTTGAGAGGATATCAGCTTGCTCTTGATAATTTTAAAGAAAAAATTGATCAAGGAGATGGAGATTTCCTGCAGGAGGCTTTTGTAGAAGCCAACGATCATCATCAAAAAGTTCCGAAGAGGAATGATTAAGAAATTATGATCGTAGCGATTGATGGACCTGCGGGAAGCGGAAAAAGTACGGTAGCAAAGATCGTCGCCGAACGGTTAGGTTTTAAATATATCAATACGGGCGCTATGTATCGAGCTGTCGCCTGGAAAGCTCATAAAAATGGGTTTTTGCTTAAGGATGAGTCGGCTATGGCCAGGGTGGCTGAAGAGTTAAATATTGAATTTGTTCCTAATCCGGGCGGACAAAAGATTCTTATTGATGGAGAAGATGTTGGCGCTAAATTAAAAGGCGAAGAAGCAGGAAATGGCGCTGCGACTGTGGCTTCTCAACCTCAAGTTAGAGAGATTTTAACTAATTTGCAACGCAAGATGGGACAAGAAGGCAAAATTGTTATGGAAGGCCGCGACATTGGAACTCAAGTGTTTCCAAACGCGGATAAAAAGTTTTTTTTTCAAGCCGATCCAGAAGAAAGAGGTCGGAGACGATATAAAGAATTATTGACCAAAGGAGAATCTGTAGATTTGCAAAAAATTATTGATCAGATTCGTAAGCGTGATTTAGAAGATATGAACCGTTCGGTTGCGCCTTTAATTAAGGCTGAAGACGCTTTGTTGGTTGATACAACTCATTTAGGAATAGAAGAAGCGGTTGCTAAGGTTATAGAGCTTATTGGACCTGAGGCCGCCAAATAATTTTTTAAATATTAGTTTAATTTTGAAAGGATCCTATAAATGGCACAAAGTTTAGAAGATTTTGTAGACGATATCCCCGACGGAGAACCTTTAACCGAGCAAGAACGCGCTGAGTTTGAGGAAATGGAAGCTTTTTACGAAAAAAGCTTGAAGAAGTTTAAAGAAGGGGAACTCATTTTTGGCACCGTAATTGGGATTTCAAAAGATGCTGTTACGGTTGATGTTGGGTTTAAGTCCGAAGGGATTATTAATATCGACGAGTTTCCCGGGCGAGATAAAGACATTACCGTAGGAGATGAGATAGAGGTTTTTCTGGAAAGAGTGGAAGATGAGGATGGTATCGTTGTCTTGTCGAAAGAGAAAGCTAATAAGATCAAGGTTTGGGATGAATTGGTAACGGCTTATGATGAAGACAAAATAATTGATGGAGAGGTTATTGCGAAAGCTAAAGGCGGTCTAACGGTTGATATTGGCTTGAAGGCGTTTTTACCTGGTTCTCAAATTGATTTGCGTCCTATTAGAAATTTGGAAAAATTGATCGGTGAGAAATTCCAAATGAAAATTATCAAGATGAACAAGAAAAGAGGAAATATTGTTTGTTCTCGCCGAGTATTGTTAGAAGAAAAACGGAAGCAGGCTCGCGAAGATACGCTTTCGCGAATGGAAGAAGGAAACCTTATCGAAGGCGTGGTGAAGAACATCACTGATTACGGAGTTTTCGTGGACCTTGGAGGAATCGATGGGTTATTGCATATTACGGATATGTCATGGGGAAGAGTGAATCATCCATCGGAGATGTTCTCTATAGGCGACAAGATTAAGGTGATGATCTTAAAATATGATAAGAATAATGAACGTGTTTCACTGGGCTTAAAACAAATTACCCCTGATCCATGGATTGATGTTGAAAATAAATACCCGGTTGATACTAAGATTTCAGGAAAAGTTGTAAGCATCACCGATTATGGAGCTTTCATCGAGTTAGAAAAGGGTATTGAAGGGTTGGTTCATATTTCTGAAATGACTTGGAGCCGACAGACAAAACATCCAAGTAAAATCGTTTCTTTAAATGACAACGTAGAAGCAGTAGTTTTGACATTGGATAAGGAACGAAAACGAATTTCTCTTGGCATGAAGCAAATTGAGCCTAACCCTTGGGAACAAATAGAGGGCAAATATCCAATTGGCTCTGAAGTTGAGGGTACAGTTAGGAATTTGACTGATTTCGGAGCTTTTGTTGAGTTGGAAGATGGTGTTGATGGTTTAATCCATATATCTGATCTTTCTTGGAGCAAAATCAAACACCCTTCAGAAGTTGTAAAAAAGAAAGAGAAAGTGCGGGCGACAGTATTAAATATTGATAAAGAGTCTTTCCGTATTTCTCTTGGTATTAAGCAGCTTCAACCTAATCCTTGGGAAGGCATAGCCGAGAAATATCCGGTCGGTTTAGATGTGGAAGGTAAAATTATTAAAGTGACCGGATTTGGCGCTTTTGCTGAGTTTGATGACGGACTGGAAGGTTTAATCCATATTTCGCATTTAAGTTCTAAGAAAGTTACTAATCCTGAAAAAGTTATTGCTGTGGGAGATGATATAAAAGCAAGAGTAGTTAAAGTCGACACAGTGAATAAAAAAATTGGCTTAAGTATTAAAGCTACTGAGGAAGATTGGGATTTGGAAACTATAGAAAAAGAACAAGCTAATTTGGAAAATGAAAAACCAATTCCACCAGAGGTTTCTTAAGATGGCGTTTCTTTTTTCTAAGGAGTTATTATGGAATTGACTCCTTTAACTCCTAGAAGGTCTTTCAAGAAAATTTTCTTTTTATTTTGCTTGGGGATCTTGGCTATATACGGATTAGCTAGCGGGCTTAGGTCTTATTTTGGCGGCGGGTCGCCGATGGCTAAAAATAAAGTCGCTGTTGTTGAGGTTCAAGGAATTATTTCTGATAGTCGGGAAATTGTGGGTCAGATTGTCGACTATCGGAATGATCCAACCATAGACGCGATTATTTTGCGGATCGATTCTCCTGGAGGCGCTGTTGGTCCTTCTCAGGAGATATATTCAGAAGTTTTAAAGACTCGTAAAGAAAAGAAGATAGTAGCTTCGTTGGGAAGTGTAGCCGCTTCTGGTGGATATTACGTAGCCAGTTCGGCCAGCCATATTGTGGCTAATCCTGGAACGCTCACAGGAAGTATTGGAGTTATTATGGCGTTTTCGAATATAGAAGAGTTGATTGGAAAAATTGGCTTGAAGCCTATGGTGATCAAAGCTGGCAAATTTAAAGACGCTGGTTCTGTAGTTCGCCCTATGACAGAAGAAGAAAATGTACTGCTTCAATCAGTTGTCGATGATGTTCATAACCAATTTATTGAAGCTATTTCGGCAGGTCGTCAACTCAACATCGAAGATGTTAAAAAAATTGCCGATGGAAGGATTTTTTCAGGGCGTCAAGCTTTAGAGTATAAGTTAGTCGATCAGCTAGGAGGTTTTGAAGATAGCTTGGACTTTTTGCAAAAAACGCTAGGATTGTCTAAAAGACCTCGTGTAGTTTTCCCCGAAAAAGAATCCAGTTTGTTAGACTTTATTCTTCAAAGCAAATGGGCTGGCAGCCTAAACCAGACTTTGGGGCAATTGACTTTTCCTAAACTCCAATTTTTGATGCCGCTAGGATGGAGTTTAGGACCTATTAAAGGATAAAAAAGCGTACTTTCGGGGTTTTATTTTAAGTTTATAAACTTTTTTTGTTGTTTTTGTTTAAATTTTGTTACATAAGATGGTGACTTTAAAAAATTAGGTTTTTATGGTCTATTGAAACCCTGAAAGTCCTTGACTATATGTTCCTTAATGTTATACTTCGTAAAATTTTTCCCAAATAATTAATCGTTGTAGAAAGGGGAGCTTTAATGACCAAAGCTGAACTGGTCGCCAAAGTCGCTAGCCAGATTAATTTGACTAAAAAGCAAACTGAAGTTGTTGTTAATACGGTTTTCCACAGCATTACAGAATCTCTCAGTCAGGGAAAAAAGGTGGAGCTGCGGGGATTTGGTAGTTTCAGAATCCGTGAACGTAATCCGCGAACTGGTCGTAACCCTAAGTCTGGAGTTAAAGTAGAAGTTCCCGCAAAGAAAGTTCCCTTTTTTAAGGCAGGTAAAGAACTGAGGGAATTAGTAGATAAAAATAGCGTGGGCGACGAGTTTGACGATGACGGCGACGATAATGGCGATGAATAGCGCTTTATTGGGTTAATTAACCTCAGAATTTCTCTCCTGAAATTTAGATATGCTTTTTAAGCGTATCTTTGTGTATTCCTTTCAAAAACTTGAATCTTAATCGAGTTTTTCCAATTGTAATTTTAGGTTTAGTTTGCCTTCTTAGGTATTTTTTTGCTGGGCAAATAGAACTAGTTCCTGATGAAGCTTATTATTGGGTTTGGTCAAATTTTTTAAGTTTTGGATATTATGACCATCCACCAATGGTTGCAATATTTATTGCAATCGCTACATCCATAGCTGGCGAGACGGAGCAAGGAATTCGCTTAGCTGCAATTTTATCAGGAATGGGAATTACTGTAATTTCTTATCATTTAGGTAAGTCTTTATTTCAAAACCCTTGGGTGGGACTTTATTCTGCGGTCCTTTTTAATTTAGTTCTTATTTTTTCACTTGGCTCCGTAATTATTACTCCAGATACTCCTTTAATTTTATTTTTTTCTCTTAGCTTACTATGCATTTATCGAGCGATTTGGGAGTCTAAGCCTCTTTTCTGGTATGGCGCTGGTTTTTCTGTGGGTGGAGCCTTATTGAGTAAATATAATGGCATTCTAATATTGCCATGCCTGGGTCTTTTTTTTCTTTTTGCTAAAAATCATAAAAACTTATGGAAACGAAAAGAGCCGTATATTGCTATGGCAATAGCGTTTGCTTGTTTTTTGCCAGTTATATTATGGAATGCCGCTCATGACTGGGTTTCGTTCCGGTTCCAATTTTTTCGAGGAATCCAAGGGTCGACAGTTAATCCATTTTTGAGTTTTTTAGAGTTTTTAGGCTCCCAAGCTTTAGTGGTTACGCCTTTTCTTTTTATCGCGATAATCATTATTATGACTTATTGCTATCGACTATGGGATTCTGAAAAAGATGATAGATTTTTATTTTTATTTGTTTTTTCAGTTCCAATATTTCTTTTTTTCTTGGTCTTTAGTTTTAAAACTAAAATTCAAGGAAATTGGCCGGTTATGGCTTATTTCACCCCCATTTTGGCATTACCAGGTTTATATCTAACCCGTGGAGGTAAGCAGAAAATTATAGATAACAAAATACTGCGTTTTGTTAAAAAATGGGCTATCATTACAGTTGTTTTTTTTATTATTTTGGCTCATCTTCAAGGGATAGTCAGGGTTGTCCCTCTTCCTCCCAAAACCGATGTTTTTCTTAAAAAAGCTTATGGATGGAAACGTCTGGGAGAACATGTTGGAACGTTTTATAACCAATTCAAAAAAAATGGCGAAATATTTGTTTTCACCGATAGGCATAATATTGCCGCCGAGCTGTCGTTTTACTTACCTGGAAAGCCGCAAGTATTCAAAATCCACGGTCTAAAACGTTATTCGTATTTTGGAAATCTTTCTCATTTATTGCGGAAAGACGGGCTTTATGTTTTTGAGGAAGGTAGAGGTAATTTAGATTTAGTCCAACCTAGTTTTGACTCGATGCTTGAATTGCCCTTGATAAGCATTCATTGGGAAGGTCAAATTATTCGGAAGTTTAGAGTATTCTGGTGCCATGGGTACCATGGAAATTTAATTGAAATATAATTTGTTTGTTTTAATAGTTAATCGGCGTTTCTGTTATTAGATTTTAATACCTTATGACTTATAAACCGGATTGTAGTTTTTTCAACGGTGAAAAACCTTGCCAATTTAAAAGGCTTTGTGAAGGATGCGAAGAATACAAACCCATGGGAAAACGTATTCTTATTTTAAAGTTGGCGGCAATGGGAGACGTATTACGGACTACTCCAATCCTCTCAGAGCTGAAACGTCGCTATCCAGAATCTTATATTACTTGGGTTGTCGAAGCTCCGTCTTATGGTTTGTTAAATGGTCTCAAAAATATAGATCGTTTATTTGCATATAGCGAAGAAGTTTGTCGTCGATTAGAAGTAGAAAAATTTGATTTAGTGCTTTCGTTAGACAAAGACGTTCGAGTTGCCGCTTTAGCGATGAAAGTAGAAGGAACGGAAAAGAAAGGATTTGGTCTTTCTTCTTTTGGCAATATCTTTCCTCTTAACCCTGAGTGTGAATACGCTTTTCAGTTAGGAATTGACGACGAGTTAAAATTTAGAAAAAACCAAAAAACTTATCAGGAAATTATTTTTGAGGCGGTTGGTTTCAAATACGAACGGCAAGCGTATGAGCTTTTTTCTGGCGATGAGGAAAAAAAATATGCCGATCTTTTATTTCAAAAAATTGGGATAACTAATGATCAACCCGTAGTCGGAATATGTCCAGGAGCAGGGCCTTTATTCGCAAATAAAGCCTGGACGATAGAAGGTTACTGTCGTTTGATCGAAGATCTTTATTTACAAAATAAAGCGCAATTGATTTTATTGGGCGGCAAAGCCGAAATTGAAAAAAATGCGCAAATTTTATCTAAAGTTCCTAATAAGGTTTTCGATGGAGGTAATTCGCATTCCATCACCCAATTTTCAGCTATTATTTCGAAGTGTGATTTATTAATTTCAGGCGATACTCTACCAATGCATTTAGCTATTGGACATGGAAAACATGTCTTGGCTTTATTTGGTCCCACATGTCCGCAGGAAATTGATTTGTATGACAAAGGTGAAATAATTATTAGTTCGATTGAATGTGCGCCTTGCTATAAGAAAACCTGCGATATTGTAGACCATTGTATGATCAAGATACCTGCTGAGACTGTTATTGAAAAAGCAAATAAATTTGTTGGAATGTTGTCAAAATGTTAAAAACGCTTGCAATGATTCCGACCTATAATGAGAAAGACAATATATGCGATCTGATTAACGATATTTTGAATATCGATAAATCTATTGGCGTTGTGGTTGTAGACGACGATTCTCCTGATGGGACAAGCGAAATTGTTGAGTCCATGAAGCGGGACGAACCAAGAATTCATTTGATAACTCGCAAAAATGAAAAAGGCCGAGGAACTGCGGGCATTAAGGGTTTACTTTATGCCGTTGAGCAAGGCGCTGAATATGTGGTAGAAATGGATGCAGATTACTCCCATCATCCTAAATATATTCCCGATTTACTTAAAGCGATGGACGATTACGATGTTTCGTTAGGTTCGCGAGCAATTGATGGAGGTAAGGAAACGGGGAGAAATTTTGTCCGTATAGGAATTACCCAATTTGCCGGTTGGTTTATCCGTACAGTAATGGGGGTAGGCGTAAAGGATTGTACTTCTGGATTCCGTTGTTTTAAGGCGGAAGTTCTGAAGTCGATAGGATTGGAAAATATGGTTTCGGTTGGACCTTCAATTGTCGAGGAAATTCTTTATGCCTGCCATTTACAAGGTTTCAGAATAAAAGAGATTCCTATTATATTCGAAGACCGAACCAAAGGCGAGTCGACAAAGACTTTGGGACAATACATAGAAACTATGTTGAGAATAGCTCAATTTCGTTTAACCATGAAAAAACAAAAAAGCGGTAGGCGATTTTGAAATATCTAAAGAATTAGGGAGAGAAATTTTTTAAATGTCGGGAAATACGTTTGGGAAAATATTTAAAATTTCAACATGGGGAGAGTCTCATGGTCCAGGAATTGGAGTTGTTGTAGAAGGTTGTCCCGCTGGATTACCCTTAAAAGTTAGAGATATTCAAAAGGAATTAGACCGACGCAAGACAGGTCAGAGTAAGGTTACCACAGCAAGAAAAGAAACAGATCAAGTAAAGATTTTATCAGGAGTTTTTCAAGATAAAACGACAGGGACACCTATTGGTCTATGGATACAAAATCAAGATGCTGACTCATCAAAATACGAATTGATAAAAGATTTATTTAGACCAGGGCATGCAGATTATACTTATCTGATGAAATATGGTTTTCGTGATTATAGAGGAGGAGGACGATCAAGTGCTCGTGAAACAGCCGGAAGAGTAGCGGCTGGAGCAATTGCAAAAAAGCTTCTTGCTAGAAAAAAAATAAAAGTAATTGGATATTCAAAACAGATTGGTCCCATTATCGCAAAGAAATTAGATTTTAAAGAGATAGAAAAAAATATAGTTAGATGTCCCGATAAACAGGCCGCTGAGAAAATGGTCGATCATATTATGAAACTTCGTAAAAAAGGAGATTCTACTGGAGGCATAGTAGAAGTTGTCGTACAAGGCGTTCCAGCGGGATTGGGAGAACCTGTTTTTGATAGGTTGGATGCAGATCTTGCGAAAGCTGTGATGTCTATGCCGGCGGTTAAAGGGGTTGAAATAGGCATAGGTTTTGACGCGGCCATTTTATCCGGCTCTCAATGCAATGATACTTTTATGAAATCGGGGAAAAAAATAGTTACGAAAACCAACAATGCGGGCGGTATTTTGGGGGGTATTTCCAATGGTATGGATATCGTCCTACGCTTAGTTGTAAAGCCTACTTCTTCGATTTTGAAAGAGCAGGATACCGTTACTGTTGAAGGTAAAAAAGCTAAAATCCGCGTTGAAGGTCGTCATGATCCATGTGTTTCTCCTAGAGCTGTGCCTATCGCTGAAGCCATGGTAGCTCTTACTTTAATAGATCATTTAATGAGAAATGAGCACTCTCGACTGTGATAGAAAGAAGTAAGCATTATTATGAAAGTTGGGTTTGTTCAAAATAATCCCAAGTTTGGCCAGATTGAGGTTAACTTAGAACGGGTAAAGAGCTTGTGGGGAAGTTTATCGGCTGAGCTTATCGTATTGCCCGAATTATTTGCTACTGGATATCAATTTAATTCGAAGAAAGAAGCGAATGAATTAGCCGAACCCATTCCAGAAGGACCGACTACACAGAAATTAACATCTTGGGCTAAAGAGATAGGATCTGCTTTAGTCGCGGGTATAGCGGAATGCGATGGTGAGAATCTCTTCAATTCTGCCGTTATAATTTCTCCCGATGGATATGTTGGGACCTATAGAAAAGCCCACATTTTTGATACTGAAAATAGATTTTTTTCCCAAGGGAACCTTCCTTTACAAGTGTTTGAATTATGCGGCATTCAGGTTGGGGTAATGATTTGTTTTGATTGGCGGTTTCCAGAAACTGCGAGAACTTTAGCCTTAAAAGGAGCGGATGTAATTGTTCACCCTTCTAATTTAGTTCTTCCTCATTGTCCGGATGCTATGGTTACTCGTTGTTTGGAAAATCGCGTATTTGCTATTACTGCTGATCGAGTGGGTTCTGAAAATCGTGTTGATGGAGAGAAGTTAAGTTTTATTGGCAAAAGTCAAGTTGTGTCTCCGGAAGGAAACATACTTTACCGCGCTTCGGAAAAAGAGGAAGAGGCTTCCGTAGTTGAAATTAATATCGATTTATCTCGTAAAAAGAAAATTAATTCAAAGAATGATTTGTTCGAAGGAAGACGTTTAGATTTATACGAGCTAAATTAAAAAAGCTTTTTTAAAAGCGAAGAATTTTTAAATTTCCTTCACATTTATTCCCGTCATATAATGTAAGAATAACAATATATTTTAACTTGATTGGTCAAAAGTTTGCTAAGGTTGTTCACCACCAATTTGAGGAAAGGAAGATGCAAGAAAAATCCCAATATTTAGTCGGAAGCGATGGAACTATTTATGATTCCAAAACTAGCCTTACGTGGCAGGCTAAAGATTCCCGTCAAGATTTAGAAAAGGATATTACTTGGCAGGAGGCTTGCGAATATGCAAAAGAATTGAATGAAAAACAATTTGGCGGTCATTCTGATTGGAGGTTGCCTACATTACAAGAAGCTCTTAGCTTGTATATTGAAGATAAGTTGAATAAGGATTTTAAAGGAGGCGATATCCATATAGATTCCGCCTTCCCTCCTGGCCCGGGAAATTGTACTTGGACTTCTTCTACCCGTGGCGAACGTGAAGCTCAAATTGTTTTTTATTTGAATGGATTTGCTTATTGGTACGAGAAGAATGATAAAACTATTTCTCATTCGGTTAGATTGGTTAGAAGATAATTAAAATGTTAAAAGTTGGAAACCAAAAAGCGACTAAGCGATGTTTTCTTTTGGTGATTTTTTTATTGGGAGTTTTTTTATCCCCTTTAATTCTAGAAGCTAGAGAAGTGGTTCGACAGGCTGATTGTAAAAAAAACACAGTTTGTATTGAGGGATATAAAAAAGAAAAAGAGGCTTGGATTACTTGTTTAGAAGGGGCAGGGCTTTCCGAAAAAAAACGCCATCGATTAAGTTTCAGAGTGGAGAGACTAGGTATAAGAAATTTAAAGAAACAAGAGTTTCTGATTTTTAATTCAAAACGCAAAACTTGTCATAAAATTTTTAAAAAGGCTATTTCAAAGTTAAGTCCTGAATCTGGGCAAGAAAACCTAAAAGAATTTCCCCCGCCTTTGGAAGATTTAAATAATCGCTTGCCATCGCATTAATTTTTTTAATTTACGTCAAGTTTAGGAAACTTAAACAAATTCGTATTTCATGTTGCGTTTTTGTGGTACGAAACCGCCGTCTTCGATGAGTCTCCTAATTTCTTTTTCAGTCATTCTGAAACTTGCTCCCGCCTCTTTTACGACATTTTCTTCAATCATAACGCTGCCCATATCGTTAGCTCCATAAAATAGCGACATTTGGCCAATTTTGGGGCCTTGAGTTACCCAGGAAGATTGTATGTTATCAAAATTATCGAGAACGATACGGCTTATTGCCAGGGTTTTAAGATATTCCAGACCGGTTGCTTTAGCCCCAGATAATTGTCTGCCAAGAGGATTATTGCCAGGCTGCATTGACCATGCGATGAATGCTGTGAATCCTCCAGTTTTGTCTTGTTGTTCTCTTAATCTAATAAGATGTTCAACACGTTCTTCTAAGGTTTCTACATGTCCGAACATCATGGTGGCTGTCGTAGGAATTCCAATTTGATGAGCCTCGCTCATTACATTTAGCCACTCGTCGGTTGTACATTTTACGGGGCTGATAATTTTTCGAACTCTATTCACTAATATTTCCGCTCCTCCGCCAGGAATGGAATCTAATCCAGCTGTGTGTAAACGTCGCAAAGTTTCTGAAATAGAAATTTTTGATATTTTGCTTGTATGGACAATTTCAGGAGGAGACAAAGCATGTAATTTGATATCAAAACGTTCTTTTATTTTTTTAAATAAATCTTCAAAATAATCGATTTTAAGTTCAATGTTATGGCCTCCTTGAAGGAGAATTTGGCGGCCTCCTAATTCAATTGTTTCTTCAATTTTTTTTGAAAGAACTTCAAATGAATGAACATAAGAATCTAAATCTTCTTTTTTTCTATAAAAAGCGCAGAACGAGCAATCCGTTACGCAGATATTGGTATAATTGATATTACGATCAATGATATAAGTGATTATGTTTTCGGAGCGTTTTTTTTTTGCGAGTCGCGATGCTACGTTTCCTAATAGAGTTATGTCGGTAGAGGAGAATAAAGTTATTGCCTCTTTAGCGTTTATACGGTTTCCATCCAAAGCCTTACTTAATATTGAATCTACCTCAATCACAAATTTTTTCCTTTTTTTAATTTATCTTAAAGTTCCAACGGTTATACCGTCTATTCCAGTGTCTTGCATATCGGCTTCTTCAGTGACCATGAAAATGTGATAACCGTATCTTGTTTTAACAGGGCCTTCTACAGCGCCAACAGCCGCTTTTTGAACAGCTTCTTCAAGCTCAGGAGCGTTAGTTCCTGCATCCATCCAGCCAATGTCGCCGCCTTTTTTCCTAGAGTTACAAGCGCTATATTTTTTTGCTAACCTGCAAAACAGCTTTTCTTTTAGTTCCTTATCTTCTACGTCCTTGAATTGTTCCATTAAAAGATTGGCGATTTCTTTTGTACTCAATACGATATGACTAACTCTGAGAGATCTCATAATGTCGCTCTTGTAAATTTAAAGTAATTTTGATTCTACCCGGTTTTAAATGACAAGTAAATAAAGCCTTATTCTGTTTTTAAGGTAATGGGCCAGGGTTTTTCATCCACTCCAAAACGGCCAATTTTGTGGGATGGGCGATTCGATTTCAACAGGATTTTTTGTGATTGGATGTTTGAAGATTAATTTACTAGCGAAAAGTCCAATCTTTTTTTCAGGTAAGGCAAATGAAGCTCCGTATTTTATGTCTCCAATTATTGGACAGCCAATAAAAGACAGTTGTGAGCGTATTTGATGGAAGCGGCCAGTTTTAAGTTTAATTTCTAGTATATAACCGTTAGAAGTTGATTTTATAGTACGGTAGTATAGTTCGGCGCGTTTAGTTCCGCTTGTTTCTCTTGGGAATACGGTGGTCTTAAGCGTTTTTTCTTTTCTGAGATAGTGGATTAGAGTGGCTTCAGGCTCCTTGGGAGGATACAATACGGAAGCTTGATAATATTTTTCTATATCGCTTTCTCTAAATTGAGCCGATAAACGCGATGCGGCTTTTGTTGTTCGTGCAAATAGAACGATGCCAGCTACAGGTCGGTCCAAACGATGGAGCAAGCCTAAAAAAACGTTTCCCGGTTTGTTGAACTTGTTTTTGATCCAATTCTTAGTTAATTCTAACAACGATATTTGGTTTGATTTGTCAGGTTGAACGGGAATTCCAAACGGTTTATAAACTGCAATTAAATGATTGTCCAAGAATATTGGATCTTCGATTTTCATTAATAAATTAAAACGTTTTTGATTTTATTAACTTGAAACGTTGGCAAAAGAAAAGCAAAGCATGAAGATCTATGTTGATGTTTGCATTTTTGCGTTTTGAGGAATGTCGCTTGCTTCTATAACTTTTCCTTCAACAGGAGAAAAAGGAGGGGAGACTATTCCTCCAGATATGGCAAACTTGAGTCCTTCTTCAATCGTCATCGATAATGGAATAATTTGATCTCGGGAAGCAAAAACGAGAAAGCCAGATGTGGGATTAGGAGTGGTAGGAACGAATACATTGACCACTTCAGCGGCGATTTTATGTTGGATTTCTCCCTTGTTTTCACACGTAATAAATCCTAAAGCGTGCAATCCCTTTCTTGGAAATTCAACCAATACAACGTCGTTAAAAGTTTCAATGTCGGCGTCCAAAACAGTTGTCGCTACTTGTTTAGTACCTGTGTAGATACTTCGAACTATTGGTATTCTAGCTAATATTCTTTCTCCGATCTGAACAAGCTTTTTCCCAAAAATATTAGTGGTAAATACCCCTACTAAAAAAATAATTATAACGGTCATAAAAACGCCTACTCCAGGTAGACGAAATCCCTCTGTTACTGGAGCTCCCAAAAACATTAAAAACTTTGTGAAATACGGAGATAAAGCGTTATCAAGTTTTTTAAACAAGAAATTAAGAATAAAAAAAGTGAAGGCAATTGGAATTGTAACCAGTAATCCAGCTATGAAAATATTTCGTAATCTTTTTTTTAGTTTTGAAAACAATTTAAATGCCGAAAAAAGTGTTTCAAGGGAATAAGCTTAGCCTAATTCCGGATGTGTAGCTAATGCGATCCGGAGGAAGATAAAAATATTATAGAAAGAAAAATATAGAAGGCAAGTGAGAAGAATATTTAAAGAAATTATAAGGAGGGAATTAAACTTGCGTGGTAAAATAAAATTAGTTATATTCGATTCATTAAGAGACGGGGCTGTGGCGCAGCTGGGAGCGCGCTTGAATGGCATTCAAGAGGTCAGGGGTTCGATCCCCCTCAGCTCCACTTTTATTTTCAAAGGGTTACAGTATTTTGCTTATTCAATCAAGAGGTACTGTAGCCAACCTGTAGCAACTTTGTCAGGTTAAACCTGACGTCCCGCTTCCAGACCCTTTATCACCTCCCTTTTTCTATCGCTGTTTAAGTGCGAGTATCTTCTTGCGCTTCTAAGATCTTTGTGACCCGCTACGGAAGCAATGTCATTTAGATTAGCGCCATTAATCGCTAAATGCGAACAAAACGAATGCCTTAAAGTATGAAAAGTTACGTCCTCTAATTTGAGCCGACGACATACTCGTTTAAAGGCTTTTGATACTTGATCGCGTTTATATTTTTTTCCAAAAACCCAAGCGTTGCAAAAAGAATCGTCTCTTCTCAATTCTCTTAAGGTTTTTAAAACCCTTTCTGTCATTGGAATACATACCCCAGCTTGGTTTTTAGTTTTTTCGATTTGGATAGTTTTCGAAAAAAAATCTACTTGATTCCAAGCCAATTCGCAAATATTCGTCAGTCGAAGTCCGGTGTCTAAACCCAATATTATCATAGGTCGGAGCCAATCGGGAGATTCTTTTACAACTTTTATCGATTCTTCAACAGATAAATATCGAGTCCTTTGTTTATCTCCTTTAGGCAATGTCACTGAATCAAATGGGTTATTTTTTAATATTCTCCATTTATTGATTGCCAAATAATAAGCGTGTTTAACTAATGCTAGTTCATGATGGAGCGTGACTTCTGATATGTTTCCAATACGTTTGATTTCTCCATTAGCTTTTATGGAACGTTTTCCTTCAATACGTCTTTGTGACATGTATTCTTCGATTTGGGAAGGGGAAAGATCGTTTGCTTTTTTTCCCCCCAGCAATTGGCGAAACCGTTTGATTAAAAAGTTTTCGTTTTTACGTACCTGAGGTTTCTTTTTTATCGCAGAGTGTTTTTGGTCATACATATCTAATAGCTCGGCTATCGTTAAATCCTGAGATTTTCTTGAATCGAAATATTTTTCTTCAACTAAATCCAGCCGAACCTTTGCTTCTATTTTTTTCGCCAATTCTTTATTGGGAGTTTCGGTGGATTTTTCAATAATGTTTCCACGGTGTCTAATTTTTATCCACCAGTTTTTGCTTCCTTTTTTTTTAAACATAATAACTACTTTCAAATTAAATAAGGGTTTGTCTAACCAAAATTGATTTATCTGTTTACGATTTCATTCAACATTTTATTTGCCCTGAAGTTGGCGTCAAAAGCCATTTCTTTAGAATCTATCCAGTTCTCGATTTCCCCTCTAATAAATAAAATCCGCTTACCAACCTTACGGTGGGGAATTTCTCCTTTTCTGCATTTACGTCTTAAAGATTCTTCGTTAAATTCCAGCATACGGGCGCACTGTTTAACGGAAAGATATTTTGAGCTAGGGCTGGTATGAATTTGTATGCTTGAGTTAACTAATCGAGTTTCATAGTGCTCGCCACACTCCAAAAAATTAGCCAGTAGATATTTTTCTTCTTGCGTTTGTGGAATCATCTCTAACTGCCCGAAACTTTTTTTTAGAATCATGTGATAGTCCTAAATAAATCTTGGTTATATCAAAGCTAGGAACAAAAAATTTTTGTCGTTATCGTCAAAGTTTTGGTTTTGTAGACTAATAGCAAAATATTTTTTAAGTAGTTTTAGGAATTTCTTAATAAAGCAAACGGAGTAATGGGTTAAAAAATGTATACAGAGTTTTTGAGTTGGTGTATTAGATAAAACCCTCAAAATTTTTGAAAAATGGTATGAATCTTGTTTTACATCCATAGGAAACTAAAGTTCTAAAACGAGAAAGTGTTGAATGACTTAAGCGATAAAATTAAAGCTTATACTGATGAAACCGTATATTAATTTTTTTATGAACACTCCAGAAAACAGTCCCGCCTTTATGGGAGGAAATAAATTAAGGACCACTTTCTGGAGCACTTCATCAATAAGAATTTTAGACCCTAAAACTTTGGAAGGAGGTGACCAAAGATTTAGGGTCTAGTGGGCAATAATTGCCCACATTTTCATTTTTTTGATTTTGTAAGCTTTTCATAATTTTCTGTAAAAAAAACAGGCTTTTATATAGCGGTTTTACTAACTAAATCAGTTTTTTTGTGAATTGTTTGTTACATTTTAAGTTTAGCTAGAAAGATTTTTTCCTGGAAAAGTTGATTTTTGTGCTCCAGGTCACGGAATAACTTTTGATTAGGCTGTTCAATAATGTATGAGACTAAAGGATTATATGAGTTAATTTCTTTATTTTTGTTGATTAAGCGAGAGTGAATGGCGATAATTAGGCAAAATCCAAAAAAAATGTACTTATTCCCCTTACATTTTTTAAATAGGTTTGACAAGCTAAGTTTGATCCATTTGAAGAAATTTGTTTCGATCAAGAAAAGATCTTTTCGGAGTTCTTTTCTCCAATTTATCTGGTGACGTTCAATCCAGTTGTCAAAAGTTCTCAAAGTGAATCCGCAGTTCTTTGCGGCTTCTTGCTTATTGGAACTAGCTCTTATGACAGTTAGAAACCAACGACGATCATTTTCAGATTTGTTAATAATTTTCATGGTATTTTAAAAAAATAACTATCAACCCATATGGCCGTATCAAGTTTTCGAAAATTTAGCCGTAGAAATATTTTTGATGAATATTTTTTCCATTTTTTAAGGAAAAAAAATACAAATAAATTTTTTTGATTATTTTTTGTAATTTTATTCTCTTTTTTCGCAAAGTCAAGAAATAAAATGAAAAAAAATTCACTTGGTTCTAGAATTAGAGAGTCTAGAAAACGGAATAACCTGACGCAAGAGCAACTCGCCAATTTTCTGGGAATTTCCAAGCGAACTGTTGTTTATTATGAAAGTGATAAGAATAGTCCGACAGTTGAAACTCTAAAAGAAATTGCAAAAGTTTGCGATCAATCTCCGGAATATTTGTTGACGGGGATTGGTCAAACTAATGATTATAAAAGGGAAAATAGCTCTCAGGCGTTGGTTGGCCGTGGGGAAAGCCAAGAAGAAAATTCTTTCGCTCCCTATGATTTGATCGCAGATAGAATCCGTAAATCAGCTAATTTAGTGGGTAGAACCGATTCTGAAATTGCGCGCGTTTTAGGAGTAGCTAGGCAATCAGTCCAAGGTTATAAACAAGAAGGAAAGTTTCCTGCGAGTAGGATTGTAAGTTTTTGCCTTAAAAATAATGTTAGTTTAGATTGGATGGCTACTGGTATTGGCCCAATGCATGGAGAGGAAACAGAAGATGGGTTTCCCGCAGACAGAGAATTGTCGCAAATTGACGTCTCTGAGGTCGCTAGTCGATTGAGCGAGGAAGTTAAATTACATGCAAATGGCGATGGAGAAGAATTCGCCGAAGAAGCAGGAGTAGATAGAAGCGATATGAACGATTATCTAGAAGGTAAACGCCTTCCAGCCCCTAGAGACTGCGTTAGGTTTTTTGAAAAATTTGGTATAAAAACAGGTTGGTTGATTTGGGGTAAAAAAGAGGGACAAGAAGGTAAATCCGTGTTTGCGGAAGAAGCACCAACAACTTTTCGAGATAATCGTTTAAAGCGTGCTATTGAACATATTCAATATATTTATGAAAATGCGGATGCTGTTGATGAAGTTGGCCCTTTGTTAGGTCGAATAGAAGCCTTACACGATAGAGTTAAAAAAAGAAGAAATCAAAA
Source organism: uncultured Nitrospinota bacterium (assembly GCA_964344185.1). GTDB lineage: Bacteria > Nitrospinota > Nitrospinia > Nitrospinales > JAJDAT01 > JAJDAT01. The sequence goes on from CAYFMN010000008.1 coordinate 47,443, forward strand.
AATTGGATAAAATTTTGAGTTTTTAATTCAGGGTTCTAAAAATGGATTGAGTAGCTTTCGGAAAATTTCATTTTTAGTAATTTCTTTATTTTTTTGGGAAATTTGTTAAATAGCAGATTTTATATCTTTTTCTTTGTGCTTAAAAAATGAAATTAAAAACTCCAATATTCTTATTTGAAAATTGAATTTGTTGTTTAAAATTTTTCGAGATTAAAAAATGATTTGACTGCCAAAGGTTGAGTTTGGACATCATTTTTGGTATGGATAACGGTTGAATTTTGCGACTTAAGATTTCCAGAGTCGATTTTTCCTGAATCACGTTGCTACAAAAATATTTTAAAAAAAATTCCTCGGTTCTAATTTTCTTTCCTTACAAATTCGGAACTACGCAAACTTAAATTTCTTTTTTTTAGACAGCTTTTTGAATCTTATAAAGTACCCTAAAACAATATAATGTGCGTTATTTTGGAATTCCGATTTGAGGTGTTTTTTCCCTCAAGTTTTTCTTGTTTGCTGTATAAGTCTCTGGATTTTCATGTCCTCGATCTTTACAATGGTAACTTATAACTTCTGATTTTAATTTTTTGTGTTGTCCTGATTAAAGTTTCGCCTGCGGCTTTTTTAAATTTTTTAAATAAAAGTTTTGCCTAATAAAAAAGCCGGCGTTAAACTTCCGTTTGCCATAATTTTGATTTGATGTTTTAAGTGCAATTCTATTCGGTTGTGGAGACCGCTGATGTCTAAGATTTTAATTGTTGAAGATGAAGCCTCGATTGCAAGTTTACTGGAATCTCAATGCCTGGAATTGGGCTTCGAAACAGCGAAAGCGCCAGACCTTAAATCTGCTCGCGAATTATTCGAGCAACAAAAAACTGATGTTGTATTTTTAGATATTTCTTTGAGAGGAAGTGGCGACGGTTTTGAAGTGGCTGATTTTATTCGTCTAAGAGGCGATACGCCAATTATCTTTATTACGGGTCATTCAGATTATAAAACTTTGGAGCGAGCGCAAAAATTTCCAAATTCGCAATTTTTAATAAAACCTATAAAAGACATCGAGATGGAAAAGGCTTTGAAGCAAGCCTTAGGCGAAGTAAAAAAATCCGAAATAAAAACAAAACACAATTTTATTTACGCCACTTTTCGGAAATTAACAGTTGGCGGTAAATTAGCGGCTTGCTTGGGATCGGTGTTAATTTTAACGGCAGGTTTGTATGTCGCTCTTGTTTCTTTTCTTTATGAAAGTCATAAAAAAGCGTTTACAGAGCAGATGACAGTCGCCGCAGATTCCATAGGATTTAGCGCGCGCGCGGCGTTAGAATTTGAGGACAGTAGAACCGCTGGTAAATCACTTCAATTTTTACGTCAAATCGAGGCGGTCGAGTATGGAGTTCTATTTGCGCCGAATGGCAAAGCTTTTACGCGATATGTGAAAGGGCCTGAGGCGGATTCGACAGAACCTCGCATTCTGAAACCCGGTTATGAATTTGCAGACGAACGTTTGGAAATTTTACGTGAGATTAAAATTGAAGGCGAATTGGCCGGCACGGTTTTCTTAAGAATTAAATTAGATAAGTTTCATTCGGAGCTTGGAAAGTATGTCTGGATAGCTACTGGTTTAGCGGCCTTTTTATTTTGCTTCATCATTTTTATTTTTAGAAATATCTTACAAGATATTGTTCAGCCTATATTAGATCTGTCTGGACATTCTAGAAAGATAAGGGAGACAGGCGATTACTCCAGCCAAATGGATCATGACGCTGAAGACGAAATAGGATCGCTTGTTTCAAATTACAATGAAATGATTCGATCAATTTCGGACTATCAAAAGAATTTAGAGTCGATGGTCGAAGAGCGAACTTCTCAACTGCAACAAGCCCTCAATAGAAACGAAAAATATTTAAGAGAAATTCATCACCGCGTTCGCAATCATTTCACGTCGATGATGGCCAGATTGAAATCACGAGGAGCCGATAGGGAAATTATAGAAACGATATATCGCATGGCGGATCTTCACGAAACTGTATATGATTGCCCAGACGTTTGCAGCATCGATATGGAGCGTTATTTGCCAAAAATTCTAAACGGTCTTTGGAAAGTTTACGAACCAAAAACGGTAAATCTGAGAGTTGATTGCGATTCCGTCGCCACTAGCGCTCAAACGGCCATTACAGTAGGCACCCTGGTTCAGGAGATGGTTTCTAATTCCTTAAAACATGCCTGGCCTAATGGCGGCGTGGGAGAAATTTTAGTTTGTTTAAAACGTAATGGAAACGATTCTTTAGATTTGACCGTTAAAGATAATGGAGTTGGAGTCCCCATTGGGGAAGAGGAAAATCCTAAATCTTTTGGGATGAAATATATTATGGAATGTTACGAGTTGAATCTATTGCGGCCTGTTGAGTTGAGTCGGGAAGGGGGCACTACCTATCGAGTAGCTTTTGAAAACGAATAAAAACTTTTTAAAAAATATATTAAATAATTCCTTCAAGCCTTATATCCATTTTCCAGCCATTTGAGTCCAATGTGTGGACAACTTGGGTGACTGCAAATTCTTTATCTTCTTTGTCTTCGCCTTTTTTGTTTTCAATCATTCTTCGAAATCTTTTTTCAGTTACTAAATCTGGAGCTAATTCGACGATTGTTCCTGGTTTAATCTTAGTCCTTCCTGGCATTGTCATTTGACCAAATTTATGCTTGCGCTTTAAGTTTTGATATTGGCCTCTTGCCACTTTGATTGCATGATTGCCGTCTTGAAAAACTCCTTGGATTATTAATGGAACACCCTCTCCATCAGAATCTTCGGGATATACAACTTCTTCCAAGACAGCTTCTTTTGGATTCCACCATTTTGCAATCACATGTGAATAATTATTTCGATTATTATGATCGACAAAATAACGCGTTACTTCCTTGGGGCTTAAAACGACAGGAGCTGTTTTTTTATACCCGGTTTTGTTTCTGTCAATAATGGTTAGAGTATTATTTTTTATCGAGAAGTCTGCTCCTTCTTTCTCTGCCATTCTTCTTAATAGGTTCAAGTCGCTTTCGTTCGTTTGAGCTATATGATGATGCAATAGTCCTGAGGTTCCCAAACGGACATCGTGTTTTAAATTTAGATTTTGGTATTCCTCACGAGAAGTGATTTCTTCCGCCAATTGCTCTATGGTTAGGTTTTCATAAGCCCCAGTACGTTTTATATAGAGACTAGAGCTATAATCGATTGACGTGCATGAGAGTTGGTACATATTGGGAGCTCCAATAAACTCTATATCTTCAATAGTGAAATCCCCATAGCTCTCAAGTTCGCCTCTTTTATAACCAAGCTTAATCCTTATCTTGCCGCCTATCCGGGGTATTTTGAGTGAATCGCAGGGGTCCGCTACTTGTATTCTTAGTTTATCGGCTGCGCCTTCAATCTCATCGATAAGTTTAATGGATTTTACGAGATCTGCAAATTTCGACGTTAAATTTGGAGAGTCGTCAGAAAGAGTTTCCGATCTGCTAGCGTATCTAATTTCATATAGAGGAATAATGCAGTTTGGCATAGCGGTTTCAATCAAGTCCTAATGAAATATACTCTCGTTCACTTATAGAATTGGAAAGATCTGGAAAAGTAATCACAATATCGGCAGGCAGTGATAAAGGCTGCTTGGCCAAATCTTGATTTGCTTCCAAGACTTGTTCTACAACTCTTCCTCTCAGAGTTCCATATTGGCGATAGCAGACTAAATCCAACCGATCACCTTCTTGTGTGTTGTAGGTTGCGCTCATAATTAAAATATTATTGGTTAGATGGTTTGCAAGGATGATGACGCGTAAATTGTAAAACTAAAGCTTGTTTTCTTGGGGTACCGTCTTTCATTAAAGCGGATTGGTCTTCTTGAACTGATTTTAAAAACCAAGAACCCAGTACGTCTCCATTTCCTGAAGTTAACATTCTGGGTTCGCCTGTCTCTCCCAAAACCCTCAATAGGTTTGGAATTTGATCGGTCTGTGTGCGAGGAGCCGCTGGAAAAATAACTCCTCGAACGGTGATAGTTTCAGCGGGAATTCCAGTCGATTGAACTTTTGCATTGGCGTTAATGATACCGTGCGAAGGTAAGCTGGCTTGCCACGTTCGGGTGAGCTCGCTATGGGCAAAAGAATCGACAGAAAAATTAAATGGCCCCCACTTCATTAAAGCTGTCATGATTTTAAACTCCTAAGATAAATTAAGCAGAGACTAAACCAGGGGCGTTATCGCTCAATGAAGATCTAAGCGCTTTCTGAGTTTCGATTGCTATATCCTGCCCAATAGTTGAAGGATCAAGATCGGTGCCAGCGCTGTTGATATTGACATTAATTCCGCCAAAATTGTTTACGTTAGTAGCGCTGTTTGATAGTTGATTAGAGTTGTTGTAGTAGCCCGCTTCTTGATCAGGATTAAAGTAGCTAGGTAGCTGACTTGTCCCATTACTTACCCCTTTATAAGGGTTTTCTAAGGTCATTATAATATCTGGTTTCGTGTTGGTTATTAGACTAAGATTTATTGGATCAGGAAGGTCTGATCTTCTTGAAGTTTCTCGATCATTTATAGTTTCACGCTGTCTTGGAAAAAATTTTGTTGTCGCAAGTTTTCTCGGGCCAGGGATTTTGGAGGCTGGTTTAACTCCACTACTTTCAATTTTTGCGCGTTGTACTGGTGAGATATTTGTATTGCCCAGCTCTCTTGGCTCAGAGATTTGGGGCATTTGTTCGATCTCTCTACTTTCAATTTTTGAGCGTTTTACTGGGGAAATAATGGTCTTGACCGGTTTTCTTGGCCCAGGGGTTTTGGGAGCTAGATCGATTCTACTCTTAGATATTTTTGTAGGTTCTATTTTTAGAATCTCTGCAGTATCGAGTTTTTTTGGAACATGTATTTGAGGTGCTGGTTTTATCCCACCATCTTTTATTATTGTAGGGGGTTTTATTTGGGGATTTTTTGTTGCGATTAGTTTCCTTGAACCAAGTACTTTTGGTGCTTGTTTAACATCACTATTAGTTGCTTTTATCGGTTCTATTTTAGGAATTTCTGTAGTATCGAGTTTTATTGGGTCAGATATTTTCGGTACTGGTTTGGCTCTATTTTTTAGAAGTTTTTGACGTCGTCGTGGGAGAGGCCTTGTTTGATCATCAAGATGTCTAAAAAGTTCTTTATGAAGTTTAAATTGTTCTCTTTTTTTAACAGTATCAGTTTTCTTTTTTTCACGCTGCTTTTCTTCGTGATTGATTTTAACAAGTTTTGCTTTAAGTTGAGTTAATTGCTCCTTTATTTCTTTTTTATTTGGCTGATCAAGTTTCTTAAGGGCGACTAGTAATGTGTCTATTCCGGCGATAGTTCCGAGCCTATCTGTTATTGATAGCTTATTCCAAAAATCAGCAGTAGCTTTCCCCGCTTGTTGAACTTTTTTGAACCTTGATAGAACAAGTCCGAATATTCCAAGAGCTTTCGCTTCTTCAGGATTTTTTTTCACTTCTTTGTAAAGCTGATCAAGGGCAAGACCTGTACCAACAGCACCAAAAGTAAAATTAAGGGCCTTCATTAATTTTTCATCTTTAGAGTTTAGAGGTTTTCCTTTACCAGTTTTGAAATCAAACCTCTTACCTCCTTTTATTAACTTAGATGCGTCCTTAACTTTTTTACTTTTATTAAAGAGTATTCTAGCGTCATTTATTTTTTTAAGAATTTTCCCAAGCTTGAAGGTTCTATAGGCAGCGCTAAGTCCAGCAAGAAGAGGTATTAATTGAAGAGCCATTTTTTTATGATTATATTTTTAGTATCAAGAGTTTAATTTTTTGCTTTTAAGCGACAAAAAATTAGTCATCATAGGGGTTATATTTTTTGGGTTTTTCCCTTGAGGTTAAGGGAACTAAAATGCGACCCTGTAAATATATACTATGGTTGATTTTTACTTTTTTCTTAACCCTATTTGCCATGGTTTCGATAAAGATTGGAAAACCCTAGGCGAGGGTGATAGTTATTTTCTGGCTAAAATTTCTTGTAACGTATTTAACCATTCCATCACTTCCTCGCCGGTCAGTTCCATTGTTTCGTTCAGTCCCCATCCCAGTTCTCGGCAGAGCATCACAACTACTCGCCTACAATCTGCGGGACTTAGGATAAAAAATCTGAATAAGCTTCCTGGAGTTTGTTGTAATCGACTAATGTTAATGATTCTATTAGTTCGGGTGAATTTTCTGTAAGGTTGGAAAATAATTCTACCTCTTTTTCTTCATCCGTTTTACCGATTTTAGAGGCTGTAATCATGTCTTTTACGCGCGGCATCCGTAGACGAAGGGATTTAACTTCGACTCCCTTTAGGTCTACTGGAAAATCAAGTTCGATATCTACATAACTCTGAAGTTTATTCGTCATTATAATCCGATAGCTCCTCTCAATGCTTCAAGTTGATCTTCGCCGTTAATGATACGTTTCATATTTTCTAAATCGATTTCGATTAGATCTGTACCATCTTCGGTATATTTGTAGTAGCGGCAAGCGACCATTACTTTCATAGTTGCTTTTTCACCCGCTTTCCAATTTCCCATATCAACTTCTCGCCAAATTCCTCTGATTTCGACCGTAATAGGGAAAACGGTTCCTTCTTCGTTTTCGGCGGCTCCGCGCATGGTCAAAGGAACGTCGTTGCCTGGAGCTAATCCGAATCGGCGGATTACCTCTCCGGAATACTCTGTTAAAGTGAACTCGCATTCCATTTTTTCCATGCCCATGTCGATTTCTATTGGCATATCCATGCCGCCACCGCGGAATTCTTCGGTTTTGAGCATCAATTTGGGCAGAGTCAATTCTTCAATTTTGCCTGCATAACCTTCTCCGTCTACGGAAAGGTTGAAATTTTTTAAAATAACGCTGTTAAGCATTTAACTATTCTCCAAATTAAATTATCGTTTCAACTTCTTCTTCAGTTGGCGCACTGAACAATTCAGTTGCATAATCATTTACAAGATGACTCCTAAAGGTGACATGTTCCGCAGGGTACGGAGGAGTGAAGTCAAAATCAAAATAGACTTTACCGTCTTGAATATTCTCTGGAGTGTTTAGTTCTGGATCGATATAACATTCTCCGCCTAAAATTGCGCCAAGAGCGGTTAGACGTCTTAGGTAAGCGTTAACGCCGGCTTTAACGTCCTCCAAATAAGTTTTGGTGATATTTCTATCGATAGCCCACTGATGAGCGCGTTGCAAACTCTCTTGAATAAGATCGGCGGTTCTTCTAACGGACAAGTATTGCCATTTTGGATCAACGCTTTCACAAGAGCGGTTACCCCAAGTTCGATAACCGTTTTGGTGAATAACGGTTGTGATATGCTCTTCGTTCAAAGTATTTGCTCGAGAAGGTTGTCCGTTGAAAGCGTAATCCACAGGTCTGGACGTGCCCACAATACCATTTACAAGTTGGTTGGATGGAGACCACCAAAATCCTTTGGTATTATCCAATTTACTCATGATGCCGGCGATACGTGGAGAAAATGGCTCATCAATATTGGAACTGGTAACGGTGTCGTAAATTTTCGCCCAAGGATCTACCATCATCACGCGGCTGCTACCGAAGAGGTCTCGATGGGTTATCGCGGCGGCATCAGTGGTATTTGGACCGTCTGCAATAATTACCGCTCTTAATTGATCGGCAACTCCAATCATTTCGCTTAAAACGGCTTGATCTTGAGAAAAGTGTGGAGCAACTAAAATTCTTGGCGTAACGTGCACAACACTTTGCGCATGACTAAATGCGTGTACGCCGTCTACTCCACTGGTTCCTATTACGTTTGTTTTTGTTGCTGCAAAATCGTATACAGGGGGAGAGCCACCGTCGTCTTCTCTTGGCACTCGGACGACAACTACCATGGCGCCTGTTTGATCAAAAATAGCGTCTAGTGCGTGTGGAATGGTATGGTCGGAGTCTTTCGCTCCAAAAATTTCAACAGCTTTCTTCCGAGATCCAATAATGAGTGTTGGCACATTCATAGGTCCTTGAGGCGCTGTTCCAATGAGTCCAATTACGGAGGACCTTACCGTTGATATGGGGCGGATGCCATCGTCAACTTCGACTACTTCCACGCCATGATAAAAATTCTCGATAGCCATCGCTATCCTCCAAAAAGTTTGTTGTTATGCTCGGCTTTGGGCCGATGCTCCTATATAAATCTTTAAATGTAGCTAGTAAAAAAGCGTGTTCAAAGATGTCTGATTTATCTAACGAACAACTAGTATCTGTTTCCCAATAATGTTATTGATTTGCTTTTTGTTTTCCCGATAATAATTATTTAAATTTGGGAACAAAACTTGTTAAAAAAGCAAAAATTTTATTAATGGGAGTTCGATCTTTTTGTTCTAAATCGGATTGTAATTTTTTGGCCAACGCGTTTAATTCGTCGGTCAATTCATCCGCTAATTCTTTTAATTCCACTATACCTTCATCTTTTTCGGAGTTTAGTAGATCCATGAGATCTTGCACCGATGAAGGCACTGCGGTTAGTTGTAAAGCCTTCGCAAGTAGTAATAATTCTTCAGGGGTTGCGTTTTCTAATTGCGCGTTAATTCGATCAATTAGGCCACCAGATACCTGTTGAGTTGTCGCCATTAAGCTCCTCCATTAATAAGTCCATTCGAATATTGTGAATATCTTTATCAACTAGTTCCAAAATTTGCTTTATGTATTTCAAGCCGCTTTTTGGTTCGTTATTTGGGTGTTGCAAAGGATGTTTCTGATTAACGGTTTTATCGTCGCTCATTTTTTCCTTTAATGGCGAAGGGTTAAGAAATTACTTCTCTCTTTGCGTGGCGTACTTTCCTCTATCTGAATTATGGGTTAAAGCGAGACTTTAAATATATAAGTCGAACAGCTTACTTCCATATATTTATAGAGAGTCGTTTAATGAAATTTGTTTATTCCGTTATTTCGGTCCTGACATCTTGCCGCACCCCTTCTCAATGATTAATGGGATGCGGCAGGTTGTTCTGAAACCAACCGGCATTTCTGGCGATTACTCGGTGATGATGACTTGAAGATCTCGAACTCTTGGTCGGTATAAAGGATTACCGGTCAATGTGAGCCTAATTCGAGTTTGTTGAATATCCAAACTGCCCACAATGTGAGTTCTTTCTTCCCATCCATCTCCAACTTGAACGGCGCTGTCGAAAGGCACAGCAACCCA
>CAYFMN010000008.1:56653-112434 GCA_964344185.1 uncultured Nitrospinota bacterium
TCCGCTTCAACGGTTACGCCTGAAGTACCAGGTAAAATACCTTCGAAAATTACGCGAACTGTGGCTAATGCATTGGTCACAACTTCAGGAGATGGAATGGCGCGAGATACGTATGTTGCCGATTCCGCTAAATTTCCTAAAATTGCCAATACATCAGGGAATAGAACTGGCGAAACCAATTCGGTTCCCTTCAATTCAGCGCGAACGCTTAAGGTTCCGTCGACTCGCTCAGGAAGCGCCAAAGGTTCTCCTTCGGTGAGGCGATACTCGTCTCCGTTATCGTCAACCAAAAGAAGCGTGATATCTGCATCCGTCGTTGGTCTTTCCGCTCCGCCCAGGGCCAACAAGTCGCTGATTTGACTTGCCGCGATATCGCCTAATACGACAGTACGAGAAACTTGAACAAACTTGGCTCCTAATAGCCTAAAAGTAATGTCCATAGTTTGGTGCGGGGTCCAAGTATTAGCGTTTGAGCTGGAAAGCATTACTCCAACGGTGTATGGTTGTTCCGTAATCCATCCGTTATCGACATCGTATTTACCCAACTCAGCGATAGCGATTGCGTGATCCGCGTCGTCAGTCAGGACAACAAAGGCGTATTCTCGATCTGGTTCTAAATAAACCGGAGGAAATTCAATTCGCGTCCATTGCTTTAAGTTAACGTCGGTCATTTGGAGAACGCCTTCGGTCAGAGCTTGCCGCGATACTGGAATGCCGTTAATAACTTCTCGCAATTGAACGAATACGGGATTATTAATGTCGCCTATAGTTTTGAACCAGAGTTCGACGCCGCCAACAAATCGACCTTCAGAAAGCGTAAAGGTTTGAGCTAAAGGGTCGCGGAAAATAGTTGTGTTGATGGTTTGAACCGCGCGCCTTTGCTCGATAGAAATGGTTCCGCGACTGATGTAGGTCGCTTCGCCAAAGCTTCCGCCAAAACCAAAGAATTCTATATTAATACTACCAGATGGTACGTTTGCAGGAACCGTTAGATTACCGGAAACCGAACCGTTATTATCGGCAGCAAAATCTCCGCCTACTGGAGGCACAGCATTTCGATCAATTACTGTGATGCCGCCAAAATCAACTCGATCTAGGGTTTCGGTAGGACCAAATCCTTCGATGGTGAAGTCGACCGTTCGCTGTCGCATAAACTCGACATCTTCGGTTCGCCTCATAGAAACTTCAATACCTGTCGATACCGTTACGATATCTGCAGCATGTCCCCATTGTTGATTCGTCATTCTTTGGGTGACAGGACTAGCCCAAGTCACTACTGTTTGCGTCCATTCGTCAATGGCTGGACTCAAGGTAATTCTCGCGGGAATTGGAGGAAAAGCTTGATATGGATTGATTTTAGATTCGGTTGATTTCAAATTTTGCTCTAAAATCGACTCCAGTTCGAAATCCAAAGTCCAAGGACTTGTACCGCTTGACGCGTCCAAAATGGTGACGTCAATTGGAAGCATTAATACGCCATTAACGATTGCCGCTGTTTGCGGTTCGCCAGCGTCTCTTAAATCATCGTCAAAGAATGGATCGACGAATATGCCGCGTTTAGAACTAGGATCAGATAAACTAGCGTTAGTTTTCAATCTTTCTGAAGCGATTAACGCGTATATGTTGTAGATATTATCTCGAATCTTTTCGATATCGGACATTGGAACAACATGTACACCGTCATTGACAATGGTTGGCAAGCCCGACCATGTTTGTTCAATGACCGCCAAAGCCAAAGAATTTTGAGGTACTCTCGGGAATACTGGACGAAAGGCGTGGCTAACGCCTTTTACTCGAGAAACCAAACCGTTGCCATCAATGATGATGCGATCATATCGAGGTAATTTCCAAGTGTAATCAACTAATACTAGGGTTCCGTCTACTGCGTCAGAAACGGTAAATCCGGTTTCGTCTTGATCAGTCACGGTACCGTCAGTTCGATAATCGTAAGTTACAGTATAAGAAGATCCTGTCGCTGGTTCGGAACCGGTTGGAGACCAATCAACGCTATTTCCGGACAGAATATAATCAGAACCGGAAGTGTAGGTTGTACCGCCTTGCTTAACCTCAACGATTTGAACAACGGAAGTATCTGGAAGCAAGTCAGACGCTCCGGTAAAGGTTCCATGCGTCATATTGACATCGACTTTTCTTTTGGTGATATCGACTTTGTCTAATGTTGCAAGAGGGCTATTACTGAGGTTAATTCGCATTTCGCCTTGTCCGTCTGGGCTGAATAAATGCGGTTCGCTTTCGATGGTGGATAAATCGGGATCTTCGTCGTAAATTTTTCGAAGACTATTGCTTAACTCAACTTCAAAACCATTTACATGCGATTTACCCTCTTCAATTACAAAGGTTTGTTTTCCAGCTTCGCCGGCAACGGCAATGACTTGCATGCCGTTTACAATATAGTGACCGTTGCTTTCGCGATCATATCGAGCTAAAGCTTGAGTTACATTGTTTAATTGAGGAGGAGGAGCTTGTTGTACAAGAACTCCATTATCAACTTGATGGATTGGGAAGAATTCTCCTGTTCCTTCTCCTTCGCGTCCCCAGGTAACGGTATACTTAGTCCGTACTGCGCCAGGTTCTTGATAGTTTCGAGTGCCGACCGCAGGATCTTTTAGATCCGGATCTTCTAATTCAGTAATTGTTTGCCTTGTTAGGTAGGCGCCAATTATTATTAATTCGTTATCAGGAATTGTGATATCTGCGCTTGGAATGACTCTTACCATCCCTTGAATGTATACAGTGCCCTCTGCCAAGGTCGCTTGAACTTGATTTGGGCCCAGATTACCGGGATCGGTGATAACACATTCGGCGTTTGAAATGATGTCGCCATCCTTGAAAATTGAATCGCCGACACCTTTAATCCGATGGTGTATTTCCGCTTGCGTATCGTTCAATTCCGCCGATTGTAAGCCTTTTCCTGCGCGAAATAACAGTTCCTCGTAATTTTGGTCAGGATTAAACCGTCTATATATATCGCTCATTATTACCAATATTTGTTAGAAGGTGATTACAAATTCAAACGTTTCCCGCGTAGCCGCGTTTCGGTGGATGGGAGCCGTATGTTCTAATAGCAATAAAATTCCAGGGTCCGTTACGTCCGAACCCGTGAAATACAATTGACCTCCAGGCAAACCCCCGTCTAGTACAGTCGAGCTGAATACGCCTAATTCGCGGATGACTTTGTCCGAAGCGTCGGTAAAATCAAATTTAAAAGATAAGTAAAGATTGTTGGTTGGAGTCGCGTCTGAAAAAGTAAACCGACCTGTAGGGACGATGATTTCACCGTTAACGTCAGGAGTACAAAATCGTTTTTCAAAGATTGCGCGACGACCTACTTCAGAAATTAACGCTGTAGCAGATACGTCTTCCGCCGTGGGGGTTGTCCAGGCTCCATCGCCTTCTCCCCATGCCAAATGTAAGGGCTGTTCTTTGATTGCCTCGGCAATCGCTATTCGCCCAGATTCAGTTAGAACGCTCATGATTGATTCCTATAATTGTTTCAGTTTGATTCCAGGAATTTTCCGGCCAATTTACGTCAGTCCAAAGCTGGCTGTCCATTTCCAGGAAGAATGTTCGGAACGGTACGCGACCCATAGTTGGATCGTTTTCCGGCCCACCTTGAATAAAATAAACAAATAACGTGGTACGACTATCCGTTAATTGATGGTCTTGCGGTCTAATTAATCCAGAGGGATACAAATGATTATGATTGATCCCAATGATCGCTACAGTATCTTCCCAAGAGCTGTCTGGCCAGTTTGTATTAGTCCAGAACTGGTTATCCAACTCTTGTGTCGACGAATGTATTGGACCATGACCCAAATCAATAGCTACTAACTCATTCCCATCGGTATAGAATGTGAACTCCGTTGAGCGGCTATATGTGATTTGTTGATCCTGCGGTCTAATTAAACCGCTTGGGTTGAGATTGCTATGATTGATTCCTACTATTGCGTGAGTGTTATTCCAAGGACTTGAGGGCCACTTGGTTTTAGCCCATGTTTGGCTTCTAAACTCCTCGGATGTTGTATAGGCTGGAGTATGTGCATAATCTAAAACTCTATCTGGACCTCCATCAATAAAGTGGGTGCGTAGGGTTTCTTGCGCTTTATCGATTTGTTGATCCTGTATTCTTACAACGCCGCTTGGATTTAAGAGACTATGCGTATATCCAGAAATTGATTCTGTGTTTTTCCAAGAAGTTTCTGGCCATTTTGCGGAAGTCCAGAATTGCCCCTTATTTTCTTCATAAAACGTAGAGGAAGGTTGACTAATCGCTGGATGATTGAGATGAGGGATCTCTTCCGAAAGAATGGGAAAATTTCCCAATGGATGGAACCAGTCAGTGTATTCGGATAATTCAATAAAAATCGATTCGACTGAGTTAGAATCTTCTACGTCGCTTCCATGGACGTTGTCAAATCGTTCATCCAAAGGAACTCTATTTACCAAATAATGATCGTCTAGTTCTGTGTCGTCAAGATACAGAAATTCGCCTTCTTCTTCTAATAAGAATCCAGCTAAACAGGCGTTAGTCCATCCTAAAGGATCGCTGTCGGACAGTACTATTTCCGCTTTGCAGAAGGTATTGAGATTTTTTACGACATCTATTTCTAATGGACCAAAAAAAGACCAAGCCCCATGTAAATGAGAAGCTTGATGGTTTACTAAGTGTTTATCGCCCAACAAATGAATGTCAAGTAAGACGCGATCTTCGTAATATCCGCGAATAGTGGAGTTTCGATCCAATGCATTGATAATAGAAGGATCGTTAATGGGAGAGAAAAATGAGTCTGATCTGCCAAATGATAAAACTGGAAAACTTTCTAGCCTGACTCCGGAATTATCGGAGAGTAATAAACCAAATTCGCTATCGTCTAAAATCATACGGCGAATATCATAGCCGTGAAAGATTCTACTAAGTTCGCTTCTGGCTGGGATTGAGAGCCGCGCTAGCTTTAACAATCCAATTAGGTTTGTTTCATTTTCAGGCACGCTGCCGGGATCTAATTGAAATTCAGCAAAATGAGCTCCAGGTCCTTCTTCCTCTGTGTAAGCCCCTTCCATTCCAATCCACGAAAGAGCTAAACGCAGTCCAGCTTCGGTACCTCGAAGTCTTTGCCACTGGATTCCTTCTTTTATTGCATCGCGAGGATTTTCAAGAAAATCCAGTATTTCTCCTAATCCGTACTCCCAAATAAGAAATGGTAAAAAATTATCGGGAGCGTTTAACTTTATTCCTCGTATTTTGAGGATTCCAGGATCTAAATCGTCTCTAGGCCGGATTGCTTCGATTAGGCCTATTTCTTCTATTGTTGCGTTAGGTGGCAATTCCATGTGATTTGGGGGATATATTATTTACAAAAGAAATATGGTTATTACCAAATTCGATTACCAATAATTAAATTTAAGTCGGCAAGCGCTACGCATTGAAACGGTCCTACGTCGATATTTTCAGCCGGTTGCGTGAGTTCAACTTCCTGAACTCCATCAAGATGTAATTGTCGAATGACCCAAGATTTGGTTAAATTCCAACCAAGTTCTCTTGCGGCGTCAAAAATACCAGGAAAAATTTCGAGGGCCGCGTTGATTATTTCTTCCGGAGCGTCGGGATATAAGTGAATAGTCGCTTCCACGTTAACGGGGAGGATTTCCGCTCCAATGACTTCAATTGTGTCGGTAATGATTTTTGTATCTAGGGCGTTTACAGCATCAGAAATAGCGTCAAGCATTGTTTGATCGGCTGCGCCATCTCCAATTTTTGATAAAACCGCAATTCTTACTTTTCCGGGTTCGGGGGAATCTACGGCTATATCGCGAATGTTGGAGTCGGAACCAAGAGCGGTGGATTTGTAGGAATCTGCTGTTCCTCCCACTGAGAAACCTTTAATGTGGGTAACGGTTCGGTCTCTTAATTCTCCGTCGGATTCTCCTTCTAATCTTTCTAGACCGTAAAACTCAGCTAGGTGGTCTAGATCCAAATTTTTTGCGTAGCTTAATAGGTTTGCTCTAGCCGCATCGTTTACGCGTTGTCTTAAGATGAGTTCGCGGTAAGCGGCAACTTCTAAAATTTTGACTCCGGGATCTGATTCCAGATCGTTTGCGTCCCATTCTGGGAGCTGTTGCTTAAGATCGTTTTTCATTTCCAAAAGTATGGTTTCAAAATCCAGAGTTTCAATAATATCTGGCGCTGGTAAACTTCCAAGAACTGGACTCATATGGAAATCCTAATATTCTGACTGAGGGGTTGATTGTTTTCGATTACGATCATGTCAAGATGCATATCGATGAGGCCCGAACCGGCAGACTCAATTTTTACTCGATTGATGGATACTCTTGGTTCCCATCGATCAATAGCTTCCGCGGTAGCTGCAATTGCGTTACTTATGAAAAGCTCGTTTACAGGACTATCCACCAGTTCCATTAAGCGCGAACCGTATTCGGGACGCATAATTCTGGTGCCAATAGGAGTGGTTAAAATGTCTCGTATTGATTGATGAATATGATCAAGAGGCTCTAATATTTTGAACTTTTCATCATGTAATGTTCCGCTAATTCCTGTTTGCATCTATTGACTCACAATTCTCGAAGGTTAGTGTCGAGCTTTACTATCGATTCTTGTTTTAAAAAAGAGCTTTTATCCAAGTACTTAGCTTCTTGATCCATAAATTTTTCCCAATGTCTTTTTTCTAACTGCTTTTGAGTGATAACTTCTTTTAATTGACCATCAGGTTTATAAACAGAAACTTCGTGAAATACGCTCATTACTATCCTCCGGCAAAAACGTTTGAACTTCCTTGCGCTACGCTTGATCCACAACTTATTGGATCTCCTATGCGTGCGATTGGGAGTCCGTTTATAAAGACACTTGATGAACCTAGAGCCAACGAGCCATCATGGCAATCATCGTCGCAGCAATGAATTACCCAATGGTCTGATTCTCTATGGGTATTAATACTATTGACGTAAACGTTTGGACTGGCTTGATCGTTTGGTCTTGGCGGCCAGCATCCGTGTCCAGAACAGATATCGCCTAATCTTGCAACTCCAGGCATTTTGATTTCCTAAGGATTAAGATCTATGCGATTTGCTCTGAGCGTTAAGTTTTTATCGCCAACAAAAAGTATGTCGTCCAAGGCGCTAATTTCTAAAGTTCCTATTGAGTGCAATTTCATAGATTTCGTTTCGCCGTTATACTCAAAATGACTTCCGTCCTCATAATGGACTTTCATCGTTTTTGTATTTTTGTCGTACTCAAATGAAGTGCCGTTTGAATATTCAACGCGATGAACGTCTTTTTTGCCTTCTATTCTTTTTTGATTTGAAAAAAAGCCGCGTAAAACCCAGCCTCTTGAGGCGTCTCCGTACTCTGCAAGAACTAATACTTGTTCTCCAATATCTGGGTGCCAATATGAAAGATCGTCGCCTGCCCGGGTTTCTAACCAAGGCATCTTTGGTCCAATTCGTTCTCCGAAATTAACTCTGCATAATCCTTCTTCGTGAAAAACTTCGTGAATAATTCCAGGACGAATAAAGTTACCAACACGCCTTTCTAATTCGCTTATTTGACTTTGGTTAGATATTTCTGCCATGTGTTAGCGGTTTTTGGACATGAATAGAGGTTTTTTTTAATAGAACCAAATTTTGCGTGTTGTTGATTGGATTCTTAAAGAGATATTCTTATGCTTATATATTGAATCTATCAATATCGTATTCAAATGAATTAAATTGAAACGCGATATGATTTTTCAAATTAGTAATATCTTCCTTTTTCCTTGAGAAGAGTCCCCAGAAAGAAAGATAAACATGCGCCAGCTTGAGCGATTTGCGCCACGATTCCATCGTCTAAATTGACGGCAAGCATGGCTAGAAATCCACCTAAAGCCGCATAAGTGCTTGGTTCTCTAAAGCGGTCAATAATTTCCATCAACTATTGTCGATTAAAGGTTTGTAATCAGGTTCATGCACAAGCCCAACTTCTGGAACCCAACTAAACTTGGGATCAGTGACTACATTGGCTGAAGCGTCGAAGACATTGGTTCTTAATGTTACGATTTGTGTCCATGGGATTTTCCAAAGCGTTAGAGTAGGATCGCCAGAGTCTTGAAGCTCCCCAATTTCCAGTTCCGCCACTTCAACTAGGTCAAGACCCCAGCGATTCCCTTGAATGGTTTCCGCCGTAGATTGCGCTAGAGAAAGACCTGAACCTATGCCGTCATTTGCAATTGCGCAGGTCAACCAACTGATTTTTAATCTCAATTCTTCTGTGCCCTTGTCAGGTTCTCGACTAAAGGTGTGCATGCCGGTGAATAGAGCTGGAACTTGATAGGAAACCTCGGAAATCGAAAAGCGCTTTTCGATTCGGGAACAGGTTCCAAGTCCGGCAACTTGTTCGTTTAGTTTTTGAACGATCACGTCTAATATTTGGTCAAATGTCATATCGTTAGTTTGTATATTGAATGACTAGGTCCCGGTGGAGATGAGAAAATCCAAATTCAATGCCGCTTCGGTATTCAGTTTCTTAGCTTGTGAACTCTATGTTTTCTGTGAAAACTTTTGCGTGACAGAGTAAATGTTGACGCAATAATTAATCACTAAAGACAGTATATAGTCTGGTTTGTCACATACTTCCCGAATGTCAAACAACGTGAAAGTTTCTTAAAGAAATAAGAAATAATTTTCTGGGAATTATGGAAAATAGAAACTGTGCAATTATAGGATTTGAAAAAGACGAGAGAGCTTGGAGTGAATTGAAGGTTCTTGTAGATCTGCGATATAAGTTGCGCTGAATAAGATTTATTTTTGAAACTTTGATCTTTCGTTAAAGGATATGTTTTTGAAAATCTAATTTTTCGGGGCATATTATGAGTTGCCTTTCTGATTGGATAAATTCTTCAATTTAAAAGATAGTTTTTGCGAATAAATATATTTGGAAAAATCCTATCGCTATACGATCTCGCCTTTCACGACCCGTTGAGCGTCGTCTCTAGATATTCGAATCGACCCAAAATTTTTAAATCCAATGATGTAGCCGCATTCGATAGCTCGGTAAATTCTTTTTTTCGCGGCGTCGGTTTTTATATGAAGTTCCAGAGCCAAAAATCTTGCGACTTCGGATACGGAAAAACTCGGTTTGTCAGGTAATTTGGTTTTTGAAAGATTTGGGGACATAATTTTATTTCCTTATAGATCAAAAAATAAAAATTGAAGTACGGCGGTTTTGATTTTTTTGACGAGTTTATTGGTTGATTTGTTTTTATATGAAATAAATTTCTTTAATGTTTTTAATTAGGAGGAAATTTTTGTCTAGCTTTGTTAAAGCTTCTAATATCCTGTGATGAAAAGAGCGTTATTCCTTTAACAGATCAAACCATCATGTACTTGTTTTGATTTGAAGTTTCTTTTTGCCTTTCATCCAAACCGTATAACAAGACCAAATCGCACATTTCTTGAATTCTGGAAAATGAACGAAGTCCAATTCTAGGGCCTAAGAAAAATTCTTCTTTTTCACGGTCTAATAAATAGTTTGTTGTGAAAATTGGGATGATGTTTCCAGCGTTATAAATTTGGGATACTAAATCGTCCAAAACGCTTCTTCCCCATTCCCAATTGGTGTCTTGACGACCTTTTCCCAATTCGTCTATTACGACAAGGGGGTAGTTTAAAATTTTGTCGAAAAGGTCTCGTTCTGATCGATTTTTAGAAAATCCATCGCGAATGTTGGAAAGCAGATTTGAAAAATCCAAAAAGATGCCAGAGATGTCATGATTTAATATGCATGATTTAAGTAGTGCGATCGCGAGATGGGTTTTACCAAGACCTGGATTGCCAATAAAAATTAAGCCTTTTTTTGCAGATAGAATGTTTTTAGATAGGTTTATAGATTTCGTTTTAGCTAGTTCTTGGCTGTTGTGTTTGGGATAATAGTTTTCAAAATTGCAATTGTGAAATCGACCTGGTATTTCTGCTTTATTTAAACGAGCAAGACGGATTTTAAAATTTTGACAATGACATTTTTCGAATGAGTAAAGCGCCTTAGGTTTTTGATTGCGTATTTTTCCAATTCCTCTACAAGTCAAACATTGAGCTTGTTCGCAAATTGCGTAGGACGCTTGGTTCGATTCAACAAATGAATAGAATTTTTCTTTTTCTTTGGTTTCTTCAGTCATAATTTCATCACCCCTTACAAAATGAATTTTGAATTTGAGCCATTGGATCCGTTTAAGCCATTAACAGTGGCGGTTTTAGGTAGCCTTGAACAGTTTTTTCTTGCTTCAGCTTTGGCCCATTTGTTTCTGAGATCTTTTGGAGATAGGATATTTGCTTTCCAACTGAAGCCGTTGTTTTGAGATGGTTGCTCTAGAATCCATTGGTATAGTCCCCAAATTTCACGTACTTCGTGTCCATCCTCTGTTTGCATTAGCTTTACGTCTTTTGCCCACGTGTTTAGATCGGGATCTTTATTTTTTCCGTTGAATAAACTAGGGGCAAATTCTCGAATTTCATTAAGCATGAATTTAGCGAAATCCATATGTTCTTCAGAAAAATCAAAACGAGAATTTTTTTCTTTCTCTAAATTTCTTGGGTTTGAATTTTTGTGGAAGAGAGAGTTTTGATTAGATTTTGAAGATGAAGGTGAAGGTGAGGATGAAGGGCTATTTTTTGGTATAGAGGGAGCTAATGGCAAATCTTTGGTTTGTGATTCTTTAGCTATTTTAAATTCTTTATCAGAAGATTTATTTTGCCATCTTTTTTGAGCTCCTTTTTTACCTGCAGCGGACTTAGTTCTCTGGTATTCCAACATTTCTGATCGGACGAAATAAAGTTTAGAATTTATTAAGCGATCTTTTTTCTCGGGGTGTGGTTCGAAACATTCTTTGACTTGTGATCCGTGAATATTCCAGTCGGAACCGAGGCGGGATAAAGCCGATAGTTTTTCATCGCTATTCGGGATAGAACAATCTGGATCATTCCATGCATAACAAAGAAGGCGAATGTAAGCGCCCTCTTGAGCTGGATTCATTAAGGCAATATTGGTGCTACTTAACCAATCATTTGGATAAAACTGGAACGCGGGAGCTAGTGATTTAGCCATTTGTTATTCTCCTGCTAATGGCGTATTAGTGGCGGTGTTAATAAATGTCAAAAGCAAAACTAAGCCACTGTCAAAATGAGACAAGGCTATCTATTGGTTTTTGGTAACGCAGAGCTGTGGCAACTTATGTAGCCAAAATGTAGCCAAGGCTCTTCATTTAAGGTTTTGTTATGTTTTAAAAAGTAGGATCAAAATTGCGAGAACGAGTTGAAAATAAAACGCTGAAGTTTCAAACACCCGATATACAAAGAATATTGAATATGCAATTATTCTCAGGCACATAAATGGCATTCAAGAGGTTTGGCAGTGGGATTTGCTTTCCTAGTGTGGAGAGTTTTTGCAGGATTTTTTCAAAATGAGAATTTTGAAAAAATATTTAAACTTATTGATTAAGAACTTTTGTAGAGTTATGAGTTTAGATGAGGCCTTGTCGCTGAATCTTCTTGTGAAATTTGTTTGGCGGGCTTTAAAGTTTTTTATTACTTTTACTTTGAGAGTTGGTATCGGTATATGAAATCAAGGGGGAGGAGATTATTCCAGGTTAGATAGTTTTTCTTTAGGTTTTAAATAATTTAGACAGTGTTTCATCAATAGTTTTTTTGTGTTTAAACTATTTAAGAAAAAGTCTTATAAAGAATCCCTAAAAATATTCCAAACTATTGGTTATTGTAATCTCTTAAATAATGATATTTAAAAGCTGTATAAAGCGGACAGTTACCAATTAATCCCGTTGTTAATGGCCCAATTCCCAGAGCAAACATTACGATTCCTAATCGCGCTCCAAAAAAAATTCCCCATCCGATAAAAAGACTTCCAATGAATATTCTCATTAATCTTTCTGTTTTTCCTATATTAGAAATCATGGCGTGTTTTCCTTGTTTGGGTTTAATCGTTTTAGCTTGAGAAAGGTTTCTATCGACATAAGCCATTTAACCTTTAGGCTTTACCCTAGTATTAAATATAGGCATTAAATTAAAAATCGCCAGGAGAGCTATATTGATGAAGCGAAATGGTGAGTTTGTTTGTAGTAGAGCTACTACAAAAATTAGAAAACTTGTTATTATCGATTTTGTTTGAGTAGAAAAATAGGATGGCTTAATTAGAAAATTACCAGGGGAGTTTAAAGTTTTCTAATTTTTTTTAAGATGGGTTTGATGATTTCACGCGAGTAACAAAGTGGTCTAGGTTTTCTCGCATTGAAAACTGTTTTGCAAACTTGTTAGCTTGTTCTTTGTTGTCAAACTTTTCTACATTTACTTTATAAAGTACTTGCTCATCTTTTTGGAATGGAGTTATGAATGCTGAATATCCTTTCCTCGCAAGCGTCGAAATCATTTTTTGCGCATAGGTTTTAGTTTTATAAGCGCCTACTTGAACTGTATAGAAAAAAGACTTAACGGCCTTAATAATTGGATTTTCTTTTTGGGGCTCGTTTTTTGATTCACTTGTTTTGATTTCTTTTTTAGTTTTGATTTTAATGGTTTGATTTAGCTTTGGTGGATTGAAATTTGACGTAATTTCTGCAATTTCCCTTGCCGACTCTGGCTCGATTTGCGGCGACTTGAAAATTTCTTCTTTTCGGGCCGATTCAGGTTCTGTTATTAATGACGTTAAATTTTCAGTCAATTTATGAACTATTTTATCTAGATTCAATTTATTTGTTACTAATTCTACTGGAGCTATTGCCGCTGCGAAAATTCCGGTTGGAATTTTTCCGATTCCTTCAAAATCGGTTTCTGTTTGATTAGCGGTCCAAAGTATTTCTCCCGTTCTGGTATCCGTTAAGGTTACTGAAGCCGTTAATTCAATTGAAGAGTGAAGCACCGCATAAGAACGTTCTACTTTTGACATTACTGGATAAAGAACAGCATCGGCACCTAATATTTCACCTAATTGTATAGCGTTAACTTTTTCTATTTGGTTTGGGTGACGGATGTCATTTTGTTCTAGTAGTTTGTCAACTATGTATCGTTCAATTAATTTAAAATGTGATCGTTTAAAATTTGCGTATAGACTTTGTCGGAATAGCTCTGCGGCTTCTTTTTGCTTAGGGTCTGAAATCTGTACTGGCAGAATGGCCACTAATAGATTTTTGGATAGTTTTGCCAGATTTCCTGAAATCTTAGTTACAGGTTTTTGCGTAGCGCACCCTATTGTTGTAGTTAGAATTAAAAAAGCCATGACTATTAAACTGGTAGCTTTATGGACTTTTTTATGTCGATCAATTTTTGAGTTTTTTTTCATTATCGGACAAATTTAAATAAGCTTTTTGAACGGGAATTTTAGCGGTAGAAAGCGCTATACCGTGTAACGCTTTTTTTCCAGTTAGGCCTATTTTGTTTTTTAGCCTTCCTATTATCAATGCATTTTGGAAATGGTCTTCAGGTTGAACTGAATAAGTTCCGGTATAGGAACCTAGCTGGGTTTCTTCTAATGGTATAGAGTACTGCGAATTACCTATATCGAATGAGGCGGATAATTTAGGAGAACCTGTTAAAGTTACTTCGATGATATCCCCGGGCTCCAATTTTTTATTTGATTCAATATTTGCAAAGATTCCTGAGATTTTAGGAAGTTTTATTCTACTTTTAGCAATTTCCTCTGGGTCTGGAATGTTTCGGACGACTTTGTATGAAAATTGCTCGGCTAATTTATAATAGGCTTTTTCAGTATCTGAATTAGCTATTTGCTGGCGTACTATATCTACGATAGTAGGAGTTACAATGCTAGATTGGTCTACTTCTTCATGGTTTAAATCCCATAAAACTTCCCCCGTCCTTAAATCAACCAATTGCATTTCAGCTTTAATCCAGGTTTCTGCATATATCCCTGCAGTGAAATTATTTGAATTAAGTAGCTTGCCTTGGATTATTGCATCCACTCCTAAAGTTTTCCGTAATTTCCTCAATGGAAGTTTTTTGGAATAACTTACATCTTCAAGTTTGTTTTCTCGCAAGATTTTGTCAATTTGGTTAAGAGGCAAATCCGAAAAGCTTAGGTAGCTAAAGTAATTATAAAAAACGTCTCTTAAAATTTTTTCGGTGCCTATATCTATAAAATCACCATTTTTTTCGGTGGCAAAGGGTAAGATTGCAACGGAAATAGGGTAAGAGTTGTACAGAGGCGATTTATGCACTTTAACTTTTGCCGCTCCGCACGCGCCAAAAAGTAGAGCTAGAATAGTAGTCGAAATAAGTCTAAGGGAATGTTTGCTCATTTATTTATTTGTATTTAAATGAGTTAGTGGTAATAAGCTCTACAAAAGAATATTGTTTATTTTTTATTAAATTAGCATAAATTTTAATAAAAATAAATTAATTATAATGATTTTGACGTCTTTTCATCCTCCAATTAATATGTATTGTTATTTGCCTTGGGTTGCTTTGAAGGTGGTTTCCAAACAAAGTATTCAGCATTGATTTGGAATAATTGATTGGATTTAATGAGATAATAACCTTTTGGAGAATCCTAGATAAAGTTAATTGAGAGTTTCATTTTTTATGTTGGTTCGAAATTTTTCTAAAGTTTTATGTGCATTGATATTGCTGCTGTGGGCAGTTTCCTGTTCGCCGTCTATTTCTAACTCTGATAAGACATTTCGTTTAGCTTTGCATGCTGAGCCTCCCACTCTTGATTGGTCCTTAGCGACAGATCACGTTGCGTTTGACGTATTAACAAATCTTATGGAGGGGCTAACGCAATACAATCAAAAGATGGAGCCTATTCCAGCGATTGCGAAAAAATGGGAATTTTCTCAAGATGGCAAAACAATCACTTTTTTCTTGAGAGACGACGTTCGTTGGACGGATGGTAAGCCAGTAACCGCTATGGATTTTGAATATTCGTGGAAACGACTTTTAAACCCTGCAACTGCAGCTGAGTACGCTTATTTCCTATTCGATATTGAGAATGCTTTCGAATACAACTCCGGAAAAATAAAGGATCCAAGCCGTTTAGGAATAGAAACAGTATCTCCAACTATATTGAGAGTTAGGCTAAAGCGACCTGTTTATTATTTTCCTTCAATAACAACTTTTATGGTTACATTTCCACAACGCAAAGACTTAATTGAAAAATATGGCGACCATTGGACAGATCCGGAACATATTGTGACAACAGGACCTTTTGCGTTAGAAGAATGGAGGCATGAATATAAATTAATTTTTAAATCCAACCCGCGATATTATGGTAAGCCGCCTCAGGTTGAAAAGATAATAGCTTACGTTGTTGAAGAAACGACGACTGCATTAACTTTATATGAAACTGGAGAGCTTGATATGGCGTTATTGTCTCCAGTTTCTATACCTCATTATAGAAATAGTCTTGAATATAGAACTTTACCTTTATTAAGGGGTTATTATTATGGTTTTACTGTTACCGAAAAACCTTTCGACAACCCATTAGTACGAAGGGCTTTTGCCCATTCTATAGACCGATCTCAATTACCTGATATTCTACAAGGGGGAGAAGTCCCTGTTTCTTCTTGGATTCCAGTTGGATTATTAGGATACAGTTCAGATATTGGAGCTAAGTTTAACCCAAAAAAAGCTCGTTCATTATTATCCAAGGCGGGTTTTCCCGGCGGTAAGGGGTTGCCTCCCATTACGTTGGTTTATAATACCGATCAAACGCATAGGTTAGTCGCGGAATATATCCAAGATCAATGGCGAAGGCATTTAAATGTAAAAGTTGAATTAGATAGCCAAGAGTGGAAGGTGTTCTTAAGCCGTTTAAAAACAGATCCTCCTCAAATATTTAGATTAGGGTGGGGAGCAGACTTTCCGGATCCGGATAATTTTATGAATTTGTTTCTTTCTACAAGTGGGAACAATCATCTAAATTGGAGCCACTTGGAATATGATCAAATAGTTGATCGCGCGGCTTTAGAGAGGGACCCAAAGGTAAGAAAAGAACTTTATGATAAGGCGCAAAGAATTCTTACGGAAAGCGAAGCGGTCATTATTCCTCTTTTTGTGACAGCAAAAAATCTTCTAGTCAAATCTTATGTGGGTGGGTTGGAATTGAACGCTCTAGATCAGATTTTTTGGAAACGCATTAGTTTTATTAATGAAGTAAGTTAGTTGTTGTTTTCTCAACGGCTCTAGCGCCTCTTTGGAAAATATGATAGTAATAAGTTATGGAAATTAAGGCAAATAGCACCCGAACAGCCGAACGTTTGGTAAAAAATTCCATTCGACTGTTCACGGCGGAAACTATATCTAAATTGATTGCGTTAGCGACACAAATAGTCGCTGCGCGTTATTTGGGCGATAAAGGTTTTGGCACTTTCGCTTTTGCATTTTCTATTACAGGTATTCTGACAGTATTGGCGGATACTGGAATTAATACTTTATTAATTAGAGAAATTTCTCGAGAGCCTGATAAAGCCGATAATTATTTAGGAAATGCGTTTTTTCTAAAGGCGGCGTTATCTCTGGGTATTTTAATCATTTTATTAGCTTTGCCGGCTATTTTCCCCTTAGACGAAGAAGCTCGTCTTGTGGTATGGGCGATCGGTTTAGCCATGTTAATAAATGGTTATTCGGATACTTACATTGCTGTGTTTAGAGCTTTTGAAAACATGTCCTTGGTTTCAATATTAATGATTATTCAACGGGGTATGTTTTTTGCCGGCGGCATGATTCTATTATTAATGGACTATAAAGTTGTTCCTCTTTCTCTAGCATTTTTGGGAGCGGCAGTCGTTAATTTGTTCATAGTTCGCTGGAAAATGAAGTCTCTTTATGGTTCCAAGCCTTGGGTAATAGATCGTTCGAGAATAAAGGAAATTTTGGTTCTTTCCCTTCCTATTGGCGGTACCATTTTATTTACATATATTTATTTCCGTATTGACTCTGTAATGTTATTTTTCTTTCGAGGCGAGGCGGAAACAGGTTGGTATTCAGCCGCTTTAAAGTTGATCGAAGCTTCAGTTATTTTAATTGCCGGCATTCGAAACGCCATTTTTCCAATTTTGTCCAAAACTTACGCCGACCAATCCAAGAGTTTTGTCAGTATTTGGAGAGAGGGATCGCGTTTTCTTTTGATCGTGAGTTTGCCAGTTGCGGCTGCTATTTCCATACTAGCTCCACGTTTCGTTGAAACTCTCTATGGAACAGCTTTTGAGGGCACTGGACACGCTTTACAGATAGTTGTGTTAGCTCTTCCATTATTATGTCTCAATGATATTGTTTCTTATTTATTGATGTCAGCTGACAAAGCGGCAAAGGTTTTAAAAATTACAGGTATTGGCGCTTGTGTAAATGTTTTGATAAATGCGGTTTGTATTCCAATTTGGGGATATATGGGCGCCGCGTTAGCTACCTGCGCTACAGAGTTTTTGGTTTTTTGTATTTATTTTAGAACGATTGGAAATATTTGGGGTCCCAAAGACCTTTGGCCTCCTATATGGAGACCTATTTTAGCGGCAGGCGGCATGATGGTAGTTTTATGGGGTATGTTTTCGTTGCCTTTATTGCCATTATTAATATTAGGCTTTGCGTCTTATTTTGGATTACTCATGGCGCTTGGGGCTTTCACTGAATATGATTGGAAAGTCTTACGAGGAGTCCTTGATTTAAAAAAGCTTCCAGCCGAAAGAAAACGTCAATCTATTCCTTTCATTCCAGATGGCGAAAAACCAAAAAGGATTTTGATGATCAAGCTTGGAGCTGTGGGAGACCTGGTAATGGCATCCTCGTTTTTTGATCAAGCGCGAAAGCAGTTTCCGAACTCTGATATTACATTGTTAACTGGTAAATTTTCTTATCAAAGTATTCGAAATAATCCATGTATTGACCGTTTTATTCGAGTGGACGACAAAGTTTTGTATAGGGGAGCTCCTTTCGCCCGGTTAAAAGAAGTATTGAGAATTATTTTAGATTTGCGGAGGGAAAACTTTGATCTGGCCTTTGTTATGCATAGAGCCTGGCCATTTAATATGTTGATTTATATTTGTGGAATTCCTTGTCGCGTTGGGTTTTCTAGAGGACGGGAAGGGTTTTCTTTGACCCATAGGGCTGTTCCGCGCACTTCTAGGAATGAAAGGGAAAACTATTTAGACTTGCTTCGTGTTTTAGGGATGGAAGCGAATTACGAAGGAAGTTATTATTTTGTCTCTGAAAATGAAAATTCCAGCGGTTATAATTTTGTTGAGAAACTAGATTTGAAAGCAGGGGAAAAACTTATTGCGGTCGCTCCAGGAGGAGGTAAAAACGTTAAATTGGAGATGCCCAATAAAAGGTGGCCAAAAGAGTATTACATTGAATTAATAAGGAAATTGAGCGCTGAAATACCATGTAAGATTGTTTTATTTGGAAGTTCCGATGAAAGAGAATTAATTAAAGATATCCGGCGTCAACTTCCCCAATGTCATGGCGCCACTGATTTGAGTTTAGGCGAAGTCGCTTCAATTTTTAAAAATTGTTCCTTATTTATTGGTAATGATAGCGGGCCTCTTCATATCGCATCGGCAATGTCTACTCCCACCTTGTCATTTTATGGTCCAACTAATCCAAAAGATTGGGCGCCTCCCGGTGAAACGAATACTACCTTGTACAAGCGCGTTGAATGTTCTCCTTGTTATGACAACGGAAAATTCCCCGAATGTTCGCATTTAGATTGTTTATACTCAATTTCCGTTGATGAAGCGTGGACTGAAGTGAAAAGAAGTTTAGAAATTGTCCCAGCTGTAAAAGTATAAACTTAAGAGGACCTCTAATAATTCATATTTCCACCAGCTTGCTATCGACTAGCCCTTGATAATCAAGGCTAGCCTCTTTGCAAATCTTAATTTTTAGAGGTTCCTTTAAATTTGGTTGATTGTTAAGTAAGCCTTAGTTGTGTTTTCTAGCAAGTATGTTAAAAGTATTTGCGGTTCCCAATATGTAATTGGCAATAAAAGCTGGGACGCCATATCTTCTAGCGCAATATTTTGATACTTTTAAAATTTCCATTCCCTCTTGTTTTAGAATTTCTTCCAATTCTTCAGAGTCTATTCCGCCAAACTGCCTTTGATAGTCTGAGTATTCGTAATCGTCTTCGAATATCGAAATTTTTCGAAATTTCATTTCCTTTTTATAAATTCTTTCTTCAATTTCAGCGAGACGTTTATGTAACCCGTATCTAATTGGCGTGCATATTTTTTGTTTTAGAGGTTCAAAAAAAATTAGCATAGGACCTCCTGGAGCTACTTTGGAACAAAATTTTCTTATCGCGTTTTTAAAATCATAAAGGTGATGAAGTAAGGCAGATATGATCATTCCATCAAATGGAATCGCGTTTCCATCACAAAATTCAACAACATCTTCAACTATAAGCGCTGATCTATTTAATTTTTCTTTGTTTAGATTTTCTCTTAACGCTTGAATCATCTCTTCTGACAGATCAACTCCCGTCATTTGGTATCCTCTATCCAACATGGGTAAAAAGACGTATCCTGAGCCGCAACCAATATCGATAATCCTTTTTTTTCCTGGCTCCAAGTTTTGGCAGAATGAATCAAGTTCCTTATTTAATATCTGGATTTGGAAGAAGTTAGTTTGCTCGGGATGTCGACTTAAATATAATTTGTTTTCAAGAGCGTGAACTCGCTTGTTTTCATCAAGGATTTTCTGGCGCAGAGAATTATCGTTTTTTGGGGAGTTCATTATTTGGACAAACGTGGTAGGGAGTAGTTAAGCTAAATCCGCTTCGTAAAAAAAACGTTTAGGAGCTTTTTCGGTTACGCATTCGTTACAGTTAGCGCATACCTTAGGGAAATTTCCGTTTATATGTTGATCTCTTAGTTGATTGATTTCATGTCCACGCCAAATATCCATGACGCGATCATCCCATGCATTACCAAGGGTAAGCGTTGCGTTATAATCTACGCAACAAGGTATTACTGTGCCATCCCATAATACCGCAAGTTTTCCATAATCTTTTCCAAACGGTTCTGGGCAAACTTCTTTACGCGGACTTTGAATTAATTCCGGTTGTAACCTTACGTGATCTACAATTTTTTTCCAGTAGGAAATAAATTCTTCAGCGTCGTTTTGTGTCGAATTTTCAACGGTAAAAACAACTCCCATACTTAGTTCAGGACGCTTAACGTCTTTTTTTTCTTTTAACTTGATAATAGCTTTTTCAATTTTTTCTAATTCTACTCCTCGCACGGCTTTAAAAGTTTCTGCAGAACCGTCAATGGAAAACCGGATAATGTTCAGCGGGCTATCTATGATTTTGTTTATCATTTTGTCTGTTAACAGAGTGCCATTGGTGTTCATTACGATCCATGGGACCCCAGCGTTATGGGCGTAATCAAACATTTTAAAAATGTCTTTATGGAGTAAAGGTTCTCCCCAGTTATGCATACAAAGATGCTCTAAGCCAGGAGAGTCGTCTATGATCTTTTTAAATAGTTCAAGATCCATAAACCCTTCTTTGCGTTCCATACCTTCTGTAACAAAACAAAACCGGCATCTGAGGTTACAGGTGTTGGTAGGCTCAATTATTAAAGAGGTTAAATTTTTAACTTCCATTATTCGTAAATTTTCTCGACTATGTAATCCGGTCTATTTTGCACTTGCAGATAAATTCGTCCGATATATTCGCCTAAAATTCCTATTGATAGTAATTGAACTCCGGCAAAAAAAGCAAATACGGCTGAAAGCACTATAAAGCCTTCAATTAGAATATCATTAACAATACGTTGAAATAATAAAAACGCAGTAACGGTAAAACCCATTATGGCTCCAAATCCCCCCATGTAGGTCACGAGTCGTAATGGGGTATTTGAAAAACCTGCGATTAAATCCCATACTAAAACCGCTAAATCAAAAAAACTGTATTTTGTTGTGCCTTTTGTGCGGTTATGATGTTCTACTTCTATTTCTTTTGAAGGGACGGCCATCCAACTGGCTAGGACTGCCATATAGCGAGACCGGTCGCTACAAGCGTCTATTTTTTCAATCACGCTTCGACGCATGGCCCTGAACGAACTCAAATTTAATTTAAATCGATCTCCTAATATTTTTTGACCAAACCATTTTAAAAATTTTGACCCAACTACTCTCAAAAAATCATCTTTTCTTTTTTTAGAAATTGTAGTTACAAGATCATAGCCTTCATTCAAGGTTTCTAATAATTTTGGAATCTCTTCCGGAGGGTTTTGAAGATCTGAATCAATTTGAACAACAATTTCACCTCTGCTTAATCTAAACCCTGCAAGGACGGCTGCTTGTTGTCCAAAATTCCTAGTAAATTGAATAACGCGAACGTGTTTATCGTTTTTTTGAAATTCTTGGAGTTTTTTCGAAGAACCGTCTAAGCTCCCATCGTCAACAAAAAGAATTTCGTACGATTTTCCAAAATCGTTGCAGATCGTTTTAATTCTCCGATAAAGTTCCGGTAAAACCGGTTCTTCATTGAATACGGGAATTACGATTGATAGCTCAATCGTTTGGACCATGCGCTGGTAAGTTTTAATAGCGAGAGAAATTTTGAAAAAAGCAATTTTTTAGACCGAGTAGTCTGAAAAATATGCCAAGCACGTTTCGGGTTGAAATAGAATTTCCGATAAGCATGTTTTTGGAGTTTTACCAGTTGAGCTGGATCAACTTTACTAGCATTGCTGTTTACTGCGGTTATAGAATAATCGGAAAAACTTTTATTAACGGTTTCTCCTTCTTCAATTACCATATCCCTTAAATCGGTTCCCGGGTTTGGAATTACTAGAGAAAATAGGGCTGTGCTAAGATCTAAATCGCAGGCAAACTCGATCGTTTGGTTCATTTCATCCAGAGTTTCGCCTGGAAATCCAAGCATAAAAAAACCGTTTACGCTAATTCGCGCTTTTGTTAGTTTGCTGATAACATCTTTAAGTATTCCAATGTCCAAGCTTTTAGAAATTAATTTCTGAATTCTTAACGAGCCGGATTCAATGCCTAAAGCTAGTCTGTAAACGCCCGCTTTAGCCATTTTTTCTACCATTTCATCGTCGATATAATCGGCTCGGATACCGTTTGGAAATGCAATTCGGACATCTAAGTTGCGTTCTACGATCATATCAAATATTTTTTTGGCTCTTTTCATATCAATATTGAAAGAATCATCTAAGATATGGAATTCTCTAACTCCATATTTTTTCATTAAAAACTCAATTTCTTCCAATACTTTTTCGGCAGATCTATAACGAATATCTTTACCAAAAATATCGTGACAATAAATACATGTAAATGGGCAACCTCTAGAGGTTACCAAGGGCATAAAGCTATCAAAAGCGGGTAGGTATTCGTGGGAACATTCGAAGTTAAAATAATTTTTAACATTCAAGGTTTCATAGTCTTGATCTAGCCAATCCAAGTCGAGTATTTTTTCTCTTGCGGCAGTTTTTATATATTGACCGTCTTTTTTATAAGCAATGCCTTTTATTGCGCCTAAGTCTTTTTTATCTTTGATGGCTTCTACTAATTCGACAATAGTTAATTCTGCTTCGCCAATCACCATTAGATCCACATTTGGGTCGTGTAGAATAAATTCGGGCTCGTGCGCGCAATGAGGGCCGCCAAATATAATAGGTACGTTATGGTTTATTTCTTTGATCTCTTTAGCAAGTTTAAAGGCCCAATCGCTTTCAACGGTCATTAAACCAATCCCGACTATATCAGGATCGAACTCAAACATAGCTTTTTTGAGATCAGATTCAGGGTTTTTAGATAATCTAAGATCTACTATTTTGGGGTTGTATCCTCCACGTTTAAGAACTGTAGCTACAGCCACTAATCCTAGAGGCATTACTCTAGAAATATCTTTATCATTTGTGTGAGGCCTAACCAGCAAAATGTTCATAAAACTTTGCCTTTCATACCTTTAGCTTATCTTATTTGAGTCAATTCTCTATTATGTTAACAAGAATGTTAGCATATTTGATCAATTAGATACAAATTCAAAAGAGAAGCTTTATACACCATTTTTAAGGAATTAACTTTATATATCACCGTAGTTTTGGCGAGGGTTCGAATTGGTATTTTATGGACCTATTTTAGTGGAGGAATTGATTGATTTTTCCCCAAAGTACTCAATATATGATCCGTTATGAAAATAGTTGGTTATCAGTTTACACAATATATCTATCGGACCTAGACAAAATAAAATAAATCTTTTGATATTAAAAATTAAAAAATTTTCCTCTGCGGATGAAGCAATAATATCTAAGTCGTTTTTTTTCTTGGAATTAGACTTCAAATTTTCAAATGGATCATTATCAAATACTTCCGGGTATCTTAAACAACAATAAAGAACGGCGGGAGTTAACTCTTCCCAAATGGTATAGGATTTGATTTTTTTGAAGTTTTCTGAAGAGAGTAAGTTTTCTAGCGTTTTGATTCTAAAATAATTGATGTGAAACCATCCTGAGAAATGCCTGTGGTTTTTGCCAAGGATCTTTAGGACGACACCATCTATATTTGGTACTCCGATATATAGAAAACCTTTTGGTTTTAAGATCCTAAAAATAGATTTGATTAGTTTTTTAGGATCTTCAACGTGTTCAAGAACCTGGTCTAATATCACCACGTCAAAATGGTTTTCGGCAAATCCTATTTCTTCTAATGTTTTGTCGTAGCACTGAATTTTTGCAACTTCATTTACATATTGAGATGCAGTTTTATTTATTTCTACTCCCGATAAGTTTGTATAGCCTTTTTGCTTTGCAATTCTTAGAAAATATCCGGGGCCGCATCCTATATCAAGTAACGATATATCTTTTTTGCCTTTAAATCTTTTTTCAATTTCTTTTAGAATTCGGGAACTTCTTTCCCATGCCATACTTTTTGGATCTAAATCATCGTAATAGGTTGGTTCATCCCAATAATCGTCTGAGTAATGGAAGTTGTCCTTTAGGATATGTTTTACAAATACAAACTGGCACGATGAGCATTTAACATAACGAAAGCCATGTTTTTTAAATAATTCAGAACCTTTATCATGACTGCAAAGCGGACACACTCTGGACTTGGTTGCTTTTTCATCGATCAACCCATTAGAATTATCGAGGTCAGTTATAAGTTTTAAAAAGTGTTCCTTTTGCATTTTTGATGCAGAATTTTAAGTTGCAATGATTGATGTCTTAAAAATCAAGTTTTGTCTATGAAAAATCTATTGCCTGGGTTTATTGTGCAAGGGATTACTAGGAGTTACATAAAAACTTAAATTATTTGATTGAGTTCATTGGAATAAATAAAACGAATGCGGAATGAAATTTTTATGATTGTTGCATTCTTTTTAGAATACAGCAAGTTTCAATAATCCATAAAGATTCAATTATTTTGCAAGCAATTTTGGAAAAATCGCTGTTGCAATTAATTGCCTCTGCTTTTATGGTGAGATGTTTAAATTTCTGAAGGTCGTTTCAGTTATTCTAAGATTTTTTTGTAAAATGTATCAGGGTCGGAGGAGTCGAAGGTTTCATTGACATAGACCATGAGAACCATGTCTTTATCTCCAACATTTTTAATAGCATGAATGATCGGGGGAGAAATTTTTACTGTTTTGGGTTCGTTTTCTCCCATAATGACTTCCATTTCTTCGCCAGTTTCTGGATCTTTTAAGAATAGCAATCCAGTTCCAGATGGAACGCAGAACCATTCTATTTTTCGTTCATGATAATGGTTGCCTCTAATTTTACCGGGAGGAGCTACGGAAACAAAAATTTGACCAAATTCATTGCGTTCTCCCATACCTTCGCCACGCAAAACTTCTACCAACCATCCACGTTCATCGGATCTTTTTTTTAATTCGGTTATTTCAATTTGTCGCATTTCTAAAAAAATCGAGAGTGTTATTGATTCCCTTTTTGAGAGAGACTTTTGGAGTCCATCCGCATTGGATCTTAAAACGAGAAAAATCACAACAATATGACAGCCCGCCTATATCCGCTTTTCCATTATACTCCACTTGCAACTCAGGCAATTGACGGCTGATTTGGTTTAAAACTGTTTTCAACGAAACAATTTTACCGGAGCTCACATTAAAAGTTTTGATTCTTGATTTTATATTTACCGACATAATAAACGCTTGCACTATGTCGTTCACATGGACGAAATCTCTTCCCTGTGAGCCGTCCCCATTAACTGATAAGGGTTCTTGATTAATTGAACGATGACAAAAAGTAGCAATTACAGAATTATAATTAGGACGACATCCTGGACCGTAAACGTTTGATAGTCTTAAGATTATGCAGTCTAAACCAGAAGCCCGCAAAATTTCTTCGGCAGAAAGTTTAGCAAAGCCGTATAAAGATTCTGGTTTTGGCTTATCCGTTTCTTTTATAGGTCTATTAATTGGTTTGTAAACTTGGGAAGAAGAAGCAAAAATTATACGAGGAGCTTTCTTAATAGATTTAAGAGCTTGTGTTAGTCTGTAAGTCCAAAGAATATTTCCTGTTGCGATTTCTTCTTCTGTTCCACGATTAACTCCAGCTAAATGGAATAAAACATCTACTTTCTTCGCAAATTCTTGTAGACGAACGATATCGGGAAGTTTTTCCCCTCGTTTTCTATTAAATTGGAGAACAGAATGTTGTTTTTCAAGAGCCGATTTTAAATGCGATCCGACGAAACCGGAAGCCCCTGTTATCCCAAATCTGGTTGACTTTGAAACCATTGTCGAATTTTTTGAATTCCTGTTTTTAAATCAGTTTTGGGTTTCCAGCCTAACATGGATTCAGCCTTAGAATAATCGCATAGAAGCTTTTGTATTTCGGATTGAGGGTGATGATGAGGGACATGTTTAATTCGATTTGGATCGGAACAAACCATTGACGCTAGATTCTTAATAGCGATGTCCTCTCCTAAGCCAGCATTAATAATTTGTCCTATAGCTTTTTCATTGTTTGCGGCTTTAAAAAGAAACTCCACGCAATCTTCTACATATAAAAGATCTCTAGTTTGAGAGCCATCTCCAAAAATTTGCAATTCCTCTCCATCTAATTCTTTTTTGACAAATATAGATACAACACCGCCTTCCATATTGTTTTTTTGGAATGGGCCGTAAGTATTAAATGGGCGGCATGTAATTAGGGGCAGGCCATATCCATGAAAATAGGATTCTGCTAATACTTCCGCTCCTAATTTAGATCCCGCATATGGAGACGCGGGTTTTACGGGATGATTTTCAGTAATTGCTCCTTTGCTATCTGCAACGTCGTAGACCATGCATGTACCCATTAGCATCAGTTTTGTTAGGTTTGGACGGCAAGCCTCTAATACATTATAGGTACCTTGTATATTAGACAGATAAGATTTCTCTGGGTTTTCCAGACTTTCATGGACATTAATTTGAGCCGCCAAGTGAAAGACGATATCAGGTTTATCTTTAAAAACCTGTTGTAGTTTTGGAATGTCTAAAATATCGGCAAAAATAACATCTTTTAGTTTTGAGTCGTTTTTGAATTCCTTGAGGTTCTCTTCCCTTCCATTTTCCAGGTTATCTATAACCCAGACATCAATACCTTCGTTGAGTAATTTTTTAACTAACCAGCGTCCAATAAAACCGGCGCCCCCTGTCACAATCGCTCTTTTCATATTCGTTGTTTGTACCATTCGATAGTTCGTTTAAGCGCTTCTTCAAGCGCATATTGAGGTTCCCATCCAGTTTTTTCTTGGATGAGTTTATAATCTGCTTCCAGCGACATTAAATCCGCAGCTCTTCCTGGTTTGAATTTAATTTCAGATTTAGAGCCTGATAATCGCTTTATAGTTTCCGCTAAATCTTTAATAGATGTTTGATTTTGAGTGCCTATATTGAAGACTTCTCCAGACAAACTTTTTTCTTTGTCTATCACCAGGGAGTAAGCGCGTATCGCGTCTTTTACATATTGAAAATCTCTAGTCTGCTCTCCAGAATTGTGGATAACAATAGGTTCATTATTTAGTGATTTCAGTATAAATGTGGAAACAACTCCGGCATAACCGGAGATATCCTGGTTTTCGCCAAATGTGTTGAAGTTGCGAATAACGATTACGGGATATTTATACCATTCGTACATTGCTTTGCAATGTTTTTCGGCAGCTAACTTTGTGGCGGCGTAAATACTCCTAGGTAGCATGGGGTGGTGAATATCCATTGGAGTATAAAGAGGATTGCCGTAGACTTCTGGAGAAGACGCATATATCATCAACGGCCAATTTTTAGTGCGAAATAATATTTGCATTAAATGGAAGGTTCCCCACTCATTATTTCTAAAATAATCGTCCGCTTTTTCCATAGATTCTGGAATGGAGATATGAGCAGCCAGATGGACAAAAGCGTCTAATTCCATATCGTCCAATTCTTCAACAGTTAAGTCATAGAATTTTTTTCTTTTTAAAATAAATTTTGATTCAAATTCTGAAGATTTGATAAATGGGTCGTCTTCGAAGTATTCGCGTGAAAAATCGTCTACGCCTATCACTTTATTGATATCTGGACGCTTAACTAATTCGTCTACTAAATGGATACCGTATAAACCTGCGGCGCCAGTAACTAATACGTTCATTTTTTTCGCCTATTTTTTTAATTGGATTTTCGAGGTATTTTGTTTTTATCGTCGCCAAAGCAATTATTTAAAGGGAATACTCCTATTATTCGATTGAGATCTTGTCGAGGTTTTAGGTTCCAATTTCTGTTAGTCAGGCCTAGTTCAAAATTAATCGAAGAATTACCGGCAAGACTTGGCCATTGAGCTAAAGGCTGGCAATGATAATGGTCTTCTATATCTGATTGTTTGAATCTAGCTAATAGAATTGGAGGAGATATGATTAATTTCTCTTTACGCGCAGTCTGAACTTGTTTTCGAGTCCAATCAATGTTTTGAGACAGCAAAAGGTCATCGACAGTTTTGAAAGCTAGAGCATACATAGATTTGCCTTGAACAACCATTGAGTTGAATTTCTCTTTTATTAGGTACTGTTTTATTTCCGGTTCTTGATTTGAAATTTGGGTTTGGCTTAACAATAAGGGAAAGTTATATATAAAGGCAAATAATGGAATGCACCAAATCCAGGCGTTAATTCTATAATTTTTTAGAAATTCAGCAAGAAAATTTCCCGATATTAACGCAATTAATGGAATTGCTAAAGCAAAAGAGCGTCCTTGAGCCGTGTATTTAGAATTTATTAAAAATGTGAATACTACGATAAACGGCAAAACGGTCGAAATCTGACTAAATTTAAATTTGGAAACGATTTGGATGATTCCGAATATCAGACCTAGAGAAAGAATTATAAATATGGGAGTTCCTTCATTATTCCAAAGGGTTTTTGTCCAAAAGGAAAAGTCGGAAACGCCTCCCCATATTGCGGTTGTGCTTGAAATGAGTTGAATAATGATTTGCTGAAAATAACTGAAAACAATGTCGTTTTTTAAAGGATCATAAGGCACTTCAAGAACTCCTCTATACCGTAGATAAATGTGAGAGAAATTGAAAATAGCCAATGGAAACAGCATTGCGCTAAAAAGGACAAAAATGCGTAATGCGTTGTTTGGGAGAAACTTTTTCCAAGAAAATGATTTTATTGTCGATGTATTAGAATTTTTTGATCGATAATCAAAATAGATTTTTGCGATCAGAGCAATTTCATAAGCGAAAAAAATGAATGGCAGTAGGCCTAGATTGTAATGACAACTGAATGCAAAACCCATCGATAGACCTGAAAGAACCAGAAAAAGGAAAGAAGTATAATCAAATTCTTCGTGGGGTAATTTTTCTGTAGATTTTTTTCTTTTCCACTCTGGCCGACTCATCAAATAAAGAAATAGAGCTAGCGTCCAAAAAAAAATCGCGTTTCCAGTTGATCCTGAGGTTCTCGAATAGTAAATGTGCCAAGGTGAAACTGAAATTATAGCAGCTGCGAATAAAGCCGCTCGTGGGGAGTAAATTAATCGTCCAATTAGATAAACTGTTCCAACACAAAGCAATCCTGTTGTAAATGATACCGCCATTGGCACGAAGTTTTTTAATCCAAATATTTTTGCAAAAATCCAGAGTAAAAACATATGCCCTGGTTTTGCGTGGTACCAGTGATATATTCCGTCAGTGATTGCGTCGATCACCGCTTTCCAATGAACGGCTCCATCCGCATATATAAAGCCTCTGTTCCATAAGTTTACTGATCGAAAATATATTCCTGATATTATTATGAGGATTAGACAGAGGTTTTCAGTATTTCGAACCCATTTGGATTGGGATAAGTTCATTCAGGTTTTTGTTTTATGTAAAATAATATGAAACGGTTACCAAGAGGAAGGATAATGAGAAATAATGGATCGTCATCTTAGTTAATATAACAAAACCTTAATCAGCTCTTCAAGAAAAAGGCATTTCCTCGCATTTTGGTCAACTTTACCCTGGATAATTATGTAGTGTATATTGGATTCCTAAGAAACTTTCGCGCCATCCACTAAGAATTCAAATGATAAAAAACGAAAGATTAACGATTTTCCTCCCTTTTTTTCTTTGCGTTTTATTTCTAGTTCCTTTGGGATTGTTCAATGAGCGAATTGACCCATTTGAACATTCTAGTTTTTTTTCTTTAACGACTATAGATGCTGGGGATGATCAGGGATATTACTCATATATTAGGTCGTTTTTTTTTGATAGAGATATAGATTTCTTAAATGAGAGAAATTATGCCTACTACTTTCATCTAACGAAAACCAATCATGCTTTGAATCTTTGGCCATGTGGACCGGCTATATTATGGGCCCCATTTTTCCTGGCAGGTGAAATGGTCGAAAAAGTTTTAGTTTATTTTGGAATGGCAGAAAAAACCTATGGTTATGGTTGGAGTCATCTAATTTCGACAGGTTTAGGAACTTTGTTTTATGTTTTCTGCGGATTTCTTCTTCTATATAAAACTATAAGTTCAATATTTTCCCGAAGAGCCGCATTATGGTCTTGTTGGACTATGTTTTTATCTTCTCCTTTGCCATATTTTGCTTTTGTGCGCAGCCGTATGGGGCATTTTGCCGAATTTTTTACTTTATCCTTGATTTTATTTTTGTGGTTTCGCAGACCGAAGATAGAGAATTCAGTGTCTTGGGGGCTTTACTTAGGCTTTGTTTTAGCTTTAGTTGGAATGTCGCGTTATACAAACATTATTATAGGGATTTTCCCCATTACAGCCCTTTTCTTAATAATTCGATTTATACCTAAACATTCAGAAAGCTTTAAGGTTTTTATCAAAACTTGTGGTTCTGTATTATTGGCATTTTTTGTGACGATTTCTATTCAAATCCTTGTTTGGCTTATTTTGTATGGTAGTTTCTATCCTGACGATCCTCATTTAAGTAAATTTAAAACTACTATTATCCCTGAAAGTTTTGGTTTTTTATGGGAGAGATTAGTTTCCGTTTTGTTTAGTCCATATTTTGGGCTCATATGGTGTTTCCAACCATGGTTGCTTGGGACCATTGGTTTATTTTTTATGTCGCATAAAAAATTAAAGATTAAACCTTTATTTAAAATTGAATTGCCAGAGGGGCTTGAATCGAAAGTTTTTAAAATTTTAGCGGTTATTGTAGCTTTTTGGTCTTTGTATATAACCTTAACTTGGACATTGGCAGAATTTTCTTCCTATGGGAGACGGTTATTAATCGCTTCTATTCCCTTCGTTGCTATTGGACTAGCGGCTTTAATTGATCGAGTTGAAACCAGATTTTGGAGTCGGATTCTTTCAGGAGCATGTGTGGTATTTATTTTAATAAATTTCATCCATATGATTCAGTTTCGCTGGTTGATCGATTACGCAGATTCTAGCTACTCATTGCAGGCTTTTAAGAAAATTCCAGATATGTTTTCAGCTCCAGGAGGAGCGCTATCTACTGCTTTTGCAAAAGTACTATACTTAAAAAATATAACGTTAAATTCTCCTACCGATTTCTTTTTTCTAGTTTTATTTCCATTGCTAACGTTATTTCTAATGTGGATAGCGTGGAAACTTTGCGACCCTGAAAAGGAGGACGCTGATTTAGCGCCAAAATATCGAAAATGGATTCCTATTTTTATTATGTTATTGATAGTTTTCTCTGTGATTTATCTAGATAAAAACCAAATACATTACTCAGAAGCTTCAAAGAAAAGGAGAACCCAGTTTGCTTCTATAATGCAAACGTATCCCGAGTTTATTTTTGATAATGCTTTTGTTGGAAGCGAAGCAGACGCAATCAAGGCGGTTGAATTGATGCCTGATTCTCCAAGAGCTATTTTCCAATTAGGATATTTTTATTTACAACAGGGAAATTTTACAAAAGCGATTCGATTTTTAAAAAAATCTATCGAGCTGGATAAACTAAACCATAGCGCTTATTGGGCAATGGGTATTGCGTTAAAGAAATCTGGTCGGCCTGATTATATTGAACATATGAAAATGGCTTTAAGAATTCAGCCGCATAGAAGCTATCGATTAGGATATCTATTTGAAAATAGTATTAAGCATTTTCAGGAAGGCAATTTCAAGGCATCTATCGAAACTTTAGAAAAAGTTATATGGTTAGCGCCAAATTGGGCAATCGCTCATAAAAACTTAGCCATTAACTATTACTATCTTAAAGAATTTCAAAAATCAAAATATTATATGGATTTGGCGAATGGCTTAGGCGAAGACGTAAGCGATATTTTTAACCTTTTAAAGCCCTTTTTATAAATCAAAAAGAAGTTCAATTTTTGGTCGAAAATGGTTTATTTTTTGAAAGAAAAATTTAGTTTTTTTCTTTGGGCAATTACTTTTTGGATTATTTTCTTTGTTGAACCTTTAGGCGCGGTTCCTCTTGAAGATCCTTCAGGGTTTACAAAAGCCTTGCCCGGTTACCAGTATAGTTTTCCACGCGATCATTTTTCTCACGAAAATTATAAAGTTGAATGGTGGTACTACACTGGGAACCTAAAGGATAAGGATGAAAGAGAGTTTGGGTTTCAACTCACTTTTTTCCGAGTTGCATTGAATAATTCTCCAAATGTTTCTGGGGTTTCTCGTTGGAGGCTACGCAATATTTATTTTGCGCATATGACTCTGTCCGATATTGAAAACGATAAGTTTTATTTTTTTGAAAGATTAAATCGGGCAGGTTTAGGAAATGCGGGAGCAGAGTCCGATCAATTTTTAATTTGGAATGAAGATTGGACTTTAACAAATGATGGAGAAACCCAGAAGCTCAAAGCTATTCAAAAGGGTTTTGGATTGAAATTAAATTTAGAACCAATCAAAAACTTAGTTTTTCATGGAGAAAACGGCGTTAGTCAAAAGGGAGAAAAAAACGCCTCTCATTATTTTTCTTACACTCGCATGAAAACTCAAGGAAAAATTTATTTAAATGGCGAAGAGTTTGAAGTTCAAGGAACTAGTTGGATGGATCGTGAATTTTCAAGCAGTCAATTGAACGCAAAACAAGTTGGTTGGGATTGGTTTTCCATTAAATTGAATAATCAAACTGAGTTAATGTTTTATAGGATTCGTTTAAAAAATGAAAAAGTTGAGCCTAAGTCTTCTGGAACAATTGTTTTTAAAAATGGTTCATATACTTATTTAAGGTTAGACGATTTTGATATAAGGTCAGTGGCAAAATGGCGTAGCGAAAAAACCGGCGCTATTTATCCATCTGCTTGGGTTATTAGCGTTCCAACACTTGAGATTAATTTGCGAATAAAGCCGGATATTTCTAATCAGGAACTTTATGGTTTACGTTCAATAGGGGGCGCTTATTGGGAAGGAAGCGTTTCCATAGAGGGAAAGTATAAAGGACGCTCGGTTTCCGGAAAAGGATATGTGGAGTTAGTCGGATATGATAAAGCTTTGGATACGGGGCCTGTAAAATAAAAATATTCTATTGGTAAGGGGAGGGAACATTTGGAATAGCGGTTTCTAGCGTTTTTTGATTCTAAAGATATAATAAAACTTAAACTTAAATGATTGGCGAGATCAGTTTTGATCAGTTCGGTAACATTTCATCCTTTTTTTTCTCATTTTCCTCTTCCGCTTTTTATTGCAGGAGTTCTACTATTAAGACTTTCTCAACAAAGGAATAATGCCAAAATGTTATCAGCCGCTAATTTTAATTTCAGTATAGGTCTCTTAATATTAGCCCTGGCGGCTCTTTCTGGTATGGTTTCCGCAGATTTAGACTTAAGAACAACTGTTGAAATAGAAGCCCATCAAGGATATTCATTGTTGGCGGCAGTTTTTTACGCTTTTAGCGCAGGGTATTCTTACGTCAAAGCGTTTTCAAAAACCGCTTTTATTTTTTATGGAATAACGTTACTTAGTCTATTAGCTTCAGTCTATTCTGGGTATCTACTGACTTTTGACTCCTAGTTAGAAATTCTACAAGGTCGCCAAAATGGGATTGTTGCGATTAGATTATAGGTTGGAGATTTATTTTTAAACTTTTTTAGTCATTAGATAAAGGAATCTCAACATGGAATCAGTTTCTAAGTCCGATTCTTTTTTAGATTTTTTAACGGATAAAACATTATGCATTCCATTGGGAGAAGTATTTGCCTTGACCATCATTATTTCGTGTTGTCTTCTTTATCAAAAATACAAGTTAGGATTATTAATAACTTTTATCTATTCATTTTATTGGGGTTTTTTATTTAATAAAGGTTTATTTGTGGACCTTTTTGGCAATACATTGGAAAGCCTTATATTTTATTTGTTTTTTGGTTTCTTGTTTTTAGCGGTATGTTTATATGGCTTTTTTATTAAGACGCCAAATTAATAATTTACGGAGACCTCTAATAATTGGCATTTTTACTGGTTTGCTATCGCCTATCCCTTGAATTTAAGGGCTAGGCTCCTGGCAAATCTGAATTTTTAGAGATTACCTTAAAATTGGAACAATCGATTTAATAATAGAATGGGAAGATAGTTTTTATTTTAAAAATATATTACATTCCGAATTTCTAAAAAATCGAGTCTTGTTTTTGGTAGATTTAAACCTTTTAAATTGCACTAAAGAGGTTTTTCTTGTCTAAACTCAATATTTCCGAAATTATAGAAGAAAACCCTAAACTATCTTCTTTGCCTGAAATTTATTTTCAAATTAAGGAAGCGATTGATAATCCATTAAGTGGGTTTGAAGATGTTGAATATATTATTAAAAACGATTCGGCTCTTTCTTTTAGATTATTAAAAATTGTAAATAGTTCGTTTTACGGATTTGATGAAGAGATTGGGGCGATATCCCATGCTATTTCTATTATTGGCACTAGTCAACTTGCTGATTTAGCGTTAGCGACAACTATATTATCTGTTTTTTCAGATGTTGATCCTGATTCGATAGATATGAATTCTTTCTGGCGACATAATGTGAGTTGCGGCATTTGCGCTAGAGCTATCGGAGCCTGGGACCAGAAGCTGAACTCTGAGAAGCTTTTTTTAAGCGGAATTTTACACGATATTGGTCGGTTAATTATGCTTGAAAATAGACCAAACCTCGCAAACAAAGCTTTAGATTTGCATAAGGAAACTGGTGAGCTCTTATTCCTATCTGAAAGAGAGTTGTGGGGAACTGACCACGCCGCAATTGGCGCCGCCTTGGTTGAGCATTGGAAATTGCCGGCTTTTTTAGCGGAAATAGTACTCTATCACCATGAGCCTTTAGACGCTCCAAATTTGACTTATGAATGCTGTATTATCAATATCGCAGATACGGTTACCAAGGCAATGGAATTTGGTTCTAGTGGAGATTGTTTTGTCCCTCCTATTGAACCGACCGTTTGGGACAAAATAAACTTGAGTCCAAAATACCTGGATGTTCTTTTGGATAGAGTGGAGACTCAGTTTAACGACGTAATTGATTTTTTTATATAGAATGGGCAATGGATA
Organism: uncultured Nitrospinota bacterium; assembly: GCA_964344185.1. Taxonomy (GTDB): domain Bacteria; phylum Nitrospinota; class Nitrospinia; order Nitrospinales; family JAJDAT01; genus JAJDAT01. The sequence continues at coordinate 91,607 of CAYFMN010000008.1, forward strand.
AGGAAGATTCAAAAGGAAGGTTGAAATTAGAAAGACTTGAAGCTCGGAACAATTTTCTTGAGCAGAGCAACCGTTGGTATTATTACGCTTTAGAGTTACTAACTTCTTTATTTGATCTAAACATGGATCGAGAAAGAAATTTAGATTCAGATTATTTCTTAAAAATTTCTTCAAATTATATTAAACAAATTTACGATTTTGGGGCGATGGGTTTTTTTGTTCCTGAAGATTCAGAAGGAGATTTCCGATTGCAGCTCTGTCATCCGGAGTCGAAGGGCGAACTCCTTCAAAAAGTCGCCAATTCTCTCATAGATAAAGGAATTTTTTCTTGGTCTTTAAAATCAAATAAAGCTTTCAAAACTAAAGACCCAGAATTAAGAATTCAAACTGTAGTAAAGAGTCTATCGACTCGATCTAAAACGTTTGGGGTTTTTATAGGCGTTGCCGATTTGGATGCGGATCAGTTAAATGGAAAGATTCTAAATTTTGTTTCTATTCTTTTAAATTTAGTGGCCTATTTAATAGAAAGAGAAAATAGTCTCAATTCAAATAAAGATGTGAAAGTATCATGCGAAATTGTCGCCGATTATCGAAATGAGTTGGAGCGACAAATGGAAAATCGAGCGGGGCTCACTGAAAACCTTAAAAATACAAAAATGGCAAACGCTAATCTTAGAAGTTTCGAAGTTGATGAAGACGTTAAGGGAGCTATAATTTTGTGTCCCATTTGTAGTAAGGTTGGCGGGGTTGAGTGGTTAACTTCAGAATCTGGCTTTAAAATTGACTCCGGTTCTTTGGTAAAGGATCTATCAGGCAACGATCTTATAAAAAGGTATTGCCCAGAATGTGAACGCGTTCGTCGCGATACAATTCTTTCTTTCCTTGATTCTCGCAAAAAAAATACTTCTCAAGACTAAACCCCATTACGTTGTCGATTTTCAATTTTTTGGTTTCAAAATATGAATACTCGGATTTTTTGGTTTTTTCGGCGCACTTATTCGTACTCCGAACTTCTTGCTTTTTTTTTGTTATTAAGTTCGGAGAATTCAACGATTTTGGAGTTTGAATAAAATCTTTGCTTTCCTGTTTGTTAATTCTTTAATATAGGAGAGTTTATACGAGAGCGGAAACCTGATTTTGGAGCTTAAGCTGATATGTTTGGTCGATTAGACGCCCTTACGCAGTGGTTTGACAGCCATGCAGGAATAAGCAATTTAAACGAAGAAGACGATCAATCTATTGACTGGGTGCGTTGTATTCCCTTTGTCGCTCTTCATTTGGGTTGCTTTGCGGTTTTTTGGGTTGGTTGGAGTTGGGCGGCTGTTTTAACAGCTGTTTTTTTATATCTTATTCGGATGTTTGCGATTACGGGATTTTATCATCGTTATTTTTCTCATCGTTCTTTTAAGACGTCTCGTTTCCTTCAATTTATTTTTGCAGTCATAGGGGCTTCCGCCGTTCAAAGAGGTCCGCTTTGGTGGGCTTCATATCATCGGTTTCATCACAAATATTCTGATACGGAAAAAGATATACATTCGCCCAAGCAATCGGGGTTTTGGAGAAGTCACATGTTTTGGTTCATGGGAAAATCAAACTTTGTCGCCAAAAAAGAACTCATTGGCGATTTTATGCGCTTTCCGGAACTGAGATGGATAGACAGGTTTGATATAGTTGTTCCAATTTTTTTCGCGGCTGGAATTATTTCTGCCGGTAATTTGCTTAGCGTGTATAAACCTGAGTGGGGAGTTAATGGAGCTCAATTATTTGTTTGGGGCTTTGTGGTTTCTACTATTTTTTTATTTCATGGAACGTGTTCGACGAACTCTTTGGCGCATAAGTTTGGAACCAGAAGATATGCCACGTCAGATGACAGCAGAAATAATTTTTGGGTAGCTTTGGTTACTTTAGGCGAGGGCTGGCATAATAATCATCATCATTATCCTAATTCCGTACGCCAGGGATTTTTTTGGTGGGAGCTTGATATAACTTATTTGATTTTAAATTTCATGTCCCGAATTGGAATGGTTTGGGATCTAAAAGAAGTTCCCGAAAAAGCTCTAAAATCTTCCCTCATTGCAGAAAAGCGTATGGTTTGATGAAGATTGCTGTTGTTGGCACAGGGATATCTGGTTTGGCTGCGGCGTATTTACTTTCAAGCGAACATGATGTTTACGTTTATGAAGCGTCCGATTATGTTGGGGGACACGTTAATACTATTTCGGTGTCAATCGATAATGAAAATTATGAGATTGATACTGGTTTTATAGTTTATAACGATAAAACTTACCCTAATTTTATTAAATTGTTGGATCGACTTGGAGTTTCATCGCAGTCGACGAGCATGAGTTTTAGCGTAAAGTGCGATAAGTCAGGTTTAGAGTATAATGGGACGTCTCTGAATGGTTTGTTTGCCCAACGGATTAATCTGTTGAAGCCTTCTTTCTTATACATGGTCAGGGATATTTTAAGATTTAATCGCGACGCAAAATTGTTTTTAAAAGATTCAAATGATGAAATTACTTTTGGGGAATTTTTAAAACGCGGTAGTTATTCTAGCTCTTTAAGGGATGATTATGCTTTTCCAATGGCGTCAGCAATTTGGTCGGCGAAACCAAAAGTCATTGAAAATTCCAGTTTTCGTTTTTTTGCGGAATTTTTTGAAAATCATGGAATGCTAAATGTTGAAGACCGACCTCAATGGAAAGTTGTCAGTAGAGGTTCAAAGCAATATGTACTCTCGCTTATAGATTCTTTTAAGGATCGTATTTTTCTTAATTCTCCCGTTCAAAAAATTTGTCGCACAAAAGATGGCGTTGAGGTTTTGAGTAAGAATAGAGAAACTAAAATTTTTGATCGCGTAATAATTGCCGCTCATAGCGATCAAGCGTTGGAAATGATTGAAGATCCGACGGAAAAAGAAAAAAAAATTTTAGGAGCGATTCCCTATCAAAAAAACGTTGCGATTTTGCATTGGGATTCTTCCGTTTTACCTAAAGAGAGAAGAGCCTGGGCAAGTTGGAATTACCGGAAACTAATTAGGCCCATTGAAGAGACGACAGTGACATATAATATGAATATGCTTCAAACGCTTGACGCCAAAAAAACGTTTTGTGTTTCGTTAAATATGGAAAATTTAATCGACGCTAAGAAAATTATAAAAAAGATAATATACCATCACCCTATATATACCACTGATGGCATTGCGGCTCAAAGACGGCATCACGAAATTGACGGGGCGGATAGAATTCACTTTTGCGGGGCTTATTGGGGGTTTGGTTTTCATGAAGACGGTCTCAAAAGCGCGTTGGCGGTTTGCCGGCAATTTGGAAAGACTCTTTGATGAATAGCGCCATATACGAGGGAAGGGTTAATCACATTAGGTATTTCCCCGCCAAAAGGGAGTTTGACTATTCATTATTCATGCTATTTTTGGATTTGGACGAACTTCCTGAATTGTTTGATCCCTACTGGTTTTGGTCAGCGCGAGGGTGGAACTTTGCCCATTTTAGGCGCAAAGATCATTTAGGAGGCGCCGATGTTTCTCTTTCGGAAGCTGTTAGAAATTGGGTTTTTGAACAAACAGGGAAAAGACCGGGCGGCCCAGTATTTTTATTGACACATTTAAGCTACTTTGGTTATCGCTTCAATCCCGTTAGTTTTTACTTTTGTTTTGATAGCGAAAATAAATCAACGCAAGGAATAATTGCGGAAATTAATAATACTCCATGGGGCGAACAGCATTGCTACTTACTTAATTCAAGTTTAGCGACTGAAACGAATGGAATGAAAAAATTTTGCTTCAAAAAAGAGTTTCATATTTCTCCTTTTATGGATATGGGGGTGGATTATGAATGGTATTTTTCGGAACCTAATGAACGATTTATGGTTCGAATGGAAAATTGGAAACAAGGCAAAAAGTTTTTTGAAGCCAATCTTTCAATGAAGCGGAAACCAATTAATAGTTTTTCATTAGCTAAAACTTTTATCCGATATCCACTGATGACCTGGAAAGTAAAGGCGGCTATTTACTACCAGGCGTTATTACTTTGGTTGCAAAAATATCCTTTTTATTCCCATCCAAAACATAGAATCCACGAGAGAGGCTGAGCGTGCAAACTGAAGAGTTTATAGCTCCCAAAGAAATAGATTTGACGGATGAATTGGTAGTTAATTTTATCGATAAAGTCGCTCGTAGATTAGTTTTGAATTATTTTAAGAATATTACCGAAGGAGAGGTCACTGTTGTAGAAAAAAACGAACGTATGGTTTTTGGGAACGCAACTTCAGAATTTCCAATTAAGGCAACTGTAAATGTTCAGAGCCCTAAAATGTTTTTGGATATAGCGGCCAAAGGATTAAATGGAGCCGGAGAAGCTTATATTAAGGGGCGATGGACATGCGACGATCTAACCGCTTTAGTTCGAATCTTTACCCGCAATCGGGACGCAGCAAATAACATGGAAGGCGGCTTGGCAACTTTGGGAGTGTGGGGATTTAAGCTTGCGCATGCTTTGAAAAAAAATAACAGACAAGGGAGTTGGAAAAATATACACGCTCATTATGATTTGGGAAACGAGTTTTTTTCGACTTTTTTGGATGAAACCAAAATGTATTCCTGTGGTATTTTTGAAAAACCCGAAAGTTCTTTATATGAAGCTTCTGTGGACAAGATTGACCGTATATGCAAAAAGATGAATTTGTCGGCAAAAGATCATGTTGTGGAAATCGGAACAGGATGGGGCGGTTTTGCCCTGCATGCCGCAAAAAAATATGGTTGCCGCGTGACCACCACTACAATTTCTGACGAACAGTTTTTATTTGCCAAAAAATTGATGAAAGAAAATGAAATAGACGATCTTGTAACAGTTCTAAAACAAGATTATCGAGATTTAGAAGGGCAGTTCGATAAGTTGGTTTCTATTGAGATGATTGAAGCGGTTGGATACCAATACTACAAGACTTTTTTTGAGAAATGTAGCCAACTACTTAAACCAAACGGTCGAATGATGATTCAGGCAATTATTATTGTGGATAATCTATTTAATGAGGCGAAAGATTTTGTAGATTTTATTAAGCAATATATTTTTCCAGGAAGTTGTATCCCCTCTATCACCGCTCTTTGTTCTGCAGCCGCTTCTTCTTCCGATATAAGGTTGTTTCATCTTGAAGATATTACGCCGCATTATGCAAGAACGCTAAAAGAATGGCGCGAGCGTTTTTTACAAAATAAAAACGAGGTTGAAAATTTGGGTTTTTCTGAAGCTTTTATCAGGATGTGGATTTTTTATCTTTGTTATTGCGAGGGTGGTTTTATTGAGCGGCAAATTGGTAACGTACAAATGCTGTTTACCAAACCGCTTTGCAGGATGGACCCCATTTTACCTTCCATAGAAAATTAACTAAAAACTCCCAAGGTTTTTTGTGACAGTTATCCTTTTTCATCTAATAAACTGCTGGCTTGCGATGGTAGTTGTTATGGTTGCTTTGTGGGCATTGCAATTAAAAACCGGAGATGCGGGAATTGCAGATGTTGGATGGGCATATGGTATTGCAGGAGGAATTTTATATTTTGCTTTTGTAGGTAGCGGCGACGGAAACAGAAAAATATTGGCTGCATGCATGGGAGCCGGCTGGGGAATTCGGTTAGGAACTTATCTGTTGATTGACCGAATAATAAAGGCGAAAGAAGAAGACGGTCGTTATCAAAATTTTCGTCGCGCGGCTGGAGCAAAAGTTGGCGAATACTTCTTCTTCTTTTTTCAGGCCCAAGCCGCGGTAGCGGTTTTATTCATAATTCCTATGTCGATAGTTGTTTATAATCCAAGGCCCTTAGGATTGATAGACGCTCTCGCGGTATTAATATGGGTTATTTCTATTGGCGGCGAATGGATGGCTGACAAGCAACTCGCAAAGTTTAGGGCAGAAGAATCTAATAAAGGAAAAGTATGCAGGGTTGGCTTGTGGAAATACTCTCGACATCCTAATTATTTTTTTGAGTGGATTCATTGGTGGAGTTATGTTGTTTTGGGGTGGGGAGCGGGTTACGGTTGGGTGACTTTGATTGGCCCTGGAGCCATGTTGATTTTTTTAATTAAAGTTTCTGGAATTCCTTTCACGGAAAAGCAAGCTTTAAAAACTAAAGGCGAGGACTATAAAAAATATTTGGAAACGACGAATATGTTTTTCCCAGGGCCTCCCAAGGAAAGCTAAACATGGATAAAATTGTTGAATGGATGGAAAGAGGTTTGATTGCCGATAGCGGGATTCGGTTAGGTATTAGGCAACTTTTAAAAAAAAGATTAGATGAAGAAAGCGCTTCTCAAAATGGATCAGGTTTAAAATCGATTCAGCAGTTTGTAGAAGAATTAAAAGCTTGTCCTATAGCCGTTCATACCTTAGAAGCAAATCAGCAACATTATGAGTTGCCGCCGGAATTTTTTGAACTCGTTTTAGGTAAGTTTAAAAAATATAGTTCTTGTTATTGGGGAGACGGTTCTTCGCAATTAGATCGAGCGGAAGAAAATTCTTTGGTCTCTACTTGCGAAAGAGCTGAGTTGGTCGATGGTATGGATATTCTCGAATTAGGTTGCGGTTGGGGGTCCCTTTCCTTGTGGATGGCGGAAAAATACCCAAATAGTAAAATTGTCGCTCTCTCAAACTCGAATCCACAAAGAGAAGCGATTACTGAAAATGCGAAAAATAGAGGATTAAATAACCTAACCGTTTTAACTGAAGATATGAACCGGTTTACTTCTGAAAAAAAATTTGATCGAGTAGTTTCTATCGAAATGTTTGAGCACATGCGAAATTATGAGCGGTTGATGGAAAATATCTTTTCCTGGTTAAAGCCTGGAGGTAAGTTGTTCGTACATATCTTTTGCCATCGACAATATGCCTATTTTTTTGAAACGGCTGGCTCGGATAATTGGATGGGGAGATATTTTTTTACCGGAGGCGTTATGCCTTCTGAAGACTTATTGTCCAATTTCCAAAAAGACCTTGCTCTAGAAAAACAATGGCGTTGGAATGGCCGACATTACATGAAAACTGCAAATGCATGGTTAAAAAACATGGACGCAAAAAAATCTCTTATCTTTCCAATATTCCGTCAAGTTTATGGAGAGGAAGAGAGCGCAATTTGGTTTCAAAGATGGAGAATATTTTTCATGGCATGCGCGGAGTTGTTTGGTTATAAACGGGGAAAAGAGTGGTTCGTCGCTCATTATTTATTTAAGAAAAATTAAACCCGAGAGATCATGATGCCCAGCTTTAAAATACAAGTTTTTTTTATATGCGCCTTACTTTTTATTGCGCTTACCGCTGTGATTGTCTGGGCAAGCGTTGAAAGTAATGTTATGCAAGGCGTAAAAGAAATGGCTTCCTTGCGGTGGGGGATAGCCACATTTACTGATTTTTATATTGGAGCTACCTTTGTTGGAATTTGGATTGGGGTTATGGAAAAAAGCGTAGCTCGCGGAATTGTTTGGACTTTAGCTGTTTACACATTGGGAAACCTGGCAACGCTTGCCTATGTTGCAATGCGAGCTAGAAACAGCGAAAAGTTTACGGATATTTTTGCTCTTCGTTAGACAGAGGATTAGAAAAACTTCGCTTTACCATTTCATATTTAACAAAATTCAATATTTATCTACCGTACTTTAGATTCCCGCCTACCTTTTGCCGTGTTATATTATTACGGTTAAAATTTTCACTATTAAGCGATCTGTTATTTTTTAAATGGAAAACGCTTCGGCAAGAAAAGAAATATTAAAAGGCCTAAAACGGATTGTTATTAAAATCGGTAGTAGCGTAATTGCTCGACAAAAGCCGAAACTGGATGATTCTGTTTTAGAGTTGGACGAGCACACCGTTAGTAAAATCGCTTCCCACGTTAAGAAATTAATTCAGAGGGGTTACGAAGTAGTTTTAGTTTCGTCTGGAGCCGTTATGGCGGGTAGAGGACGGCTAGATATAAAAACTCTTCGGTTATCGATTCCTGAAAAACAGGCCTGCGCCGCTATTGGGCAAAGTTACTTAATGCGGATATATGAAAAACGGTTTGAGAAAGAAGGACTCAAAGTTGCCCAAATTTTGTTTGATCATCACGATTTGGGAGACCGTAAACGATATTTAAACGCTAAAAATACGATTAATACATTGCTATCTCATGGAGTTATTCCAATAATTAACGAAAACGATACGGTTTCTGTGGATGAAATAAAGATAGGAGATAATGATACTTTAGCGGCATTGTCTGCATGTTTGGTCGATTCCCAATTATTAGTTATTTTATCTGATATCGACGGTTTATATTCTAGCGACCCGTCTAAGCGAATTGATAAAAATGGAACTCCTCCGGAATTAATTCCGTTTGTAGGAGATATCACCAATAAAATTTTGCGGCTTGCTGGAAAAAGAGGCAGTCATTATACGGTTGGTGGAATGTACACTAAAGTATTAGCCGCCAAAAAAACCACTAGTTTTGGAATTCCGACGATTATCATGAATGGAAAAAATTTACCTGGTTTGGGAAAAATTACTTCTGGGAAAAATGTTGGAACTTTATTTTGGTCGGGTAAATCTAAAATTAAAAGCCGTAAACACTGGATTGCACATACTTTAAAATCAAAAGGCAAAATTAAAATTGATGCGGGAGCTAAAAAAGCGATTTTTTCCCAAGGTAAAAGTTTGCTTTCCGCCGGCATTATTGAAATCCAAGGGAATTTTGAGTTTGGCAATGCCGTTAGTCTTTTAGACGAGTCAGGAAAAGAGTTTGCGGTTGGTTTAGTTAATTACAATTCGAGCGATTTAGATAAAATTAAAGGACTAAAAACGGCCGCTGTTCGCGCAGCTCTTCATGAACGTTTTTATGAAGAAGTTATTCATAGAAACGATTTGGTTTTATTGTAATTTATGGAAACCAATTGGTGGGAAAAGGTTCCCGTCCGGTTTGAATGCGAGCCTGATTGTTTTAAATGTTGCACGAAACCTGGCGTAGTTTATATGGACCGCAAAGATGTTAAAAATGCGACGGAATATCTACGCCTTTCTCAAAAACGTTTTAAATCAGAGTTTCTTAAGAAAGAACACGATATGTGGTATATAGATGTTGAGGAGGGCAATCCGTGTCCGTTTTTAACATTTGATGGTTGTGCAATTCATGAAGCTAAACCTGCGCAGTGTAAAACGTATCCCTTTTGGCGTGAAAATATGGAAACTCCAAGGCATTGGGAATTGACGGCGGGTTTTTGCCCAGGGATTGGCAAAGGGCCTTTACAGTTGCCTAAGGCGATAAAAAAGGCGTTTGATTTATTCAAATTCTAAATAATAGAGGGTATCTTGCATTCGACGCGGTATTGTAAATGTCATTATGTTGAAGGTCGGTCAGAACATTGGGGACTTTTAGAGCGTAAACCATTTGCCCAAAAAGGTTCGAAGCCTCATTATGGGCCGGACACATCCGTTTTCCCAATTCATTTGAAATTGGATTTAAATTTCGATTGGGATCAAGAGAAAGTGTGGGGAACGACTCGCTACGACTTAAAAGTTAATTCTGCCAATGTTATGGAGATTGGTTTTGACGCAATGCGGTTGCACGTTTCAAAGGTTCGAATCCAAGATAAGCCGGTAGATTTTGAAAATACCGGAGAAAAAATTATAGCGTTTTTAAAGGCTTCGTTTAAACCTGGAACAAAGATTTCCGTCACTATAGAACATTCTGTTGAAAAGCCTCTGGCGGGTATTTATTTTACAAAACCAGACGCTGACTATCCTGATCGATTTAAAACGGTTTGGACTCAAGGGCAAGACGAGGATTCCAGATATTATTTTCCATGTTTCGACCAACCAAACTTTAAACAAACAACCGAAGTTATATTAAGGTTGCCTTCTGGTATGTTTGGTTTGGCTAATGGAAAATTACTAAAAAAGAAAACCACAGCAAAGGAATCTTTTTTCCATTATAAATTGGAGCTGCCATATTCAACATATTTGCTTTCAATTGTTGCCGGAGAGTTTGCCGAGCACACAGAGATGGTTAGCGGCACTAATATAAAATGGTATGTGCAAAAAGGCAGGGAAAAAGAAGGGAAAAACTCTTTCAAAGATACGGGAAAAATTATCCGCTTTTTTTCAAACTTTGTCGGTTACAAATATCCTTACCACCATTATACGCAGATTGCGGTTCCTGAATTCATTTTTGGAGGTATGGAGAATTTTACGGTAACTACTCAAACCGATCTAACTCTTCATAATGATAGAGCTCATTTGGACATTGATTCTAATGGATTGGTGGCTCATGAAGCGGCCCATATGTGGTTTGGAGACCTGATTACGGCTAAAACATGGTCTCACGCATGGTTGCATGAATCTTTTGCAACCTATTTTGACGCTTTATATACAAGAGAATCTAAAGGCGAAGACGAATTTAGATATCAATTGTATGAAGACGCAGAAATGTATTTTGGAGAGGATGCAAGTTATCGACGGCCTATTGTAACGAATGTTTATAAAGAACCGATCGATTTGTTCGACGCTCATTTGTACCCCGGAGGAGCCGTTCGGTTGAGACACTTGATGGCGTTATTGGGTGAATCCGATTTCCGCAAAGTTTTGCGCTTATATCTAAAACGGCATGAGTTTGGTTTAGTGGAAACTGTAGATTTGTTTCGTTGTGTTGAAGAAACAGTTTCTAAAAACTATGATGAGTGGGCCGCGCAGTGGATTTTTCGCGGCGGTTACCCAATTCTTGAGCTTGGATTCGATTGGGACAATAACCATAAGATAGGAACCGTAACCGTTAAACAAAATCAAAAATCGGAAAATAAAGGCGAAAATTTGTTATTCCGTCTTTCAATGAGTCTCCGGTTTTTCTATGGAAGAAACGATGAAACGTTTCCAATTTTACTGGATAGTAAAGAAAATAAATTTTCTTTCAAGCTAAAAAGTAAACCTGCTTTTGTTCGTTTAGATCCAGATTATGAAATGCCTTGTAAGAAAATTAAATTGGATTTGGCGCGTCCGATGCTTGCAGAACAATTAAAAAAGGATCCAGACCCTATAGGTAGATTAGAAGCGGCAGTTGCTCTTGCGGAAAAGCCTTCGAGTGAAGATATTAAGCTTCTTTCAGAAAGATTAATGAAAGAAAAATTTTGGGGCGTTTCTAACAGGATAGCCTCATCGCTAAAAAAAATTGGCGGCGATATTGCGCGAGACGGCCTTTTGAAGGGGGTAAAACACGATTGTCCGAAAGTTCGCCACGGGGTTATAAGCGCTTTAGGGGGCTTTATTGGGGATGATAAGGCGGCAAAAGCTTTACGGAAAGTAGCAAAAAGCGATCCGTCTTATAAGGTGGAAGCGGCTGCTCTAAGAGCTTTAGGAAGAATTAAAGATATTGATTCGAGAGAATTTCTTGAGAGTTCATTGAAAAAAGAAACACATAACGATATGGCAAGGATTGCCATTTATGCAGGTTTGGCGGAAATAGAAGATGAAAAGTCTTGGGAGGTTTTTGAAAAAGGCTCTGAATATGGCGCTCCTAAATTAAGCAGATTATCAGCTATGAGAGGTTTAGCTATATTAGCTAAACGATTTGAACACAAAAAAGGAAAAGCTTTGGAATTATTGGCGCGCTATGCGCGTGAAACGCGAGGCACGCCTGCCGCTGTTTTTCGAGGTAAGTTGGGAGCGATTCAAGCCTTGCAAACGCTTGGAGATCTAGCGGCAGTTCCTATTTTGAGAAAATTAGTCGATAATGAACCTGATGGGCGCCTGCAAAGAAGAGCTGAAGACGCAATTGCCGCTTTGAGAGATTCCGCAAAGAAACCAAAAGAAATTAAAGAAATACGATCTGAATTAGACGATGTTGTAAAAGAAAATAAATCTTTGAGGGATCGATTAGAAAAATTAGAAAGAACCGAAGAAACTAAAAGCAAGAAAAATAGCAAAAAATCTAAGTAACGAGCTGAGCTATTTAAAATTTAGAAGTTGTAGTAACTAAAGGAAAACCAGATGAAAAAACCGTTTAACGATAGACCGGTAGAAGAAATCGCTCCTGAATTGTTAAAAAAAGACGGGACGGTATTAGATATTCGCTTGAAATATATTGGCGATGAAGGTTTAAAATTTATAGCGAATGACGAACGATTCGCTAACTTAAAAGAATTAAATTTAGAGAGAAATGATTTGACTGCCGAAGGCATTAAGCATTTGGCCAATTCGCCTGTTATTAAAGGACTCATCTCGTTAAATTTGGAGCGTAATGATATTGGTGATGAGGGTGTGGCTGCAATTGCTCAGTCTTCAAATTTTTCTAACTTAAAATCTTTGAATTTATGGAAATGCAAGGTAGGTTCAAAGGCTGCCGAAGAAATTTCCATATCGCTTTATTTATCAAGTCTAACGACTTTGGATTTAGCTGAAAATAACTTAGGAGATGAAGGGGCTAAATTTCTCGCGGAAGCGGTTTCGTTGACGGACTTAAAATATTTAGATGTTGTGAACAACAAAATGAGCCAAGAAGCAATTAAAACGCTCAAAGACTCGACGATGCTATCTAAAGTTGAAGATATGATAACAGGCTAAAGTTTTAATCTAAGACATCGTCAATTGTACAATCCAATTTACCGTTAGAAAGTTGGGTTTGGATTTTATCCCCTGGATTCACTTCTTTAATGTCTTTAATAGCCTTGCCTGTTTCTTTAGAAAACGTAACGCTGTATCCCCTATCCAAGACTTGAAGCGGACTTAGAGCGTTCAAACTTTTTCCCAAACCTGCTAAGTGTTCTCTTTTAAATTGGGCTATTGAGCTTGTTCTTTTAATTAATTGAGATGTTAACGTTTCAATTTTTTCTCCATAAGCGTTAATTTTGGCGATTGGAGAGTTATAAGCTAATGCTTGGGAGGTTTGGATAAGCTTTTCTTTGTGCAATTTAATACCTTGTATAGGCGCTCTGATTAACCGGTTGTTTATATCGGCTAATTTATTTTTTGATATTCGTATATTGTCTTTACCGGAATTGTGGAGTAGTAATTGAAAAAGGTTTTGCAGCCTTTCTTTCCTAGTAGAAAATGTTTTTTGGGGAAGACGATATAAACGTTGGACGCGATCAATTAATCGTTCTTTTAAATTCTGAAACGTTCTTTTAGGGGAGTTGTTAAAAAGATTTTGGGTAGTTCCACGCAAACGTTCTTTTTTTAGTTCTAAGCCTTGATTTGGAGCTCGCGCCAATCTTTGATTTAGATCGTCTAACCTTTGAGCGGCAGGCTGTATGATTTCCATGGGAGATCGAAAAAATCTACGATTTGCATAGTTATCTAATTGTTGACGATGACTTTCGATTTTTTCTTGAACTATTTTGATAAGGCTTTCGGCGTTAAAACGTAACAGGGATAGGATATCAGAAAGTTCCGGAACGGCTAACTCAGCCGCTGCCGATGGAGTTGGGGCTCTTAAATCAGCTACGAAATCGGCTATAGTGAAATCAATTTCGTGGCCAACGGCGGATATTATTGGGATTTTTGAATCGTAAATAGCGCGGGCGACAATTTCTTCGTTAAATGCCCATAAGTCCTCAATCGATCCTCCCCCCCTTCCAACAATTAGTACTTCAATATCAGTTAATTCGTTCATTTCCTTAATTGCTTTTGCAATTTCTTCGGCAGAACCTTCTCCTTGAACTTTAACTGGATTAAGTAATATAGATACATTGGGATTTCTTCGAGAGATAACTTCAATGATATCTCGAACGGCAGCTCCGGTAGAAGATGTAATAACGCCTACTTTCCAAGGAAACCACGGGGTTTCCATCTTTTTTGAGTCGTCAAATAATCCTTCCTTAGATAATTTTTCTTTTAGTTGCTCAAAGGCTTTTTGAAGCGCCCCCAAGCCGCGAGGTTCCATATTTTCGACAATAATTTGATATTCGCCTCGCGCATTATATACAGACACCCTGCCAAATAATAAAACCTGATCGCCGTCTTCGGGGTCAAACCTAAGTCTGCTTTTTTGAAAGCGGAACATCACGGATCGGACTTGAGAGCGGTCGTCTTTCAATACAAAGTAAGCGTGGTTAGAAGCGGCGACTCGATAATTGGAAATTTCGCCTTCTATCCAAATGCCGTCGAAAGCGGCTTCTAAAATGGTTTTAATGTCTTCTGTAATATCGCTTACCGAATACACTCTCGCTTCATGCGAATCTTCGGAAGGGGAAGTAAAAGAATTGCCAGCTACATCCATGGGATTATTTGCTATTTACTCGTGTTTTATAGGCTTTCAGTGTGTTACTCATTAGCATGGCTATTGTCATTGGGCCGACTCCGCCCGGAACGGGCGTAATATACGAAGCTTTTTCAGCGACGGGATTATAGTCGACGTCTCCAGTCAATTTTCCGTCTACACGATTAATACCTACGTCGATTACTACAGCGCCTTCTTTGACCATATTAGCCGTTACGTAATTAGGTTTTCCGATTGCAGCGACTAAAAGGTCCGCTGAAGAAGTTACCTCTTCTAAGTTTTTTGTGCGTGAATGGCAAATCGTAACAGTAGCGTTTCGACGTAATAAAAGGAAGGCTTGAGGTTTTCCAACAATGTTACTTCTTCCCAAAATGACGGCGTTTTTACCTTCTATCGGAATATCATAATAATCTAACATTTCAATAACGCCAGATGGAGTGCAAGGACAAAGGACGTCTTTACCGGAAGCCAGCCCGCCAACATTAATGGGATGAAAACCGTCAACATCCTTTTCGGGAAGAATTGCTTCCAGAATAAGCTCTGACTTTATTTGATCAGGCAAAGGTAGCTGAACTAAAATTCCATCTACTTCGGGATTTTGATTAAGATTTTCTACTAATTGGAGCAATTTCGCTTCGGAAATATCTGCCGGTAGATTTTGTTCGAATGACTGAAAGCCTATTTCTTTGCATCTTTTATTTTTATTCCTAACATATACTTGAGAGGCTGGGTCTTCTCCTACTAAAACCGTAGCTAAACCGGGAGGTCGGCCAAATTGTTTTTTTAAATCTTCGGTTTCTGTAGTTAGTTTTTCTAATATGCTAGCGGAAACTTTTTTGCCGTCAATTATTTTAGCTGTCATTGTTTAACCAGTAGTTAATTTTTTATTGATTGGGAAGGTCTGCCGTCAGGATTTAATTTTGGCAGGTAGTTCTAATCGATCCCTAATTCTTTGATTAGCCTGGAAAGATAGGAACGTTGAACTTTCAGAATTTTAGCGGCTTTTGTACGATTTCCATCTGTAGAGCTTAAGGTTTTAGAAATATAACAACGGCGAAAAGCGTCGTTTGCTTCTTTAAGGCTTTGGCCAACTCCAACGTCAATGGATGGAGCTTCCGCTTCAAACTCAAAGGATTCTTTTGTTAGTTCGTCGCCGTCGCAAAGTACTAAAGCCCTTTCAACGACATTTTCTAACTGTCTAATGTTGCCAGGCCAACTATAACTCATCAGATAACTTAAAACTTCTTTGCCGCATTTTACGGGATTTTCCCCATCTCGACTATGTTTTTTAAGGAAAAAGGAGGTTAAATCTGGAATATCTTCTTTTCTTTCTCTAAGGGAGGGTAATTTGATATTAATTACATTTATTCGATAATATAAATCTTTCCTAAATAAGCCTTCTGCGACACATTTTTCTAGATTTTGATTAGTTGCAGAAATAATTCTAACGTCTACTTGAATCGGGGTTGTTCCGCCTAAACGCATAAAAGACCCTTCCTGAATGACCCTTAAAAGCTTGACTTGCATTTCTAACGGCATTTCTCCTATTTCATCTAAAAATAATGTCCCAGTATGAGCCGCTTCGAAGAGTCCAATTTTTCTAGAATCCGCTCCAGTGAAAGCTCCTTTTTCGTGACCGAATAATTCCCTTTCTAAAATTGAATCTGGTAAGGCTCCACAGTTCACCGAAATAAAAGGTTTTGTTTGACGGTTGCTTCGATCATGGATCATGTTGGCAAATAGTTCTTTTCCAGTTCCGCTTTCTCCTGAAATTAAAACGGCTGCCTTAGAATTTGCCACTTTTTCACATTCCATTATACATTTTCTAAGAGCTTTGCTTTCTCCAACGATCATGTATCGGCGCATATACTTTTGCCGTAACCGATCAAATTCTCTTCCAAGTATTTTTTTACTTTGGGAAGTGTTAATGAAAGCGGCCATCATATTGGCAAACTTTTCTAAAGTGCCAACATCTTTTTCACTGAATGGAGTGTTGTCTATTTTATCTAAAAACTGAACTACTCCTATTACCTGATTTTCAATAATGAGGGGTAAGGTTGCAATAGCTGTTACCTGAAAGCTGATTTTTTCGTTAATATAGCTGTACCATCGAGGGTCGTTTACTACATCGTTTGAAACTATAGGTTCACCGTTCTCTAATACAGCTCCAGCTAAGCCCATTCCAGGAGGAATTTCAAAGTTCTTAAGTTGTATCTTTTTTTGTCCAGAAGCTTGATAGAATTGAAGGTGTCCAGAATTATCATCCACTAAAAGCAGCGAAGAGTTTCGAGCTCCGATAGTTTCTGTGGCCGTATCAATTGCCAAACTTAATAAATGGTCAATTTCTAGGTCCGCAGTAGCAAATAAGGAGGAAATTTTCCTTAATGCTTGGATATTTGGTTGATTATCAACATGTTTCATTAGAGATATTTATAATATCGGTTAAATTAGTCTAAAAAAAGATACAGTATACATAAACATTCTTAATATAAAAAGAGAAAGATGGTTTCTGTTTTGGAATATAAAATAATTTTTACTCTTATTGATCTACTTGCTCTTTCTGCTAATCTTCCTTATTATAATTCATACAATGAAAAATAACGAGAAGCCATTGAAAATATTGTCTTTACAGTTTTATTGCTTTCCAGATGAGATGGGTGGGGCCTGGAGGTTAACCTATGAAGTAAACAAAAGGTTAGTAAAAAAAGGACATACTGTAGTTCAAATTGCTTGTAAACCTGATGACTTTCTACCAGATTTTGAAATCATAGATGGGATTGAATACTACAGAATAGGAGCGAATGAATGTAAAAGTTTCATTCATTTGATAAAAGAAGTTCGTCGGGTGTCTGAAAAAATAATCGAAAAGTATCAAATCGACTTAATTCATATACATAATCCACTTGTTGATTTTGCTTGCTTATTTAATTTGAAACTTTGGAGTATTCCTAGGGTATATCACTTTCATAGCCTATGGTTTGATGAAGAGAAGATAAATTTTTTGGGATTCCAAAATTATAATAATGTGCCATTTTTTGACTTTAAGCTTAGAGCAAGATTGTTAGTTATAAAAATAATAGAGTGGATTTGTTTTCTAGTATCTAAACGGTTTATTTTCCTAAGTTCTTATACAAAAAAAAGGTTTAAAGAGTTTTTTCCTTTTAAGAGATCAAAGTTAGACGTGATTCCAGGAGGCGTTGATTTGGAAACTTTCAAACCTGGAGTTACCGGATTGTCTCAGGGCGAATGCCGCGAGCGCTTGGGGATATCAAAGGATACTAAGATGTTTTTGACTGTTCGGAGACTTGAATCTCGTATGGGGTTGCAAAATTTAATCGAAGCCTGTTATTTAGTGAATCAGAGAAATCCTGAATTAATCTTTTATTTAGCGATTGTTGGGGCAGGGTCTTTAAAGGAAGTTCTTAATAATCAAATTGAGAAATATGGTATGAGCGATAAGATTAAATTAGCTGGGAGAGTTTCTGATACGGATATAGCTTATTATTATGGAGCTGCAGATTTATTTATTTTGCCTACTTTAGCGATCGAGGGGTTTGGCCTTGCAACAATAGAAGCCCTGGCCAGCGGTATACCAGTTATAGGAACGCCAGTTGGTGGAACTACTGAGATTTTGAGAAATGTAGATCCAGGACTTTTATTTGAAGACTCGTCTCCTGAGGCAATGTCAAAATTATTACAAAATTTTTTGGAAAATTCCGAACCGATTTTAGCGTTGAAAGAGAATTGTAGAACAGAAGCAGAGAAAAAATATGATTGGAATTTATCCGTTAACCGTTTAGAAAAAACGTTTTATGAGGTTTTACAAGGATAACTTTAAATTTAATGATACAAAAAAAACCTTATTTGTTATTAGCAGGGCTGGTTAGCGTTGTTTACGCTAATGTTTATTTGAATTCTTTTCATTTCGACGACTTAACGGCTATTTTACAAAAACCTTGGATTCGAGGGTTAGATAAAATTCCTATGTTTTTGTTTAGCTTCCTTCAAAGGCCGCTAGTTATTCTTTCCTTTAATTTAAATTACTACTTTAGCGAGTTCCAGGTCTGGAGTTACCATCTTTGTAATATAGCGTTTCACACAATCGCCGTTTGGTTAGTTTACCGGTTGGCTTTAGAACTAAGCGCTTTTTCTGAAAATTCGGATCCATTGCTAAATCGGAGAAACGGCTTTTTATCGGCGGCTCTTTTTGCTTTGCACCCGTTAAATACTCAGGCTGTAACTTATATTTCCAGTCGTTCTTCCATAATGGCAACATGCTTTTATCTGGCTGCTGCAATATTTTTTTTAAATGGGTTGAACGCTAGAAACATTACTTCGCAAAAAAACAAGGTATCTGAAAATAAAGAAATAAAGCATATTGCGCCTTTTGTTTTTTCTTTGATTTGTTTATTTCTTGGCATCCTTTGTAAAGAAATCATAGTTACTTTTCCAGCCATTGCTTTTTTAGCCCACTTTTTATTTGTTTCACGGTATTCGATTTCTGATTGGATTCGCCAAAACTTTAGAGTTATTTGCGTAGTGGCTTTGTGTCTCATTTTTATTTTGGCTGGAATACTCTTGTTTAAAAAGACGATTTTAAGGATGTATCCCAGTACCTTTACCTGGCAAACGTACTTTTTGACTCAAACTTTTGTAATTCCTTTTGAATATTTTTGGAAATTCTTTTTCCCTTTTAACTTGAGCATAGACATTGATTTTCCCTTGATTTCGGATTGGACAAGGATTTCAAGTTTTTTTGGGTTCGCTATATTAGGCTTATATTTATGGGTCTGTTTTACTGTTTCGTCAAAAATAATTTGTTTTGGGATGCTTTGGGGATTAATTACTTTTTTACCGACATCAAGTCTTGTTCCTTTATTTGATATTGTAGTTGAACATAGAACCTATTTGCCGTTAGCAGGTTTTTCTTTAGCAATGGGAGCCATAATTTCTTGCTTTAGTAAAGCAGCGTGTGATTTATTTCGAGAAAAGTTTTCTGGAAAAATTAATTACAAGTTTTCAACTGTAATTTTTTCGATAATAATTTTAATTTGTTTTGGAGCTTTGACTACAAAGCGTAATAAAGTATGGAAAGATGAGATTTCTTTATGGACTGATGCGAAAGTGAAAGCTCCAAAGATCGTTAGACCATACAATAACGTGGGGGAAGCCTACGATAAGTTAGGAAACTATTCTGCGGCAATAAACGAATTTAAAGCCGCTTTGAGTCTTAATCCTAACTATGTTTTTGCTCTTAGCAATCTAGGAAATGTATATGGAAAGTTAAAAAATTATCCGGAATCGGCTAAATATTTTAGAAAAGCCATTACCATAAAACCCAATTATGCCCCAGCAAACTACAACCTTGGAAAAGTTCTTCATATTATGGGTCAGCCGGATCAAGCAAGAGAGTATTACCAAAAAGCGATAGATGCGAATTCATACTTTGCGGAAGCTATATTTAATTTGGCCCATCTTGAGACTCAATTAGGCCTTTTTGACGACTCAATAAAAAATTATAGAAGGTTTATAGAACTTCAACCGAGACTAGACAAAGCATATTTGGGACTGGGAAGGGCGTTTTTGGGTGCAAAAGAAGGCGCTAAAGCAATCGAAGCGTTTCAAAAAGCTGTGGAGCTAAATCCTTCTTCGCTTTCAGCAAACGTTAATCTCGCGACCGCCTATTTAAACTTGGGAAATATAGACGATTCAGTTTCTATTTTTAATCGTATTTTGAAACGATTTCCCAAAATAGCTGGAATTCACAAAAACCTAGGGTTGATTTATTATCAACACAAAAAAAATCCTCAAAAGGCTATCTATCATTTTAGAGAATCTCTTAAGCTTGATGAGGACCAACCTCAAGCCAATCAAATCCGTTCTATTATTTCCGAATTGGAGAACGCGCAGTAATTCTAATTTTAAAAAAGCTTTTTAGGAAATTTTTTTAAAAGATGAATTTAACGAAATTAGGTTTTTATGAAAAACGTCCTAATTTTTTTTAAGTCTAGTAATTTTATCCCTGTTTTTATTTTAAGCGGTGTTTTGTTTGTTTTTTATTTTCCAATCTTATCTGGAAAACAGACGCTTTTTAATGGGGACATGGCGATGATGGCCTACCCGTGGAAATTTTTTATATATAAAGCTATCCATGAAAAGTTTTTACCTTTTTGGAATCCTCATATTTTTAACGGAATTCCGTTTTTATCTACATTACACCCGGGGGTTTTTTATCCGTTCAATATCCTGTTTTTAATTGAAGATTACACTTATGCATTGAATATGTACTTTGTTTTACATCATTTAATTTTATCTTTATCTGTTTATTTTTTATGTAGATATTGGCAATTATCGAAGATTGCGTCGCTTTGCGCTTCGACCCCTACTCTTTTTGGGGCTTATTTTTTATCTTTATTAGATGTTTATAACCATTTTGTTTCATTAGTCTGGTTACCACTTGTTTTTTTGTTCTTTCAAAAGTTTTTAGTAAGTAAAAAGACATTATATTTTTTGGCAAGTTTGTTTTTCCTTTTATGCCCAGTTCTTGCGGGAGGACCTGAGAATTATATAATGACTGTGGTTCTCCTCAGTT
>CAYFMN010000008.1:112444-121420 GCA_964344185.1 uncultured Nitrospinota bacterium
AGTTTTTACTGCGTGTTTTGTCTTTCCCAAAGCGACACTGATTATTCTTGGCTTAAAAGATTATTTTGTCTTTTTGGCATGGTCTTTTTTACGTTGTCGTTATCTGCTTTCCAAATTATTCCATCGTTATTTTTTATTAAAGGATCGGGTAGAGGTAGTGGATTGGATTTTGAAACTCATTCAACTTGGTCGATGGACCCTTCATCTTTATGGAAATTAATAGCGTCCGAAAATTTTTCAAATTATCTTGTAGAAACAGGAAATCAAAAGTTTCAGTTTATACAAGGTTTTTATAGCGGTATTTTGCCAATCTTGTTTTTTATTTTGGCATTTTGGTTTTGGGATAATAGAAAAATTAAATTTTGGCTGATTGCATTTTTTGTGGGGTTATTTTTTGCGCTAGGACGATTTAATCTTGTGTATGAATTTTTTTATTCATGGATACCGTTTTTAAGCGTTTTTAGATACCCAGAAAAATTTTTTTTAATTTGTCAGTTTAGTCTAATCTTTTTGACGGGATACGTTGTTGATTTAATATTAAAAGGAAAAATTAGTAAAAAATCGATTTTTTACTCTTTTTTTATTCTTGTTTTTTTTGTTTGTTTAGTTGCTGTTTTAAAGTCGGAGACTAATTGGAGCTTTCCATTTTTTATCCTGATTTTATTTTGTCTTTGGTTTTGTTTGATCAATTTAAAAAGACATAAATCAGTTTTGGTTATGGGAATACTTCCTATATTTTTGATATTAGATATTTTTTTAAGTAACGCTCCTATGATCCCTATGATTAGTTCAGAGTTTTTTAATGAGCCGCCAGTTTTAGCTAAATCATTAAATAAAACAGATGAGCCTTTTCGAATTTATTCAGGGAGCCTTAATGTTAAAAAAAAGAAATCCCTTTTCCCACATTCACCAAAACGCCTTATTGGTTATCAATTAGCTAAAGAATATATCTTTCCTAATTTTGGAGCTGTGTTTGGTTTTGAGTATGCTGACGGCTGGTCTTCCTTGCATTTAGAACCTGTAGAACTTTGGAATCTTGTTTTCTTTGGATCTCCTGAAGATAAGAAGAAACGTATTTTGGAAAGAAGTAACGTAAAATATCAGGTTAAATATGAAAAATATGTGGGGCGACTTGATCAAATTCCTCGTTTATTGGCCCCGAAGATAATCGATTTTGATAAGGGGTTACCCAGGGCGTTTTTGGTTTCAGATTTTCGGGTTGAAAACCTTCCACGATTAATTAACGTTTATTTTGATAAAGAGTTTGACCCAAGAAAATATGTTTTGTTTCAGGAAGCGATTGATTGGGAACCTAGCAAAAGCTTTTCTGGTAGTGTTGAATCGATACATTATCAACCTAATAAAGTTCAGATAGAAACACGGCAAAATAGTAAAGCCTTTTTAGTCTTGTTAGATAGTTGGTTTCCTGGTTGGACAGCGACTGTTGATGGAAAATCGACTGTCATACATCGCGCTAATTATTTTTATCGCGCAGTGGCTTTAGAGTCTGGCGACCATGTTATTGAATTTGTTTATGAGCCAGAAGGCTGGAAACTGGGAAAGGCTATTTCCCTGATTTCTTTTTTACTTTTGTCGATAGGTGTATTCAAGTTTAGAGAAAAGATGGAATTTTGACGCAGGTTTTCTAAATTATTGACAAGTTGAGGCTTATGGATATAATAAGTGCAACTTTATGGATTTGGGCTTAAAATTGAATTCTCACCCGATAATTGGAAAATGCGACGCCATTAAAAAGGTTTTAGATTTGGCGCAAAAAGCAGCTTCTTCGGATAGTACGGTTTTGATATCTGGAGAAAGCGGTACTGGAAAGGAGCTTATTGCTAGGGCGCTTCATCAAAATAGTCCTCGATCCCAAAATTCATTTGTACCTGTTAATTGCGCCGCAATACCCCATGATTTGCTCGAAAGTGAATTGTTTGGTTATGAAAAAGGCGCTTTTACGGGAGCTGTGCATGCAAAGATTGGCCGCTTAGAAATGGCTAATAATGGCACTATTTTGTTAGATGAAATAGGAGATATGCCTCCCGTGTTGCAAGTTAAATTGCTGAGGGTCTTAGCCGAAAGAGAAATCGACAGAATTGGCGGGTCTCGACCAATAAAAATAGACGTTAGAGTCGTCGCCGCAACTCACCATAATTTGGAAGAGTTAATTGAAAAAGGTAAATTCCGAGAAGATTTATTTTATCGGCTGAATGTAATTCCAATTTCGATGCCGGCTCTCCGAGAAAGAAAACCAGATATCCCAATATTAATTGATCATTATCTAAAATATTTTAATCAGGCGAAAAATAAGTCCATACAAGGAATTAACGAAGCGGCCTTAGAAATTTTATCTGATTATAAATGGCCAGGAAATATTAGAGAATTGGTCAACTTTGTTGAACGCATGGTAGTGCTAAGCTCTGGAAACATTCTAACCACTAAGGATCTTCCGGAAAAAACCTTAGTGGATGTTCCAATTGAGAAGCTGGAAAACGAAGCAGAGTTAAAGTCGGAAGCTGAAATTGACGAAAATCCGGCGGAAATTTTGAGGCAATCCCTAAAAAAATCTTTTTTTGTGGGGCTGCCAGAAGAGGGTATGAATCTTAAGCAAGCGGTCGAAGATTTCGAACGCGAGATGATAATGGAAGCCCTTGAAAAGACAAATTCGGTAAAAAATAAGGCTGCTGGACTACTAGGTTTAAATCGAACAACTTTAGTAGAAAAGATGAAAAAATTGAATATTTAAAGCAATCTTTCTGATTATTAGACTATAAATTCAATTTGCTTTGTATTTTTCGCTTTATTCAATTTATTCAATTCTAGCGTAAGCGAGTTCTTTGCTTATGCGAATCGCTTCTTTAACAAAATTTTGATAGGCTCTATCGGTATCTTTATGTTGAGTTTGTTTAACGAGATTTTCTTCGTCTGTATCAATCACTAGATCCAAAACCTTCACGCCCTCCAAAACGTGATGCTTTCTTATTTCAATTTTGATGCTCGTAACGTCCATTGACAGGTCTCCGCTTTAATAGTTAATTAAACTTTTTAATAAAATGAGGAACCATTTAATAGCATTTCAATTTTCTCGGGTCAAGTCCATTTATTGGGAGGGGATTGTTAAGTAAGGCAATAAAATTTTAAGCGCGAATATTTAACAATCGACCAACAGTAGCTTCGTTTTGGTTATTTTGAGTCCCTAAGACGCTTAAAGATGCCTGAATTTGGGTAAGGTTTGACCTTAAACTGGTAATTTCTTCTGGTATGTTTGTTCCCGTTAAATTTGACGCTGTTTGAACTAAACTTTCTGTTCTTTGTGAAAGGTTATTTGCTGTAGATTGTAAACGGTTTGAAGTTGCGCCAATCTGGCCTTGAATAGAGTTAAGAGAGTTTTCAGCTTGGCTAAAACTTTCAGCCGCTTGTAGAGAGCTTTCAGGACTGGATAAGTCTAAATTGTCTAAACCAAGGTCTTGGGCGCTAGTTCCAGAAATAACATTAAGGTTTATAGAATCGCTTGAAGTTGAGCCAGTTTGAATGTCTAATCTTTGAGAAGAATCTGGGGCTAAGCTGCCATCTAAGACAGACTGGCCATTGAATTCTGTAGATTGAGATATTTGATTAATCTCGCTTGTTATGGATTCAAGCTCTTGTCCTAAAGCGTTCCTTTGTTCCGAACTTAAAGTTCCATTTGCGGCTTGTATCGAAACTTCCCGGCCTCGTTGAACTAGCTGGGATATAGCGTCAACGCCTCCTCCGGCGGATTGCAACAAGCTATTTCCTGATTGGATATTAGAAGAAGCCTGCGAAAGCGTTTCGATTTCGGAGCGCAATTGAGCGGAAAGGGATGCAGCCGAAGGGTTTTGAGAAAATCCAGTTTGTTGTCCGGAGGCTATTTTAGATATTGAATTTTGCGCGTTAGATCGATTTTGTCTAAGCGAGTTCAATATATTTTCAGATTGACCTGAATTAAGAGGAGATACCATGACTTAACCAGTTGTTTTCTTTAATTTTTAAGTTAATCCTTATTTGAATTGATGTCAATGGCTTTTAAAGAGCCAATAGGATTGAATAAAAACTTTGACCATAATAAAATGGCCAATAACTTTACTATTTTTAGAGTAAATTATGAAACTTTTCATAAATAATGTTGAAAAAGCCATGGATTTCCATGGAAATACTTTAGGAGAACTTTTAGATCAAATTCAAAAAAATACGGTTCTCCCTGGAACTTATGTAAGCGCCGTTATTTTGGATGGAAACCCCATCGATTTACAGGTTGAAGATGAAAAAGCTCAAAAGTTACGAGAGGTATTGGTTAATGACATAGAAAAATTGGAAATTGAAATTGTTTCTGTACAAGAAATTGTTAACAAGAACTTGGAGAACGCCGAACAATATTTAGAAAAATTATTACCAGGAATTGAAAAAGCCGCAGAGTTGTTTCAAATGGAAGATGAAACCGAGGCCAATCAATTTTTTCTAAATATAATTGATGGTATTGATTGGTTGTCTCAGGTTTTGGACGGAGTAGTAACGGCTTTAAATATTGATGTCGAAAATACAAAAATACAGGGTAAAACTATCCAGGAACGTCAGAATCAATTAATTGATTTAACTCAACAGTTAGTTGAAGCAAATAAAAATAAAGACTGGGTTTTGGTTGCCGATTTGCTTGAATATGAGATTTTACCTTTTTATAACGAATGGTCGGAGTTGATTCCTGAGTTTCGAAAAAAGATGGAAGATTTGGTCAACTAAAAAACTTTCCATCATTTTTCAGAATTTTATTTTTCCAATTCAAATCTAACTTTTATATCGCAACTTCAGTTCAAAATTGAAAATAAATAAAATTGACGGGATCTCTTGGAGAAAATAAAAAAATTAAATTAACTAACAAAAATATATACGTAAAAAAGGCTATTGAATCGAGTTTAAAAATAAATTTTTCTGAATTGCGTTTAAATTGCCAAAATTGAATCGCCATTATGAAAATAAAAAGATAGACGATTGTGTCAAACTGAAAATTTCCAAGACTGAATCCGCTTTCCCAAAAAAACATTTTGGAATAAATTTCTCCCGCCAATATTAGGTTTTCTGCCCGAAAGAGTACAAATCCGCTAACAACAAATAAAAATGTTCCCGCCCAACTAATAAGTTTAACTTTTATGCTTGGCCGTTTATAAACGCGATATGCAGTGAGTATACGGTTTATTGTTAAGCCAATCCCGTGGTAAAGACCGAACAAGACATAGGTCCAATTTGCTCCATGCCAAAGACCAATTAATCCCATAGCGATTAGAAGATTTACCGCCGCTCTATAAAGAGTATCTCTAGATTTATCAGAAAATATTATTAGGTTTGAGAAATGTAGAGGATAAAATAAGTGATCCCGGAACCAGTTCGATAGTGAAATATGCCACCGATGCCAGAAATCTCCAATATTTAAAGCCATATAAGGCGCATTAAAGTTTTGTGGGAGCGTGTAACCGAATACCATTGCGAGTCCAATTGCCATTTCTGAATATCCTCCGAAGTCGCAAAATATTTGTATCGAATAACCAAAGACCGCTAACCAAATAACGGAGCTGGTTTGGCTGGAAGGATCTGCAAATATGGGATCCACAATAGGAGCAATGTTGTCTGCGACCACGACTTTTAGAAATAAACCAAATAAAAAAACTTGAACTCCATCGGTGAAGTTTTTTAACGTTGGAGGGGAGTAGCGTTGTAATTGGGGTAAAAATTGTTTTGCTCTAACGATTGGGCCTGCCATTAATTGTGGGAAAAAGGAAATGTAAAGCGCGACATCAAAAAAGTTCTTTGTTGGATTAACAGTTTCATAATAAACGTCCAAGCTATAACTCATAGATTGGAAGATATAAAAAGAGATTCCCACCGGCAAAATTATATTAAGTAACGGGAAAGACAGGCCAAAGTTGCTAGTCAGAATATTGAAGTTTTCGATAAAGAAATTATAGTATTTAAAAAAACTTAATATGGTTAGGTTTAAGACAAGGCTGATAGCAAGAAAGAGTTTTTTATGCGTAGTTTTTGATATTAAAAGACCCGAAAAATAAGCAATACTTGTTGAAAGAATTATCAGCGATAAAAATCGCACATCCCAATGGGCGTAGAAATAATAACTGGCTATTAATAAAAACGTCTTATTTAAAGTATGGGGGAGAGAAGAGTTTTTAAAGTTCTTTGAAGCGACTCCAAAGGCTAAAGCGAAAAAATAGATTAGAAGAAAAAATTTAAAAAAAGCAAAACTATGAAAAACCATTTAAGTTTCCGTTTCAGAGTCCAAAAAACTGTCGATTTTATTTAAATAAAAAATGAGTGGTTTTTATTGTGGGATTGAGTTTGTTAATTGACTTAATATTGCTTGAGCCATTTTGTTTTGAGGTTGAATTTGTATAATGTTTTCAAATATTTTTTGTGCTCATTATGAGGCCTTTGAAAATCTCAATAGACTTTAAATATTGTCTCAATCCGGATAAGTCGGTTTTAATTAAGTAAATTTTTTAAAGATTCGGCTTCTTTTAAAAAATCTTTTTTTAAGAAAATTAATCGAATCCACCATGTAGTGTGCATAATAATTTTTCTCTGAGTTTTCCAAATTTATTAACTAATAGCATCTAATTAATTTCTTAAGAAGATGTGTATCGAAGATAAATTTCAAAAAAGGCAAATACCAAGATAAGGCTGAAAATAGAATAGATAAAGAATAGACTGATTTTTTTGACCATAGAATTTGCTTTTATATCGCTTTGATGATGATTTTCTGAATCTTTTGGACGTAGAGTTTATCAAAGCAATCAGTTTAGAAAATAAATTGAGTTTTCTAGAAAGCCTTTACGTTCGTTCTAGTTATCATATTTCTTAGAAATGGATAATAAATTTTTGGTTCTTTACTTGGTATTTTAATTTTAGAAATATCTATCCGATTCTTTTTTCCTCAAAATATAGAACCCAGCTTATTTGCTTCAAAATTAAGAATTTAAAGGATTCTATGAAGAATTTCATTCCTTTATTTCACTTCTAACTTTATAGGCGATTTAAGATGAGATATTAAGAGACAAGTTGAGTTAATGCTATGTCAGTATTCTATTAGATTGTTGTGTAATAATTTTTTGTATTTAAAATTAGGTATGGGGGGTAAATTTTTTTTAGTGCCAAAATGTTTGTAATCTTTGGAGTAAGAGTTTTGGAAATCGGAAGTAAGATTTGGTGGTTTATAATAGGGGTTTTAATATCAATTATTATTTGGAGGGCAATTTATGCGGAGTTTTTCATGGATTATTAATGGACATGTTAAAAACTTTATAATAGGTTTTGGGATTACTTTTTTATGCGCTGGTATTTCGTATGCGGAATCATTTGACCCAAGCAATATTACAGGTTTAAAAATGTGGCTTAAAACCGATGGTATTACTGCCAGTGATGGCGATCCCATAGCTTCTTGGGACGATAGCTCAACCCAAAATAATGACGCCGATCAAGGTACAGCTACTCATAAGCCTACTTTTAAAACAAATCTATCCGAATTCAATTATAAATCGGTTGTTCGATTTGATGGAAACGATTTTCTAGAAACTGCAAATAATTTAACTTTTGGCGATTTTACGGTTTGCGTTGTTTTTGGAGACGACGAAAGCGTCGGCGAAAATGCGCGATTGCTGGATCATGATTATACCAACGGGTTCTGGTTAGGACGTCACGACATTTATCATGATTATTGGGGAAGCGGGGTCAAGGAAAGTACCGCTCCTTACGGTCGTTTTGTAAAACTAGACGATACTCACCCTCATTGTTTATGTTCGGTTAGGGATGGCAGTACGCACACTATTTACGGTGACGGTTACTTAATTGAAAGCGCTACAGTGGCGAGTTCTACAACATCTTCTAATCCTTTAGCTTTAGGACAAAGAGTCGATACCGGAGACGATCAATATTTTAGTGGAGATATTGCCGAAGTTGTCGTTTACGACAATGCTATTTCGGATGGAGATATGGCTGATCTGGAAGAATATTTTGAATCCAGATTTCGAATTCCATTTTCGAACTTGGGTAAACTAGCAAAACTAACCCCTCGCGCGAAAGCCCCAACATGTAACAGCAAGAGGGAAGGTGGTCTTATCCATCTAAGCTCTGATAAACGTTTATACCACTGCGATGGGACAGATTGGAATCGTATTGCTTATGCTGGAACTCTGGGAGAGAAAAGCGCGGCGGATCTTACTACCGGGCAAACTTTTTCTACTACTAGTTCTATTCAGTCAGGGGTAATCGGCAACGCTTTTGATGACGATACAGGAACCAATGTAAACTTTTCTGCAGCAAGCAGTTATCCTTATGTAAAAGTTGAAATGGACCAAGCTAGAGTTGTCAATGACGTTCGTATCAGTGTGGAAGGAGCAGAAGGACGTGCGGATAATGTTTCTTTTGCTATAGAAGCGAGTCATGATGATTCTAATTGGACGTCGTTATATTCAGACACTGGTTATAATTTTAAAGATGGGAAAGAGTTTGATTTGATTGAATTTTCAAACACAACAGCTTATACCTATTATCGAGTAAAATGGTCAAGTAGTAATAACGGCTCTGGTCTTCCCACTTGGTATGAAACCGAAATGTATGATGATTTCTATGGTCAAGACGTTACGTTTGGGCAGACATATACGCACGATAATCCCATTTCATCTGGTGAAATCAGCGATGCCTTTGACGATGATATAGGTGAAAGCGTTAATTTTAATAGCACTGACAGTTATCCATCCTATATAACTGTTCAAATGTCTGAGCCGAAAACTGTAACTGAAGTTCGGATTAATGTTGCAGGCGGTGAACTACGTGCTCAGGGTGTTTCTTTTACTATTGATGGAAGTAATGATAATTCTGATTGGACGACATTAAAATCAGTGGCGGATTCAAGTCTTAAGTGCAACAGTTAGTAAAGTTTTCTTTTTGAAGAAT
>CAYFMN010000009.1:0-104762 GCA_964344185.1 uncultured Nitrospinota bacterium
ATAGCCTTTTTTTATAGCTTCAAATACTTTCTGCAATATAGCAAGCTTCGCCCTTTCTTCGAAAGGACTCCAGGATGACAGTAAGATAACCGTTAAATTCCATCAGTAATCTTTCGCTAAACCATATTTAACTTATTTTCTTTAATAGTGGCGGGATAAAAGATCACTCAAACAAAGGATCTATTTTTTGCGCCATTTGAACGTCGGCGAGAGTGACGCCGCTTGCGCTGTGGGTCCAATAGCGGACGGTGATTCTTTTATAATTAATAAAGATGTCTGGGTGGTGGTTGTTCTCTTCTGCGGCTTCGGCTACTTTATGCACAAAGTCGATTCCCGCCATAAATTTTTTGGCGTGATGGACTCTTTCTATAAACGGAACTCCCTTTTCGTTTTTTCCGGTTTTCCATTCCGGGGCCATTTCTTTTAGCTTTGCCGCTAATTCTTCTTCGCTTAACGCGGTCTTCTCGACCATTTTTGTTTTCTCCTTTCAGAAAAAGCCTCTACCGCAAAGGCGCAGAGGATGCAAAGGATTCCGAAACGAGATCCTTTGTCACTTCAGCATTCTCCTATAAAACCAAAGAAAACATATTGAAAGTTTAACTTAGATCTTTCGCCAATTCTCTCCTCAAGGATGACGAAAATAGTGTCTATTGGAATGCGGTATAACTTGTTTACACAATGTTAATACACTAAACCCTTTACTTTAAAACTTTTGCTTTCTTTGCGTTCTTAGCGTCTTTGCGGTTAAAGCAGTTTTTATTTTGTCAGTTATCTTTTATATAGTCGTCCAATCGTTTTCGTAAAACCGGTTCGCTCACTTTAAACTTAAACCACTCTTCGCCGTCCACTCTTATCACGGGAATCTTTTCGCCATACAACGCCATCAATTTATCGTCGTTCGCTATATTGATCTCGTTTAACGTTGCATTGTAGTCTGGCAATACAACTTCTAAAATTTCTTTAGCGTATTCGCATAAACAACACTCGTTTTTGGTCAATATTTCTACGACGATTTCTTTTGTTGGCATCGTTACATCGTATGGGTCATTGTGGTGAATTTACCCCACAAAATAAGCGCCGTAAAAACAAATAGCGTCGCCGCTAAAACCTTCCTGGCTATAGGCCGTTTCTTCCAGTCCCTTTCTTCGCTTCGGTCCACAAAAGGCACTGACAAAAGTAAAGCGATCAAAACCGGCGGAACCACGATCAAACTGGGCACCCATAAATTCTCTAACGAATAAATCCAAACAAACTGCCAGGGCGGTTTGGTAACTTCCATTCCAAGCACGGGAGCTTCGCCCAAGGGCGGCGCGATGGTCAACGCTAACAAACAAATCAAAAAGAAAACGCCGATTCCCGCTCTTTGCAAATAAGCCATATGTTGGGTAAAAGGAATAACGCTGCCTCTTCCCGTTCCGTCCGGCAATGGAGATAGCTGGTAATACTTAATATAAAAAATGTGTAGTCCCAATAAAGGAATCGTCAACAACGGCAACAGCGAAATATGCCCCATATAAATACGAGTCAAAAGCGGTATGCCCTCTATAAAATTCTCGGTAAACGGCAATCCAAAAATCCACATACGGTCTGCAACCCAAAGAAAATGGGCCAACGCTTCGTAGCCTTCTTGATCCCATTTAAGAACGGTGCCGGTGAAAAGAAAGCAAACCATAAAAAGAAGCAGTCCAACGCCGATCAACCAATTAAATTCCCGTGGAAACTTATAGGAAGCGGTATAAAAAACCCGGATCATGTGCAATACCATGGTCACGGATAAAATTTCCGCCGACCAGAAATGCACTCCTCGCAGGAACCATCCCATATAAACCTGATCCATTAAATAATGAACGCTGGCGTTGGCTCTTTCTGGATCGGGAGAATAAAACTGCGCCAACAAAATTCCGCTGGCGACAAGAATAGTGAACGCTGTGGCCGTCATTCCGCCTAACGAATACTTGACGGTGTTTGCATGTTCGGGGATATGGTATTCCAATAGCTGGAGACCAAGTCTCTTTTTTAGCGTATTAAATTGTTCGTTATCCGCCATTTGGCCAGTACAGGGAAGAATTGTTGAAAGGTATAAAATAAACTTTAGGGAATCTCTAAAAATTTATAATTGCCAGGAGCTGGCCTTTAAATTTAAAAGCCAGGCGATAGCAAACAAGCAAAAAAAGGTCCTCTTTAAACTAAACTTTACTAACTGCGACGCATAACCACGATCCCAAAAACCAATCCAGCGACTAAAGTAATGCCAGCCGCCGGGCCGTATCCTTTTTGAGAAGTAGACACCAGTTTATGTTCGGCGATTTTTATATCTACATGTTTGGGATGGCTTCCTTCATCATGCTTCATATCCGGTTCGGTTTCATGAGTTGGAGCCAAGAAATCGGTTCTATCAAGAGAATGATCCAATAAGTCGCCGCTTGAACCATGATCGTCCGAAACCGCATACATATTATCGCTTTGCGAGTTATCGTGTCCAAATTCAGAGGAATGTTTTGACCCGGCATCTTGGGTATATTCGTTAGCATGAGCAAAACAAGTTCCGCCGAAAATAAAAAACGAAAATAGAATGCTTAAAGCTTTCTTATGCATTGTCTTCAAAACCCACTAATTGTTGAAACGCTTGAATAGTTTCGTCGGAAGCCCAATCTCTTGGACCGATCGCTTTATGCACAATGATGCCGTCCTGCCTAATAATAAACGTTTCCGGAACGCCCGTCGTTTTATAAAGCTTTTTGG
The DNA here is from genome assembly GCA_964344185.1 of uncultured Nitrospinota bacterium. Lineage (GTDB taxonomy): Bacteria > Nitrospinota > Nitrospinia > Nitrospinales > JAJDAT01 > JAJDAT01. The sequence goes on from CAYFMN010000009.1 coordinate 2,743, forward strand.
CGATTTCGCTATCCGGGTCCAATAAAACCGGAAAAGTTAATTTGTATTCGTCCATAAACGGTTGTATCAACTCTTGTTCCTTATCCACGCTGACGGTTATCATCTCAAACCCTTGCGACTTGAATTTATCGTAAAGTCTTTGCATTGAAGGCATTTCAACTTTACACGTGCTGCACCAGGTAGCCCAAAAATTTAGAAAAACAACCTTCCCTCTATAATCAGTCAGGTTAATTTTGCCGCCGCCTAATGTAGGCAATTCAAAAGAAGGAGCTATAAACGCCTCTTCCGGGTATTCCACTTCATAAGGCCTCAGCTCGACTTTATTCAAAGCCATGATGTAAAAAGAAAATAGCGCTGTCGCCAAAAAAGCGTATGGCAAATAAATCACAAAGGGTTTGTTTCGAAGAACTTGTTCCATAAAATTAAAATAGGTACCTTAATTAAAAAAATATTTTATATTCGATGAGGTTGGTAAGGTCGATAAAACTTTCTGTCCACCGCTTCAATAATTTCGTCTAAAGACCTGCCTTTTTTATAAAGTTCATGAGCGTAGAGAACCTCGTTTATGCAGATATCGCACTTGGACCCATGATCGTTGGTGAAACAGGTTAACAAATTTTTATGATTATGTTCCTTTTTGCAGTAACAATAGCAAAATAAACTGTCGAGAACTTTTGGAATCTCTGCGGCAATTTTATACGCTCGCCCCGCTTTTCCCGCAAACATCCCGGAACTTAAAACCGGTCTCGTTTCAATCAGTTGCCCAAAAGCCGGAGCGGCGGGAGCCCCGCTGGTTTGGGGTTTTGTAAAATAATAAACAGTCGTTAAAACCGCCAATCCTAACGCTACCATAATAATTGGAGCTAATTTTGAAGATTTAGTGGTTTCCTCGGACTTCGTTTGATTCTTTTTTTGACGATTTTTCTTTCCCATTAAAACTCTTGAAAAATTGTTATTTAGATACTTTTATTATAGAAACTAATTTCATCCAATTCAAGGCAATCTCCAAAACCGATATCGCGCCAAAAACAAGCTAATTCACATCTCCAATAAGATTCCTTTAGGCACCTGATGAGTCTTTCCTTCGCTTTTTAAATCAATGTTTCCTTTTAATACGACATCCTTTCCAAACTGAAACTGACCGTCCAATTTCAAAGACTCCAACTCAAGTAAATCGGGGATTTCTTCGAACGAATCTCGATACGTTTCATAATCGTTCAACTCCTTGCCAAACGATATCAAAGGCAAAGGTTCTAACGTTCTTGCCGGATTTCTAAGTAACCTTCCCTTTTTTAAATTAAAGACGTTTGATTGAACGACAAATAAATCGCTTGTTTTTTTGACCGGCAAAAAACGACTCCTGGGAACAACCAGTCCCATTGCGTCGTCAAACAGGCCAACCGCGAACCCCATAGCCGTTTCCAATTGCAGCGCTGGCGTTCCGTTAACCGTTTTGGGATTAGCGATAACCGGAAAATCTAAGGAGCCTTCGTTCAATTTTTCTTTCAACCGCGCGAGATTTATCCAAATACTATTAGTGTTAAACGTCTTAAATTTTTCCACCCCACAAAACTCGTCCATACCTTCCGGCGGCACTTGCGCCGCCTCCAGGAGGCCCAGCTTACCATTCACTTGATACAGCGTTCCGCCTTTTATATCGGCCAATGTTTTTTCGGATACCTCCAATATAAAAGAAGGACCGTCGTCCAACATAAAGGAAGCGATACGCGGATCTACCGTTGCGCCTAAATTGTCTGAATTGGAAATAAACAAAATCTCCTTGCCTTGATTGAGCCAATCGTCTAACAACCCCTGGTTTTTAAGGCAATTATATAAGTCGCCATGACCGGGAGGATACCAGGCGTCGATACCATATTCCGCTTCCAACAATGGAGTCAGCGAATTTGCATTTAAACGCGGAAACTTATTTTGTAAAAACCCGCTAACCTTCAGATCGCCCTTATGATTAGTAATGATTTTTTCCGTTTCCTCATAAGTGCGGAAGCTGTTCATCAACACTAATGGCGCCAAAATGTTGTATTCCCGGTTTAACGAATCGATCTGTTCAATAATCAAATCTAAAAACGACTTGCCATCCCTGACGGGTATAGCTGACTTTGGCCCGGAACATCCCATCGAAGTGCCCAAACCTCCGTTCAACTTACAAATAACCAGCTTTTCAAGAGATTTTCCTATTTTACTTTTATCCGGAGAGGGTAGATCTTCATACTTTGGAAGCTTTGAAGGGTCTGGCCCTTTTACCGAAGCCCAATTAGAAATAAGCGCCGGTCCTTCCTGATATTTTTTGACCAGGTTTAAAAACTCATTAGTCTCCGTTGGGTTTAAAATAGCGTCTAACTTCGATTTAATTTCGGAAATATGAATCATAAAACTATTTTGATTTTTAAATTTTTAGAAGCTGCAATTAACGTTTTGGGGTAAAATTTACCGCAAGTTAAAACATTTACTTGTTTCTAATGCTGATTTTTAACACAAACATCTACGATCCGGAAAACAGCCCTATTATTCCGGTTAAATATTCGCAGTCCTGGCCCGGAACGGCTGGAGTTGAATTAGACCCTTATGGTTTAATTTTGTCAACATTGACTTCCGACAGGCAGATTTTCCACGATCTAACTCAACAACCGTTAGACAAAGCGCAGAAGCAAATAGAAATCCTGTTCCCTCATGCCGCGCGATTTGGCAACGCCAGGATTTTAAACACAATATCCAAAAGACTGTTAGAAGGGTTGGTCAACCGCGATGGGTGGTTAAAAATGAACTCTTATCATTTTTGCTATCTTTACGATACCCTTTCCGGGCATATTGAAGATTATTGTTATAGCGACAAAAAACAGCGCAGGGAGCTTATCCCTGAATTGGAAGGAGAATCCATCGACTTCAACTGGTTTTTAAACACTTACTTCTTCCATACTGCATTTTTAATCGACCCCGACCGTTTTTTCAATATGGATAACTCAAGAAAAGAGTGGCTGGAAAAATGGTCTCCCGGCCTGTTTAGCGTTGTTAACGGCTTAACTCCTTCTGAAGAAGAAACTCTCCTGATAGAATACCCTGAAAAACCTTACCCTGACGTCCCTTAATCCGCTTTTTATGTAATCAATCAAGTTTGCGGCTGAGTTCAATCTCAATCTGGCGGATTAGTTTACTATCGTCTGGCTCCATTTGGCTTGCAAAGCTTGCCGCAGGTTTTCCAGTTCTATCCACAAGAAATTTATGAAAGTTCCACTGCACTCCATTTTCATTAGGTTTGCGCATTCCTTTAAGAAAAAAAGTCGACTTAATGACAACGTTAAACACGGCAGATTTAAAATTACTTGGATAAATTATTGGCAAATCGGCTTCTAATAACAATTTATAAATAGGGTGAACCGGCTCGTTTAAGATACATATTTTTTGGAAAATAGGAAACTTAACGTTGAACCGTTCTTCGCAAAAATTGAGTATTTCGGATTCTGTGCCCGGCTCTTGATCTGCGAAATCATTGCAGGGAAACCCCAAAATTTCTAATCCATGTTTTTTATATCGTCTGTAAAGCTCTTGCAATCCTTTATATTGTGGCGTTAGCCCGCACTTTGAAGCGACATTAACTATCAATAAAACTTTACCTCGAAAGTCAGAAAATGGCACGACTTCCCCTTTAACGGTTCTAACGTCAAACTCGTAAACAGAACCCATTTTTTTTTCCTACTCACCTAAAAAAAGAATTAAAATAACGACAGAAAACTTTACTTTTAACGTCAATTCAAACATGATTTAGTTAAAGCGTTCTTTAGTGATTGTTGTGCCAGCTTAGTTTAACCATGTTGATTTTCAAAAAAAACATTAATTACGCCGACTATTCATTACTTTCTGGCGGTCCTAATTTAGAAGAAGTCCCAAATTCCAACGCGCCATTCTTCAATCCCGTTCAATACATCAAACTTGCGCTGGAGGAAGACGAAAACCTCCTAAACATGGTGGCCAAACAACCCATAACTTATCATAACGAAGATTTACGACGATTTTATCCAAAAGCGCATAAGTTTAGCAATTTAAGAACGACGCGACAGTTAATTGAGAATCTTTACGCTGGAATAGATTGCGAAACTCCCTGGTATAGGATGAACACATACCACTTTTGTATTTTATACGATGTTTTGTTTCGGTTCACGTATAACTACAACCGGGATTCAATTAAAGATAGAAAAGAAGCTCTGCCAGATCTGGACGGCAACCCCATTTCATTTAACCGTTTTGTAAAAGAATATTTTTTTAATACCGTCTTTTTACTCTCTGCCGATCAATTCAACAACATTTCTCCCGAAGAGAAAAAACGAAAAGGCTATTGTTGCCATTGCCAGTTTGGAGCGATAAATGGCCTACTTCCAACTCGCGAGGAAATGGAGCTTACAGAATCTAAAGACTATCCTTATACCATATACGTCTAGCGTCTCTTTCCAAATAATAACCTGACTGATTAGATTCTCGTGAAAAAAATTTCAACCGCAAAAGAAATGCAAGCCGTTGATTCTTATGCAATTAACGAGTGCGGCATTCCTGGCATCGTTTTGATGGAAAATGCGGGCATTCGTTGCGTGGATATCCTCTTAAAACGATTTCCAGACTGCCTTAAGAAAAAAATAACGGTTGTTGTCGGAAAAGGAAATAACGGGGGCGATGGCTTTGTTATCGCGCGGCATTTGTTTAATAAAGGCGCAAATGTTCAAGTATTATTAATTGGAGAACGTAGTTCATTAAAAAACGACGCGCGCGTTAATGCGGACTCGGCGGCAAATATCGGAATTCAGATAAATGAAATTAACGAAACCAATATAAAAAGCTGTCGTCATACTTTAAATCACAGTCAACTCATAATTGACGCTATTTTTGGCACCGGTTTTAACAAAGCGGCTTCTGGAATTTACGAAAAAATTATCGAAATCGTCAATGAATCAAAAAAAACTGTCGTCGCTATAGACATCCCTTCTGGAATCGATTCTGACTCGGGACAATTCATTGGTCCCAATATAAACGCCAGCATGACCATTGTATTAGCATTGTTTAAAAGAAGCCATTGGCTTTTTCCGGCGGCTGACGCTATGGGAGAATTAGAACTGGCAGACATTGGCATACCCCAAAAAGCTATCGATTCGATTCCAATTAACGTTAACCTTTTGGAATTGGAAGATATTCAAGCGCAATTTCAAGAACGTCGCGCAAACTCCCACAAAGGAACTTTCGGCCATGTCCTTTTAGTTGCTGGTTCTTTAGGAAAAAATGGAGCCGGCGGCTTGACTGCTTTAGCTTCGTTAAGGTCGGGAGCCGGATTAGCGACCTTGGCAATGCCGGAAAGTTGTCAAAAAGTCGCGGAAGCCATTCCATTGGAAGTCATGACAACCGGCCTATCCGAGGCGAAGGAAGGTTTTCTAGGACTTTCTGCAAAACAACAAATTTTAGACCTATGTAAAGATAAAGCTTCCATTGCAATCGGTCCTGGTATCTCAACCGAAAAGGAAACGGTGGAACTTTTAGAAAACACGATTCCAGAATTAGATATACCCTTGACGCTGGATGCGGATGGTTTAAACTGTCTCGCTCTTTCTTCAAACTTGCTATCGTCTTTAAAACCTGGAACCATTTTGACTCCTCACCCAAAAGAGATGTCCAGGATATCTGGAATTGATCTCCAAGATATTTTGAACAATCGAATATCGGTCGCATCTGAATTCGCTCAAAAATATTCTGTTAATTTGATCTTAAAAGGCGCCCATAGCGTTATTGCTTTGTCAGATGGGGAAGTATTTATTAATCCAACTGGAAATTCTGGTATGGCTACCGCCGGTTCAGGCGATGTCTTAACAGGAATCATCGCAGGGCTTCTTGCCCAAGGTATGTCCCCAAAATGGGCAACACTCGCCGGATGTTATATACATGGACTTGCTGGAGATCAGTTTTCTGAGAAACAAAGCAAAACCAATTTAATCGCTGGCGATCTGTTAAGAGAGCTTCCCGACACAATCAAATCGATTTTTCCGTAAATAATGGAAATAACCACTCAATCTCCCGAAGAAACACAAGCTTTAGGCCGGCAAATCGGGCAAAACCTAACCCCAGGGAACATTGTTTTGCTATTTGGAAACCTTGGGGCGGGGAAAACAGCTTTGGTTCAGGGTTTGGCGTTAGGACTGGATATCGATCCTAATTACTATGTCAACAGCCCCACATTTACTATTATCAACCAGTATTCAGCAAAAACGCCTATTTATCACATCGACTTGTATCGAATAGAAAACTTTGCTGAAATGGACAATTTGGGGCTTGAAGAAATCGTTTATGGACAAGGAATCGTTATTATTGAGTGGGCTGAAAAGTTATTCTTTGAGTCCTCGCGTGAAAAACCTCTTTATTATCCATTAGATAGTCGTCTTGAGATTTCTATCGAAATAAAAGGGGAAAGTCAACGACTTGTAGGGATTAAAGCTTTAAATATGAAACACATAGAGAATTTGCTTTTTTCTTTACAAAAAAGGCGCCATATGGCATGATCAAAATAGGTATGGCATTTGCATAGAGAGGATTTTTCCTTTGATTGACCATATTAGACGTTTTTTACTTTTAATAGGCGTTTCTTTTATTTGTTTGTGTGGATATTACTTCTATACAAACTTTTCTCCTGCCGCAATGCCGGTAAAAGTAACTTTAACCCCTTCTGGGGCTGATATAGAAATAGAAAACTTTAAAATCATTCATGAAAATTCCGGTAGAAAGGAATGGGAGCTTAAGGCTAAATTGGCTCAAATAAATCACTCCCAAAAATCCACAAATATGAAGGGAGTGAAGGTAGAATATTCAAAGCAAAATAACCAAAAATTTTGGGTTTCAGCAGATTCAGGACATTTAAATACAGAAACTCAAGATTTTGAGCTAATGGGAAATGTTCACTTCACGGCGGAATCCGATAAATTAGCCGAAAAAATTCGAAAAGAACAAAATTCCCAAAACCCTTAAGCCTAAAAAAACGAAATTTAGTTGTGCAAAATTTTTTTAATCTTTCAGTTATATTTTCCTGTTTACTCATTATATTTCCAGATATTAGCCGCTCGCAGGACTCTATAGTCAATCGCTTGAACCCAGACGAAAAGGGCCCCATAGAAATTAACTCTGATCGAATGCGGTCAGAAGATGGCGGAAAAAAAATTATTTTTTCTGGAAAAGTTAAAGGTAAGTGGGGTGACCTTAAGATTGATTCAGATATTTTAGAGATTTATAACGATGAAAAGGGCAATCAAACGGATGAAATTATTGCAATCGGGAATGTTGTAATAACGAGAGGCACAAAAAAAGCCAAAGGCGATAGAGCGGTATATTTAGACACAGCTCAGAAAATTATACTTACAGGGTCACCAAAAGCCACCGCTTGGGAAGAAAACAACATTATCGAGGGTAAAGAAATGATCTTTTTGCTGGATAAAGATCGTTTTGTAGTGAACGAAAGAGTTCGTATGAAGTTTTATCCCAAAAATAAAGATAAAAAGAAAAAGAATTCCAAATCAAGAACCAATTTAAATTAACTAGGACTCGATAGATTAATAAACGTGATTAATAGTTTACGCGCCCAAGGTCTGGTAAAAGCTTATAGAAAACGCACGGTAGTTAATAAAATCAACATAGAGGTCAATCGCGGCGAAATAGTAGGATTATTAGGCCCGAACGGAGCGGGCAAAACCACAACCTTTTACATGGTGGTGGGACTTGTAAGACCAGACTCCGGCAAAGTAATGTTAGACGACGAAGATGTAACCAAGCGTCCGATGTTTCAGCGGGCACGCAAAGGAATCAGCTATTTACCCCAGGAAGCGTCGGTGTTTAGAAAGTTAACGGTTGAAGAAAACATTGTTGCGGTTTTAGAAGGCCTTAAAATTTCAAGTTTCGAAAGAAAAAAGAAGGCTCGGTCTCTTTTAAGAGAACTAAACATATTACATATTAAGAACGCAATGGCCTATTCTCTTTCAGGCGGCGAGAGAAGACGGGTGGAGATTAGTCGAGCTTTGGCCACCTCCCCTGTTTTTATTTTGTTAGACGAACCGTTTGCAGGAATCGACCCGATTGCAGTTTCCGATATTCAATCAATAATTTCGCATTTAAGGGATAAAGGAATCGGCGTTTTAATTACCGATCATAATGTTAGAGAAACCCTTAGTATTACTGATCGAGCCTACATCATTAACGGCGGCAAAATTATCGCTTCCGGTTTACCAAATGATGTGGCTCAAGACGAAAAAGTAAAAGAAATCTATCTCGGGGATAGATTTTCCCTTTAGGTTTATAGGAGCTTTTTTTATGGCAATGGAGATGAGATTAAATCTCAAGATGAGTCAGAAGTTAGTTATGACTCCTATGCTTCAACAAGCCATCAAACTACTGCCTTTAGCTAGATTAGAACTTGCTCAACTGGTGCGTCAGGAAATTATTGAAAATCCAATCCTGGAAGAAATATTTGAAGAAGAGTTGTCCGAAACCGCTACCGAAAACGAGGAAGAAGCAAAAACAGACACCCTTCCGGAAGAAAACTTTTCTGTAAACGAACCTGAAAACCCATTGGAAGCAAAAGAAAAAAGCTCAGCAGAAGACGTCGACTGGGACTCTTTAATTCAGAATAATATTGATCAAGGTTTGTCTAGCGATCAATTTATCGACAACAGCATGGAATCCCCAAGCTTTGAGGCCACATGTAAAAAAGAAATCACTCTAGCCGACCATTTAATGTGGCAACTGGGCCTCGCTTTGGATACTGACGAAGAAAAATATATTGGATCTTGTATCATCGGTAATATTCAAAACGACGGTTATTTAAGAATCGAGCATGAAGAACTGTTAGAAATCTGTCAAGCTCCAGAAGAAGACGTTTTAAGAGTATTATCGGTTGTTCAAACTTTTGACCCAACGGGCGTTGGAGCGCGTAATTTGCAGGAATGTTTAGCTATTCAGGCTCGTGCATTGCCGGAAAGAAATCCATTAGTCGAAAAATTAATCGAAGGTTATTTAGATCGCTTAGACGAAAGACAACTCCCTAAAATTGCAAGCGAGTTAAAATGCAATTTGCCGAAAGTCTTGCAAGCCTTCAAACAAATTCAAGAGTTCGTTCCCAAACCAGGTCTAATTTTTAGTTCAGAGGGAGCCGACTACGTCTCTCCCGATTTAAAAGTTATAAAAAAGGACGGCGAGTTTGACGTCACCCTCATTGACGGCGAAGTGCCTAATATCCGAATTAACCCCTATTATCACAATATTTTAAAAAATTCTAAAGAAAGCGAAACCAAGGAGTTTTTAGAAGATAAATATAAATCTGCCGTTTGGCTAATTAAAAGCATAGATCAAAGAAAACAAACAATTTATAAAGTAGGAAAGAGCTTGGTCAAGTTACAGAAAGAGTTTATGGAAAAAGGACTTTCGTATCTTAAGCCTATGGTACTAAAGGAGGTTGCAGACGATATAGGCATGCATGAATCGACGGTCAGTAGAATTACGACTAATAAATACATAGATACGCCACAAGGTTTATTCGAACTAAAGTTTTTCTTTCATAACGCTATTAAATCCTATATGGGAAATAATCTTTCTTCCATTCGAGTTAAAAACATGATAAAGGAATTGGTCCAAGAAGAAGATTCAAACAAACCATATACGGACGATCAAATTGTAGAAATATTAGGTAGAAAAAACGCCAAAATAGCTCGCCGAACTGTCACCAAATATCGTAAAGAACTTAATATTCCCGCTGCTGGCAAGAGAAAAAGGTTCTTTTAATCTTATTTCTTGCGTTGGACTCTAATTATCTCGATTCACTCTCGCCTGGAGGAAGGTATGAAATTAACCGTCTCAGGAAGACATTTAGAAATTACCCCTGCAATTCGCGAACGGTTAGACCAAAAATTCGGAAAAACCTTGCAGAATTTAGAAGATCATACATCCACTCATGTAGTTTTAGGAGCGGAAAAACATTCGCATTGGGTAGAAATCACTTTAAAAACGAAAGGATATTCAATTCATTGTAAAGAAGAAACAAGCGATATGTATGCGGCTATTGACCGCGCGGTCAATAATATCGAAAAACAACTTAGAAAACATAAGGACAAAGCTCAAAGCAAAAGCAAAAAACAAGCCGCGTCTTCAAAGGAAGTCATAGACTAATACTGCTTCTTATCCAAACGTGAAACTCTAATTTTACCCTTAACTGGCTTTATAAGAACTAATGAAACTCAGCGAAATTTTAAAAGAAAACTTCATCATCGCAGATTTGAGCTCTCACGATAAAAAGGGAGTATTAACTGAATTAGCTAAATTTCTGGAAGAAAAAAACGCAATTAAAAGCAAAGATACTCTTTTTGCTTCCCTCATGGAAAGGGAAAGCTTAGGAAGTACAGGAATCGGAGAAAATGTGGCTATCCCCCATGCAAAATCAGAGGATACAGAACACATCATTACTCTTTTTGGAAGATCCTTAAAAGGAATTGATTTCGATTCGCTAGATCAAAAACCAGTCTATTTTGTTTGTCTTTTAATCGCGCCCTCAAACTCAACGGGTCTTCATTTGAAAGCATTGGCAAGAATTTCCAGATTATTTAAAAGCCAATCACTAAGAGATGAAATCTTAAAGGCCGAAAATGTAGATAAAATATATTCTCTCTTAATTGAAGAGGATTCAAAGTTTTCTTAAAAGTTTTTTCAGCTATTGTTGGGCGTAAAAAAACGCTTTTAGGCAACGTCTAATCACTTTCGCAAAAATTTAACCTTTTTCTGAGATAACAAGTGTATACAGGTATTCCAGTTTCAAATGGCATTTCTTTTGGTAAGGTTTATCTTTTGGATAGGTCCAAGGTATGCGTTATTAAGGGAAGGCTTGAGCCTGAAAATGTAGAAAAAGAGACAAAACGATTCATAGAAGCGATTGAAAAGTCTAAAAACCAACTTTTAGAAATAAAAAATCGAGCAGGGAAAAACGATAACAAATTCGGAATTATATTAGATACCTATTTATTGTTATTAGAAGACGAAATTCTTGTCACCGATACCGTAAAAAACATTAAATCTAATTTTGTTAACGCTGAGTACGCCATTAATTTAACCCTGCAAAAATATAAAGTCCTTTTTGAAGGTATGAACGACGATTATATGAAAGGGAAAAAAGACGACTTGGAGTTAGTGGTCCAAAGGATTTTGAGAAACCTGCTAGGACACGACCAAGAAAGGCTTGAAGAAATCAATGAACCTGTCGTCCTTATTGCTCACGACCTAAGCCCTTCCGATATGTTAGCCGTGAACAAAGAATTCATAGTCGGTATCGTGACGGAATCGGGTGGCCGAACTTCTCATGTTGGAATCATCGCTTCGGCTATGGGCATACCCGCAATAGTTGGCGCAAAAAATATTACCTCGGCGGTCAATTCAGGTTCACAAATAATCATCGACGCTATTAACGGCAACGTTATTGTAAATCCTTCAGAAGAAGAGAAGGTATCTTATAGAACCAAAAAAGAAAATTACGAAAAATATCAAAAACAATTATTAGAAAATATTAAATTGCCTTCCATAACAACAGACGGTTACACCGTTCAATTAATGGCAAACATCGAAGGCGATCATAATTTAAAAATGGTAAAAGAATTCGGCGGCGAAGGCATAGGTCTTTATAGAACCGAATTTATTTATATCGGCAGAAAAAATCTTCCAACCGAAAAAAACCTTTTTGAAAACTTCAAAAAAGTCGCCGAAGAATCAAAACCATATCCAGTTGTAGTGCGAACCTTAGATGTTGGAGGCGACAAAGCCTTAGATATATTAGACGTTCAAGAAGAATTAAACCCAGCTCTGGGACTTAGAGGTATAAGAATGTCTTTAAACTTTCCAGAAATATTTAAGACTCAGTTACGAAGTATTCTTCGAGCAAGCGTCTATGGGAATTTACAAATACTCTACCCTATGGTTTCTTCAGTGGAAGAATTACATGAAGCAAATCAAATTTTAGAAGATATAAAACTAGATTTAAGAGAAGAACGGATAGAATTTAATTCGGATATCGAAGTTGGAGCTATGATAGAAACGCCTTCTGCCGCTATTTGCATTGAAGAAATATTAAAAATTGTAGATTTTATTAGCGTCGGAACTAACGATTTAATTCAATATATTTTGGCGGTGGACAGAACTAACGAAACTATAGCTTATTTATATGAGGCGTTTCACCCAGCAATCATAAAAACATTAAAGTCTATTTTTGACGCGGCCAATAAGTCAAATAAGAAAGTTAGTATTTGCGGAGAAATGGGCGGAGATCCATTAGCCACTCTATTGCTACTTGGATTGGGAAAAATAAACCAACTGAGCATGGATCCACACTCTATTCCCAAAATAAAAAAGATAATTAGAAGCGTTGATATGAACGTAGCGCGTGAACTGGCCGATAAAGTTCTAAAAATGGATTCCGCAAAAGAAATAAGTCGGTACATCAAAGAGGAAATGAAAAATCGGTTTCCGGAAGACTTCAATAGAAACTTAAACTATCAAGAAAAACTTTATGCCTGAAGAACGAACTAATAAATCAAAAAAAATTCAGCTCGTTAAAAGTCTTATTCCTAAAATTGAGAATTCTTAATTTTTAAATAGATAATTATTCACTTCACTACTGAGAGATTTAATATGAGTAATGGAAACTTTTTATTTACGTCCGAGTCGGTTTCCGAAGGACATCCTGATAAAATAGCGGATCAAATATCCGACGCCGTTTTAGACTCCATTCTGGCAAAAGACAAGCACGCGCGCGTAGCCTGCGAAACCATGGTCAAAACTGGATTCGCCCTGGTTGCGGGAGAAATCACAACTTCCTGTTATGTAGAAGTTCCCGAAATAGTGCGCAATACTATAAAAGAAATTGGATATACAAGCTCCGATATGGGATTCGATTATGAAACTTGCGGAGTCATGACCGCTTTTGATAAACAATCACCCGATATCGCTCAGGGTGTCGACGACGATAAACATGAGCAAGGAGCCGGCGACCAAGGCATGATGTTTGGCTATGCGTCTAACGAAACCAAAGAACTTATGCCAATGCCAATATTAGTCGCTCATCAACTTACTCGTCGGTTAGCAGAAGTTAGAAAGAATGGCAAACTTCCTTATTTAAGACCGGACAGCAAATCTCAAGTTTCTGTCAGGTATGAAAATGGCAAACCTACTTCAATTGAAACTGTTGTCATATCTTCTCAACACGACGCAAAAGTTGGGAATAAAAGGCTTCGAGATGAAATCACAAAACAAGTTATTCTAGAAACTATCCCAGAAAATCTCCGCGCTAAAAAAATGAAGATCCACATAAATCCTACAGGCAAATTCATCATCGGAGGACCTCAAGGAGATTGCGGTCTAACGGGACGCAAAATCATCGTAGATACTTACGGGGGTTTTGGTAGACACGGCGGCGGCGCCTTCTCTGGCAAAGATCCTTCCAAGGTGGATCGTTCCGCTTGCTACATGGCCCGGTACATCGCTAAAAACCTGGTAGCCGCAAAAACTGCCGACCGTTGCGAAGTCCAATTAGCCTATGCAATCGGGGTAGCGGAACCTGTGTCTGTTTTAGTGGACACCTTTGGCACAAACAAAATCGATCCAGCAAAATACGAGGGGTTGGTGCGCAACCATTTTGATTTAAAACCTGCGGGTATTGTAAGTTCCCTAGACCTTAAAAAGCCTAAGTATCGACAAACTGCCGCCTACGGTCATTTTGGTAGAAACGAAAAAGGGTTTACGTGGGAAAAGACTGATAAGGCAAGGGCAATCAAAAAAGCCGCTGGTCTTTAATTAATATTGAATTTTCAAACTAGCTAGCTTTTTTTAAAAGTTAGCTAGTTTTTGTTTCCAAATTCTTCTTTAATTATTCAGAGTAAAAACGATTTCTTAATTCTGCTTTTGGAATAAAAGCGGAAGCTTGTCTAAAAATCGCTCCGAGAGTACCTGTATCAATTTCTTTATGATCGGGAACGGTTAAAATTGGCCTTTTCCCATCCACAATTCTTACCAATTTAATATGGCTACCCTTTTGTTTAGCGATAGAAAAACCAAAGTTTTTCAGAATGGCAATCAATTGAGAACCAGTTCATGCCTAAGCTTAGGCATGAACTGGTTCAATCTCCATACTCACAATAAGCGGCGCATTGGGTGAAAGTCCAATTTCTTCTGGGTCTTCATCTTCAAAATGGAGAGCCAAAGCCTCTTTGATATTTTTAACCGTATCGTCTATAGTCTGCCCATGCGTAACAACCTGAAGATTGACGCATTCGGCCACATAACCACTTTCGTTTCCCGGATATAAAATTATTTGGATTATGTTCCGCTTCATTAATCGTCTCTATATTTAAGTTTTTAATATACTCTTATTTATCCCTAATTTTAACTATAATAGCATGAGAATACGGGATAGAATTCTGAAATTAAAAAATTCACTCCACCTTTATTAATTAGTCTTTTCTTCAAACTGTATGCGCGTTAAGCCAATCCATCCCTGGGATATAAGCAAAGACGACGCAATCCCTCTTCAAAAGCGCCTTGCGCAACAAACCCAATTAATTCCGCTTAAGAAAAAACCTAAAATCGTTGCAGGTACCGACATCAGTTTTCAAGACGATATCGCTTATGCCGGAGCCGTTTTATTTAAGCTGCCTAACTTAGATCCTATTGATAGTTTCATTTATGAGGGAACCGTATCTTTTCCATACGTTCCTGGTCTTTTGTCTTTTCGCGAAGCCCCTGTCCTTTTAGAGCTATTTAAGTTAGTCAAACCAACGCCAGACCTTGTCTTTATAGACGGCCATGGACTTGCGCATCCTCGTAAATTTGGCTTAGCTTGTCATATAGGATTGTTTTTGCAAAAACCAACTATTGGTTGCGGCAAAAGCAGATTATACGGCTCTTTTGAAGAGCCTCCCGCCGCTAAAGGATCTCATACAAAGCTATTAAATCCATCAGAAGAACCCATTGGGGCCGCAATAAGAACTAGAGAGCGATGTAAACCTATTTTTGTTTCACCCGGTCATTTAATCGATTTGGACGACTCTATTACCTGGACGCTAAAATGCGTTACCAAATATAGGGTGCCTGAGCCAACGCGAATAGCCCATAATTTTGTAACTGATTACAAACGTCAAAAAACAAAATAGGCTGAAACCAAATAAATGCCGAGCCGTTTTTTAGATATTCACTGCGCACAATGCGATGCCTTGATCGCCAAATATAGAAAGGAAGGCTCTGGAAGCCTTATTCGAATATATCTGGAAAGGATGACAGCTCCCAAGGATAGCCCTACCGAATTTAAAAATGCTTTGAAAGAAAAAAATCAGCGTTTAAATTGTTATGCCTGCGGTCAGTCTTTGGGAAAACTTAATCCAAGCTCATCCCCCGCTTCATACAACTTAATTAAAGGCGCTTATAGAAAAAAGAAATCTGATAACTAGAGACTTGGCTTCTTTGCAATAGCTAGATAACCGGATTGGCCATAAACTTCTTTTACAGATGAAACCTCAAAGCCCGCTTTAGTAATCTCGTCGATTATTTCTTTATAGGAAAACCACTTCCATTCGCCATTCTTCAGTTGGGAAAGAATATAATCAAGCCCCAAAAACTTTGCTAAAGGATTAACAATACATTTTCGGATCAAACGTTCAAAAATATTTTTTATATTCTTATCCAAACTAACGCTTTCACGAATTATAGAATCTGGAGCATAATTTTTAGAAGGATTGGCGATCACCAGCTTACCGCCAGGTTTGAGGGTTTCCCAAAAAGAGACCATCAAATTTATTCTAATATCAACATCTCGAATTATATAGGATGCGAAATGGCATATTATAAAATCCACCGATTCTTTTTTTATAGGAATTCCCTGGCGAAAATCTGCTTGAATGCAAAACGTATTTTTCCCGATTCTTAAACTATTTGCCTTAGATTTAGTTCTATTCAAACCGTCTTCTAATTGATCTAAACCTATATATCGCAAACCGTTTTCTATATCGGAGCTTAGAAATCTAAGAATCTGTCCCGTGCCGCAGCCAACATCTAAGACAATATCTTTTGGAGTTGCGTCGACAGTTTCGCTAACTGATTGTAGAGACGCCGAATAAGCCGATGGCGTTAATAAGTCATATAAGTAAGATTTAAATCCAAATTTCCAATAATTCTTGTATAATTTCTTAAAAATCAATAATACGTACCTTAAGCTAGAGTTTCTTTAAAATATCTTCCAATTTCGAAATTTTAACAGCCGATTACGGATTCGTAATTAAAAAATAAACTCACAAGTTTTTTGCTTATGAAAAGACCGAAGGAAATCCCTTTACATATAGTCGATAATTGCGAACTTTTTGACGAATTATCTCCTCAATCCATTGAGAATTTAAAAAAATGGGTAGAGATGGAAAAGTTTGACAAAGATGAAACTATTATGAGAGAGGGAGACAGGGGCGATAAATTATATATTGTGGCTGAAGGCAGCGTTGAAGTTTTTCAGAAATTAGATTTCCATATAAACCGGAAAATTCGGGAACTAAAGCAAGGCGAATATTTTGGAGAGCTGGCCCTATTAAGCTCTGAAAACATTCGATCAGCATCGGTAAAAGCATTGCATGCCCCTACAGTTTGCTTAACCTTGAGTTTGACAAATTTTGAGTCCTTAATAAGATCGGACCCTGACATTGCTCTGAAAATGAGCCATAAGTTTTGCGAGCGCGATCATGACAACCTACAACTTTTAAAATCCGATTTAGGAAACGCTTTTAAATCTATCATTGAAGCGCTAGGAGCTATTGCAGAATATAAAGACCCTGAAACAGGACATCATCTAAATCGCGTTAGCGCATTTACTAGAGAACTTGCGACAGCTCTTAAAGGAAAAACCGGCTTTGAGTTTATAAACGAACATTTTATTGAACTTATCGAGCTTTCCAGCCCCTTGCACGATATTGGTAAAGTGGGAGTCCCTGATAATATTCTATTAAAACCAGGTAAATTAACTCCCGATGAATGGAAAATAATGAAGCAGCACACCGTTTTTGGAGCGCAAGCAATCAAGAAGATTTTAAAAAATTTCAGCTATCCAGAATTTTTAGAAATGGGACATAACATTGCTCTTTATCATCAAGAATTTTGGGACGGCAGGGGCTACCCTGAAGGACTTTCAGGAGACGATATTCCCGCTGAAGCTCGTATCATGGCGGTAGCGGATGTATATGACGCGCTTCGTTCTAAAAGGCCTTATAAAAAGCCTTTAGAGCATGAAATAGTCAAAAAAGTCATCGTCCAAAGCCGGGGGACCCATTTCGACCCAAGAATTGTGGACGTCTTCCTCGAACTGGAAACCAAATTTGAAAAAATATTTGACGACTTGAGCGAAAGCCCAGTTGAGGAAGAATAATCACCAATTTGATTTTTACCTTTCAAAGTTTGCTATCGGCAAACTGATAAAATAATCTAAAAATTAATTAAGTATTTCGTTTCAAAGGAAAATGCATCATGGCCAAAAAACCATTTATCAACAAATATGGTTTCGTTGAATACCCATTTCTGCACGATAACCGCAAATCTAAAAACTGGTGGTTTTATAATTTGCTGGAAGACCATCTAAAACGAAGAGCAAAACAAACTTATGGTCTCGGCTATACCCGAGAGCATATGGAAGATGATTTTAAAAAAATATTAGGAACTACTAAAATCAAAGTTTTCGCGATTGTCCCGTCTGGAATGGGTATGGTTTTTCCTTTAATTGGAAAATTTGAAACCAAAGATATAATAGAAATTGAAGATCCTGTCCCCTGGTTAGAAGAAAAGTTTGGCGGAAGTAAATATAAAGTAAATATCTACCATGAAGGTACTTTTGCCGGAACAGAAAACTACAAAACCCATGGGGAGCCTAAGTGGGAAGAAATAGAAGACGACGAACTCACCTGATACAGACGACCTCTAAAAATTCTAAAAACTTAGAAAGCCTAAAACTTTATAAAGCGCTCTCTTTTAAATAGGTAAAAAGATCAAATCCATAAAAAAAATAAACGTCTATTTTTTTTCTTTAATAACGCTTATTTTGATTATCGAAGTATCGGTCCGAATTATTGCCCCTCAACCAATCTTCGAAAATCATACGACTTCTTATTTTGGCCTTCCCACTGCGTTTCGAGCCAACTTAGAAACCGACAAAGTATTTCAGGGTTTCCCTTATCGCATAAAGACAGACAATCGCCGCCTTCGAAGCCACCGACGACATTCTTATAAAAAGCCAAAGGAAGTTTTTAGAGTTTTATGTATCGGAGGCTCAATATTTGCCGCTTCCGGCGTGAATAACGACGAGACTTTTGCGTATTTCTTAAACGAAGAATTTGAAAAAGAATTTCCCAACAAAAAATTTGAAGTTATTAACGCTGGTAAAAACTTATGGGAATTGGCCGAATTCGATACTTTCTTTTCAAATGAGGGTTACAAATACGAACCAGATTTAACGATCGTCTATTTTCATAGCGGTGAAATATCAACTATGAATTTTTCAAAAATTGAATTTGATTCTATTAAATTTAATAGGCTCTCCAAAAATCAGGTTCAATTAGAACTACAAGGATTAGAATTCAAGCAAAATTTAAGTACGTTATACGTTAAAGCTTTAAATTACATTCAAAGAATTCCCTTTTATGACGACCTTTTCCCGATTTCTCACCTAATAAGGCTTTTTGAAAAACATTTTAGAAAAAACTTAATTCGCGAAAAAACACATACCGGTAAAACGCCTAAAAAAAACTTAGGACATGAAATGCAATCATGGAGTTGGAAACAAAGCGATTTAATAAGCTGGAAAACTGACTATGGAGAAATAATCAACTCTTCGTTTAGACAAAAAGAAGCAACCATTTATAGTATTGGTTTAAAAAAATTCGCCGATTTGCTTAATAAAAATGGATCAAAGCTTTTGTTTTTAGCCATCCCTTCGCCAAAGGAAATTTTGAAGTTAGAAAATTATTCAATAGATTTCAAACCTTTTCAATTTGGCTATAAGAATAATATCATCTGGCTAGATTTATTAAAGCCGCTTATGAAAATTCAATATGAAAGCCTTATTCCGTTGCACTATCCCAACGTCATTCACTGGACGCCCGCAGGACACTTAATAGCGGCTAAATTAACTCTTAACAAAATTATAGAGAAAGAAATTTTCCCATTTTTAAATAGCAAACTCAGAAGCCAACCAATTGAAACAAATCAAAAATTGCTTCAATCTTTTTTAAACGCGAATCAAAGGATATCTACTCAATTAGAAACTCAAGGCTATTCGGACTTTGTTAGAGGAGTCGTTTATATAAACTTGAACCAACTAAATCTTGCGGAAAAATCTCTCAAAACAAGTTTAGATAAATCATTTAACGTTAAAAATACTTTGTGGCAACTTGGCAGGGTTTATTTTTTTAAAAAAGATTTTACAAACGCCATAAACTTTATGCAAAAAGCCATTGATAACGGTTTGGAGGCTACCGACACAGTTTATACTTTGATGGCAAAATCCTTTTTCAATTCCAAAAATTTTAGTAACGCCAACTTAAACTTTAAAAGAGCCATTGACTTTTTTCCAAGTAACTACATTAATTATTTAAATTATGGAAAGGCGTTATTTTTTCAAAGTAGGTTTAGCGAAGCGTTGAATGCTTTCGAACAGGCTAACAAGCTATTCCCTAAAAATGTAGACGCTCTTTTGGGCATTGGAAGCTCATTACTTAGGATTGAAAAAAATGAAAGAGCTTTCAAAGTTTTTCAAGAGGTTTTAGAAATAGATCCTAAAAATATTCCGGCGCAAAAGGGTTTAGATTATCTAAAAACAAAAAAGGCGCGCTAACTCTACGGCTAGCGCGCCTACAAACCCCAATTTTATTTTTGGCGTTCACTCATAATAATGAGCTAATTAATATTATTAAGTTTTACATCCAGCGTCACTAGATGTCTGGCGGACTCAAACTCATAACAAGCCCCTCCAAAAAAGTTAATAAATAAAAACCTTGAAAACGATATTTTATTTACCTTCCTATTTAAAAATTAATAATATTTGTTTAATGAAGAAAGAGATTTATAAGGTGGATTAATCATTTTATTGACCCTCCCTCTCGTAATAAATCATGTTATTAATATGATCCCTTGTCGCTAAAAATCAAGAGGTGCAATTAATTTTTTTATTAATTTAGAAAATAGTTTTTATCTTTTTTTTGAATATAAAAAGAACTTTAATCAAATACCAGTGGTAGCCAGATAATCGTGAATAATGTGGTAATAATCGCTCCAATCATATTTATGAAAACGCCTACTTTTGCCATTTTTGAAATTTTTATCCAGCCTGAACCAAAAACAATCGCATTAGGCGGAGTTGCAACGGGCAACATAAATGCAAAGGAAGAGGCCAAAGCCGCTGGAAACATTAAATAAGCAGGATCAATATTGCCTTTTAAGCTCAATCCGCCAAGGACTGGTAAAATCATTGTCGATGTCGCCGTGTTGGAAGTCAGTTCAGTTAAAAAAGTAACCCAGAAGCAAACGATAAAAATAATTGCCCAAACAGGCAACTCAAAAACGTTTGAAAGTTGTCCTCCAATCCACTGATCAAGTCCCGTCTTTCCAAAACCTGCGGCCAAAGCAAAACCTCCTCCAAATAAAAGAAGAATCCCCCAAGGCATTTTTGTTTCTATCGTTTTCCAATCAAGCGTATAAAGTTCTTTGCCCGAGTTGGATTTAATCTCATCCAATAAGTTTAAGGGAACACAAAAAAGAATAAGAGCCATTGCCATGGCAACAGTGGAGTCTTGAATTAGATTGGGGTCGGCGAACCATTCCGACCAACCCGGAATCGTCCACCCAAAAATTTTCAATGGTTTTCTAAATATCCACAACGCTACGGTGATTCCAAAAACCCAAGCGACAAATTTTTCTTCTCTTGTAAACGGGCCTAAGGAGCTAATTTGCCCGGATATCAGACTTCTCGAAAATTTAAACTGAATTTGTTTTAATGGAATATCCGAACCGTAACGACATAAAAATATCCAAACGAAAAAAACAAAAATTAAAGATAATGGCAACGCAAACACCATCCACTGCCCAAATGGAATTTCAGCGGCTCCCTGCGAATAATTTTGAAACAATCCAGCTAAAACAACGTTAGGAGGGGTCCCAATCAGCGTAGATATGCCTCCAATGCTTGCGGCATAAGCAATGCTCAGCATTAGGGCGCAGCCCAAATTAGTTTCTATAGTTGTTGAGTTTTTGTCATCTTTTCCCGCATAGGCAGCTCCTTTAGATAACTCTTTTACAACCGCTATTCCAACAGGCAACATCATTAAAACCGTAGCGGTATTTGATATCCACATGGAGAGAAAACCCGTGGCTAACATAAATCCTAAAATAGTTCGTTCTGGGTTGCTACCTATCGCCAGAATAATGTTAAGCGCAATGCGTTTGTGAAGTCCCCATTTTTCCATTGCTAACGCAATGGAAAACCCTCCAAAAAAAAGGAACACTAAGTGGTTCGTATAATTAGGTGCGATTTCTTTTGCCGGCATAATTCCCAAAAGAGGAAACAAAACTAACGGAATTAAAGCTGTAACAGGAATGGGTACGGCTTCGCCGACCCACCAAATGGCCATCAAAGAGACAACGGCGGCTAGCTTATGAGCCGAAGGCGGCATTTCCATTGGAACTAACAAAACGGCAAAGAAAGTAATCAAGCCTAAAAAAAAGGAGGAGTATTTTATTTTAAGGCGTTTGGGAATCAATCTTAAGGATCGGATAAATTAGCAAAGGTTGGTTCGTGTCATAAGAATAGTAACACGAATAGCTAATTCCAGAGCCGACCCTATATAAAAGGAAAGTATATTTTTTTATTACGCAGTTACTTTATCCATTATTCTTTCTGCGCCGACGATATGCTTGTGCATATCAAGATCCTTTGCAGAGTGTCCTAACGCAAGCGAGATTAATTGCGGTAGATGCAAGATTGGAATATCATAACCTTTTTCCTTGAGTTTGCGGATTTCCGGTTGGTAAGCGTCCAAGTTCAAATGACATAATGGACAGCCTGTCACTACAACATCAGCTCCGCTCTGAATGGCGTCTAACAATGCGTTGCCCGACATATCCAAAGAAGCCGTTTTATTCATCATAATAATTGGAAAACCGCAACACTTAACTCTACTTTCATAATATACGGGCGTGGCGCCCAGAGCTTCAAAAATATCTTCCATTCCGTGTGGATCATCAGGGTTCTCAAAATCAGACAAATCAGAAGGTCGTAGAATATAGCACCCATAAAATGCGGCTACTTTAAGACCTTTAAGCGGCTTTTTGACCTTAGATCTTAAAAGCTCCAACCCTTCCGGGGTCGATAAAATATGGGCAAAATGTTTGATATTGATTTTGCCGCCCTGATATTGGTGACCGCCGTCTTTTAAAACGCCGTTAATTTTGTTTTTGTAATCGGAATCAGAATCGATCTTACATTCGGATTTTTTTAGATTACCTTGACAGGTTGAGCAAATTGTAATCATGTCCAACCCTTGCTCTTCTGCAATAGCAAAATTTCTTGCATTTAGAGCGTCGTTTAGAATTGGGCTTTTTTCCGAAACAACGCCTGCTCCACAACAGGAAGCGCTCTTCATTTCAACAAAGTCAATCCCAAGCCCATCGGCGGCTTTCATCGTAGATATCATCAATTCCCGGGTAGCGCCTTTGGCTACACAACCGGTGAACAAGGCAAACTTCATTCTCCTAACTCCCTATAAATTCGCTTAACGTCGTCGGATTCTTTTATTGATCTATGAAGGATTGGCGGAGTTTTGCCTTTCAACAACATCCTGATGCCAATCGGAATAAGTTCTAAAAGACCTTTTATATTAAAAAAACCTATTGATTCGACGGGTAGTTGATTCTCATTTAATCGCCCGCTATGCTTAACGGACTTAGCAAAAGACAAGGCATGCCTTGCCCCATTATTATTATGAACGCCCTTTTCTAAGGCCGTTGCCATAATCTCTTTGATGCGATAAAAAGGTTGCGCCGGTTTGGGACAGCGTTCGACACATTCAGCGCAATGAGTGCAATCCCAAATACCTCCATATTCGCTTAACTCTTTTACTCTCTCTGTAGTCGCTTTATCCCGAGAGTCGTTTACAAATCTTTGGGCTTTAGCTAAAGCCGCAGGTCCCAAAAAGTTATCGTCCACCTCCAAAACATTACAATCAGAATAACAAGCGCCACACATAATACAAGTACTGGCATCGTCGATTAATCTAAATTCTTCTGGCGATTGAGTCCGCTCTTTTTTGGGCGCTGGGGTGTCGTTATGTAAATATGGTTTAACTTTATCAATTTTGTCCCAAAACGGCTTGAAGTCGACAACCAAATCCTTAATAGGCTTCATATTACCTAAAGGCTCAATTGTAACTGTATCGTTTTTATCTGCGACATGTTCAGCCTGACGTTGGCAGGCTAAAATAGCGTGTCCATTGGCTTTGATAGCGCAAGAACCACAAATTGCGCTACGGCACGACATTCGATAAGACAAACTGCCATCTTGAGTCCATTTAATATCGTTTAAGCAATCCAAGACAGTTACGCCTTCCGTCGCATCGACTTTAAACTCTTCAAAGTAAGGCTCGGGTTGCTTCTCCGGATTATATCTTTTGATCCTAAATGTAGTCATTAATAGGTTCTTTCTTTTGGTTGGTATTTGGTAATGACAACAGGTTTATATTTAATATCAATAGAATCGCCTTCTGTTTTATAAAGCATGGAATGCTTTAAAAAGTTTTCATCGTCCCTCTTATCAAAATCAGTTCGAAAATGACCTCCTCGCGATTCTTTTCTATTCAACGCAGCAGTAGAAATAATCTCGGCCATTTTTAGCATGTTGCCTAACTCAAGGATTTCATAAATCTCGGTATTAAATAATTTACCTTTATCAGTAACTTTTCCTTTTTTATAACGCACTTGCAGCTTTTTCAGAGTTTCGACACATTCTTTTAAACGATCTTCATCACGAAAAACACCGCAGTTAGCCATCATGATTTCTTTCATTTCGTTACGAATGTTATTATAGCTTTCAGTTCCATCACTCTGATAAACTTCTTCAATTATTTTAAGAACTTTAGTCTTTTGATGGCTTTCGTTGATTTTTTCAAATCCAATTTTCCTTGCATACTCTAAAGCCGCCTTACCAGCTCTCTCGCCAAACACGACTGCCTCTAATAGAGAATTTGTACCAAGTCGATTGCCGCCATGAACCGAAACGCAAGCGCACTCGCCTGCCGCAAAAAACCCAGGCATGTGAGTACCCTCGGCGTCTACAATTACTTGGCCATAAATGTCGGTTGGAATACCCCCCATAGAATAATGAGCGGTTGGCTGAATCGGTAATGGATCTTTGATGCAATCTACACCGATAAAATCTATGCCTAGTTGCCGTATTTGAGGAAGCCTTTCCATAATACGAGCTTCTCCCAAATGCGTAAGATCTAAATTAATGAAACCTTCTCCAGGCCCTTTTCCCCCACCACCTCTACCAGCGTCAATTTCGCTCTGCTCAGCGCGAGCGACAATATCTCTTGGGGCTAACTCCATACGTGATGGCGCATATTTTTCCATGAAACGCTCGCCATTTCCATTTACTAAATAACCGCCCTCTCCACGCGCTGCCTCGGAAAATAAAATTCCTTGCCGATACAACCCCGATGGATGAAATTGAACAAACTCAGCATCTTCAATAGGTATACCTGCGTTATAAGCGGCAATAGCGCCGTCTGCCGTGCTGGCAAATGCGTTTGAAGTAATTTTAAATACTCGACCGTATCCCCCTGTCGCAAAAATAACGGCTTTACCTTGAATAACTTCGACTTCTCCAGTTCGAATATTACTAACGACAATTCCTTTACACTGCCCATCTTCTATAATTAATGAATGCATACTCCATTCGGAATAAATCTTAATGGATTTGCTCTCCTTTAATATTTGCTCATGCAGGGCATGCAATACAGCATGGCCAGTGCGATCTGCGGAAAAACAAGCTCTAGGCTTTGAATGCCCGCCAAAGCTTCTTTGCGCAATTTTCCCATCAGACGTTCGACTAAAAACACACCCCATTCGTTCTAATTCGTAGATAATCCGTGGAGCCGCTTTAACGTATTCTTCAACTGCGTCTTGATCGTTTAAGTAGTCTCCGCCCTTGACCGTATCAAACATATGCTCTTCCCAACTATCGCTTTCAACATTACCCAAACTTGCGGCAATTCCACCCTGCGCCGCTCCAGAATGGGATCTGGTGGGGTACACTTTGCTTAATACGGCAACGTCTAGTTCTTTACAAACTTCCAACGCCGCTCTCATTCCAGCCAAACCAGAACCAACGATCACTACGTCATGCTTTATCATTTTAAATTCTAAACCTTACAAAAAAGCTTTTAACCGCCCAACAAATCAACCTTATTCGAGGGGCGTTTATAATCAAAAAAGTGCCATTCAACCATTTATCGTCCTTTCCGTCAATAAAAATAAAGAATTGAACTTGCAAACCTTTGTAAACATTTTTAGAATACATTCGTTATTTAAGGACTAAAATCAAATGCTTCTAAAAAGCACACCAAATCTTCTTTATACTAGTCTTCTGTTTTGACTTCTCCTTCTACTATCAAATTCGAATCTTTAGATATCCCAGAGTTAGTTCTCAAAGGAATTGCAGACGCTGGATTCGATAATTGTACTCCTATCCAAGCTAAAACGTTACCTATTTCGCTAAAAGGAAAAGATGTTGCAGGTCAAGCTCAAACAGGCACTGGAAAAACCGCAGCCTTTTTAATCTCGCTTTTTTCACATTTAGTTAGAAATGAAGCTCCAGATTCAAAACGACCCGACTGGGTAGCCCCCAGGGCTTTAATAATAGCCCCAACTCGTGAATTAGCTCGCCAAATACTAAAAGATGCCGACATTTTAGGCAAATATTGCAATTTTAAAACGCTTTGCATTCATGGCGGTATCGACTACGAAAAACAAAAAAATAAAATCAAAACTGGAATCGATATTCTTATAGTCACACCTGGCAGGCTAATTGACTTTTATAAACAAAAGTTTTTTAGCTTAAAGTCGGTAGAAGTTTTGGTTATTGACGAGGCTGACAGGCTTTTTGATATGGGCTTTATCCAAGATACTCGTTATATTTTAAGAAATATTGCTCCTTATAATAAGCGACTTTCGATGCTTTTTTCGGCAACTTTATCACATCAAGTCATGGAGCTTTGCTACGAGCATATGAATAACGCTGAAAAAGTAGCTATTGAACCAGAAAAAATCGTGGTTGACGAAGTAGAACAGTCAATTTACCACGTCGGTTCGACAGAAAAGCTAAATCTACTATTTGGCTTACTTAAAAAAGAGGGAGCCGAAAAAACCATCATTTTCTGCAATACTAAGAAAGCAGCCGAAAATGTTGAGGCTCAGCTCAGTCACAATGGTTATAAAGCTTCTCAAATTAGCGGTGATGTTAACCAAAGGGTTCGAATTCGAGTGTTGGAAAAATTTGGTTCCGGAGAAATCGATATTTTAATAGCCACTGACGTAGCTTCCCGAGGGCTTCATATCGACGATATAAGCCACGTCATAAACTATGATATTCCTCAAGATCCAGAGGACTACATTCACCGAATTGGCCGAACGGCAAGAGCTGGAGCCAAGGGAATTGCCATTTCCTTAGGATGTGAAGATTACATCCAACATTTGGAACGAATAGAAGAAACTTTAAAAAACAAAATTCCTGTAGTTTGGCCTGAAGACCAATTATTCGTCGATTACCAGACCGCCCCCCCACGGCCGGAAAAAGAAAGGAATAGTCCCCCTCCAAGAAGAAACGGATCGTCCCGAAATGGATCGCGACCTCCCCGAGGCCGAGGTCGTCCACCTAGAAGAAATACCCGCAATCCCCGACGCGGCGGCCCTTCTAAAGGCTAATTTTTCAACCAGAATTTATTAGAATGCACCCCAGCGTTTAAATTCGCTACCTAAGTTTATGATCAATTGTCGTCTTTGCAACAAACTTAAAGAACCTTAATTTCATTTAATTCATATCCAATTTCCTTATTTCTACAACCAATTATAGAATAATTTAATTACGAAAATCTCTTCACACACCACATAAAAACCTAATATATTACATTAATAAAAATCACAAAAATAATGAATATCATTAAACTTTAATTAAAAAAATAAACTCTCTTTAAAAACGTATCATGATGGAATCGCCAAAACAAAACCAGCTCTTGCCCCTAAAGTTTTAATGTTGTTGACCCGAATCAACCCTCCATTTAATATTAAAGGCCAAAGCAAAGAATAAAAGAGTCTTTTTATCTTTTATTGACCTAAAATATTATATTGCTGATAGTTTTAGTGACAAATTTTTATTTTATATTTAAAATTTATAAGCAAACTATTTATAAGCTATTAAGAGGTCTTATGTCCTTAAAAAGTAGTTCATTGAAAATAGCATTAATTTTATTCACTTTAATTTTTTTTCAAAAGTTTATTGCCCCGACAATTTTACCAGCAAACGATAACGATCCCACCCTTCCATGGGGATATGAAGGAGGTACTGGACCTGAACACTGGGGAGGAATAGAAAAAGATCACGAAAAACACCTTATGTGCCGGGAAGGAGTTCGGCAATCGCCAATAAATATCGACCATGTACCTGGATTTAAGCTAGCAAAGCTAAACTATCATTATGCTAAAACGCCAATAAACCTCATAAACAATAGCCATACTATTCTTTTGAAATACCAATCCGGGAGCTTTGTGGAGTGGGACGAAGAAAAATTCGAATTAATACAAATCCATTTCCACCATCCGAGCGAACACCGTGTTAACGGAAAAGCTTATCCGATGGAAATTCATCTTGTTCACAAAACTCCTGAACATGATTATATTGTAATCGCCATTTTCGCCCAAACAGGTAAATATAATCCAGCCATACAAAAATTATGGAGTAAAATCCCGACTGAAATTGATAAAGTGTATAAATATGACAATGAATCTATTTCGGCAAACGAACTCCTACCTTCTTAAAGAGAATACTTTTATTATAATGGCTCGCTAACCACACCACCTTGTTCCGAAAACGTCACTTGGTTTGTGCTGGAAGAGCCTGTCAATGTTTCCAAAGAGCAAGTTGAACACTTTCAAAAATATATTGATCACAACGCCCGCCCCACCCAAAAAGTAAACCACAGGATAATCGTAAAGATAAAATAATCATTTAGTTTCAAATAGTTAAAAAGAAAAACCTAAAAATAGACATTAATAAAAATATTGAGTTTTCTTTCAAGAATTAGTGTACGTAAGCAACCTCTACCCATGAAAAAACTCGCCGTTTTTCGTTCCTAGGCTTCTCAACTATCAAACTAGAAAATCAACATTTCCGAGGAACATTGGGGTCTCCACACTCCGGTCTAAATGAATTTGGCTAATTCTTTTTTAAATCAAAGTTTTAAGCCCTAATAAGTTTTAAAACATCAAATCGGAAAAATTCACCGTAAATCATCTTAATCAAAGAAAAAATTCCTACCTAATCGTAATCTCTCTAACTGTAGCAACTCAAAATGACGCGTAATAAAAACATAAATTATTATTTTATAAATAGTTATCTCTCTATTACTGTTTTCCTTCAAACATTTGCAAGTTTTGGCACGATTCTTCCATTAAAAAATTGAACGTCAATAAGCCGCTATCAGGAAAATACTTAGTTTGGAGAAAATGAAATGAAAGAAATTGCTCGGTTAGGCTCTCTTTTAGAACAAGGTTTAAAACCAAATTCAGAAGCTCGATTAGTTGGATTCAATATAGGTTCCAACGGAAATTTGGATTTCCATGAGGTTCAAAAATATGTCGAAGAAAGGCGCGAAAACGAGCGATTGCTTGAAGGCATTCAGCAAATTGATTATAGCGGAGATGGAGAAATTAGTTTAGAGGAGCTTAGAGCTCTTCGAACTAAAATCGTTGTAGAACAATTTTCCAAATCAGATAAGGACAACGGCTTAGTCAGCAATTCTGATCTAAATACTTTCTTTGGAGCGGCTGACGGCCGTAGCACAGAACGATCAGATATCTTCAACCCAGGCGATATCGACGGCGATGGGGAAATCTCGCTAGAAGAACTGGAAGCTATACGAAGGAGATAAAATTATGGGGAAGCCTTCCCCCTATCTTTGAATTTCAGGAAATACATGGAGATTCTATGATTTACGGAATTTTTGATCGCAGTCTAGATGCTGTAAGGTATCAACCAAAAATAAGAAATTATTCCGCCACCGCTACTTTGGATTTTGCTGAAATCCAGAAAAATATTCAGGAAAGAAAGCTATGGGAAATTTCTAACGGTATCAATGTTAATGGCGACGCAAACCTAAGCATTGACGAAATGAAGCATACTAGAACCAATACCGCCTATCGTTACATAAAGCGCCAAGACCAAACAGAAAGTATTGGAATTGTGCAAGGAGAATAAAATCCAAATCTCCTCTACAGCGCTATTCAAAGATCATATTTCTTAACCATTCGGTAGACCGTACTCTTTCCTAACCCCAGCTCTTTTGCCGCTTGAAGTACATTCCCATCGGTGGCAGCCAAAGCATTTCGCAAGGTTTGCTCTAGAACTTTTTCATAAGGAATTATCGGAGAAATCCCTGTAGAAGCTGAAGATTCTTTTTCCAATTCATTATTACTTTTAGAAGCTAAATCTTTCGGCATGGAAACTATTAGGGAAGGCGCTGCTTGGAACACTTCATCCGGTAAACAATCCAAATCGATAACCCCGGTTTCATTAATAATCATCGCTTGATATATAGCGTTTTCCAACTGTCTTATATTACCTGGCCATTGATACTTAGTTAGAGCCTCCATTGCTCCCGGCGTAAACGAGTGAATATCTTTATTTAATTCTTCTTTATATTTTTCTAAAAAATGTAAACACAAAAGAGGGATATCCTCGACACGCTCCCGTAAAGGAGGAATTTCCATAGGGAAAACAGCTAGTCTGTAATAAAGGTCTTCTCGAAAGCGCCCTTCTTCTACTTCTATTTTTAAATCTTTGTTAGTAGCGGCAATCACTCTAGTATCAACCTGAATTTTCTGATTATCTCCTACTCGCTCGAAGTTTCTTTCTTGTAAAAACCGAAGAAATTTAGTCTGAGTTTCTAGGTTCATCTCGGCAACCTCGTCAAGAAATAAAGTTCCGCCATTAGCCAACTCTAATTTTCCAATACGCGACTCAGTTGCGCCAGTAAAGGCTCCTTTTTTATGACCAAATAATTCACTTTCTTGTAAAGTTTCAGGAATAGCTCCGCAATTAATATCTACAAATAAACCTTGCGAATAGGGACTATTTTGGTGAATTGCACGCGCGAGTAGCTCTTTACCCGTTCCGCTTTCGCCTAAAATTAAAACGCTTGCTTTACTATTTTCTACTTTGTGGGCTTTTGCCAGCATGCCAGCTAGAGATTTACTTTTTCCGATAATACCTTCCGGATTGGTTCCTTGCCTTAACTCTTCTTCTAACCTGCGGACTTTCCGTTTAAGAGAAAATTGTTCAATCGCTTTTTCTAAAGTTGTAATTAAGCGGGTTTCGTCAAAGGGCTTTACGATATAATCATACGCTCCCATTTTTATGGCTTTTACCGCAGTTTCCGCGTTGTCGATACTGGTCGCCATGATAACTGGAATATCTTTATCTGCCTTTTGAATCCCCTCTAAAGTTTCCAAACCTCCGATACCTGGCATCATCAAGTCCAACACAATAGCAATAGGATCTTTATCCAACTCTTTAAGACAAGTTTCTCCGTTTTCAAAATCCGCAACTTGATACCCCTTCTCTTCCAACCATATTTTTAAGAGACCGCGAATTTGTGGATCGTCGTCTACTGTGAAAATAAGTTCATTTGACATAAAAAATCAGAAAATCAATACCTTTACATTAGATGAAATTAAATATAATATCATAATCACATCTCTTAAATTAGATTCCATAAGCTAGACAAATTTCCAAGCAATAACAAGGAGAATAAAATGACGATTTGCGTTACCCGTAAATTAATTGCTATTTTTATCATTTCCGTTTTATTCAACGGTTGCACAACCGTGCTAACGGAAACCGCCAAAAAAGCTCTTGAAACTCGAACTACAGAAGATCAAGTAACCGATACTAAAATTGGCGCGGGAATTTTGGATCGATGGACAGATAAAGATAAAGGACTTATATTAGACGTTAGCGCCGACGTTTGGGAACAACGAGTTTTGTTGACCGGTACCTTAGACAACGCAAATTTGATTAAAGAAGTGGTTGCACTAGCAAGTCAAGACAATCGTATTAAAAAGGTTTATAACGAAATTTTACTTGTTTCAACAGCGGAAAAAGAAAAAAGAAGAGCTGAACAAGAAGAAAAGAAAGAAGGAGGAGTTGGACAAAGCGTTAATGACTTTTGGATTTCCACTAAGATACAAGGTCAACTTATTGCTGCAAATGGGGTTAAATCGGTTAATTACCGATGGCGATCTGTACTTAATAAAGTTTATGTTATTGGTAAAGCGCGATTTCAGGGCGAAAAAGACGCCGTACTAAAAATCATTAGAGAAACAAAAGGGGTGTTATCCGTAACTGAATATATAGAAGTTATTCCCCCAGCAGCGTAAACTTTTAAGAGGACTTCTAACAATTGGCATTTTTACTGGTTTGCTATCGCCTAGCCCTTGAATTTAAGGACCAGGCTCCTGGCAAATCTGAATTTTTAGAGATTCCTTTTAATTAATAATGGTTCATGGCTGGATATTAAACCTTTTATCGGCTCTTAATTAGTTATGGACCATATTTATTTTAAAAACTAACTTGAAGACTTTCATTAAATGATTTTTTTAAAGAAACCACTCTGGAGCGTTCATGAAAATTGACTTTTCTCATATTAAATATGGAGTAGCCCTTGCACTAATTGCTATTTTATTTGGCGGTTCGCTAGGACTATCTTTTGGTTGTTGCGAACATTCGCTAAAAGACTATTTGAAACATGAAGCGACTGGAGCTTTGGAGACTAAGTACGGAGGAGATCAAGCAAAGGCTGATAAAGTGACAAAAAAATCCTGGGTTTATTATAAACGAGCGCATTTGCATTCCCAAACGATGGGAGCAATTGCAATCGTTTTTTCATTAATTGTCGCCTGGTTAGGTTTTGCACCCAAAATACAAATGGGCGTATCAGTTTTAAGTGGATTTGGAAGTTTAGGTTATGGAATATTTTGGTTGTTAGCCGGGGCGTTAGCCCCTGGCATGGGATCTACTGGGGCTGCTAAAGAGGCTGTGGGGCTTATTGCTCAAGTTTCTGGGGCCAGTTTTTTTGTTTCTGGGTTAGTTGTTTTTGGTTTTGTAATCTACAAACTAATCTTATCCCCTTCGAAACAAATAGAATCGTAATACGGATTTACCAAATGAATTCATAAGCAAACCTACAGAGCGGTACGATTCAATAGTTCCGTATATTTATTATTAACGGTTTCAAACCGTTTAAGCACGACTTTAAGAAGTTGATCTTTAAATTTAACTTGTAATTTAAAGTCCATTCCTTCTAAAGTCTCAAGCTTCATTCCCATAAGGATAGTTGAAGTATCGGCAACGGCGTTAGAGGTTCGTTTGCCTTTTCTAAGCAAGGACATCTCTCCAAAAACTGCTCCCTGGTTCAATTTGGTGAGCGTAACTTCTTTGTCCGGCATTGTTTTAGTAATTAAAACCGATCCCCTTAAAATAATGTAAAGCGCCTGGTCGGTATCCCCCTCTTCAATTATTCTTTGGTTTTCTTCGTACTTAAAAAAAAGATTTTGTTTGGAAGCAAGATCTTGCAACTCTTTTTCCTTAAAGTTTGCAAAAAAAGGAACCCCTTCCAACCATCTTACAATATTTGTAGTATCCATAGTTTCCTCCTAAGACAACGAGTCTATTGGGCTTTTGAAACTTGAGATGTCAGCAAAAGAATAACATCGTTTAATTGGAAGCTCTTTAAAATATTTTGAAGCGCTAATTTAAACTTTTTTCTGTTTTGCAATTAGAAAAAAGTCTAATCTAAATCAATTACATATATTTTTCTAGACAAAACCTAACAGCGGGGAGTTTTATTGCTTTGAAGATACTTTACAAAGCGCTTCAACATGTTTGTTGTCGATAACCTCAAATCGTTTAAGGACAACCTTAAGGAGTTGGTCTCTAAATTTGTTTTGAAGATGTATATTCCAATCATCCATATGCTTGGGTTTGATTGTCATGGTGATGCTCATTGTTTCAGCAGTGACGGTGGAAGTTCTTTTTCCTTTTCGAAGAATCGACAGCTCGCCAAAAACTGCGCCTTCTTTAAGCTTATTAATTAGAACCTCTCTACCCTGCGCTGTCTTGGTTATACGAACAGCCCCTTTCAATAAAACATGAAATGATACATCTGTTTGCCCTTCTTCTATTATTTTGTCGCCTTCGTCATATTTGTAAAAATATCCTTGATTGGAAGCTAACGTTTCCAACTCATTTTTATTAAAAGGAGAAAAAAAAGGAATCGCTTGCATCCAATGCATAATCGTAGCTGTTTCCATTAACTCGTCTCTCAAATAATAAAAAACCAAATAATTAATCTAGCTAATAAACTGTCTAAACTGACCAATCTACTTTTAATTCCTGGACGCCCTTCCCTTTGCTTTTATATTTCACATAACCATTATTTTTACCAAACAGAAATAAATCGCGCGTAATTTCGACATCCTTCATACAATATTCTTCAATAAGATCCATTTTACCTTCTTTATACCATTGCAACGCTAACAAACCATCCGCGCTTTTTTCCGCGCCAAAGCTTTCCTGGGCCAAATGGTTTAAACTCAAACGAAACCCTAAACGCTTTTTAATATCAATTAACATATCAAAAGTATTAATTTCATTGAGATCTACTTTTGAGTATGGTTGTAAAACTGAATAATCAAAACCAATTACATTAAATCCCACAACAAGATCCGCAGATTTCAATTTTTCGACGAGCTTTTCGGCGTCTTTTTCCCAATAAGAAATATATTTTTCCTCTAAACTATCCCAAACGACACCAACCGATAATTTCATAAGGTGGCTATTGCCCCAACCTCCTACTTCATCGGCGCCTTTTTGGGTTTCTAAGTCAAAATAAACAACCCTAGGACATTTTTTCTCAGGCTTTTGCGTAGCTTCCTGCTTGGTATCTTCTAGTTTCGGTTTAGCCGTGGTATCTGGCTCAGCAAATAAATCAAATTGTTCTGACATGAGAGGCGTCTTTAAAAAAATTTAAAAATGTCTTTATACACCACAATAGATTTTTTTTCGACAAGTTTTATAAAGCCTTATGAATAAAAGAGTATCTATTAAAATATTAAATTTCTCATTCTCCTTAATATTAAGGGGATATCTAATAATTGTTATTTTTATAAAGTTGTTGGTCTGGTCCTTCACTTTAAGGACCAAGCCCCTCACAAATCTGAATAAACCAAACTTTTTCTTCTTAATCTTCACCAAATCACCAAATAACTCTCAAAACTCATTGAGAGAAAATTAGAAAAAACTGTAATCCTTTTTAAGTTATTTTGGCTTTGTATTTGCATTTTTAAATTTGCAATAAGCGCAGGCTTTTCTGGGCCTTCAACAAAATCAAATAACTCTTTATTAATAAAATAGTTAGCAATCACTACTAAATAATTTAATGCTAATACTAATTGTTGGTTGGCGGAAAAATTTTCCGATCTAATGAAATACCAATTATATAAACTAAAAAACGCTAAAGTTACTATTTTCAAGGGTCGATAGAGTATTTAGAGAGCGACTTGTAATATTCAATCGGCGCAAAATTGAGGGAATACCATGGCAGAAGCAGCGATTAATGGCTTAAACTCCGGATTAGATACAGCGTCAATTATTGACGGCTTGGTTGCTTTAAACCGCCGTCCAATTGATGTCACGATTGCCAAACGAGATCTGGAGATAGAAAAACTGGCTTCATTTGAAGATTTGAAGTCGCGTTTACTTACTTTCAAAAGCCAGGTCGGAGAAATAAATACAGAAAGCGAGTTTTTATCTATCGCCGGCTCATTTTCAAATAATTCCTCGTCTTCTACCAATACAGTTGTCAATGTAACCACTACCTCAACGGCCTCTTCTGGAACATTCTCATTTACGGTCAATCAATTAGCGCAAGAGGGGAAAATTACCTCTGGAGGATTTTCCTCCATTACTGATGAAATTGCGCAAGGCACTTTCCAAATCACAGTTGGAAGCGAAACAAGATTAATTGAAATAAACGAAACAAATAACACAGTAGACGGCCTTCGATTAGCGATAAACAACTCCGGCATAAGCGCGAATGCAACCTTTTTAAACGATGGAGACAGCTCTAATCCGATTCGCCTAGTAATATCTGGCACTAAAACAGGCTCAGATAATGCTGTTTCTGCACAGCTATTTCATTCTGTTATTGGCGGAGGCCAAATTAACGCTTTACCTTTTACAGAAACTCAAACCGCACAAGACGCGATTATAGTTGTGGATGGAGTGCAGGCTGTAAAATCCTCTAATACCATAACGGACGTTATTACCGGAGCCACTTTAAATCTTCAATCGGCAGGCTCTGGAATCATCACTTTACAAACCGACGCTCAGGCAATTACAGATAAAATAGGCGCTTTTGTAGAAGGTTATAACGATCTTATGGCCTTCTTGAATTCTGAATTATTTTTCGATCCTGACACTAATTTTACCGGAACTTTATTTGGCAACTACACGACTCAAAATCTTCAGTCTACTTTAAGAAACGTAATCAGTAGCGCTGTCGAGGGAGTGACCGGCAGTTTCCAATATCTATCTCAAGTTGGAATCACTACTCAAGAAGACGGTCTCCTTTTGCTAGATGAAGGAGAATTTAAAGATTCTTTAAACCAAGATATCGGTAACGTTTCACAGCTATTTTCTAGTCAAGGCATAACAACAAACTCCAACGTTACCTTCATCGGAGCTACTGACGACACGGTTGCCGGAACCTATGACCTAAGAGTGCTTAATGGGGTTCCACAATTGAGTAAAACAGGTGAAAACAACTATACGGATGCTACGGGATCGGGTAATTTCTTTGCAGGCGCCGCCGGCACCGATGCGGAAGGTCTTAATTTTAGAATTGCCACATTAGCGGATGGGGATTATGGAACAATTACTTTCGCCGCAGGCGTTGCCGAAACTTTAAACCGGGAACTTGCCGATCTTACTGACGCCTCCCGAGCCGGCCCTCTTGTTGCGGAAATTGATACAGTCACAAACACGATTGAAGATTTTGACGAAACTATCACAGATCAGGAAGAAAGAATCGAATTATTTGAAGAAAACCTCAAAGCTCGGTTTTCTAACCTGGAAGTTGTGATTGGACGATTGAATTCTCAAAGAGACGCTTTTAACGGCGCCTTAGCGGGTATTCAAAGCGCTTTTGAACCAAGATAATTAAGGAGTTAATGGAATGATTTTGGGAGCTGCAAGACACTACAAACAATACCAGCAAAATGATATTTCTACTTCAAGCCAAGGTCAGCTCATTTTAATGATGTATGAAGGCGCAATAAAAAACACTTCGATGGCTATTGACTGCATCGATCAAAAAGATATTCCTGGAAAAGGACTGCATATACGAAAGACTCATGACATCATCAACGAATTATCTCTTGCGTTAGATATGGAAAAAGGCGGAGACGTTTCTAAACGGCTAGAAAGGTTATACCAATTTATACTTAGCCAACTCACGTTAGCCAATATCAAGTCTGAAACCAAAATTTTAAAATCAGTTTTAGAAATTTTAAATACTCTGCTTAGCGCTTGGACAGAAGTCATTAACAAACAAAAAATTGAAGAACCCGCTCCTCCCGAGCAAGCCTTAAAAAGAATCGCTTCGAAATGTTAAAAAAATAGAAACAAATCCATGTCCCCATACACTTTATTCCAAAGTTATTCAAAGTCTATTACCTTGTCTCACACCAACCTGTAATCTTTTCGCTTTACAATATTAAGCGTTGTTTTCGTATTCCCAATAACGCTGACTTCCTTTAACAAACCAACGCTCTATCCTATTGAGCTGCAAATCCTACCACTCCCTTTGACATAACGCCAAACATATGATAAAACACAGCAATTTTCTTAAATTGAACCGTTCTGGAAGCTCTCTTTAGATCAGCTAATTTAAAGAATTTACCGCTCAATGTCTTAAAGAAGTTTTGTTTTTTTCGGTATTTTACTATTGAGGCTCCCAGCAAACCAACCGCCAGGAAAAACATGAAAATTCACGAATACCAGGCAAAAGAATTACTCAGAAAATACAATGTGCCCGTTCCAAACGGCGTATTGGTAGACGACAAATCCCAAGCTGCGGCAGCCGCGAAAAAACTTGGCACTATTGTAACGGTTGTTAAAGCTCAAATTCATGCGGGAGGTAGAGGAAAAGGCGGCGGTGTAAAGCTGGCTAAAAGTCCTGAAGAAGCCGAAACTCACGCTGGAAAAATTCTTGGAATGACTTTAGTCACTCCTCAAACAGGCTCTGAAGGCATGTTAGTCAAGAAAGTATTAATTGAAGAAGGAATGGACATCGTTCAAGAGCTATACTTGAGTATGGTTATTGACCGGGAAATCAGTCGCCCCTTGATTATTGCCAGCGCGGCAGGCGGAATGGAAATTGAGGAAGTTGCCGAAGCCACTCCAGAAAAGATAATTAAGGAACCCATTGATCCTATTGAAGGCGTTCAACCTTATTTAGCTCGTAAAATATGCTTTGCTCTGGGCTTGAGTAAAGAAGCCATGAAACAAGCGATTCCATTTATCGTTAATTTGTATAAAGCGTTTCAAAGCGAAGACTGCGACATGCTAGAAATTAATCCGTTAGTGGTCACTCGCGACCATCGGGTATTAGCCTTGGACGCTAAAGTCAATATTGACGACAACGCCCTTGGACGACACCCCGCTACGGTAGAATATCGAGACCTAGACGAAGAAGACCCAACCGAGGTAGAAGCGGGTAAATACAACTTAAATTTTATTAAGTTAGA
Source organism: uncultured Nitrospinota bacterium (assembly GCA_964344185.1). Taxonomy (GTDB): domain Bacteria; phylum Nitrospinota; class Nitrospinia; order Nitrospinales; family JAJDAT01; genus JAJDAT01. Next base: position 40,957 of record CAYFMN010000009.1, read on the forward strand.
CGGAAATATTGGTTGTATGGTTAATGGAGCCGGTCTTGCAATGGCAACTATGGATATTATCAAGCATTCGGGCGGCGAGCCCGCCAACTTTTTGGACGTGGGCGGCGGGGCTAACGAAGAAATGATAGAAAACGCATTTCGAATATTACTTGCAGATCCTAATGTAAAAGCGATATTCATCAACATTTTCGGCGGAATCCTTCGTTGCGATATCTTGGCTACCGGCGTTGTCAACGCGTCCAGGAAATTGGATGTTGACGTTCCAATTGTCGTTCGTATGGAAGGCACAAACATGGAAGAAGGACATCGCATCTTAAGAGAATCCGGGTTGAATTTCGTAGTTGGAGACGGAATGAAAGACGCGGCTAGAAAGGTGGTAAAGGCAATCAAATGAGCATTTTAGTCGACGAAAACACAAGATTGATCGTCCAGGGAATTACTGGGCGCGAAGGTTTATTCCATGCCGAACAATGTAAAAACTATGGCACAAAGCTGGTAGGCGGCGTAACTCCTAATAAAGGTGGACAAACCGTTTTAGGCGACGTTCCCGTTTTCAATACGGTTAAAGAAGCCGCTCAAAAAACTAAAGCCAATGCCAGTATGATTTTCGTTCCTCCTGCGTTTGCGGCAGACGCTATCTTAGAAGCGGCTAACGCTGGAATTGAACTGATCATTTGTATCGCCGAAGGTATCCCAGTTCACGATATGGTTACGGTTTATCGCGGTTTGCAAAACTCCGGATCCAGGTTGGTCGGCCCCAACTGCCCAGGCGTAATTTCCCCCGGTAAATGTAAAATTGGAATTATGCCGGCCCATATCCACAAGAAAGGAAATGTCGGAATCATTTCCAGAAGCGGTACTCTTACCTACGAAACCGTTGGTCAGTTAACAGCTTTAGGAATTGGCCAATCCACCTGTGTCGGGATTGGCGGGGATCCGATTATCGGGTCACGGTATATTGATATTCTAGAACTTTTCCAAAAGGACAGAGGTACCAAAGCTATTTGTATGATTGGAGAAATTGGCGGTTCGGCTGAAGAAGAAGCCGCTTATTTCATTAAGAAGAATGTCACCAAACCTGTCGTAGGCTTTATTGCCGGTCAAACGGCTCCTCCAGGTCGCCGTATGGGTCATGCAGGCGCTATTATATCCGGCGGACAAGGCACGGCGGAAAGTAAAATGAAAGTGATGAAGAAATGCGGAATCAAGGTTTGTAAAAGCCCGGCAGATTTAGGTAAAACCATCGCTAAGTGCCTGTAGGCTATAAAACTAATTTTAAAAGGCGTTTCCCTTTTTGTTGGAAACGCCTTTTTTATTATCTAACCATCCCCATATAGATTTATCGGCATATAAAAAATTTTAGACTGACTTTTTTCTGTTTCAAGTCTCTCTATTTTTTGGTCCGGTTAACAACCTAGTCTTCATTTTTCCGAAAATCCAAATTTGTAAGACGATTATGGTAAGCCAATTCATCAAATCCCCTATCCTTCCGGAAATTATCAAAATAAATATCCGCATATTCTTTAATGATTGCATGTAAAGCTTCATGTGGGTCCATGCCTGCTTCCTCAAGCCGGTTTTTGGTCTCTAAAACAAAGGGAGGACTTTCCATAACTATTTGGCGGTCAACTCTCACATGCAAAACTGTATGAACAAAAGGATTTACAATTTTACCGTCCACTTCTTGCGGGTAACACGCTAACTCGCCCATTTCCCACAATTCGTCGTACTCTGGATGCATATCCATTACTAAGTCTATTCTTTCGTCCATCTCATCAATCTCTTTTTCTTCCCTTCTTAACTCAGCAACTCGAAGTATTCTCTTTTGAGATTCTTTATCGAATGAAATCATATTTATCCTAAATAAAACAACCTAATGCATTATATTGGTATATTGGCGCTTTCCGGAGCAATAATTGGAGAATCAAGCACAACTTATGGAGTTTCCGTAAAGTGTGTTTTTCGCTCCTTGTTTCCACCTCCATATACCATAAAAACTCTTTTGCCCTGCCGAACATGATATTTTGCCCAGGCAGGCGATTTACCCTCATAGCTAGCATCGGGATCTTCACCTTCGGCTTTTAAGAAATCAGGGTAATCCATTCCTGTATCAAAAACATCAAGTAATAAACAATCTGTGTTAAAGCCATCACCCGTGAGCTTAATCTGACTTAAAAACTTCTGAATTTCCTCAGGGTTGTTCATTTCAAGATCTTGCATTCTTTATATCTTCCTAAAAATTTGAAAACGGTTTTAAGAAACCGTTTTGATTTAAACCTGATAATTATGGTAACCTTTTCAAGTTAAATTTTAGGCAATTTTTGCATTTAGTAAAGAGATTATCGTCAGTTTAGTTTATTTTTTCTAATCTATAAATTAGTTTTAAAATGTTCACTCAAGAAAATCTTATTCTTCAAAGATCTAATCCTAGCGGGGACGGCGGCGTTCAATTCCTATATGAGGTTAATGGTTATGGAATTGCCGCAATCAGTCTTCCAATGGAAGAAATATCTCAATTACATTGGAATGTAGAAGTCATAAAATACACCGATGTAGGCAAATATAAGTTTGAAGTTTGTCATACCACGGAATTGGCTGATAAAACTCTAATCTTTTATAACGACAAAAAATTCAATGAATTTTTGTTAAAAGCCTTTAACTACTTTAAAGAATTGGATAAACTTGAAAAAATGCTGTAAATCTAGTTAGGATAATCGACTAAAATAGTATTTTTGTAAGAGGTATGCGGCGCTAAATTATTTTTTTGAGTGATTTTCACCAAAAGATTTGAAAAAAATTGTATAAATTCAAGGATTATGCTATTTTACGGGCACTTAAAGTCGCAATAAATGTTTATATTTTAAACGTTTCAATTACATATAAAACCTATAATTTTTATTGAGGAGTCACCCTAATGTCGGATAGTAAACTGTATATTAAGGAAATGCCAGCGGATTGGGTACCCGGTCGTGATAAACAAAAAGTGGTAAGTCCTGAATATATGTTTCACGAAGCTCCACGTGAGCAAGTCTTTATTACTGGTAGTGAAGCGGCTCGTGAGGCAATTCGCAGATCAAACGTGGATATCGCTATTTCTTATCCAATCACTCCCCAAAGTGAAACCATGCAGCAGGCGGGTTATCTTTACGACGAGGGATATATCGGAGAATATTATAGAGCCGAAGAAGAAATCGGCACCATGTCTGCGGTCGGCGGAGCTTCCAGAGCTGGAGTAAGATCTCTAACTGCAACTTCAGGCCCAGGGTTGATGCGCGGAATGGAAGCCATCTCCTCATGGCCTGGAGCAAGAACCCCGTTGGTTCTTTTGAATATGTGCCGGGTTATCAACACCCCGTTAGCAATTCAACCAGATAATATTGAAATGTCTTTCTTGATTAACTCTGGGTTGGTTATGCTCCATGCAGAAAACCAGCAAGACTTTTTCGACTTCTCCATGGCGGCATTCATTATCAGCGAACAGGTTGACGTAACCTTGCCCGTTTCAGTTTCTGTTGACGGTTTCTTTGTAACCCATGCTCGCGGTAACGTAAGAATGCAATCCGAAGATTTAAAGTTACCACCTCGCGATGGTTGGAAATCTGCAGTGCCTGCGATGGATAATGAAAATCCACCAGCTCGTATTTCTCGCGACGCCCCAATACAAAAAAGTAACTTTATTAGCTATCATATGCATGCCAGTTGGCAACAAGAGGTATTTGCCGCAACGGAGCGCGCTAAAAAATATATTAGTAATTATCTCAACGGCGTGGTTGAAATAATTAACCCTGACGCTGAGGTGATGTTGATTGCTTCTGGCTCCGCTGTTTCTCAATCTAGAGAAGCTGTAAGACAAAGCGAAGAAATGGGTAAGAAAATTGGCTTGATTAAAGTTAAGTCTATCCGCCCATTCCCTAAAGCGGAAATTCGAGAAGCTTGTAAAAATGTTAAACAAATTTTTGTTCCTGAATTCAACCAAATGGGTTGGATGCATAAAGAGGTTTGTTCTAGTTTATTTGGTTTTACCGATGCAAAAATCGCTCCAGGACCTCGGGTTTATGGCGGAATGACTATGCCTACCGAAATGATTCTTGATTGGTTAGAAGAAGGAAGAAAAGATAAACCATGGTTTTTCCAAGATCCTTTTTAGGAACTTGATAACCATAAATTTTCTTTCTTAATAAATTTTTTAAAACAAAATTAAATATATAAGTATTAATTTACGAAAGGATTGAGTTATGGCTCATGACAATTTAACCCCATCTCCAGGTTATTTAGAGTGGTTGCCCATTGAGTATCAGGATTTAGTTAATCTTGGACCTTACAATCGAGAAAAGAAACCTAAAGTAACGGATATGGGTAAGTTCAAAGAAATTATTGAAGAGCATCCTATGTGCGCTGGTTGTGCAATGACGCTTTTTATTCGACTTTCCATGATCGCATTTCCTAACCCAGAGCATACTATAATCATCGGAACTGCTGGATGTGGTCGATTGGCTATCAGTCAAGCGTCTATTCCTTTTATTTATGGGAATTATGGAGATACTAACTCTATAGCTTCGGGCGTAAAAAGAGGTTTGACGCAAAAATACCCAAATCAATTTAAAGATGTTGTGGTAATGGCTGGCGACGGTGGATTAATCGATATCGGTTTCCAAGGTTTAATGCATAGTTGGTTTCGGCAAGAAAGATTCACCACCATTATGCTTGATAATGAAGTTTATGGTAATACAGGCGGTCAAGAAAGTGGAATGACCACTCAGGGCCAAATCTTGAAAATGGCTCCAAGAGGTAAAGTGACTCAAAAAATTGACGCCATGAGTTTGGCAAAAGTGGCTGGCGTTGACTATATTGCTCGAATCGCTCCGACCAATCCTTCCCGTGTTGCGAGGACTGTTAGAAGAGCGGTATTAATAGCTCGAGAAGTTGGACCTACTTATATTCAAGCCTACACTTCTTGTAATATTGAATACGCAATTCCAACGGGCGATGTAATGCAAGATGCATTTGATAAAGAAAAAGAACGATATGGTTTCGAAGAAATCATTTCAGATAAGGCGAAAGCCTATTTGGATGAAATCGAAAAGAAACCAAAAAAAGCTAAAAAATAAAGGGAGGTAAGCTCATAATGACAGAAGAAGTCCAACGATATAATATCCGGATGGCCGGGGTTGGCGGTCAAGGGGTTGTAACAGCCTCTCACATCGTAAGTAACGGAGTTGTTATTTCTGGCGGTCATAGTTCGCTCGTACCTTTTTTCGGATCGGAAAAAAGAAACGCGCCGGTTGAAAGTTACGTAAGGATTTCCAATGGGGAAATTTATGAAATCGGAGAAATCATTTATCCTAATGTTTTGATGATTTTTCACGCTCAGGTTATTACCCTTGGGAAATCATATACTATGCCCTTTTATAGCGGTTTGAAAAAAAATGGTATTATCGTAATTAACAGTCGAACTCCAATTCCATTCACGCCTGACGAAGAAAAAGAGCTTGAGGAAAATGGAGCTCAAATTTGTTATTTGCCAGCTACAGAAATGGCTAACGATATAGCAAAAACTGAATTGGCCACTAACATGGCAATGTGTGGCGCGATTTCCGGATTATTTGGGCTACCAGATCTGAAATCCCTAGAAGAATCCGTTAAAGATCGATTTATCGGAAAAGGTATTGTTGTTTCCGGTGGTACGGCAGCCTTGGATAGCGCTATCGAAAGAAAGTTTGCTAAAAAACAAAAACTACTGGAAGCTAACGTTAAAACTTTGACAGCAGCTTATAAATATGCGATTGACGAGGGCTGGGCGGCTGAAGCTAAAAAACGTAGAGACGCTGCTAAAGCGGCTATGGCTAGCGCATAAATACTATTATTGTGGAGTAACCATGTACTATATTGCTTGCGTTGACACAGAGAAATGTTCTGAGACAAATTGTCATCTCTGTACAACTTACTGTCCAGAGTCTAACTGTATAAATTACAGCGAAGCGGATAAAACCGCTTATGTTTCAGTTGACCGATGTAAATCCTGCGAAATTTGCGTTTACATCTGTAAAGAAGTCGCTAAACATAATTGTATCCAAATGAAATGGATAGATAATTTGGAAGACGGTTTTGTCATCAAAAAGAGCGGCGTAATTATCCGCTAATAGATTCGATTTAAAAGGTATTTGGGTTGATTATTATTCTTCCCAAATACCTTTTTTTTGTTTTTAACCAATTTAAAATTTAAATAAGAGGAAACAAAAAGGGATGGAAAAAACTCTGGCTATTTTGAAACCAGACGCAGTGGAGCGCAATTTAATTGGTAAAATATTGGAAAGAATAGAAGGAAAAGGCTTTAAAGTTGCCGCTATGAAAATGGTTCATTTGAGCCAAACTGAAGCGGAAGGTTTTTATCATGTACATAAAGAAAGACCTTTTTTTGGCGATTTAACAACTTATATGAGTTCAGGACCGGTAGTTTTACTGGTTTTAACAAGAGATAATGCAATTAAAGAATGGCGCGATCTAATGGGCGCTACCAACCCTGCGGACGCGGCTGACGGAACGATTCGTAAAGATTTTGCGGTAAATATTGAAAAAAACTCGACTCATGGATCTGACGCTCCAGATACTGCCGCTTTTGAAATTTCCTATTTTTTTAGCCAAACGGAAATTGTTGGATAAGTTTGCCCCGGTAATTGCTTTTGAGTTAAAATAATTTTATACGCTAAAAGCTTACCAGGGGTTTATTATGAAGAAATTTGGATTAAAACTAACAGGTATTTTAACGAGTTTAATCTTAACGCTGGTGATTCATGCAATTGCGAGCGCAAAATCAAACCCGCCTTATACCTTATATAAAAATAATCTAAACCAGGGGATAGTAATTTATCCTAGCGCAAGCCCTCAATTGGTAGATTTCGTAACAACACTCAATTTCAAAGAAGTTGATCATGGGCAAACGGTGATGAGATTTGGAACTAACAGGGAGAACTTAGCCCTGATGATGCCAGAAGCTGTCCAAAATAAGCACGGGATAAAGAAGTTTATACTAATCCAACGATTAAGTACCGATGAATATTTGGTTGGAGTTTACGACCCGGAATGGGGATTGACCTTACCCAGCCCTGTTTTTGGAATTGAAGAATTATTCACTAATATTCCCAAAACACTTAACGTGTTTAATAAAGTTAAAGAAGGGATAAAAACTTAAGTTTAGAGGAAAAACCATGCCTTTTTACGACTACGAATGCGAAACATGTAAAGAGACTTTTGAAGTTTTACAGGGAGTGAACGACGAACCTCTAAAAAAATGCAATAAGGACATCTGCCCTAAAGAAAAAGAGGGAGGAATTCTTCATAAAGTAGTTACTAATATGAATTTCCATCTCTATGGATCAGGATTTTACTCCACTGACAATAAGAGAAAATACTTAAAATAATTTCTCTTTATCGATTAACTAAATCTCTATTTAGTGGCCGGTTTAGTTTAAACAACAAACTTAACCCTCTTATATTTTCTTGATATTAAAAATCAAACAAAATAATCTGCGCTGCCAAATAAATATTAAGCTATGATTTTTATAATGGAATGAAATGATCTACGTAACAAGACGAGTGGATTTCTGCGCTAGCCACAGATTATTTAACCCCAAGTTTTCAGACGAAAAAAATGAAGCCATTTATGGCAACTGTAGCAATCTAAACGGTCACGGGCATAACTACATATTAGACGTCACCATTAAAGGCGAAATCGATACTGAAACCGGTATGGTCATTGAGTTAAACGCTTTAAAAAAACTCATAAAGACTGAAGTTGCAGATTATATGGACCATAAAAATCTGAACATCGACGTAGAGTTCTTAAAAGACGTTAACCCGACAGTCGAAAATCTAGCCGTCATAATTTGGGAACGCTTAGAGTCAAAAATACCTAACGGTACTTTACACGAAATCAAGTTATTTGAAACCGAACGAAATTTTGCGGTGTATCGAGGTGGAAAATAATGAAGGATATAATACGTAACCAACTAATAGCCCTGGGAGAAGACCCATCCAGGGAAGGCTTGCAGAATACACCGGAACGGGTAGAAAAATCTCTTAAGTTTTTGACTAGCGGTTATTGGGTTAACATTGAAGAACTTGTAAACGAGGCCCTATTCGAGGAAGATTATAGCGAGATGGTGATTGTAAAAGACGTCGATTTTTATAGTCTTTGCGAACACCATATGCTTCCCTTTTTTGGAAAATGCCATGTAGCATATATCCCAAAAGGTAAAATTATTGGCCTTAGTAAAGTTCCAAGAATTATTGACGCTTTTTCAAGACGATTACAAGTGCAAGAAAGACTAACTAATGAAATAGCTAATTGCCTTAACGATATTTTAAAACCTGAGGGCGTTGGGGTAATTTTAGAAGGCCTTCACCTTTGCATGGCTATGCGTGGGGTTCAAAAGCAAAGCTCTTATACGACCACAAGTTCTATGGTAGGATGCTTTAAAAACGATGAAAAGACTCGGGCAGAATTTTTAAGTTTAATCAACTCGAAAAACCGTTAAATTTTAAAAACGCTTTTTAATGTATTGTCCTAAACTAATTTTATTTAATAAACCTTGAGACTATCGACCCTTGAGCGATAAAGATTATTTAGAAATTACTCTTGAGTCGACTCCATATATTCCAGAAATATTTGGAACTCAAGACGCGAACTTAAAACTTATAGAGAAATATTTCCAAGTAGCTATTACAGCCCGCGATAATAGCATTAAATTATCAGGCCCCTCCTCTTCTGTATCCAAAGTCGAACGTTTATTTCACCAACTGTTTGATCTTATGGATTCCGGTCATTCCGTTTTCAATGGCGATATTAAACACGCAATCCGGCTTTTTGCCGACGACGAGAATACCGATCTCAAGTCTATACTCTCAGAAAGAATTGTTTTACCTGGAAGGCAAACCCAAGTTATCCCAAAAGGGAAAAATCAAAAGAACTTCATTCGTTGCATAAAAGATTCAAATATAACGATAGCCGTAGGTCCCGCCGGTACCGGTAAAACCTATTTGGCGGTAGCGCTAGCTGTGGAAGGCCTCTTAACCAAAAAGTTTAAACGTATTGTTTTAACGCGTCCCGCCGTTGAAGCTGGAGAAAGCTTAGGGTATCTTCCTGGGGATATTACAGAAAAAATCAACCCATACCTTATGCCATTATTTGACGCTCTTTACAATTTATTGGACCCACAAAGAGTGCAGCAAATGATCCAAGAAAATATTATTGAAATTGCTCCACTCGCTTACATGCGCGGCAGAACTCTGAGCGATTCTTTCATCATTTTAGACGAAGCCCAAAACTCAACTCAGGAACAGATGAAAATGTTTCTAACCAGGTTGGGTACTAATTCAAAAATGGTCGTCACCGGCGATATTACACAAATCGATTTATCAAACCCTAAAAAATCCGGCTTGGTCGAAGCTAACGCCATCTTAAAAAATATTGAAGAAATCAGCATAGTTAACTTCAGTCATACCGATGTAGTTCGCCATCCTATCGTCCAAAAAATCATCCAAGCCTACGACAAGAAATACTCCAAAGAATAAGTTTTTTTACATCAACATTCGGTAGAAGCCGAAATTCGCCGTATGCGATGGAAAACCCATTCGCGCTTAAGGGACCATAACAAGGCCATAAGCCACCCTTTTAGTACAGGGCGAGACGGTTGCATTTTGAATAATAATTCCTATTTAGGTGTATTTGGAAAAGACAGTTTGCAGGTGGGTTACCAGTTTTTCAGGCAAGAATATTAATGAAATTTTGTTGGAGGTAATCAATTTTAAGGATAAAACCTATTTCAACTTTCAAGTCATATCTCTACGGGTCACTATTCCAACAACCTTACCTTCTTTGGTTACGGCTAAATGCTTAATTTTTTTTATATGCATCTTTTCAGTGGCTTCAGATCTCGTTAATAAGTGATCCATCTTAATTAATGGCTTTGACATAACGGATGAGACCTGCGCCATTTTGGGGTCAACGCCTTTTGCAAGAGCTCTTCTAACCAGATCTGTGGACGTAACAATTCCTACGCAATCTCCGCCATCTTCAATTAAAATGGCGCTAATATCCATTTCTGCCATTAATTTTGCCGTTTCTTCAATCGTTTTATTTGACGGTACACTTTTAACAGGCGACGACATAAAATCCCTAATTACATCCATTGGAAACTCCTCTAATTTACAAACCAGCCTATTAATATGTATAACTCTTTGGCTGCTATTATTTAGGTCTACGAAAGAAACTTTTATTTTGATAGGATAAGCTATATTTCAATTTAAAATCCATTTTTTTCTTGCCTTATTTATTATCTAATTTTTCTTACTATTTTGACACCCCAAAACATGGCTTAAACCGATTTTTTAAGGTAAAATAACGCCAAAATTATTCTTAACCAAAATTTTACAGGAAATTCTTTGATTTCTCGAATTCTCAGTGGAGCCACTCAAGGCATTGACGGTTATTTAGTCGAAGTGGAAGCGAATATTGGCATGGAGGCACCCGGTATTTTTATAGTCGGCCTGCCAGACGCCGCAGTTAAAGAAAGCACAGACAGAGTAACGGCCGCTCTGAAAAATACCCGATTTGAAATGCCATTTGGGCGGATAACAATCAATCTTGCTCCCGCAGATATAAAGAAAGAAGGCTCGGCGTTTGATCTTCCTATCGCTCTTGGAATACTTGCCGCTGATGGAATTATTAAAAAGGAACGGCTAGATAGATTTCTTATTTTAGGGGAACTTTCTTTAGACGGACGGGTGAAACCTGTTAAAGGAGCTTTATCGGTCGCATCTATGGCAAAAGAAAAAGGCGTTTCGGGAGTCATATTGCCAAAAGCCAACGTCAATGAGGCGGCGGTTGTCGATGGTGTCGATATTTATCCCGTAGAAACTTTGCGGTCCGCTTTAGAGTTTGTTGATGGAGAAACTCAGATAGAACCCGTTTCAATCAATATACGCCAGGAGTTTTTTAACCGTTCTTCTTATGAGCTAGATTTGGCCGATGTCAAAGGTCAACAACATGTTAAGCGCGCATTAGAGATCTCCGCTGCGGGAGGCCATAACATCCTGCTCATTGGCCCACCAGGAAGCGGTAAATCAATGCTGGCAAAACGAATTCCTTCTATCCTTCCTTCGTTCTCTTTAGAAGAAGCTATCGAAACTACAAAAATTCATAGCACGGCGGGAAGACTGCAAAACGGGTTGCTAACGACAAGGCCTTTTCGTTCTCCGCATCACACCATATCCGATGCGGGATTGATTGGCGGCGGTCGCAACCCAATGCCTGGGGAAGTATCGATGGCAAATAATGGAGTTCTATTTTTGGACGAACTGCCAGAATTTAAAAGGAATGTCCTGGAGGTTTTGCGACAACCATTGGAAGATGGAAACGTAACCATTTCAAGATCTGCCGGTTCTTTAACTTACCCGGCAAACTTTATGTTAGTAGCGGCAATGAACCCCTGCCCTTGCGGCTATAAAACCGATCCGAAACGAGAATGTAATTGCTCCCCTCTAAATATTAAGAAATACCTGTCCAAGATATCTGGACCGTTATTAGATAGGATCGATCTTCATATCGAAGTTCCGACGTTAGAATATAAAGAATTATCTAACGAATCTGGGGGAACGCCGTCGTTCCAGATTAGAGAGCACGTTGAAGCAACACGACAGAAGCAACTAAACAGGTTTAAAGAAACTGAAGTTTTTTCTAACGCACAAATGGGTACAAAACAACTAAGAGAATATTGTCAATTAGATGAAGGCGGCAAATCGATTATGGAAATGGCAATAGATAAATTAGGGCTCAGCGCCCGCGCCCATGATCGTATCTTAAAAGTCGCCAGAACTATAGCCGACTTAGCTGGTTCAGAATCCCTCCTCCCCGAACACCTCGCCGAAGCCATCCAATATCGAACATTGGATAGAGAAAGTTTTATTTAACCCTCATCCCCAACTTTTACTTAAGTAATATTTGACAATCATCTAATCATCGTATAAAACCGAGAATCGTTTTCAAATACAAGAATAACTAACATATAGGCTCCATTTCTCAATAATGCTCTATAAGTTACGCTTTTACTTACTAATTTTATTCCTATTGGGAATAACGGCCCCTCCCTTCTCATTGGCCGAGCCTAGAAAAAACACACCCACAACGGTTCCGCAGCCTATTCAGGAAATGTTTCAATCTAATTTGGTCTACCCGCAAGAAGAGGATGAAATTCAATTGCCCCTTTTTCCTTCATTTAGGAAGGATAATAACTCCGAAAGATCGCGAACTTTATTTGAAGTCGAATATGGAATTACCGACGCTTTTCAAATCATTTTAGAATGGGATGGCCTCGTGTATAAAAACCCAGACAACAACTCCACCCATTCCGGTCCAGGCGATATAGAGCTTGGCGCTTAATACAGTTGGATGGCGCTGAGCGACGGCAACACCCATTTTTCTTTTGGAACTTTAGTTGAGCTTCCTGTCGGTCCTGTAGATAACGGCCTAACTGAAGGTTCAGTGGAAGTACAACCATTTGCAGTTTTGGCTAGAGACTTCCCTAAATTGAATCAAAGTCAAATTTTTTTTGAGCTTGGTTTTAACTGGGTGAATCAAACTCGAAGCGTTCCTGATCCTGATCCTGAAATCGACAGTATTTTATGGAATGTGGGAGCCTTCTTTCCCTATCAATCCTGAAGAGCAACAATAGAAATTAACGGAAGCAACAACGAATGGGATGGTGGAGACGAAAATGAAATTTTTGTAACGCCGGGCGTGATTTACAAACTCTCCAGGGAGTGGGAAATTGGCGTGGCTGCTCCTATTGGAGTAACGAACACTTCGGATGACTATCGAGTTGTTGGATACTTAATGTGGGAGTTTGAATTAGATGAAGAAGACGATTAACTAAGGTTTTTTCAAATTCCATTCGTCGTTCATTTCTTCATTCATAGTATTTTGATTAACCAAATCGGTATATTTACCTTCCAGTCGCTCGAACCGTCTTAAGACTATTTTCAATAGTTGATCTTTTATCTTGGCGAGTAGACGTCCGTCTAAGTTTTGCAAAGTATATGGTTTAAGGACCATGATTACGCTAGTTTTCTCCGCCGTAACGCTGGAGGTTCTCTTGCCTTTTCTAAGAAGGGTCATTTCGCCAAAAATAGCTCCTTCATTTAATACGGCCAATGTCAATTCATCGCCAGAAGTTTGCTTACTGACTCGGACAGTCCCTTTCAATAGGATATATAGGGCGGTGTCTCTCTCGCCTTCCTGGATGATCCTATCGTTTTCCGAATATTTATAAAAATGTCTCTGGTCAGACGCTAAACTTTCCAATTCCTCCCTTTTAAAATCTTCAAAAAAAGGAATGCCTTCCAACCAGCGGACTATGGTATCTACTTCCACAATCTTATTTTCAACCTTTTGTCTTCAAAATTTAGATTTACCACAAAACAACGCATTAATTTCTTTTTTATCAAAAAGTTAGAAAAGGATCAACTATGAATTTTAGAACGTAACTTTAAAATAGCCGATAGAGGCTTTTATAATCCTGCGGCGTCTCTCTTTTGACGTTTCATATATTTCAAAGTCATTTCTTTATCCCCTTTACTATAAAAATAATACATAAAAAATTGATCGCTCTTTGATTTATCTTGGCTAATAAACGTCTCAACCATTTTTTTAGCTAACGACCAGTTTGGAACATATTCAACCAAAAAAGCTGTCGCGTTACCTGCTATGGGATTCGTCACAAGCGAGTCGATTTCTTTTTTTCCTTTTTCCTGTTCAAAACCAGGAGGCCAGGGATTATAAACTCCAATCAAGGCAAAAAAAATGGATATAGCTAATACTCCTTTAAAGAGCTTTAGATTTTTATTTTCCAGCGCTACAGGTACAAACAATAAAAGAATAGGAATTATTGGAATCAAATAACGAAACCCATAAGACCAACCGCCATATGAACCGACAAATATGATATGTCCGAGAATAAAAAAAATACACGCGCCTATTAAACTTCCAGTCCAACGTTTGGGAAAAATTTTTTCTTGCTTGTAAGCTTTTACTATCCCAATCACTCCAAAAAATAAAACTGGGGAAACAGTAAAAAAACCGTGCGATCCAAATAAACATTCAACTGGATACAAATAACTTTCTGGCAACAAAACTCCAAACACGCTAGAGGAAAAAGCGCTGCTGTAATCATGTCCTTCAGAAACAAATTTGGGAGGTAACAAACGCCCTGCTGTAAAGTAATTTGCAGCTATAAACACACCAACGAAAAACGCTAATGAAACAAGGAGCGCTTTTATCCCTTGAGCGCTTTTTGAATCATAGAGGATTAAAACAATAACTGGAATAAAAACTAACCCTGGGACGATATCGATACAAAACGCTACTCCTAAGCAAACGGCCGCCAAATAAGCGCGTTCTAACAAAGCGTAATATAACGACGAAAAAATTAAGGCGGCGGCTATGGTGTGATTATTAAAGGTAGACGAAAAACTCGTTAATAACGTACCGGTCAACAAAGCTAAGGCAAGTAAATTTCTTATCTTTGATCCAATATCTTGATAAATACCAAGAGCGCAATAAAATTGAGCAACCAGAAAAGAGGTTGCGCCTCCAACGATTATCAACGTTAAAAGATAAACTACGATTTCCTCATCTTCCTTAAACGTGATTCCAAAAATTTGTTTAAGAATCCAATAAACTCCAGCTCCAATTATTCCCAATACAGGAGGTTTATTTGAATATTCATGACCGTCTATTATTACCTTATCTCGCGTCCATCGGTATTGGGATTGGTTGATTTCTGAAGTTCCATAATCGACAAGCGATTCAATATGGGCAAAGCGCGAGGCGTCGTTTCCCGCCAAGAAAACATGGCTATGGACGATTAAACTGCAAAAAATAAAAGATAGTAAAAAGACCTTATAGAAAAACTTATCTTTTAATTGCATTAATCAAAATTATAGAGATGATATTTGGCATATAACCAGGGAGGAAACAGTATGGCCAAACTCAAATTTTATTTGAGTTAAAACCTAAGCGCAGGACTGATAGGAAATAAGCCCCCGCTAAAAGCGGGGAAATAAAGCGAAATAAAACCTCCTACGACAATGATTGAACTCTTTCCAGGGGAGAAACAATGTCAGTAAGACGAATACCAAATTTCTCGTTAACAACAACAACTTCACCACGAGCAACCAGTTTCTGGTTTACCAATACTTCCAATGGTTCGCCTACAAGCTTGGTTAATTCAACAACCGATCCTTGATTTAGCTGCAATAAATCATTGATGAGCATTTTGGTTCTACCAAGCTCAACAGTTACGGTTAGCGGAATATCTAAAATTAGATCGAGGTTTTTAGTTTCTTCTTTCGCGGCAACGGCTCCTCCGCTGTCAAAATCGTCGCCTAAAGATTCCTCGCCATCAAGGTCGCCAATATCCCCTAAATCTTCGATAAAATCGGCATCTCCATCCAAACTATCTTCCATGGTTTACCCTTCCCTTTCGATAATATCGGTTATTTGAACGGCTTTAGCCCCGCGCGATACGCCGGGGAACCCTTTAAATTTCTTAACGTCTTCTACGGTCACTTGCAAAGGATCTGAAACATCGTTACCTAAAACAATCGTTTCTCCAACCTTCATTTTTAACAAGTCCCGGGTACTTACAACAATCTTGCCAAGTTCGACCACCACCTCTACCTCGGCTTGCAATAATTGGGTACGCAAACGCCTCATCCACGCCTGATCGACTTCTACTTGCTCACTCTGGAAGTTTTCCCTCAGTTTAGGCATGATAGGCTCGACGGTTACATAAGGTATACAGACCGTAATAGTTCCAGAAAATCCTTCCATTTCCACTTCAAATAAAATAACTAAAACAACGTCAGTCGGAGGAACAATGGCGGCGAATTGGGGGTTTACTTCGGATCGAACATAATTAACGCTAACGGCATGAACCGGCTTCCAAGCCTTTTCAAAATCTTCAAGCGCTTTAACAACAACGCTTTTGGTCATTCTAATTTCAATGGCGCTAAAATCGCGACCTACGATTTTTAGTTTGGAAGAACCCGTTCCGCCAAAAAAAGTATCCACTAAAGAAAAAACAAGTTTACTTTCCACTACTACCAAACCATGACCGCGAAGCGGTTCCATACGGAAAACATGGAGACTTGAAGGAACTGGAAGCGATTTTAGAAATTCCCCAAACTTAACCGTATCGGTCGAAACGGTACTCACATCTGCAGATTTTCTAAGTAAGGTGGAAAGGGAGTTTCGAAACAACCGAGAAAACATTTGGTTAATAATATCCAAAGTGGGTAATCGTCCTCGAATAATCTTTTCCTGACTTGAAAGATCATAAGGAACAACTCCGGATACTTCTTCCGGTTGATCGCTTTCTGTCTCTATATCGCCTTCGCCAACTCCACGTAGTAAGGCGTCAACTTCATTTTGAGAAAGGACTTCGCTCATAGTTTCAATCTAAAAAAATTGATAGCAATGTCTCCTAACTATTGTACCTCAATTATTGAATTACGAATTCGGTAAAATAAGCGTCTTTTACATGCCCTAATACCAAAAAACGGTTCACTCTGGTGGTTATTTCGTCTTTTAATTTAAACTTTCCTTGAACTGAATATACATCCTCAAACGATTTACTGCTTAATAAAATTAAAATTGAGTCAGTTATTTTTTGAACATTTTCATTAACTTCCGCATGTACTTCAGGGGAGCTCAGCTCTAATGTCACAGTGACTTTTAGAAATCTATTACCTTGGCTATTGGCCAAGTTAACAATAAATGGTTCTAAAGGAACCATTACGCCAAGACCTGGTTGAATAGCGATTTCTTTCTTTTCAAGCTCTTTACCATCTTCTCCAGCCGGAGGCGCTTCTCCTTCCGCCGGCGCTTCTCCTTCCGCCGGCACTTCTCCTTCCGCCGGCGCTTCAGCCGCATCTGGTTTTTGGAAAAAAGTTATATATGCATAGTATCCGCCCCCACCAAGCAACGCGAGCAAAATGATGATTATTAAAATAATCAGTACTTTAGATTTTTTCGGGCCCTCTTCTTCGCCAAAATCGTCTTCAGCCATGAATTTTCTCCTTAAACGCTATTAGGTTTTCCCTTTTATATGGACCTAAATATGCGCCAAAACTGCATCGTCAAAAAAACTCTAAATCATTAATTAATGTAGAACTGAAGCAAGGGCCATGCCGAGGCAAAGTTTTTCAATTAAAAAACTTTAAAAAACAACAACTTAATATAAAAAAATATGATTTACAAGCGCCATTTCCATATTTTTTTATTCACAAAAGGTCTACGTGAAAAATGAAAGTCAAATTTTTGAATTTCAGGTCAAAAAACAGGTTTTGTTTAATTTTGTGGCTTTTTTTCAATGTTTGCGCTTAAAAAAAGCAATTTATTTATCAAAATTTTGTCAGCAACTGGATTAAAAATAAATATCATTTCAATAACTATATGATTCTAAAAGAGTTACTAACTAATTTCCACTTATTTCTTAAAAAAAAACATGTCGGTATAGATCTTGAAATAATAAAGACCCGTAATCGAATTTATTTCGACGTTAAAAACCAAATTTTTACGCATCCAAATAGTCAAATGAATACTTCAGGAAAATTTTTCCCGTTAAAAATTTCCCAAAGCTATTTAAAGTTAAAGGGGTTTTCTTTGAAATTGTCCCCTCATTCAAATTCAAATTAATCGTCTCATAATTAATTGTTAGGAGAATTTTTATAATGAAACCCCCAATAAAACGTTTAATTTTACTATCGACGCTTTTATTTTCCTTTTTGGCAGGCTTTGCTGAAGCTGCGGAAGAAACTCCAACCATTAATCAAGCCGACACCGCCTGGTTGATCGTATCTTCGGCTTTAGTTATGTTGATGTTGCCAGGTCTCGCTCTATTTTATGGCGGTATGGTTAGGAGAAAGAACGTTTTAAGCACTCTAATGCACAGCTTCATTCCTTTGGGCGTCATTACTTTTCAATGGGTTTTAATCGGATATACGTTATCTTTTGGAGCCGATATCGGAAAATTTGTTGGCGGTCTAGATAAATTATTCCTTAATGGAATCACTCATGAAACTTTAAATGGCACCATCCCCGACTTTTTGTTTTGCGTTTTTCAAATGATGTTTGCCATTATTACCGCCGCATTAATAAGCGGCTCTATTGCAGAACGCGTCAGCTTTAAAGGTTACGTTGTATTTATTTTCCTCTGGTCCACTTTAGTTTACGACCCACTCTGCCACTGGGTATGGGGAGGCGGTTGGTTAGCCGATTTAGGTGCTTTAGACTTTGCGGGTGGAACGGTCGTTCACATTTCTTCTGGAACTGCTGGTCTTGCCGCCGCCATTTATTTGAAAAAACGTCGCGGTTTTCCGGGTTCTCTAATGATACCGCATAACCTGCCATTTACCTTATTAGGAGCGGGGTTGCTTTGGTTTGGATGGTTTGGATTTAATGCCGGTAGCGCTTTAGCTTCTGATGGGCTGGCCTCTTTAGCTTTCCTTAATACTCAAATAGCGGCAGGAATGGGAATGGTAGGTTGGATGTTGGCAGAATATATTAAAGTAGGTAAAGCCAGCGCATTAGGAGGAGCTTCTGGAATAGTAGCGGGTTTAGTCGCTATCACCCCTGCAGCCGGTTTCGTTGAACCGGGCTGGTCTATCGTAATTGGTATTGTAGCGGGATATATCTGCCAAGTAGCTGTTACTTTAAAAGTCAAACTTGGTTACGACGACTCCTTAGACGCTTTTGGAGTTCACGCAGTTGGCGGAGCTTGGGGAGCGCTCGCAACTGGACTTTTCGTAACGGTTGGCGGAACTGGGCTTTTGGCTGGTAATATCTCTCAAGTTGGCGTACAAATTGTGGGAATTATCGCAGCCGCTGCCTACTCTTTCGCAGTAACTTATGGGCTGGTCGCTATTATTGATAAAACCATTGGCTTCCGTGTTGACGACGAAGAGGAAGAAATGGGGCTTGATACCACCCAGCATGGAGAAACTGGTTACAATATGGTTTAATTATGCTACAATCTTGTCACTTTATATTGATTGATAATTATTAATTAAGTATTTAAATTTAATCAAATTTCTATCGAATTTTTAATTTTCGAACGCTTTGGAGGAGGAACGCGATGAAAAAAGTTTTATGCTACGCCCTAGTTTGCTTTTTGGCTGTGCCAGCCCTATCTGGTTTGGCGAAAGCGGAATCTACATTAGAGTTATTAAAAGATATCGAAGTGCATGGTTTTGCAACTTCATCTTATTCATATAACTTTAATAAACCATCAACTGGCGTTAATGCATTTCGTGTTTATGACACGGACGACAATGCCTTCAAATTTGACAACGGCGAATTAGTTCTCAAAAAAGACGCCACTAATAAGGGCGATATCGGTTTTAGAGTTGACCTGACTTATGGTTTTAGTCAACCAGAAGTTAATAAATCTTCCAGAGGACCGAACGTTGCCGGTACCGATGTCTCCGACGATGAATTTGATCTTCAAATCGCGTTTGTTTCGTATAACGTTCCAATTGGAAACGGATTGCAATTAGATTTTGGTAAGTTTGCCACGAATGTTGGTTCGGAAGTAATGGACGGATACGACGGGTTCAATTACAACTTTTCCAGAACCTTTGCTTTTAGCTTTGGTCCGTTCACCCACACGGGTATCCGAGCAAACTATGCATTAAACGACATGGTTGGTTTGCAATTCTTTGTAGCAAATGGTCAAGACAACACTTCTGAAGATAACGACGCTAAGTCAATAGGCGCGCAGGTTTCTGTATCTCCTACGGCAAACATCGATCTTTATTTTAACTATTTTGGCGGGCCTGAAGTTCAAACTGGCGACGCTAGCAACTCAAACGACTTCCGTAACTTCTTCGATTTCGTTGGAGAGGTTAGATTTACCGACTCAACTTTGTTAAATGTAGATGTTGTTTATGGAACTGAAGACAATGCGTTAGGCGCGGGATTAGACGCCGAGTGGTTTGGGTTTGCCGGAATTATTCGTCATGACTTTAACAACTGGTTTTCCTTGAACCTTCGCGGCGAATACTATGACGACCAAGACGGTTTTCGTTCCGGAACGGTTCAAGAGTTAGTAGCGTTTACGGTAACTCCAGAAATCCGAATTCATAACAACTTTGTTATTAGAGGCGAGTATCGCCACGATGATTCCAACGCAAACGTATTCGACGACGAAGGCGTTGCGGACGATAGCCAAGATACTGTAGCCTTAAACGCTTTATTTTATTTCTAAAATATCCGTTTTATCAAAGCCCGGAAAGGTTAACGCCTTTCCGGGCTTTTTTATTTTCTTCAAACTAATCTCCTCTTTATTTCCTGTCACCCGAAGGGATAAAATAGGTTTATAAAAATTTTTCCCGTTTCATCAATGTTGACTGAAGACCAAAACACAATTATTTACATAATGTTTTTGAATGGAATAGTATTCCTTGGATTAAACTTTGTCGCCCAAACCATCATATTTCCTGGGGGACCAGGATCTAAAATTAAAGGATACATGCTTATTACTTTGGTGATCACGGCATTTTCCGCCCAACAAGAGTTTAGAGGTTTGGTAGCTCTTGGTTTTTCAGCCGAAAAAGTTCAAAGCATCTTATTAGCCGGATTCATTGCCCCCACTTTTATCATTTCCTTAGTTTATTATCGGGTCAAAAAAAATCGCCAAATAAAAGAAAACGAAAACTAAAATTCATCGAGGAAATTAATGGACATCATCGATTTACGAAGCGACACATTCACGCAACCAACATACGAAATGCGAGAAGCGATGAAAGACGCAACTGTTGGCGACGACGTTTTCGAAGAAGATCCTACAATAATCGAGTTGCAGGAATTCGCCTCAAAAAAAATTGGTAAAGAATCAGCCTTATTTCTTCCAAGCGGAACAATGGGTAATTTAGTATCGGTGTTGACTCATTGCGGAAGAGGCGATGAAATAATTTTGGGAGACCGATCTCATATCTTTCTTAATGAAGTGGGAGGAATATCGGCCCTTGGCGGTATACATCCTAGGATTCTTCCTAACAAAGACGACGGATCTATACCATTAGAGAAAATAGGATCTGGAATTCGACAAAGTAATCTCCACTACCCGCCAACGCGCTTAATTTGTTTAGAGAACACTCACAACTACTGCTATGGCAGCCCTATTGGAACAGACTATATGGCCAAGGTCGCTTCTTTAGCGAAAAACTATAACTTAAAAATACACCTAGATGGAGCAAGAATTTTTAACGCCGCTGTCGCATTAGAAGTAGACGTTCAAGAAATAACACAACATGTAGATACCGTAATGTTTAGCCTTTCAAAAGGGTTGTCCGCGCCTGTCGGTTCCATGATCTGTGGAACCAAAGAGTTTATTGCAAAAGCAAGAAAGAATCGAAAAATGGTGGGCGGAGGTATGCGTCAATGCGGTCACCTTGCCGCTGCAGGTCTCATAGCGTTAGAGAAACTATCCAAACGTCTACATGAAGATCATGAAAACGCACGGACATTTTCTGAAACTATTTCCAAAATACCAGCAATACAGATTAACCTGAATCAAGTTCAGTCAAATATTGTATTTTTTGGAATGACTTCAGACAAAATAAACGGTCGGGAATTTATCGCTAAATTAGGCGAACGTGGAGTTAAAATTCTAGAAACCCAACCGGGATTTTTCCGAGCGGTATTTCATCGTGGCATTTCAAAAGACCAAGCCCTACCCGCCGCTAATGCAATAAAAGAAATTTTAAAATAGTAAAATCGATTCTTCCAAAGAGTTCTAATTAAGTCTTTCCAAGAAGGTAATTATAAAAAACGTTCGCAGAGAATTAAACTTTTTAGAGTTTAATAAAATGCTAGAATAATAAAATTCTAATTAATGGCTTTTACGTTAAACCAGGGTTTGGTTTAAAGATTTATTTGGTCAATTTCATTTATTGACCACGTTTTAAGGTTTCTAAAGGGCAGAATGGGTCGAGAAATAGGGACAACTTCCTTTGAGGAAGCGGATTTCCGAGAATTTAAAAAAAGGCTAAAGGATGAAACTTGTATTCTCATGGATTGGTTTCGTAATGAAACGTTTGAAACCGAACCTTATTTATGCGGTTTCGAATTGGAAGGATGGTTGATAGATTCTGAGGATATGCCCGCCCCTTTAAACGAAGAATTTTTATCAAAAATGACAAGCCACTTAGTGGTGCCGGAATTAGCCAAGTTTAATTTCGAAATCAACAATACACCTCGACCTATAAAAGGCAATTTATTAAGCGAATTCCAAAATGAATTGGAACACGTTTGGTCGTTATGCGAAAAACATTCAGAAGAAACCGGCGTTCAACCTTTAACTATAGGTATCCTCCCTACTCTTAAAGACGAACATCTAACGCTAGAAAACATGTCATCTATGAAGCGTTATGCGGCTTTGAACCAGGAAATTTTTCGCCTAAGGAAGAACTTGCCAATCAATTTACGAATCGATGGGAAAGATCAACTAAACGTAGTCCATCATGACGTGATGCTGGAGTCGGCGACTACCTCTCTGCAAATACACATTCAATTGAATCCTGAACAAGCGGTTGCAATATATAATGCAGCTCAAATTGCTTCCGCCCCGATGGTCGCTTTAGCCGCTAACGCGCCGTTTCTGTTTGGCAAAGAGCTATGGGAAGATACGCGTATCCCAACATTTGAACAGGCTATTTTTGTAGCAAGTTTTCGAGATGTTCACGGAGATCAAATTGGTCGAGTTAATTTCGGAACAGGCTATAAACGAAATTCTCTCATGGAAGCTTTTTTGGAAAACCTGGACGGGTTTCCTGTTTTATTGCCATTAGTATATGACGACGATCCCTCATGGTTAAGTCACTTAAGACTTCACAACGGCACTATTTGGAGATGGAATCGCCCGTTAATTGGACTCAATTCCAATGGCAAACCTCATCTAAGAATCGAACACCGCACTCCATCCGCCGGTCCAAGCTTGGAAGACGTAGTCGCTAATGTCGCGTTTTTCCTGGGACTGGTAAAAAGCTTCATCGAAAAAGACCCTCTCCTGGAACAATCCATTCCTTTCGAACAAGCTCGCAATAATTTTTACTCGGCAGCCCAATTTGGATTGGACGCTTCGGTTAAGTGGTCAACCGCAAATAAACAATCATTACGTCGTCTAATTCTTGATGATTTACTACCTGCGGCAAGACAAGGACTTCACAACTATGGTATTGATTCCGACGATATTAAAAGGTACTTAGATAACAACATCGCACACAGAGTAAAAACTGGACAAAATGGCGCCAAATGGCAACGTGAATTTGTTAAAAAATACGGCCCAGATTTTAAAACGTTGACTCATGTGTATCATCAAAACCAAAAATCTGGAAAACCTGTTCACGAGTGGGCCATTTAATGTTAAAACTCCATGTATTCGATTCGTTTCCAAACGAATTACTTTTGGTCGAACCTTTTGAAGTCGACACCGTCCTTCAAGGTCCCTCTCTTATTTATGTTCAAGGAAAAACCGAACCTCCTTTGTTTGTCGCTTCTTTATTACATGGCGACGAAACAACTGGTATTCAAGCGATTCAAAAATTAATTAGAAAATACAAAAAACAAAACGAAAAACTTCCAAGAAGCTTGATATTATTTTTAGGCAACGTTCAAGCCGCACGACACCAAGTACGCCACTTACCAGAACAACCCGACTATAACCGAATTTGGAAGGACAGAGAGACTCCTGAAGGACAAATAGCCGAAAAAGTTTTACGAACACTAGAAGCCAACAAAATTTTCTGTGGCATTGATATCCATAACACTTCAGGGAGAAACCCACATCATTCCTGCATCAGCCAATTAAACGCAGAGTGTCTATCTCTGGCGAATACCTTTAGTCAAACTCTAGTTTTTCTTACCCGCCCTACTGAGATTTTAGGTTATGCGCTTGGAAGGTTTGCTCCTTCCGTTACCATAGAGGCCGGACAACCTGGCGACTTATTCGGCGTACAACATGTATACGATTACCTTGAAAAATGCCTTCGATTGGAAAGTTTCCCAAAAACTTTAGAAGACCCGAACGGTTTTGATCTATATCAAACAGTCGCACGTATTGAAGTGCCGCCAAAATTGCAAATTGGATTTTCAAGAGAACAAGACGATCTGGACTTTTGTTTTATAGAAAACCTGGATCTTCTAAACTTTTCCGAAATGCCCGAAAAAACGCTTTTGGGGTGGCGACTAAATAAGGACGCCAAACTTTTGGTTAAAGATCAAAACGGGAATATAATTGGAGACCGTTTCTTGGACTATCCCGACGGGGAAATTCGTTTAAAACGCTCTATCGTTCCAGCTATGTTGACCCAAAACAAAAACGCTATCTATCAAGATTGCCTGGGTTATATTATGGAACGTTACTCTTTAACAAACATAGCCAACAAATCTTAAAGTTTGACGTTAATTTCAGTTTCATTTTTGTTAAGCCTAGTTTTTCTATCTATACTCCGACATTTCGATCAAGAGGTTTATTTTTCCATCCTTATTGATTTCGAAAATCTTCAAGCTATTTTTATGAAAAGCCGTCGCTGAAAAAGTTTTCCTGTTCCCTTCGCCTTCTAGTTTAACTTTAGAAAAATGTCCTCCCATTGAAAAGCCATGCGTTTCTTCTGAAAGTCCCTCAGCCACACAATTTTTGTCAGCTCCTTTCTCTTCCCAGAAGACATTACAAGCAAAATAGAACATTCTTAACGCGGCTTTAGAATAGCCGTCATAGTTAGGAGGGTTAGGAGGCATGAAGTTTGAATAGATTAAAACACCTAATAAAACGAGTAAAATCCCAGCAATTACCAGCCACGATTTTTTTAGTTTTGAAACTTTATTATTCTGCATTCTCATGGGCTTATAAAGTTAGATTTAAGAGGACCTCTAATAATTGGTATTTTTACTGGTTTGCTATCGCCTAGCCTTTGAATTTAAGGGCCAGGCTCCTGGCAAATCTGATTTTTAGATATTCCCTTAAATTAAAAAACCCTTCTATTTATTATGATCTGAATTTGAGTTTTTTATTGCATCTAACCTTAAAACTTAATTATCCTAATCATAGGAGTGATAAAATCTTTTCCCCTATAAATTTTGGCAATCCCCCTGCCCCAACTTGAGGTAACGCTCATGTCAAAACCAAAAAATATTATTTTTATTATTGGTTTTTTGTTTGTCGCCGGTTTTTATTTTCCAGCTTCCGCATCCGCTAAATGGAATTGCCCATCATTGGAAGAAAAGCCAATAAAAATTGAAGCATGGATTTCCAGAAAAATCTATAAAGATTGGAAATTGATTGAAGAAGAAATGGAGATGATGGGTAATACAAAAGCTTATTTATGGAAATATCCCGCAGAAAACCCATCGCAAATGATTGCTATCGGTAAATGCGTTCCCGGTTACATAGCTCAACATGCCATTCGAAGCGCTCTGGCATTTACCAAAGGCGTTAACGTGTTAGTCCATCAAAATTTCGTTCACGATCATTGGGTTGGATTGGCGACTTCCATGTTTTCTGAAAATCAACATGGACATCCCATAACTGAAGACGAAGTACGGCAGCTTTTGGACCCTAGTTTAGACACTATCGCATTTCACAAACTTTATAGGAAGCTAGCGACGCAGGCGGATACGGTTCATACGTTCGGCTTGGATCTTCCTAATCCTAAAAAAATAAAAGATTAAGGACCGGTAAAAAGGAGTTTATTTTATTAAATCGAGGCGAGATTCTTCCTCACCCCTTCAGGGTTCGTCTGAATGACAAGTCATGGAAACCGATTTATAGAAAATAAACTTTTTTTTTACATTTTTTCTTATAACTTTTTGATGACGCGCAGAGAAAACCATAAAACCCTGGTCTTTGATTAATAAACTTGCAAAGCAAATCAGGCGTTCGAAATGACATATAAGAAAAATATTACGAAACCTCTATTCCACATTTTGCCACCCACTCATGCGGAGAAACCTGTTGCACAAAGCGCCCTTCGTACTCGACTTTTGAAAGTTTGTTCATTAACTTATGACGGCGGGAGTCTATTGGCTCCCCCCAGACTTTGCCTCTTAGCTTTGGCTTGGCTAGAAAAACCTGGAATTTCGAAAAAAGCATCTTTCGCTCTTCCATTTCCCTGATTAAAGAGTTTATCCAGTCTTCTAATAAGTCTTCATCGTTTTGCGATTCACAATCGATAAAAAGACTATTCAAGGCTCTTATTCTACTGGGGTCGATAATAATCGATACTGCTCCCATTGCGGCATTCTCAAAAGCTTCTCTTTTTGTCGCGCCAGATCCCTTAACTCCAAACCCTGAATCCAACTTAAAATGTTCCCAGCCATTTTTTTTCATTAAAATTTTAATCTAAGAGAACTCTTGAAATTTCTTATTTTTAATCGCTTGCGCTCTCAGTATCTTTGTTTTCGGCGGCTTGCGCTTCTTTATACTCTTTCATTATCGCTTCCTGCTCGTCTTTTTCGACAGCTAGATAAATCCTAATGGTTTCAAACTGACCTGCTTGTTGGATTCTAACCAACTTCAAGCGAATAAGCTCTAACAACCCTAGAAAAGTAGCTACAATTTCGGCTTTCGTATTCAAAACTGTAAATAAGGAAAAAAACGTAACGCTTTCGGAAGCGTTTAATATTTCTAAAAGTTGATCCAATTTTTCCGGAACCGAAACATCAGTCACTTTAAGTTCATATGACTCATTAGTTTTCTTTTCGCTAACAATTTTTTGAAAAGCTTTTAACAGGTCAAACACATTAGCGCCGCCTGGGTGCATTTCATCTCCATCAATGGGGATTCCGCCGCTTCTTGAATATATCTGTTGTCTTTCTGTTTCCATCATTCTTAACTCAGAAGCCGCTTCTTTATATCTCTGGTACTCTAAAAGCTTTCGAGTTAATTCCTCTCTTGGGTCTTCTCCTTCATCTTCAAGATCCTCTTCATCTGTTTCATTGCGCGGCAGTAAAGTTTTAGACTTAATTCTAGTTAACTCGGCGGCCATTATTAAATATTCGCCTGCCAAATCTAAATTCAAATCTTGCATTAGATCTATATACTGCAAATACTGCTTGGTAATTTCAGCCACTGGGATATCATAAATATCCATTTTCTGTTCTTTAATTAGGTAAAGAAGCAAATCCAATGGGCCTTCAAAAATATCCAGTTTTAACAAATAAGGAGAAGATTTCATAAATTACTCAAATATTTATTTCTTTAGGTGGGAACTAAAAGTCACCCCAATAAAATTGCACGATTGATAATACAGCAATAGGAGCGGTTTCCGCTCTTAAAATTCTAGGCCCAAGGGAAACGGATCGGAATCCATAATCTGATGCCGTCTTGACTTCGCTTTCAGTCCAACCTCCTTCCGGCCCAATTAGTAAAGCCGCTTTTTTTATGGAGCTACTTCCTCGGTCAAGCTCAGAAAACCGGAGACTACTTTCGTCTTCATGAAAAATCAATTTAATTTCATCATTGGCGCAATCCAAACAAAACTCCTCAACCGAGTTCATAGTTTTCGATATTGAAGGAACCTTTGCTCTACCCGATTGTTTTGAAGCTTCCACCGCAATTTTTTGCCATCGCTCGCTTTTCTTATTCAATTCGGCTGGCTTTAATTTTAAAACGGACCTTTCCGCAATCAACGGCGCAAAAGTGGATACCCCAAGCTCGCAAGATTTTCGTACAATATCGTCTAGTTTTGCGCCCTTTAGAATGGATTGCCCTAAGGTTATTTCAACAGGCGACTCATTTAGCGCTTGGTGGCGCGATAAAATTTTGCATAGAATTTCATCTCTAGTTAAAGCGGTAATTTCAGCGGAATAAAGACTTCCTTCTCCATCAAAGATAGCGACATTATCTCCAATCCCTAAACGAAGAACGTTTCTGATATGAATTACGTCTTGCCCCTTAACTACAATTTCGTCACCCTTTATTTTTTCTTTACCGACAAAAAAACGTCTACGGATTTTCATAAAAATTAAACGGAACTTTTTATCGCTAAAATTTCTTGTAGAGACTTAATTTCATAATCCGGTTGAATCTCTGTACCGTTAATTTCATCATCTCTATTTAACCAAGCGGTATTCATTCCAACCGCCGAAGCCCCGCCAACGTCGGCGGTTATATTATCTCCGACAAACAGCGTTTCTTCAGGCGGTAAATCAAGTCTTGCAAGGGCCAACTGAAAAATCGAGGGATGCGGTTTTCTAAAAGGAAAATCAGAAGAATATATAGAAAAGTCAAAGTAAGGATCTAAACCCAAACTTTTTCTTTCAAAGTCCTTCATAAATACGGGGGTTGTGGTATTGGACACGATACCCATTTTAATATTCCAATTTTGCAGTGCCGTTAAAGTCGGTTTGGTGTCTAAATAAAGCTTTCTCGGCTTCATTAGCTCTTTGTAATAAACCGTCAAAAGCTCATCAACGGTCGTTTTTCCTTCAATTTTTATATTGAACTCAAATAAAAGATAATTTAAAACTTTATCAAAGCAGGCCTCAAGGTGACTCTCCCTTGATATATTTATCATCTCATAAAATAATTTTAACGTTTTGGAGTATCCAAATCGGAAGTTTCCTATATCAATCTCCAAGCTCTCCATAAAGTCCGACAGCCTTTCGAATCCCTTGGAATTATCTTCATTGACAAAGTCGGTTAACGTATAGGCCCAATCAAACACAACTGCTTTAAATGGAAATTTCATGGCGCGGGGAATTAAAGTGTTATTTTTGTTTCAGTAAAATTATTTTACGATTATGGATGCGGTTCTTAAGGCTAAACAAAAGGGCAATAACGATTTAATAGGATTTGTGATAAGAAAGTACTAAGAAATAACGTTTTCTTGAAAAAAAAAGGACGAAAATTAAAATAAAAATCAAAAGTATAATAAAATGAATTAATGAACAATTACCAATTGCCCAAATAAATCTGCCAAATCAAGGATATGATAACCACAAAAGTAAAACATTTTCCCAAAAATATTCTATCGAATAAAGAAATTATTGGAGAGGCGTTGAATAGAAACTGTGTGAGGGCTTTAATAATCCCTACCAAGTCTATTATATTGGCACGCTGGCTTCGGCTACAGTGCCAATATGGCTGCGATCATTTTGGGCAAAGGCTGACCTGCCCCCCTTATTCTCCAACGGCAGATGAGTTTTCGGAAATTCTTTTGGATTATAATCGCGCCTTATTAATTGAAACGCAACAACCCGACCAAGTAATGGAAACCGTTACTAACTTAGAAAGCGTTCTAAAAAATAAAGGCAGTTATAAAGCTTTTGGTCTGGGCGCTACCGCTTGCAGTTTGTGTGACACGTGCACAACCGAAACTCATTGCGAATACCCTTCAAAAGCTCGTCCCACCCTTAGAGCCTTTGGAATAGACGTTCCTGCAACGCTGAGTAATGTTGGTTGGGATATTCAAATCAGCATGGATTACTGTAAGGATGGTTCCATTGGCCTTATTCTAATGGACTAAATCATCTCCCTTTCCTGTAAAAAACCTTAAATTTCCACTTTTCAATCGCTTTACCTTAAAAAATCTGGGTTTCTTTGCTCAAATAGCCCCAAAAATGCCAATTTTTGTTTGGAAATTTACAATAATTTATTAAAATAGGAGATCTATTTAACATCTTTTATTGATTGTTCAACGTCCCCCAAGGTCGTTGTTAGAGCTTACTGTTATGGCGGAAAGCAAAACAACATATGAGGACGGTTCTACCGTTTCGCGTCTAGGCGATTTTTATTCTCTACAAAAATCTAAAACTCATTTCGCCGTCAAAAAGAAACCGGAAGCTCCGAGAGCGGTGCTAGCGGGAGCTTCGGTCTACCCTCAAAGTTTTGAAGGTTTAACCTTTGAAAATAAGGATTCGCCTGATTTCATCGAGCTTTATAAAATCCATGAGCATTGTCTGGAAGAAGCAATGGAAATTCTTCGCAATTATTGCAAAGACATCTTATGGGCTTCTCATGTTTACTACTTTTCAGAAGATCCGGAAGGCTTATTAATACCCACGGATTCTATTTATTTAGAGTTTAAAGATGAAACTTCCGACAAAGAAATTGACTCGATTATAGAAAAACATGGCTTGAAAATTTTCCAAATCGATAAAGAGGATTCTAATTTCCTTACGGCGCATCTCACTCCAGAATCCCAAGCAAATCCGATTAAAACCGCGAACGCACTTCTCGAAGACGAATGTGTAAAAGTAGCCGAACCCGATTTTCTATCGGAACTAGAGCTCGCTCCCTATCGCCCCGAAGATCCTTTATTTTTAGAACAATGGCATTTGGAAAATACCGGAGGAGAAAGGATGGCGATTGGAGCGGACATCTCTGCTCCAGAAGCATGGGAGATAACTCGCGGTCATCCTAACATAACGATTTGTATAATGGACGATGGCGTAGATACCGACCAGCCCGACTTTTCAACACCTGGTAAAATCGTTTCTCCTCGCGAATTTAATAAAAACGAAAACTCCCCTTTACCCATTTTTGCGCATAACAACCACGGAACTATGTGCGCAAAAATCGCCCTGGCCGACGAAAACGATAGCGGCGGCGTTGGCGTTGCTCCACGTTGCTCTTTAATGCCGGTGAGAATGCGCGGTAGGATATCCGATAAAGCGATTAAAGATTATTTCGACCATGCGAGGTTGAACGGCGCTTCGATCATTAGTTGTAGCTGGGGAGTGAAATCAAAATTTTTTCCTCTGGGAACGCAGGCATTCAAAGCCATTCAAAAAGCGGCAAAAGAAGGACGCGACGGGTTGGGCTGTGTCATTATCTTTGCGGCAGGCAACGACAATCGTCCTATTAGCGGCTTTCATAAAGGAACTCGCGTTTTATCCGGGTTTGCCTCGCATCCCGACGTAATAACTATTGCCGCTTCCAATAGCGAAGATCAAAGAAGCCCATATAGCAATTTTGGCTCTGAAATTTGGGTTTGCGCTCCTAGTACCGGCAACGGACAACCAATTGTGATTGGAGATCGGGATGGGAATAAAGTTCAGTCATCTGTGGAGAACACTGAAGATATCGGGGGCACTTCTAGCGCAGCCCCTATAGTAGCAGGAGTGTGCGGTTTAATTTTGTCTGCAAATCCAAAGTTGAATCGGGAAGATGTTAAAATTATTTTAAAAAAAACTGCTCAAAAAATTAATCGAGCAAAGGGGAAATACGATCCGCGAGAACATTCTATCTATCATGGATGGGGGCGCGTTGACGCCGCAAAAGCGGTGCAACTAGCCAACAGTTATAATCAAACCTCGCAAGCGATAAGTTCTTTCGGAAGGCGATTAACCTTCCAGAGCTTTCCTAATATCCCAATCGCAGAACATTTTGTGAAAGGAGTTTCCGATTATGCCGCAGTTAATGAGCCTGGAGAAATTCAGGATATAGAAGTTACAGTCAATATAGACCACCCTTATCGTGGAGATTTAAAGACCTCAATAACGGGTCCCGATGGAACAACCGCAGTTCTTCATAATAAAAAAGGGGGCATTCGCGATAACATTCCCAAAACTTTTAACTTAAAAAATTCACCAGGTTTAAGGGAATTTCTTGGGAAACATGCGGCCGGTTCGTTCACTCTAAACGCCGCCGACCACGCTCAACATGATATAGGCATTCTAAAAGACTGGTCTCTCACCGTAGAAGTAACCGGTTTAAAACGCGAGGAATGGAAGGAAAGTCCTGAAATGACCATTCCAGACGACGATCCTAAAGGTATTGTAAGAGAATTAATTGTTAATGGATTTGGCTCGCTAAAAAACCTCGAACTAAGCGTTGACATAAGTCATACTTGGATAGAAGACCTTATAATTACGCTCATAAGCCCAAATAACCAAGAAGTGGTTATACACAATCGCGAGGGAGGCTCGGGTCAGGATTTGAAAAAAACCTACAAAACAACAAATAATCCCGCTCTTGAATCGTTTGTAAAAGAAATTAAAGAAATAAACGGGATTTGGAAACTGAAAGTTTGCGACCTGGATTCCAGCGATATCGGCATTCTCCATTCATGGAAACTAAAACTAATTACGGATTAGCCGGGCCCTTTTAAATCATCGTTAAAATTGCGGACATCAGCAATACAGATACCAATTTATATCCACAATAAATTGCGGCAACCACTTTTGGACGGTTCTCCCAAAAATAAGGAGGTATAACAGCCGCAATAATCGATCCCAGCCAAACTAACAAAGCGACTCCCATCGCATGACCTGTTGATTGGACATTAACTATTTTAAATAAATAAGAAAAGAATATGGCAAGTATTAATGCGGATAACGCGCTGGATGCATAAGCGGCGTTTGCGCCTGAAAGATCTTCCGGTTTCTCGATTCCCATTTCTCGCATCCAGATTTTTCCAAACCCAGCAGGGGAATACCAAAATGCTCCCAGCCCCATATCAGCAATAACGGCTATACCTATTGCGAGAAAGTTTAGATTGTTCATCTTAATAACTCCTTGGGAACTAAAACGGATGTCGCATTTCCCTTCGAGTACTACTTCGGCTACGCTCAGTACAAGCTTCGGACAAGCTTGAGCCTCCTAAAGACAAGGAGTTTATTTTATTGAATCGAGGCGAGATCCTTCACCGAACCTTCGCTTCTGGATGACACGCGGAGAAGACCATGAAATCCTAGCCTTTGATTAATAAATTTGCAAGGCGAGCCAGACGCTCAATTATGATAGTTTTTTGCTTTTAGTTCCTTTTCCAACTAGTGGGTGAATCTAGTTTGACGCTACGGATTAAAAATATTTTTCTATCAAAATCAGCTAACGATTTTTCTAAGTTCTTGCAGCTCTTTTCCAGATATTCCTAAAAAGTACAGGATCAATTCCAAGTCGGAAATATTAATACTGGCGCTGACATGTTGCTGAACGATAGGCTTGGCGTTAAACGCAATGCCTAAACCAGCTTTAGCTAACATGTAGATATCATTCGCCCCGTCTCCAACGGCAACGACCTGCTTTAACGAAAATCCTTCTTGTTCTGCGAGAAAAACTAATTTTTGTTCTTTAAGTTTTGCGTCTATTATTTCGCCTTTCACTTCTCCCGTCAGTTTTCCATCTTCAATGCCCAGTTCATTTGCAAAACCATAATCCAAACCATATTTATTTTTCAAGTGTTCAATGAAAAATTGAAATCCCCCACTCACAATAGCTATTTTATATCCAAGATGTTTTAAAATTTTTACAAGAATTTTTGCTCCGGGAGTTAAAGGAATATTTTCTCTTAACTTTTCCAATTTAGAAACGGGAAGTCCTTTGAGCAAAGCGACTCTTGTTCTTAAAGCTTCTTGAAAATCTATATTTCCAGCCATCGCTTCTTGAGTGATCGCTTTCATTTGGTCTTCAACGCCCGCAAGCCTGCCCATTTCGTCAATCACTTCACATTGCAAAAACGTCATATCCGCATCCATAACAATCAAACGTTTATTTCTGCGGAACATAGTGTCTTCCTGGATCGCTATATCAACTCCCCTATTCTCCTTAAATTGAACTAAACGACTCATTAACTTCGACGATGGCAAATCGTCATGCATTCCAATCACAAATTCTAAAACATGGTAATCGCCAGAGTCTAATTGCTCGATTCTAAGAATGTTGATATCCAGTTCGGCCACTGTTTGAGTGAACTCCATTAAAGCTTTTGAGTCGATTTTCTTCCCCAAAACCGTAACAACATGACGATGGCTATATTCTGAATCTCCTATTGCGCCTTTTCCAGGTTCGCTATAGTTAATCCTAATATCCTCATTTTTCCCATATTCATCCAGGGACTCTTTTAATTTATTGGTCTCGTTTGAATTGGAACTCTCCATCAATAAAGAGAGATTCAACATATCGTTGAATACGAACATCTTTATATCGACTACTCTCCAATCAAATTGGATAGCATTTTTTACAACCTTTGAAAGAATTCCAGGGCGGTCGTGACCAGAAACATGAATGTGCATTCTGTTGTTAGACATTTATAATTGAATAAAAAGTTTGGCGGGTAATTTAAAAGCTTTACCGATAGCAGGTCGCCTTACAAAACTTAAAACCAAAAGTTTTGATTATCTATGGTTTTGCTTATTTTTTTTCATCCCTTGATTTATATCTCCAGCCTTCGCGTTTTCTGCAAGACCAGCCATCGTTAATATTAAATTTTTGTAAATTATCTAATGTTGCAGATTGAAATAAAGCGATTATTCCTTCTCCCTTTATTTCATTTTGCTTTAGGTGAAGGTGTTTTAAGTTGAGATATTGAACATTTTTTAATAATTCACATTCAGAAAGTTCCTTGACGCCCTGGTCGCCTAATTTATTATCCGCCAAATCAAGCCAGGAAACTCCTTTTATCTTTTCTGAGCCCCATAACAATCTGGCTTCTTCTGGACCTAAGTCGATACCGCTAGCCATGAGTTGGTTACCGCGCAAACGCCCTTCGTAAAGCTCTTCGGCGGTATTAAATTTCTCTCTCGGCATGTTACTTTAAAACCTTTCTTCAAAATTTAACAAAATACTAAAAACTAAACCAATAAGAGTACCTCTAAAACATAAAAATTTCCATCAAGCAATCTACAAAATTTACGAAAAATAGAATTTTTAAAAAGCCATTTTAAAACAATATCTTATATATTCAAACTGGCAAGAAACCGCTAATCAACAACAATTTTTTCAGAATTTATTGCCTTTTATCTCGCTTTTTATCTGAAACATAGCTTCTATTTTTCATTTCATCAGGAAGGTATTGTTGTTCGACATAGTTGCCGGGAAATTGGTGAGGGTATTTATAATCTACTCCGTAACCATATTTTTTTGCATCTTTGTAATGCACGTCCTTCAAATGTTCGGGAACCGGAAATGACAATCCTTTATTCTGAATATCGTTTAAAGCTTCATCGATTGCAACTATTGCCGAATTATCTTTGGGAGCTTTAGCGACGTAAATCACCGCTTGCGCCAATGGAATACGCGCTTCGGGCATTCCTAATTTTTCAGCTGCTTCAGCGGCTGTTAAGGCAACTTTCAAAGCGTTGGGATCGGCCAAACCAACATCTTCCGACGCTGTTACTATCAAACGGCGGGCAATAAATTTAAGGTCTTCCCCGCCCGCGATCATCTTAGCTAACCAATAAATTGCGGCGTCAGGATCAGACCCGCGCAAGCTTTTTTGAAACGCCGAGGCGTGATCGTAATGTTCCCCTCCCCCTTTATCATATATAACGGCCGTTCTTTGTACAATTCCTAAAATGGTAGACTGATCGACCTTTTTAATCTTACCGACATTAATAAAAGCAAAAGCCGCTTCCAAAATATTTAGAGCTTTCCTACCATCTCCATTTGCTAATGCCACTATTAATCTGATAGCGTCTTCTTCAATAGTCTCTTCACTTGCATCTAATCCATACTTTTTATCCCGCAAAGCCCGATAAATTAAATCGGTAACTTGTTTGGGTTGTAAATACTCCAACCTAAAGATTTGACAACGGGAACGTAAAGCCGGAATCACTTCGATAGATGGGTTTTCCGTTGTCGCTCCAATCAAACGAATGGTTCCATTTTCCACTACAGGCAAAACAGCGTCTTGTTGCGTTTTATTGAACCTGTGAATTTCGTCAATGAATAATACGGTAGGACCGGAATAAGAATTTTTAGCTTTTTCAGCTTGAGCGATTATTTTCCTAAGCTCTGGAACGCCAGCATTAACTGCGCTGATTTCAAAAAATGGACTCTTTCCTATCTTTGCCGTTAATCGCGCAACCGTTGTCTTTCCACAGCCAGGCGGACCCCATAGAATAAAAGAAAAATTAGACCCAGACTCGATTAGTTGTCGTAAAGGCTTCCCCTGACTTAGAATATGATCTTGGCCTAAAAACTCTTGCCAGTCGGTTGGCCGCATCCTCTCTGCAAGCGGTCCCATAGACTTTTTAGAAGTCGTTTCAATATCGGAAAATAAATCCATCGAAATTAATTATATAAATGAATTAAAGTATTAATTTAACACACGCTAAGGAAGGGTTCATTTAATAAATAAACTTTTGGATCAGATTGGATTCGAACTAAAAATCCATTTTTTCCAGACACCTTATTCCTTTTTGCAGAGGCCCCCATGTAGTCGCAATTGAGAGTAAAACCGCTAACCCATAACAAACTGGAACATCCAAACCGCCTACGGAACGTAATAAAAATTTTTGATTAAAATGCACATATAAAGGTCTGGCCTCTAGTATCACGATTGCTCCAACGAACGCTAATCCAAAAATCATGAATAAAAAACCTCCCGTTCCAGCGGTTATTTCAGATACGTTTTCATGACGGAACTCTGGAAAAATAGCGCCCATCCCTAACCCTAAGCCTGTTAATCCCAAAGAAACTAAAAACGCGGCAGAAACTGAAACCGTCATAACATATTGATCCACCTCTAAAATCAAATTAGAAATTACAGTCAGCAGTTCTCCAATAACTAGTAAAAAAGGAAATAACATCCAAAATTTTGCCAAAAGAAACTGACTCATCGATGTTGGCGACGAATAAATCGTCCAAAATGACCTAGCTTCTAAACTGATCGCGGGAAAAACAAAACGCGAAACTAAAGCGGCTAAGACAAACCCAACCAGCCCGATATTCAACACTGAAATAACGTTTTTCATAACGATGTTGAGATGAGAAAGATTCATAATATTAAATATATAAACCGCTACAATTGCCAAAAGAATAATTGACTGCGTCCATTGGGTCGGATCGCGGGTTAAAGCTTTCAAGTCTTTGGCCCAAATCGCTTTGGTTACTCCTAAATAACGGTTTGAAGTTTCTTTTTTCTCACCTGATCGTACAAATGTTAAACTATCCTCTGGAGCCTGAGTCGCTTCTTTAAAAGATTTCCACCCCTCAACATAAATGCTGCGTCCAACGATAAGAAAAATATAAAAACTCGATGCGACAGCTAAAATAAAATATCCAAACGGGTATATAGCATTGGCAGGGTCGCCTTGAACCCATGCGGTCATTCCTCGAACTATCCAAGAGTTAGGCAAAAAAGCAAAGTCAGGGGCTTTTAGATTTTCCACAAACTGAATGATAGATTCTTCTGAAACCTCTTGTCCAAAAAACTTTTCGGGAGACAAGAAACGAATATAGACTATTAATATAACTAAAACGGCAATACCTGAAAAAGACAATATTCGGTGAGTCTGTTTTGCGGGAAAATAACGAGCAAGCGTTAACGTCCCGATAATACCTGTAAAACATGGAAGAGCCGTAAATAAAGGAAAACTTAGCGCTGAAAAGAAGTAATAATTTGAAGGCAGTTGAAAGTAATCTCCATAAGCAAACACAATGGGAATTCCAAATAAAATCGCAATCCAAGAGCTATGAAACAAACACACTACAAGTCGAGAAACAATTAAAGCTTCTGGTTTTATTGGCAATGCATGAAGGTTATCTAAATCAGAAGAGAGATAAAAAATGGAAAGAGAGGAAATAAAACCGGAGAACAATCCTAAAATAATAAGAGTCAAAAAAACTGCATTCAATAATTGGACAATTAATTCATCGCCAACGTCTAATGGAAGATCGTCCAAATAGCGAATAGCGTTTAGAAAAAAGGCATAGTCCAAATAAAGAAAACCTAATCCAAGACCAATAACCGTTATCAATCGAAGGAGTTTTGCGGTATTTAATGGAAAAACGCTGTTTTTAAGGTTTAAAAAATTTATCCTCAGCAATACTCCAATCACATTCACTGCCGAGTCTCCTCCGCCCAGTTCAAAACAAATTCATCCATCCACCTTCTATCTCCTGAGTCGTTTTTGCTTCTTTCTATATACCCCATATGCCCGCCTTTTTCTGGAGCTATATAAACAACCGCTTCGCTTCGAGGCCATTCAGTAAAAACCTTTGGCGGAATAAATGGATCGTCTTGGGAACATACAACACAGGTAGGAACTTTGATGTCTTTCATGAATCTATTGCCGCTACAGGTAGCGTAATATTCCTCTACATCCGCATAACCGTTTATAGGAGCGGTGTACGCTTCGTCAAATTCCCAAATAGTTTTGTATGGTTTAGTGGGTAAGAATGCATTAGGAAATTTTTCTTTAATGGCTTTAATTTGGTTTCGAATCAATCCCATATAATAGATATTAAAAACTCGATTTCTATTTTCGTTAGACAGTAGCCAACTAGCCATTCGCAAATCAGCGGGAGGATTAAAGGATAAAGCGCCGCTTATCTGCGATGGAATTGAACGAGTCTCTCCTAAATATTTTAATAAAATATTACCGCTCAAGGAAAAGCCAACTATCTGCAATTTCGATTCAGAATAAAGGCTGACAATAAATTTTATAACTTCCGCAAAATCATCGCTAGATCCGCCATTCCATAGCGAATCGCTCATACCCATGCCTGGACCGCTTCCCCGGTGGTTAATTAAAAAAACTCGATAACCAGCTTGATATAATTTTGCGCCAATTCTTTTCATATACCCGGACCCTGAGCACCCTCCCATCCCATGCGCTAACAAAATAGATCCTTTGTCGCATTTAGTATCACAATACTCAAACAAAGCTAGAGATACATTTTTATGTATTGGGATTTCTCGGTAAATAGGTTCCGGCAACTCTGATTCGTTTTTAGCCTGAGAAGCAATTATAGTTTGCATTACGCCTCCAGGAATAAGAGGATGTGGTCTAAATTTTTTCATAGTCAAATTGAGATCGCTTGTCTCACAAATTATAACTTGCAAAATGAAATAGATATCCGAAATAAGAATAAAGCTAGCGGAATTATATCAACCGCTTAACAATCATGCTAATGGCCATATTTTAGGACACTCTGAAGCAATTTATATAAATTATTTCTTTGATTTTTATTGATACTCAAGCGCCAGTCATGGGAGGAATTATATCAATCCAACAATTCCCGTAAAAATCTTTCCAAGTAATTAGAAAACATCTTAAAACTTATGATTTTATTAAAACCCAAGATATTTTTGAAAAAATAAAAACTTCTTCTTAAAATGGTCCTCAAGTTTTATATTGGGAAACCATAATTTCAGTTGTGCATTTTTTCATTTTTGATAATTCGCTAAAT
Organism: uncultured Nitrospinota bacterium; assembly: GCA_964344185.1. Classification (GTDB taxonomy): domain Bacteria; phylum Nitrospinota; class Nitrospinia; order Nitrospinales; family JAJDAT01; genus JAJDAT01. Next base: position 80,148 of record CAYFMN010000009.1, read on the forward strand.
TCCAGCGAATCTAACTAAATTCTAAATATATCGGATTAAAAAATATTTTAAAATATGTCTCATTAACTGTTTATCGATATTTAAAGGAGATTCAATTATTCAATAATTTCATAATCAAAAAATATCAGCGAGCGCTTGTTTTTATTTATTTCAACAAATAGTTTCTAAAGTAGGAGACCTAAAACTTTTTCACTTAAGAGGAAAAATTGAGGAAACCCAAAAATGAAATTAAAAACAACTTTCGATTACGTTCCAATCTTATTGCTTGTAGCATTTATAAGTATTCAATTCTCCGCAAATTCGTACGCGGTTACTACTCCAAACAAAGACGCATCATTCCAATTTCATGTCCCAATCGCTCCTGGGACCCAGCTCATCGATTTCCAAACTCTAAAAGGCTCTAAAAATTTTTTTTCAGGTTATCCTGCCAGGGCAAATAAAAACTTAATTAACGTTGTTATTGAAATTCCAGCGGGTCAAAATGCAAAGTGGGAAGTGTCTGAAAAAGACGGAAAAATGCATTGGGAAATAAAAAAAGGAAAGCCCAGACTGGTTTCTTATTTACCATACCCATTTAATTATGGGATGGTTCCCTCTACTCTTCAAACCACTGAAACCGGAGGCGACGGAGACCCGATAGACGTTGCGGTTTTGGGTTCGTCCATCCCAAGAGGCGCTATAGCAAAGGTTAAGGTGATTGGCGTACTGAGCTTAAAAGACGACGGAGCGAGAGACGACAAGCTGCTTGCCGTTGCAGAAAACAGCCCATTTAGAAACTTGGAGTCGCTGACCGAGCTAAAATCAAAATTTCCAGGGGTTCTAGATATTATTGAGACTTGGTTTGTAAATTATAAAGGCCCGGGAAGGATCGTTTCAAACGGATATCTTGGGAAAACCGAGGCGCAAAAATTATTAAACGAAGCTATCGAGGGTTTTAATAAGAACCATTCCAATAAAAATTAAGACAAATTAGTTAACCAGTGACAGTTGAACAAAAAACATGGGCCTTTTCCTTCAACACTATCAAATGTAAGTTTTCCATTCGTAAGTTTCATTAAACTATTAAAAATGGTCAATCCAATACCTACCTCCCTGAACATTTTTCTTGTCCAAATCTAGCAGAAGGTATTTTTTCTAAAATAAACGCATTTGATGAAATATTTTTTGCGATCTATATTCAAATTCCGCTAACACTTTTTTATCTTTTAATTTTAAAATTATTTAGGTTTAAAACGTTTAATTTGCATCAATTACAAATTAGACTAAGGCGAACTAAAATAATTACTAAAAATTCTCTTATAACTCTCATAATCATTCGAGTTCCGTATGAAATATGAATTTACCGATCCATTAATTCAAACGATCTCTGGAACAATTACGACAAGCGTTGCTGCCGCGATTGTAAAAACTTCTTGGAACATGTTCATTGGAATGATCGTAGGAGAAATTATTGGAATGCTCTTTATGATTATCTTGATGGTTCCGCTTACCGCAATCTTTGGAGGGTTTGAGATAATGATACCGCTTTTTCTAATAACTATGTCGTGCGGCATGGTTGGAGGAATGCTGGGAACCTTCGAGCATATCTCGTTAATTCAAGCGACTTTCACTGGAACGGCGATCTCCCTACTAATATATTTATACGTTGCACGGTCCGATAAAAAACTAAAGGGAAAAATTCATTATGAATGATAAACCCAAGGGATATGACCGGGTAGCCAAGTTTTATGACTTCCTTAAAAGCGGAGATTCCAGGCGCTGGAAAGAACCACAAACGGACTTTTTCAAAAACCTGAAAGGGAGGGTTTTGTATGTAGGCATTGGAACCGGTCAAGAAATAGTTAACTTTCCACCCAGACTGGACATTGTTGCAATTGATATAAGCATCAATATGTTAAAAAATGCCAGTCGTCGTATTGAAGAGTATCCGGGAAAAATTCATTCCATTTTGATGAATACCGAATCCTTGGGGTTTTGCGACAACACATTTGATTCTATCGTCACAGTTTGCGTTTTTTGCACCGTAGAAAATCCTGTTGAGGGATTTAAAGAACTACGTCGAGTTTTAAAACCGGGAGGTAAAATCTTTTCGTTCGAACATGTATTGAGTAAAAACCCCATATTTGCGCTGATCCTAAAATATATGAATGAAATTTCTACTCGACTATCAGGAACTAGATTGGATAGAGATACAGGAGAAAATATACGGAAAGCCGGTCTCAAAATTGAATCTGAAACCAATATTTATCAAGACATCGTTAAGGCGTTCGTTTCTTATTAGCAATAATGAAATAGTTTTGAATTAATTTTTTACCCGCTAACTGAGAACCTAGCTCTTTTGCCTTTTCTTGACTTTCAAAACTACCAACGCGTATTTTATACCAATAACCCCCTCCTCTTCTGGCCGTTTGTACAATATACAAACCATCGACGCCTTTCTTTTTTAATTTAGCTATCATTTTATTCGCTTGCTTCTTACGAGTCGTAGCGGCTATTTGTAACGTATATTCAACTCGGTTCTTTTTTTGTGGCCTAGCGTCCAAACTAGATTCAACAACCTTTTTAGGAGGAGGTTCAGAAACAATAGGTTTTGGATTTTTTTGAATTTGAAAAAATATGGCCCCGCTCAGGACAATAACAAATAATGTCGATAGTTTTGCCCATAATCCCAGACGACCAAATTGAATGAGCAAATCGATTCCCTTCAATAAAACTTTCTTCGTTCCCTTTTTCAAAAACAAAATCAGCAAACGAATTCCTTCTTTTATTTGACTCCACCCAGAACGTATCACTCCAAATCTAAACTGTAATCTCTTTAAAGTTTCAAGGTCTTCATCGCCAAATAACTTAACTCGCTTCCACCGTTCGTCAACCCTGTTGTCTAAAACTTGTTTTGTTAATTTTTCTTTTTGTTCCTGCGTCAACTCTTCAAACACCAGCCCACATTGAGCATGCAAATCAGGATCAACCGATTCCCAATGCCCTTCGCAATAACTTTTACCTAAAGTCAATTTAATCTGTTCCGCAGAATCGCCCGCATAAGATAAGGATTTAATAAAAAATTTAAGCGCATACTCATCAGTTCGATTTTTTTTCAAAAGACGAGGTAATAAAAAACGAGCAACTTCAGCAGAGTTTTCTAATCCACTTTCCACAGCTCTTAAAAATACCGGTTCTGTTTTTTGATTAAACCTGTTTTGGCTCATAAACACATCAGCCAAATGAGACGCAATATTTTTATCCTCTACTTTTCCCGTTTTAAACATCAGCAATAACAAATCTATTTCTTCTGCGGGCAATTGACTTTGCCTTTTTAACGCCGCCAAAATCGGCAACCTAAATCGAGAATCTTTCGGGTCTTGCAAATAAGCTTTTAAATAAATTTGCAGAGCTTTATGATCGTCCTTTCCCATTGAATGTATATAATCTGCGTATTCTTTGATAACCTCATCACGTAAACGTCTTCCCATACCTGGAAGAAAGAAGGAGGAATGCGTAAAACTTATTAAACGTTCAAATTGGATGACAATCTCAGTTTCATCTTCGTCGGCTTCAATATCTCTAAGTTCTTTCAAAGCTTTTTCAAATCTTCGTTCCCCCCACAATCCATATATAACGAAACCAAAAAACAAGAATATAGCCAGTAATACCCAATGTAAAATATCATCGTCAATTCGACCTGCGGTGGAAGCGACTTCATGAAAAAAATAGAGGATCGAAAAACCAAAAAATCCCATCAAGAAGATGCTTATCCCAATTCTAACCAACAAGTATTTAATCGTTTGATAAGTCATAAATCGTTTTTAACCGTTACTTGGCTTTATAGTCGCTTGTGGAACTATCTTATTTTTCAACTTTTCATTTTCAGAAAGAGTTTTCTCATCAAGTTTCATTTCTGGTTTTGGAAACTCGACTTCCTCTGGAACCGCTATTCGAAGGGAATTAACGCCAGGTTTATCCGTAGGCAATCCCGTTTGGTAATCCACAGAAACAAACTTGATGCCTTCCGGCACAGGGAATTGTTTTTTTTCCTTCCCCTCTAAAGCTTTTTCCATAAAAAATGTCCAAATAGGAGCCGCTCCTCGTCCTCCTGTCATCTCCCTACCATTAACGTCGATCATAGGTTCGTTATTATCTTTCCCGACCCATACCGCTGTGGACAACTCCTTAGTAAACCCAATAAACCAAGCGTCCTTGCTATCGTTAGTGGTTCCTGTCTTGCCTCCAGCCGGTCGATCAAATCCCATTCTCCTAACGCTTCGGCCCGTGCCTCCTTCAATAACGCCCTTCATCATATCCACTAAGGGATAAATCTTTTTAGGTGAATACTTTTGAATACTCCGGAAAAAGCGTTCGTGGAGTCGGTGACCGCTAAAATCTTCGATCTTTTTTATAAAATAAGGTTCATTCCAAATACCCAAATTGGCTAAAACGCTATAAGCTGCGGCCATTTCTAAAGGAGAAACTCCCGAAGTGCCAAGAGCCAAAGACAAATTATTGCCAAGAGGACTCGTAAGTCCAAACTTCCTTGCCGTCTCAATAACCTTTTCCGGTTTAACTTGCCAAACTAATTGCGCGGAAACTAAATTAATCGAATGCATGAGCGCTTTTTTCAAAATGATGTTGCCCATGTATTTATTACCAAAGTTAGCGGGCGACCAAGTTTGTCCTCCCGATAAATCGAACGTTACAGGCTCGTCGACAACAACAGCGCCAGGATGATACCCAAGGGTCTCCATAGCCGTTAAATAAACAAACGGTTTGAATGACGAACCTGGCATACGATTATTCGAAACAGCGCGATTAAACTGACTATAAGAATAGTTTCTACCGCCTAACATAACCCGAACGGCTCCGGTTTGATTTTCAATAGCCACCAAAGCGGATTGTAGAGGTTCTTTTTCTCCTTCCTCCACCGGCATGCTTTTTTCCAAGAACTTTAGATGGTTGTTAACCGCCTCTTGGGCGTATTTTTGCCACTTGGTATTTAAAGTAGTAAAAATTTTAAGGCCGCCAAAATAAACAAACTCCTTTCCGTAATCTTTTTCCAGCTTATCTAAAATAAAATCTACAAAATATAGATTTGGATCGGAACGTTCTTCCGGAGTTGTTAAATTCAAACTGGAATTAAAGGCTTCGCTCTTTTCATTTGAACTTATATAGCCTTCCGCAATCATCCTATCTAAAATATAAAGAGCTCGATTTTGAGATCTTTCATAATTTGAAAATGGATTTGCCTGATTAGGCGCATGGGGAATACCGGCTAACGTAGCGGCTTGCAACAAAGTTAAATCCTTAGCGCGAACTCCAAAATAAACTTTACTAGCGTCTTCAACTCCATACGCGCCGTTGCCAAAATAAATTTGATTGCTGTAAGCCTCCAAAATTTCTTTCTTGCTAAAGGAAGCTTCCATCTGCAAAGCAATCAATAGTTCTTTCACTTTTCTTAGCCAGTTTCTCTCAAAGGAAAAAAATAAATTTTTTGCTAATTGCTGACTAATAGTGCTGCCGCCCTGGATAACTCGTCTCTTTTTTAAATTAATGTAAAAAGCACGCGCTAAAGCAATGTGGTCGACGCCTTTGTGCTTATAAAAACGCGCGTCTTCTACAGAAACAATGGCGTTCAGGAAATGAGGAGAAATTTCGTCTATTCCAACAGGGTTTCGACGTCCGAGAACTTTTATCAATTTGCCGTCTGAAGAATAAATCTCAGTAGGTAAACTTAAATTCAGGAAGCTTAGTTTTTCAGGGAGTCGAGGAATATCGTTTTGTACATTAAAGTAAACGAGAAGCGAAAGAACAACCCCTAGAAGGATCAAACTATAAATAAAGAAAAATATTTTCTTAAAAAACTGGAGGATCAATGTGGCTCTTCAAAGGCTAGAGAAAATAACAAGATAACAATATTGTATTAATCGGAAGTGAAATTTGAAAGTTAATTTTTTTAAAAAATCATTAAATGAATCTACAAAAATATAGAAAACGCTTAGTTTTCATATATTCATTATCCCTCAAATAAAGTTAAATTTCTAAAATGACTGCAAATCTGAGACTTGCTTCTTCTCAAATAAAATCAACAGCCGCCAGAGTTGTCGCCAAGTTTTTTAAAAAACCGGCTCACAAATTGACTATTATTTCTTTCAGAAATTGCCCTTATCTGTTCTGGCGTTAAGGCTGGCTTTAAATTAGAGCTTGAGGATGAGGATGAAACCGTCGAAGATCCAGAATTGAGACCGAACCCTGGAGAACTACTTGAAGAGCTACTGCCACTAGCTCCTGTGGATCTTTCGGTAGAGGTTAAAGTTCCTCCATTGGTCGTTATAGTTCCGCCATTCGAAACTGTATTACCAATTAATGTTACGTCACCTCCTTGAGTAGTGATTGAACTCGTAGAATCTATTGTTAATCCGCCGCCGTCTAATTGATCCGAGTCTGCTGTCGCTGAAAAACTAGCATTCTTGCCCGAAATATGCGCTTCAATACTGGATCCATTAGAAATGCTAATACTATTTTTAGCGTTGAACGCGAGATCTTTTCGAAAAATTACTTTACTGCCCGAAAGCGTTATCCCAGAACCCGAGGTAACTGTGGTTGCTTTTAATCCAAAATCTGAATTGCCAATGGTTACGTCTCCCGAAGTCCCATTATTGCCAATATTCAAAGTAGGAGTTCGAATACTAGCTAGTTCGTTTTGGTCTATATTAAAATCACTTGAAGCCGACTCGCCTATGCCTATAGTTACTCCGCTTAAAGATTGATTAAACGTAACAGAACCCCCGTCGGTAAAGTCGTTTCCCGTAATTATAGATTTAAAGTTTGTGGTAGAACCGGATATATTTGCCGATCCATTTAATAAATCAACATCAGAGGCAATAATAGTAATGGCCCCGCTTCCCGTCCGCACCGTCTTATTCACTCCCTGCGTATAAACGCCAACGCCTCCATCGTCGCTATCGGCGTCAACCGTATAATTTCCTCCACCAGTTCTAATATCGCCATTAACTGTAACCCCATCCGCGCCATTTAAGGTAACCGCTCCCCCATTTGTAGTTATTTTACCAACGCTTACTGTACCGCCAGCTGAATTCATAATAACGCTGCCGCCTTGGGTCCTGATTTCATCAAAGACGTCTGTAAAAGAAATCGTGCCAGCGTTATTGGTAGTTGAGAAAGTAACAGAGTTGCCAGAGGTTTGCTGTAAATCAAGAAGATCGTCAGATAAATCTGCTAGAGTAATACTAGTATCCGCCTGCAATATTATGTTAGTAGTCGCTCCAACAGTTTCTAGAGCTTGCTCGGAAATAGTAACTGCGTTACCAGATTCATCGGAAAAAGCAACAGTACCATCTGTTGTTCCAATTAAACTATCGTTAGCTCCATCGGCCCCATCCGCAATAGTAATCGAATCCGGATCCAACAGTAAAGTTCCTGTTGAACCGTTTTTGGCGGTTGTATCAACAACGCCGTTGAAAGTAAGAATTTCTTTACCAGATACTTCAACAAAGCCGCCATCGCCAGATTTTTCGCCGCCACGAGCGTCAACGGTTCCGAAAAATCGTGTTGCATCGTCCGCCCAAACAATAACCTTGCCGCCATCCCCCGTACTTACCGCTCTTGAATTTAAAATCACTTTTCTGTCAACGAAAGATTTTGATGCGTTTCTTACCGCTCCCAGTCCCTGATAATCCCCACCAATCAGGATGGTTCCTCCTCCATTATTTCCGGAAACGTCAACCCTGGAATTTCCAAACAAACCAACTTTGTCTCCTAAAATATGAACTCTTCCTCCACGCTCGTCCCCATCTAAACCTGAAGCGTCAATGGCGCCTGTTACATAGGTCACTCCTTGATCGCCACCGTTTAAGAATACCCTTCCTTCTCTTTTTTCTACCGTTCTTGCTCGAATAGTTCCTGTGTGACTAATAACGTTATCAAAAACCTTAACGGCGTCGCGCGCTGAAAGAGCAACGTGCCCCCCATCCGATTGAAGCATTCCAGAATTAATGACGCGATCTTTTGTCGTATTTCCAGAGCTATCTATAACATCGCCTCTAACCGGTTGCGTTATTTCAAAATTAATTAAACCGTCACCGGTAAAATCTAAAACGGCAGCCTCGCCTGAAGCCATGTGAATCGATCCTAAGTTAGCGACAACAGTTCCTTTATTCACAACCGAAGGCGCTAACAAACCAACATACCCTCCATTTGAATTGATAATTCCTTCATTGATAATAGAGGCTAAGGGTCTATTCGAATCCTGTACAAAAGAATAATTTCCGTCTAAAAAATTATTGTCGCTTAGACTAAGAGTCGAAGCCATCAAGCCGCCAACATCAACGCGTGCGCTTTTCCCAAAAAATATTCCAGATGGGTTCAACAAAAATATTTTACCGTTGGCTAATAGTTGTCCCAAAATTTCGCTTGGGTTGCCTCCAGTGATTCTATTTAGCGCAATCGATTCTGAGTGAGGTTGCAGGAATTGAACTTTTTCATTCGTTCCAATATTAAATTGTTTCCACTGGGAAATAAGTTTATCCGAGTTTTGTTGGATGATTAACTCATTGCTATTCGGTTGATGAAAACTGCCATCTCCAGCTGTAATCTTGCCTTCCAGAGGCAGGGAAAATAGAATAGTAGGAAAACCGCCTATTAAAAAGATAAGGAACCCGGCAATCAATGCCGTTGTTCGAAACCATCTTTTCATTAGGTTAGTCATTGTCATCACTAAAGCATCCTCTAGAATCTAAGGCACACAAGAGCTTAAAAGGTCCGGTTCGAAAGGATCGTTAAACGACGCAAAATCTTGGGCGTTTCCATAAGCTGGATCGCCAGGTCCAATCTTACCTCTAAAAAACATGTTCTGTCCGTTTCCACCGGGAGCGGCAAACCCTTCTCTTCCTTCGGATAAAGAGTCTAAATAGGCCTTCCTGGAATCAATTGATTCTTCATCGGCTGTAGAAGAAGACTCAATTGAATCGCGAATATCTTCTTCATCTTCAGAATTTTCACCCTCTTTTTGAACGCTTATTAGCGATTGATTTAAAGAACCAGAAATAGCTTCAACGTTACCCAAAATGCCATTTCGTATTGCGGAAAGTTCGCTAGCGCTAAGCGGAGATGGCAATTCCGGTGGCTTGCCAGATTCAACAATAGTGCGGGACATTGGGCCTACAATTACAGAACCGGGAACGCCTGGGTCTCTATTTTGCGTTGCCATAGAACCTACTTGATTCGCTACTATAGTTTCCCCTGGGAAAGAACTGATATAACCTTGAGTTCCTCTTGAGCTTAAATTCGCTACGGGACTGACAATACTAAATTGGGACTTTTTGTTTTTTTGCGACTTATTGATGATGTACATAGCAAAACCTTTGGAGATATCAATTGTCGCTCTCCTTAATTTGTCTTTTGGCGAGTGTAAATAAGACTGTACCTTCACTGTGGAGTTAGGTCCCAAAGCGATCAGGCTATTGTCTTCAAAAAGTATTTTTACGCGACTTCGACGGCTTGTTTTATAAACATCTCTTGCATAAACCAGTTGTTGGAATTCAGTTGTCTTCCAGGGAGAAAACTTTACTAAACTCAACACCCCTTCATTTTCCTGTCCTTGAATTTGTTCAAGGGTTGCAAATTCAACTTTCCCGCTGATCGCAATAACTTTTCCAATAGGTTCTTCTTCCGCCCAGGAATTGAAGGCTCCCAAAATGAAATAAATTAAAAATGTCAGACATGAAACAGCTTTAGAAAAACTCCACTTAATTTTTTTTAAGGGTCTAAGCATCGTCAAACCTAAAAGCCATATAACCGTTTACATACCAAATGCCGTTTGTTCCATCCGACGGGTCCGGGCCTCTTACAGGGAGTCCATAACTTGCATTTATTCCAATAAAAGGAAAGGAACCGTCTTGCGGCAATGTCATTCGAAGACCGCCTCCAGCGCCTGTTATAGAAGCGTCCGACTCGCCTGGTTGGTTATTAAGGACAATAGCCTTACCGTGGTCTACAAAACCAAAAATAGAAATATGATTTCTTAAATTATATAACTCTCCTAAAAAATTAACCACCCCTGGAACTGGCACGATATACTCTAACGTCCCGGCAAACCCTTGATCGCCTGATTGGTCCGCTAAAGGATAGCCGCGAATAGAGCTGAATCCTCCTAAATAGAAAAGATCTGGAGCAAGCGCTCTGGCGCTTGCTATTTGGCCAAGCGATTTCAATACAAAATAACTGTCCCAAAATCCGGCATTTTGAGTTCGCGAAAAACTATAAGACCCAATGGTAACATCTCCTTCTCCTCGCACCCTTGAAGCAAGAGCGCGATTTTCGTTTGTCTCGTTAAACCCCCGATGAACGGAAATGTCGAAATAACTATGCCCTTGAAACTCGTCCTTATAGTTACCGGAAACGCCCAAAAAACCTCCGACGAGTTCATCCTCGCTTGAAGTTTGGTTTTGCACAAAGTTTTTAAACTTTCGATAATCAAATCCCGCGCGCGCTTTGACAATACCCTTTCTAGAGCGATATAAAGGTTGAACCAATTCTAAACTGCCGATATTGGTTTCTCCGCCAGCGTTTAGAGCCGCTAAATCAAGGCCTAGAGTTTGCTCGGAATAAATATATGAAAATCCAAAGGCGCCGCCGCTATCATTTACAGGTATTGAATAAGAGGCTTGAAACGTTTTTTGATCTTCGTCAGATTCAACTCCTCTTAAAGACAGCTTATCCGCCAAGCGAAGTACATTCCCGGCGGTTGCGGTAACTCCAAAGCGATTCCTTCCCGTAAATTCAGATCCAAAATTATCTCCATCTAAAGCGAACGTATATGGTAAGGGCTCTTTAATAACAATTTCTATATCCGAAGTTCCTGGAGTTTTTCCTGGTTTCACCAACGATTTTGCTTGAACGCCTGCAATATCGTTTAGCTCTAAAAGAACGCTTTCTAAAGTTTTCTCGTTAGGAACTCTCTCACTTGCAAATGTCTTAAACCTTTTCAAAATATCTTCGGAAGGAATCGTTTCGTTTCCGATGACCTTAATATTCCCAACTTTTCCCTCCTCAACAACAATCTTAACCACGCCATCTACGATTTCCTGCCTGGGAACAAATGCTTTAGCTAAAAAATATCCTCTAGAAAGGTAATAAGCGCGAACCTCCTGGCTATATAAATTCAATATGCCTAAGGTCATATCCAAACCTTCTCCGACATCTACAATAGGAGCTAAAGTATCGTCAGAAAAAATTGTGTTTCCTTGGATCTGAATTAGTCGAACGAAAAAAGTAGGACCAGAACCCGGGTCTTTAACTTTACGTCCATCATTAATTTTTTCCTGGTTTGACATTGCTTTAGTTGGAAAGTCGGGGTCTTCTAACATTCCAACTTCGACATTTTGTTTGTAATTAGAATCTCTGCTTGCAAATTTTTCTATCGCCCAATTTGAGGCGTTAGCAAGTAAGTTTTTACCTCCTGAAAACCAACTTTCTAACATGGACTCTTCTTGCTTATCAATTTTGCTTGACTCAGTGGTTTGTTGAATATTTTGAGCCTCTTGTTTTGGAACTTTTTTTTCTCTATTTGGTTTCTCACTGGTAGATACAGGAGTATCCCAGTCTTCTTCCGGCAAAGTTTCTTTCGTTTGATTAGAGTTTTTTGAAACCGCAGGCATATTTTCCAAAAGAAATCGAGCTTGGCGGATCATTTTATCCGTGAGCTTTGATTCTTTTGAATTATCAGGTTCGTAACTTTTAGATTTGTTTTTGTGGTGAGGAGGTTGAGAAGAATCTGAATCAAATACCAGCCACTGCAAAAACCCAACTACGTCGGCATGTAAGACCGTATGATTCGCTTTATCCACTTCAGCAATTTGCCCAAATCCCCAAAAAGCAAAAGAGACGCTTACAGCCAAAGCCATTTTCAGCGCTACTTTAAGCGATAATACCCGCTTGATAATCCCGTGAAAACCTGATCGTGGCACAGAACGAAGATTCCTTTCCTCGCAAAATCTTGCAAAAACCTGCAATACGGTTTTTTGGTCCCGTGTTCGCATAAATCGAAATAAAAAACACCCAGAACCTGAAGTTTTAAGGACTTTCATTAATATATGTGGATATAGAAACTATAAAAGACTTGAGTTAAGAAATCAATAATTTTATAAAATTTACAGTAATTAATAATATTTATATTTTTCGAAATATAAGCGCCTAGAATTCTTCCTTTCCGCTTTTTTGATTCAAAAATGCAGTTTTTGGTTATAGCAAACTATATTCTCCAAAGACTAACACACTAAAGCCTTTTAAATATGGCATCTAGCTTGCATTTACTATTTGCAAAATTTAAAAATGTCGGATTTTTGACGTTTGAGACCCTTAAAAAATAACAGGTTAGCCATGATTAACAAAATTACAATCAAATTTGGGATCTTACTAATCACATTATTGACGGCTTTTGGAGCCGAAGCGGTAGCAGACTTAAGAGGTTTAAACTTCTTGGAAGACGTCGTTACTGAAACCACGAAAAACGAGTCTTTCTATAATATAGAATTTACCCAACCTATTAAGCATTTTAACGGTCCAACATTTTTCAAGAAATCCATTCAATTGGATTTTCCAAATGCATATATTGATCCAGCAAAACAAACTTTTCCGGTTGATAGTTCACTCATCTCGGAAGTTTTTGTCGCTCAAATAGATCCCAAAACTGTAAGAGTTCGATTTGTCTTAGAAAATGAAAATGTTAATTTGCGAGAGCGGTTCCAAATTCAAAAAGCAGGTCGTTTTTTGAATATTAATATAGGAGTAACACAACCAGCAGTTTCATATTCTCAAAACTACGCAATGGATAAAAAAATTGCGAATAGTTTTCCAAAAGAAAATAGCGTTCGAAAAACTCCTAAATTTAATAAAACTTCTAGAGAGTTTGAGTCTGCAAAAAACAGCGAACTGTCTACTGTTTACGAACCGTCTAAAGCTCCTCAAAAGGCAAACTCAAACGAAGACGTTTTAGACGATATCCTTAGAGAAATTGACCAAGCGAAAAAAACTTTGGCGGCTAGCGAATCCTATACGTCTGACGATCTGGTTTCAACCAAACCGGCAGAAAGTCAATTGCAAGAACCCAGCGATCCTATTGAACAAGTGGATGCGGATATCTCTTATAAAGATCATTTGCAATCCATAATTAGCCGTAAAGACCCTCTTCCTGAGACCTCTAATCCAAAACGACAAAGATCAATTGAACAAACTGATTCATCTAACAAGCCATTAAAGTTTTTGGACTATGATGGAGACCTGACCAATAGCGCAGCTCCTGGGTTGCCAGAAACCGCAGGCAAAATGTTTTCTTCCCTTGCGTTAGTTTTGGGAGTCATGTTTCTCGCTTTTTACATCTTTAAAAAGTTTGTTTTGAAAAATGGTTTGATGGGCGGCAATACTCAAACAATCAAAGTATTGGGAACAGGAGTCATAGCGCCTAGAAAAAGCGTTTCCCTGGTTGAAGTTGCCGGAGAGATTCTAGTTTTAGGTATTTCCAACGACAATATATCCCTACTCTCCAAAGTAGAAGATGAAGAAAAAATAGAAGAAATTAAAACGGCTCCAAACGCGACTATTACCAGCGCCTGGCAAACCGCACAAAAACAGAAATCAAAACCAGTCGCTCAAGAAAAGAAACCTGCGAAAAAGGTGGATAACCTCGCTTTCGCAAATTATGTTCGACAATTTTCGAAAGAAAAAGCCGATCCTAAGCCTTCAATTTCGAAGGCAGCTAAAGCAATTCAAAATAATGCAGGACGACTGCGGACCGCTTAATGAAAACTTTCACCAAATATTTAATCGGAGTTTTAGCGCTAAACATTCTTTTGTTTGGCTTCACAACCGATAGCTCGGCGGTTTCACTGCCAACCATTCAGTTTGGGATGGAAGATTCTGGCGAACCTGAAAAGGTAGCCAGTTCTCTAAAGGTCCTTTTCTTATTGACGGTACTCACTTTAATGCCGTCTTTCTTGATCATGATGACTTCTTTTTCGCGAGTTGTCATCGTGTTGTCATTTTTAAGACAAGCAATGGGAACACAACAAACCCCGCCAACTCAAATATTGGTTGGACTGGCTTTGTTTCTTAGCTTTTTTATTATGGAACCCGTTTGGACCGACATAAACCAAAATGCGCTTCAACCTTATTTAAACGAAAAAATATCGCAAACAGAAGCGATGGATAGAGCGCAAATTCCTATAAAAGCTTTTATGGCAAAACAAACCCGGCAAAAAGACCTCGCTCTTTTTGTTAACTTGTCAAATGGAGAAAAACCAAAAACGGCTAAAGACGTTCCGATTCAAGCTTTAATACCGGCCTTTATTATCAGCGAATTAAAAACGGCTTTTCAAATAGGTTTCTTAATTTATATTCCTTTTCTGATTTTAGATATGGTGGTTGCCAGCGTACTGCTATCCATGGGTATGATGATGCTGCCTCCTGTTTTAATTTCTCTACCTTTTAAACTCATGTTGTTTGTCATGGTCGACGGTTGGTACTTAACGGTCGGCTCTTTGATGAAAAGTTTTGCTTAGCGACCTTTCAAATTAATAGGGAAAATTAAATGACTCAAGAATTCATTATCGGTTTTGCAATGGAAAGTATGAAGACCACTCTAATGCTTTCCGCTCCAATGCTTGGGTTTGGTTTAGTTACAGGATTGGCGGTTTCTATATTTCAAGCGGTTACTTCTATTCAAGAATTGACCCTGACATTTATCCCAAAGATATTAGCGGTGTTTTTATCGCTTCTTTTATTCTTCCCTTGGTTATTTCAGTTAATGCTAAGCTTTACTTCAAACATATTTTTAAATATTCCGAACTACATAAAATAAACCAATGGATCTCTTCAACTTGAATTATGCGGAAATGGAAAAATTCTTTTTCGTATTCGTTCGGGTAGGAGCCATGTTTCTCTACGCTCCAATTTTAGGCAGCGCGTCGGTTCCTGCCAAATTAAAAATTGGTTTAACTTTAGTTATGAGTTTTCTAATTTTTCCTTTATTAACAGGAATCCCACTTCCTCAACCTAAAGGAACTTTCAGTTTTGGGCTTTATATGTTATCCGAAATAACAGTAGGACTTATCATCGCATATATTGCCAGACTCATTTTTATTTCGGTTCAAATCGCTGGAACTTTGGTCGATTTCCAAATGGGATTTGGCGTGGTAAACGTCATTGACCCTCAAACCGAATCCCAAGTATCTATCACAGCCCAATTCTTAAATATCATTTCGATCTTACTTTTTCTAGCGTTAGACGGTCATCACTTTTTGATTAATGCGGCAGTTCAGAGCTTTGAATTAATAAATCCAAACACGTTTAGTTTTTCAGGCGGATCAATGAAAATTCTAATGGACGTTTTCACTTCCGCTTTTACAGTAGCCATAAAAATAGCCGCCCCTGTGGTGGCTGGTTTATTTTTCATCAGCGTCGCTCTTGGTTTTGTCGCCAGGTCCGTACCGCAAATGAACCTATTCATAGTCGGTTTTCCTTTGCAAATTGGAATGGGATTGATCATGTTCTGGTTTTCAATGTCATATTTTGGAATAGTTTTTAAACACAACCTCTATGAAATGCCCAAACACCTTATTGGCATCATGCAAACGTTTTAACGTTTGGAGAAATCTCTAACCTAAACCAAGGGTCATAGATGGCAGAAGACAAAGACTCAAAAACAGAAGAGGCGACATCCAAAAAGGTTCGCGAAACCCAGGAAAAAGGACAATTCGCGAACAGTCGAGAGTTAACTTCCACCTTCGTTTTGCTTGCCGCCATCCTATCTTTTGCTTTCGCCGGTCAACAAGGAACCCTGAAAATGATGGCGACCTGGAAACACGTCATCTCCCAGTCCTACGCCATTCCCTTGACCGTTACTAATATGTACGACTTCATGCAATGGGTTTTGACGCAAATGATAAGCATAATGGCGCCTATCTTAGCGACCATTATGGTGGCGGGAATCATCGCAAACTTGTTGCAAACTAAAGGAATAAACTTTGCTATAGAGCCTTTAAAGCCAAAATTTTCCAAGTTAAATCCACTGAAAGGATTCGGAAGAATATTCTCTAAAAATTCTATTTCGGAATTAATGAAATCTTTATTCAAAGTGGGCGTATTGACATTTATCGGCTATATAACAATCAAAGGTAAGTTAGACCAAATACCGCCTATGATGGATTTTTCAGTGGGACAGATACTCGCTTTCATGGGAGAAGTCATGCTGGAAATAATGATCAAGGCTTTGCTATTCATGGTTGTTTTAGCCGCCGCTGATATGGCATTCCAGATCTTCCAGCATAATGAGGAAATCAAGATGTCAAAAGAAGAAGTAAAACAAGAGAGAAAAGAAACCGAAGGCGACCCGCAAGTTAAACAAAGAATACGGTCCACTCAATTAGAAATGGCAAGAAAACGAATGATGGCGGCAGTTCCGGAAGCGGATGTTGTAGTCACCAACCCAACCCATATATCCATAGCGTTAAAATATGATAGAGACAAACATCACGCGCCGGTGGTGATCGCAAAAGGCGCGGATAATTTAGCCGCAAAAATTCGAGAAATCGCTAAAGAAAGCGACGTGCCTTTAGTTGAAAATAAACCGCTAGCGCGAACGCTCTATAAAACTGTCGATATCGGCCAAGTAGTACCGGCTAATCTATTCCGTGCTATCGCCGAAATCCTCGCTCACGTTTACAAACTTAAGAGCAAAACGTTTTAACAGAAAAAGTCAGCACCTTGTTTTTTAATACAGGCTCTATATGTTTGGAAATACATGACTGCTTTTGGCGGTTAAACAAACTTGCTTTTCCCCTTCGTCGACTATTGCACAACCGGCTTTGTTTGCATTATCCAACCCCAATCCGTCAAGCGATACAATTTGAAATAGAGAGAGACCGCCCCTCTTTAAGACCGATATTTCCATGCTTACAGAAAAAAAGGGGATTTCTTCCATCAAATTTCCCTTTAGCTGCCTTATTCACAGAACTCGTATCCTTTTCCCACAGGTTTGCATATAATTTTCACTTGTGCTAAAAATGCAACCTCATTTTCGCCGATACGAGCAGCTTTATCTTTATAAGAATACGGAATAAGCAAAACAAACATTTTTTTCTGCTGGGGAAATCCCTTACTGTTTAATCATTATTCCTATAATTCCTCTAGCCCATGATGCCTATAACCGACAAACAAAGGTTGCTAGCCCTTTATCAGGAAAAATCAGGAGAGATCAAAACTTTCATCCAGCGTCGGTTGGGCGATGAAATGGCGGCGGAGGATCTCCTCCAAGACTTATACATAAAGCTCAGCAAAGTAAAAGAATCTACGCAAATAAAAAATATCCAAAGTTATTTATTTCGTATGACCCACAATCTGGTCATCGACTGGATTCGTAATAAAAAGCACGACTTCTTCCTGCCACCGGATATTTCCGAAATTTTAAATAACATTCAAGGCGGATGCGACCCGCAGTATGCGGTGGAAGCCAAGGTAGAACTGGATAACCTGGAACGCATAATGTCCCGTCTTCCCAAACGTTGTCGGGAGATATTCTATCTCAACCGAGTCGAAAGGTGGAAGCATAAGGAAATCGCCGACCATTTCGGCATCAGCGTTCGGGCGGTTCAAAAAAATATTAAAAAAGTCCTGGAACACGGCGCCAGGCATTTGGACGATTTCAAATAATAAAGTTCCGGTTTAGAAAACAAATTCCGTCTATTAATTACCGGTGGAGAATATGAAAAATCCATTACACGATAAAAAAGCTTTAAATCGGTACGATCAAGAGGCGGTGGATTGGGTGACGCTATTAAATTCCGGCGAAACCTCAGACCAGGATTTTGCGCGATTTCGCGTTTGGTATAATTCAACGCCTGAAGCCAAACAAGCCTTCGAAAAAATCGGTCGAACATGGATTCGAATGGGCGCATTCGAGATTCACCCCTTGAAAAACTGTATTCCGGGGGAGTCCATTAAAACCGGCTCCTCTCAACGTGTTGGCAGGAACCGCTGGGCGGCTATAGCCGCCACTTGTGTTCTGGCCCTGACTTTTATATTTGCCCAATTTGGCCCTCCTTCAATTTGGAAAGCCGATTACCAAACTTCAAAAGGAAGCCAATATTCGCTGAAATTAACGGATGGAAGCCGGATTCGCCTCAATACCCAAACCGCCATCGCCAAGGATTTTTCCGGAACCCGTCGGGTCCTGGAACTGATTCAAGGCGAAGCTTTGTTTGAAGTGGCAAAGGACCCAACACGCCCATTCATCGTTAAGGTGGGAAAATACGAAGTGCGCGCCGTAGGCACCCGTTTTATCGTCCGCAAACTTAAGTCGGGAGGACGCGTGATCGTCACGGAAGGGATTGTGGAAGCAAAATTGTTAAACGACCCTTCCCGACCCGTTTTACTGAATGCGGGCCAGGAAGTTTTGTTCCGCGATTCAAATCTGGGTTCTGCGAAGAAAGCAAACCTGAATCAGTCGACGGCCTGGCTGAAACAACAGGTGATTTTTCTGCAAACTCCCCTGAAAAAAGTCGTCGAAGAAATCAACCGGTACCGCGAAGGAAAAATCTTTGTTCTAGATGCGGAGATTTCTGAAATTAAAGTGAGCGGAGCTTTTCACTTGCAAAACCCTGATGAAATTCTTTACGCCATCACCGATACTTTTGAGATCAAATCCAAATCTTTTTGGGGTGGATTTGTGCTTTTATTTCAATCATAAATCTTCCTTGCTTACTCTCGTGGAATAAAATAGCGCCTTCTTACTAGTTGTTCCTAATTTTACTCTCACCCTCCCTCATAAAAAATAAAAATTATAAGTTCGCTGTTTTCATGAAATTCCCGTCTTTTTGATTATGAGAATTATTTTTATTAAGCCCCGCTTAATTAATTTTACGAAAGGATTGATTTGATGGGAACTTTGGAACCTCTGACAACTTATTTCGCCCTTTTAAAATCCTGGCACCGGTCATGGGGCGTTTTCTTTTTTATGACACTTGCATGTCTTGCCGGGGTACAAGATTCTTTTGCGTCTTCAAACACCGAGGTCCAATACCAATTCAACATACCGCCGCAACCTCTGGAAGGAGCCCTAGCCCAACTTGGTTCGCAAGCAAAGTTTCAAATCATATTTGATTCAGGTTGGGTGGAAAACCGCAAAAGTCAGGGCTTAAATGGTCAATACACCCGGCAAACCGCTCTCAATAAGCTCTTAGATGGAACTGGCCTTGACTACCGTTTAACAGAGCGGAATTCAGCGATACTGAAACCGGCTAAGGTTCGCGAAAAAAAATCCGCCTTGAATGACGACCGAATGCGACTGGACCTGGAAATGGAAGAGGACCCCATTTTGCTGACTCAGAATAAAATAGAAAAGAATGCAGAAAAGAAAAACCAAGAAAAAGACATTAGGTTGAAGGAGGTGCAAGTAACCGCCGAGCGGGAAAAGATCCTCCATATGCCCAATCCGCATGTGGAACTGGGCAACCTGCCCCAGGAATATTCTGGTGGCCAAGTGGCTGTCGGTTCCAAGGTCGGTATCTTTGGCAACCGCAACTTCATGGACACACCGTTCAACCAGACTGCCTTCACCTCCAAACTCATGCAGGACCAGCAGGGTCGAACTCTGAACGATGTTTTAAATAACGACCCTTCGGTACGCCGTCAATTTTCGGCGGGTTCAGGGATTGATCAGTTTAACCTGAGGGGATTCCTACTTTCCAATCAGGATACGTCATTCGGGGGACTTTATGGTGTCGCTCCGGGAGCTGGAAATGTCATGGCGGTGGAATCCCTAGAACGGGTGGAAGTGATCAAGGGTCCCAGCGCGTTGCTTTTTGGGGCCGCCCCGGCGGGTAGTGTGGCTGGAAGAATCAACCTGGTTCCAAAGCGGGCCAAAGACGAATCGATCACTCAGGTAAATTTACAGTATGTCTCGGATTCCCAGTTCGGGGGCCATATTGATATCGGCCGCCGTTTCGGTGAGAAAAAAAGGTTTGGGGTGCGTTTCAACGGCGTGTACCGAGATGGTGATCTCGCCATTGACCAGCAATCCCAGGAGTTTGCTGTCGCCACATTGGGAATCGATTACAGGGGCGAACGCTTTCGAGTGGATTTTGATCTGGGATATCAGTATCAGGATTTGGATTCAGCTCGCCGGTCAATTGGTCTTGCCAGTGGGCTCACCGCCGTGCCGACCTCTCCCGACAGCAGTACCAACTGGTCCCAGCCTTGGAGTTTTGCCGAAGTAGAACATAAATACGGGGCAATGCGGGGCGAATTCGACCTTACGGAAAATTGGACCGTCAATGTTGGTTTAGGTGGAAGCATCAGATATAATAACTCAAGAAGCGACAATGGAACCGTGCAGGATGTACTTGGGACATTAACTTCCCAATTTTTTCCAGGTAGTTCCTATGATGATTACTCCTCCGCACAGGCGGGTTTAAGGGGTACATTTAACACCGGATTTGTTCATCATAACTTTGTGGTTTCAGGCAGTAAATATTGGCAGGAAAGTGGATCTATATCGACCAACCGGCCTACCGTCTCCAATTTAAGTATTTATAACCCGGTTTTTGTTCCTGAAATTGATTTTGGCCTTATCTTATCCCCAGAAAACGCTCCCAGGCAGCGAGAAATAGAATTATCCAGTCTATCGTTGGCCGACACATTGTCGGTCCTTGACGAGCGTGTCCAATTGACAGCCGGGTTTATCCGGCAGCAGGTTGAAACGGTGAATTTTGACCGGACGACGCAAAATGTTCTCTCCAGTTACAACGAATACACATTGAGCCCAGGAGTTGCACTGGTGGTGCGTCCCTGGGATTTTGTTTCATTTTACGCAAATTTTATCCAAGGGCTTACCCAAGGCAACACCGCTCCGGACAATGCGGCGAACGCTGGTGAAATTTTCGCTCCCACCAAAACAGAGCAATATGAGGCGGGTTTAAAATTCGATTTCGGAAACATGGGGGCGACCCTCAGCTTCTTCCAGATCAGCCAGCCGAATGCATTTACCGATCCGGTGACAAATATCTTTACCGAGGATGGAGAACAACGCAACCAAGGCATGGAAATCCAGATTTTCGGTGAAATGGTGCGGGGAGTCCGGGTTCTGGGTGGTTTAAGTTTGATTGATGCGGAACTCACCCAAACCCAAGGTGGAGTCAACGAGGGAAATGAGGCGCCAGGAGTCCCATCGGTACAATTGAATCTGGGTGGTGAGTGGGACACGCCGTTCCTGCAAGGCTTTACCGTGCGTACCTTGGTGGCTTACACCTCTTCAAACTACTATGATGCAGCTAATACTCTGGAGATTCCCTCGTGGACGCGATTGGATCTGGGTGCGCGCTATGCCACACGAGCTTTTGATGTGCCCATCACCATCCGGGCCAATGTTGAAAACGTGGCCGATGCGGATTACTGGTCAGCCGTTCAGGGGGATAGGCGGATTGGTCTAAGCGCTCCGCGCACGTTCCTGTTGTCCTCTTCGTTCAACTTCTGAGTTGAACGTGTATTACTGCAGAGAATGCGAGGCACGGCAAGGGGAGCTACCTTCTCCTCCTTTGGGAAGAGATCTTTTCATCGGTCAAAAAATTGAGCCATTTGACTTTTGCAGGGTCATGCCGAGCGAGCCGGTTTTGAGCTTGCCGAAGCGTGGCAACACGGGTTCGGCCATCATCCTTAATCCTGAAAACACCGCTGTTTTTTTAAACCAAAACACGCAGGGGATTTTGTCGCCATGAGTTTTCGGGAATTCGCCACGCGGTTGCACCGTTACGCAGGTTTGCTGATGGCTGTCTTTCTGGTCATTGCGGGGCTTACCGGAAGCGTGATCGCGTTCTACCATGAACTGGACGCGTGGCTGAATCCAGATCTTTATGAAGTCGAGAATTCAGGGCCGCCGCTTGCCCCTGATCAACTGGCGGCTCGGGTGGAACAGGCTCTGCCTGAGGCGAAGGTCAAGTTTCTGAGTCTTAGAGTTCCACCGGGGAAATCCGCCCGCCTGGGCATTCGCCCTAAAATCAATCCTGCGACCGGAGAACCCTATCCCTTGAATTACAACCAGGTGTTTGTTCATCCCGCCACGGGGGCCGTTTTGGGTATGCGTCAATTTGGCGCCTGCTGCCTGGAACGCAAGCATCTGCTGCCATTTCTCTATCGTCTGCATTACATGCTGCATTTGCCGGGACGCTGGGGCTGGTGGCTCATGGGCGGCATCGCCATTATCTGGAGCTTCGACTGTTTCATTGGCGCTTATCTGACTTTGCCCCGGCGCGCCCCGTTCCTTGCCCGTTGGAACGCCGCCTGGCTGGTGAGAGGCTCTGGCAACCGTTACCGGCTCAATTACGACCTGCACCGCGTCTTCGGCCTGTGGCCCTGGCTGCTCCTGTTTCTGCTCGCTATCAGCAGCGTGTACCTGAATCTGAAACGGGAAGTGTTTCGCCCTGTGGTGTCTTGGTTCTCAACGGTGACGCCGAGTCCCTACGACCTGCGTGAGGAACGTCCCTCGAACCAGCCTCAAACACCCAGGCTTTCTTTTAACGATATCGTCCGTATGGCTTCAACAGACGCCAATCAGCGGGGTTTTGCGCCGCCTGCGGGCGTGTCTTATAACAATAAATACGACATCTACCAGGTGCGGTTCTACACGCTGGAGGACAGGCATGCGGGAGGTTTGGATTTTCCGCGACTCTATTATGATGGGCAGGACGGGCGGCTGTTGTGGGAACGGATATTCAGCAAGGGCACGACAGGGGACCGGTTGATCGACATCCAGTTTCCTATTCACACAGGGCAAATTGCGGGATTACCCGGAAGAATTCTTATTAGCGTTATTGGAATTATTGTCGCGATGTTGTCGTTTACGGGAGTCGTAATCTGGTGGAAGAAGCGGGCGCCGCAAATAAAACGCAGGCAGATAGAAGGGCAGGAGCGACCTTCTGCGTCTCTGGCAAAATGAGTCATTCTGCGTTCCTATAGTAAATAAAAAAAAGTCCCACTTTGGGGAATCCCGGCGAAAAGCAAAACAGCCTTCCAGTAATGTGTAATCCCAATCTACCTCCTCTGGATAGCCGGGTTCCCTTTTCTAAATTTAATTTTTGGCGGTAAGAATGGCTCCAAGGGTTTGAAAACCTCTCGACTGGTTTAAGCGCTTAAACGCACGTAGATTGCGATTGCGTGAGTCTTATCGCTTTGTTGAAAGTTCTCGAAAAGGAAAATTGATTTAAGGGGGCCTCTAATAATTGGCATTTTTACTGGTTTGCTATTGCCTGGCCCTTTGTTTTATGGCAAGGCTTCTGGCAAATCCGAATTTTCAGAGATTCCCTCAAGACAAACCAGGGCTCTGTTGGGTCGCTATGTTTGTTTGCCGTTCTGCCGGAACCGAGCGCTTACGCCGCCAGATGACAACGCCGGTAATCGTAACGGCCACCGTAACCAGTCCCATTATCGAAACCAGTATGCGGCCCGGAATTCCCAGGATTCGGCCAGAGTGCAATGGGAACTGGGCCTGTACGAAAATGTCCGCCGCCGTACCCGTCCACGGCTTGCGTTCGCCTAGGTAGCGCCCGTCCTTACCGTCGAAATACAACGCGGCATGACCGGCCCCGCCGACGCCGTGTCCTTCCTTGGGATGAAAGAATCGTACGCCGTAGATACCGAAGTTTTGTGAATAGAAAACTGCCCCAATGGGCTTTTCCCATTGAAGGTTTTCAGCCTCTTTAACGGCTGCCGCTATCACTGCGGCATAATCCCGCTTTGGCGTTATCGGTTGGTGCAAGGGGGTGGGAGCCCGTTGCTCAAAGGGGCCTGGGGTCACTTTAGAGATTTTCGACAATGCGGGATAAAATACTTCGCCATACAGATTCATTGAAAATCCGGTAAAGGCCAGCATGAACAGCAAAGCCCAGGTCCATAGACCAAAGGCGCGATGAACGTCGAAGTTAATACGACCTGGGGTGCCGCTCGTCTTGATTTTCCACGCTGGTTTCCAGCGAGTCCAAAAACTCTGAGTGGGGGTTCCGCCATTGTCCGTTTTCCTTACAGGTAAAGTAAGATAAAATCCGACAAAACAATCCAGCGTCCATACCAACGCCACGGCGCCCATGAGCCAAATACCCCAGCGGTCTGTTCCCCATAATTCGGGAAAATTTAACGTGTAATGGAACTTATAAAGAAATGAGACAAAAGTCTCGCGCGTTACCGGCCACGCAGCGCCCCATTCCCGGCGGCCCAGCTCTTTCCCAGTTACGGGATCGACGAATACCTGATTGTAACCCAAATCATACAAACGGCCGGTTTCCGGATTCACTTTGGGTTTAACGCCAAACCCAAGCGTTTCGTCCGGCTCTACCTCAAGAGGCACAAAGGAAACTCGCGCCCGTGGATCCCGTTCCTCAATTTTTTGCGCCAATTCCAGGGAATCCAAAGCAACTCCCTGGCTATCGGTATGCATGAGGTGCGGGTTGAGCCAGTCGTCCAGTTCATGATCCCATGAAATAACCGCTCCCGTGAGGCCGGAAAAAATCAGAAACGCCGCAATTCCCAGCCCGACCCAGCGATTTAAAATAGTGCAAAGAGAGCGAA
>CAYFMN010000009.1:104772-118036 GCA_964344185.1 uncultured Nitrospinota bacterium
AAATCACCAACGGTAAGCGATTGTTCCTCTAATAGTCCGTCTCGGGCCGCGGGCACAAAATGTTCCCCCAGAAAAGCAGGAAGCGATATATTGATCGTCAGCTACATTATGCACATTCACGGCCGCGCGGTATCCTTTCCATTCGTAATGCACCACGGCGTCTCCAAGGATTACGCTCGGCACCTTAACGGTATTGGTGTCGTTTCCGAAAGTTGTGCCAGTGTATCTAAAGCCCCCGCCGATGCCAAGCCCTCCAAGCGCCCCATCGGGAACCGTATAGTCCATCCAAAGGGAACCCTCATGCTCCGGCGTCTGCGCGGGCGTGGAGCCGGTTTCACCCGCTACGTTACTGGCAGTGATTTCCATATCCAGGTAAGCATAAGCCGCGAAAAGGGACAAACCGGATTCCAGGTTGGCAGCGGCTTCCAACTCGATTCCCCTGGAATTCACCTCGCCGGTTTGCTCCTGGAAACCAACGTTATTCAAATCCGAAGTGGTGAGATTTTCCCGTGTTAAATCGAAAAACGCCAAAGTGATAAAACCATTCCAGTCAGAAGGCTGGTATTTAAGGCCAAACTCGAATTGTTCGCCGGTGTCGGGCTTAAAGGCGTTTTGAGATACGTCGGTTCCAATGACTTGAAGGAAAGACTGGGAATAGCTGAAATAAGGGGCCAGATTCATTTCCGTTCGGTAAACCACCCCACCCCGAAAAGTGAACTTATTGTCATCTTGCTCGGACTGCGTACCTGCGAAGGTATTATCCCTCTCGTATCCCGCCCAGTCGTGTCTTCCTCCAATATGAAAGATCCAACGGTCGAACCTTATCTGATCCTGAAAATACAAACCGATCTGATCCTGCTTGATAAAAGAATCATTAAAAAGCGGAGGGTCGGTAACAAGTGACCCGTTGTAAACCGGGTTGAAGATATCAAGATTGGTTGCGGAGCCAAAATATTGCTCATTTTCAACCTTGATATGCTGATAATCGAGACCCACAAGAAAAGCGTGCCGCACCGGACCTGTCGTAAATTTTGCATGAACCTGATTGTCTACGGCAATAGCGTCCAGCTTGCCATCATTATGAAAAATACCGCGGGTAATGGTGCGTTGATCGTCCAGAAGACCGGTCCCGAAAATAGTGACATCTTCCACATCCGTAGAGTTCACCCGAAGGTTTTGACGCACGGTCCAGGTGTCATCGATCCGATGCTCAAAAAGGTATCCCACGTTGTATTCGAGTCTATCGTACCTCTCTACATCCGACTCCCCCGTATATCTGTTAACCGGAATCTTGCCATTGGGATTGTCGTCGGTCAACACCGTGCTGATTGGATAACGCTGGGAAATGCCTAGTTTGTCATCCCTGAAATTGGTCAGGATGGTCAGGGTCGTGTTTTCCGTCGGCTGCCAGGTCAATGCCGGGGCAATGAATATCCGGTTATTCGGGACGGTGTCAACCTGGGTGTTTGCATCGCGGAAGAGTCCCGTCAGACGATATTTAACCTTTTCATTTCCGCCCACCTTATCGCTGACATCGAATTTGGCCTGATAATAATCGAAATTCCCCGGCTCAAACATGACTTCATGTAGAGGTTTTTGGGTCGGCTTTTTGGAAACAAAATTAATTATACCCCCGGGGTTCCCTTGCCCATAAAGCACGGACGCTGGACCGCGAGGAATTTCAATACGTTCGGCGGAATAGGGCTCCAAATAATAACCAATAGCAAAACCCGGATTCCGAAATTGGAGTCCATCCTGGAAAAGGCCCGTGGTATTCGCATTAAATCCCCGAATCCTTAAATTCGCAAACCGAGTCTCAAAACCAAAGGGCTCGGCTCGAACGCCGGGCGTGTAACGCAGGGCTTCATTCAGGCTGATGGGTTTTTGGTCCCTTAATAGTTTTTGGGTAACGACGGAAATCGCCTGCGGCGTTTCAATCACAGGGGTGTCGCCTTTTGTCGAGGTGGCTGCGTTATTGACTGAATAACTGTTAGTGCCATCCACTATCTTTTGCCGTTCAGCAAACACATTCACTGGTTTCAGTTTTACAGATATTCCACTAACGTTGGGGGAGTTTTTTTCAGATTGTTTTTCCTTGGCCTCCTGCGCTTGCGCTATCAAATAAGAAGCTTTATCATTTTCTTTTTGTCCATCGATCTCTTTTGATCCTTCACTTCTTTCTGTCTCATAGGCTTCCTTTTCCTCAGCCCATCCAAGCCCAAAACAAGTCATTAGGAAGAACGAAACCAAGAATACAATAATTATCTTTTTGGATAACCTCATGAGCCTTCTCCTGTATCAATTAAGAGTCTAAATAAAAAACATTTAAAACTATATTGAAAATGATAATGAAAGTCAATTTAAAAAAATAAACTACCTGTTACCTGCTTAATAGCAAAGTTTAAAATTGAAAAAATACTTTCCTTATAGCTTTTTTTAGGAATAAGAAATTTTAGCGGTATTAAAAATTAACTTCGTTTACTTTTGCAAAACAATTATTGTAGAATACATTTCGTTATTGAGAATCATTTTCGTTTTTCCATACGCACCCAATTCTGGTTGAAATCACCAAAGAATAAAACTTAGTCAAATTTGAAAAATATGGTTTAGAACATTAATCGCTTCGGGAGAAAGCGAATTTGAGCGGATCATTGTTGTTACAAACATATCATGAATACGAATGGGAACTGCTCAGGTTCCTGGGCAAGCGTCTTGGTTCCACTTCTATGGCATCCGATATAGCGCATGAGCTATATCTAAAACTACTGCGCACAAAAGAAATTCCAAATATTCGAGATCACAAGGCTTATCTTTTCAGCATGGCCGCTAATCTCGCTATTGATTATCAACGTGTCGAGAAACGTCGAAACGAAATCCTAACCGAAGTCAACGAACTGGTTTGGAGAAAGGAAGATAAAGTAACTCCAGAGCGCCAGGCGATGGCGAAAGCCGAAATCGATTTTCTTGAGGCCGAAGTTGCGAAACTGTCGCCACGCAGTCGTCGGATATTTTATTTAAGCCGTTACGAAGGCAAATCGCAAGCCGAAGTCGCAGAAATTCTTGACGTTGGTTTAACCACTGTTTATAAAGATTTAAAAGCAACTATGAACGCGCTTATAAAAGCTCGTCGAAAATTTCAAGGAAGGTCTTCAAAAAACGAAGGGTAAGAAAAAATTCGAGCCCACTCGTCTAACATAAAAGAGACCAATTAATATAACCTTTCGCCGTTATTTGAATTCAAGTGAAACCTCGAGACCCAGAAAATTCCATAGAAGATAAAGCGCAAGACTGGTTTCTGTGTTTAACTTCTGGGAATCCTTCAGCAAAAGAGTTATCGGAATTCAAGATTTGGCGCGAAGCAGACCCACGACATTGGTTAGCTTTTGAGGAAATTCGAAATCTTTGGAAAGATCTCGATGATTTAAAGTCAGCCTTCGAACCTAGAAATCCAGTCATGATTATGGGAAGTGGACGTTCGCGCAAAACTCGACAATATATAGGTTCGAATTCCTACACAAATTCAAAGAGAAAACAAAACGCTTTTTTTTCACAACGTCGCCAAGCTTTCTTG
Organism: uncultured Nitrospinota bacterium; assembly: GCA_964344185.1. GTDB lineage: Bacteria > Nitrospinota > Nitrospinia > Nitrospinales > JAJDAT01 > JAJDAT01. Next base: position 108,344 of record CAYFMN010000009.1, read on the forward strand.
AGTTTAGCTGCGGTTTGTTTGGTTTTATTTTTTGTTGCGATCGATGTTCTTAATTTTCTCGCGGCGGATTATCGCACTGGCGTCGGCAAACAGTCTAAAATAACTCTGGAAGACGGGTCTTCTGTATATTTAAATACCGATACAGCCATTTCGGTGAATTATTCCAGCAACCAAAGAGAAATTGCATTACTTCACGGGGAGGCATTATTCGAAGTCACAAAAGACTCTGCTCGCCCCTTCTCTGTTTTATCTCATAAAGGCAGGACAACAGCGCTCGGGACAAAATTTAGCATTCGAGACTTTGGGAACTCTTCTACTGTGACATTAGTCGAAGGGATTGTCCAAGTATCCGTAACGCCGCCTAAAGCAGGCGATAATACAGAATCAAACGATACTTCCAACGTAACTTTAAACCCAGGTCAACAATTAAATTATAAAGACGATGGAGCGTTAAGTTCCGTTAAGCAAACGACGCCTGCTTCTGCAACAGCATGGAGAAAGGGATCGATTGTGATTGAGGAGATGTCGTTACCAATGGCTGTTAAAGAAATTGAGCGCTATTTTCCCGGTAAAATTTTTCTACTAGCCGACTCTTCCCTGCTAGAACCTGTCACAGCCAGGCTTTCCCTTAAAACTCTTCACAATGGACTAGAGGCTTTGGCCGCCACGCATGGACTGCGCGTGAAACAAGTTACTGATTTTCTTTTAATAGTTCATTAATTCATTCAAAAAACCAAAAAAATATTACGTATTTTTCGATTTCACTCGTCTTATATAGAGAGTGCGAAAAATGCTTTGGTAGAGTATTGCGAGATCGGTCGAAATCGGAGTCCCAATCTCCTCCTGAAGAGAACGGTTTTTGCGGTACTCTACTTGTGCATTTTGCAGCCTTTCTTAACCTTCCTGTTAAATAAAACAAAATCCCTTCCCTATTTAGAACGTATTCCTTTGCGAATTGTACGAAATCAACCTATCGCCTGCGGGAGATTTTTCGTATTGATTTAACTTTTTTTCCTTATTGATATCAGGGGTTAAGTCCTCTTCAACGTCTAATTAAGTAACAAGTTAGGGGGATAAATATTTAACATATTTTCTTAAATGCTTAATTTCTGAACAGATTAAAAACTTTATTTTCTACCTAACTATTTATTTTTAATACTATTAATAGATTTTTACTTATCTTCTTAATCGCTATTTCCAATTTCAACTAAGCCAAAAACACCTATTTTTTCGACCCCACTCGTCTAATAGTAGATGGGGGAAAATGCAACTGCGAATCATTTTCATTAGCGTTTTTGATCTAAAAATAGAAATTGGAGATAGCAAAAGATGTCATCAGAAAGAAGTAAATATAAGGCGCGTTCGGTAGAAAATTGTAGAATCGGTCAAAATCGGGGTCCTAATCTCCTCCAGATGGGTACGATTCTTATATTACTCTGCTTGAGCGCGCTGTTTTTATTTCCTGTATCAGTTTTTTCAGAAGAATCGGGTAAACAAAGCCAAACAAAAAACTTTTCGATCAAAGCTCAATCCCTGAAATCGGCCTTAGATCAATTCGCAGAACAAGCGAACGTCTCGTTTGCTTATAAAACTGGAGACATTTCCAATTTACAGTCGTCAGAGGTTTCGGGAATTTTGACGCCTGAAGAAGGGTTAAATCAATTATTAAACGGCACTGGAGTTACCTTCCAATTCACAGGCTCAAGCACAGTAACTTTGAGTCGAAAAGATAACCTGGCATTACAACTTAAACCCATTCTGGTAGAAGGTGAACGCCGCCGGGCGAATATAAAAGACACAGCTTCCAGCGTTGTCGTAATAGACGACGAAGACATGCAAAACCTTCCCGGTCCAGCAGAATTGAGAAACATATTGCGTCAGGTTCCCAATGTCCTGGACACGGGTATCGCCTCGGCGCTCACTTTTCGCGGTCAGGACTCCAACGGCGTTCTGTTTGGCGCCGACAGTTTTATTGGAGCCAACCGTCCGCGAATCACCGTTTCCATGGATGGGCGGCCTTTGTCCACTTTCGAGTATGTTTTTACCCGAACTCCAGCCTGGGATCTTGAACAGGTCGAGGTTTTCCGCTCTCCTCAAACCGCCACCCAGGGCCGGAACTCCATTGCTGGCGCCGTATTTTTCCGGACCCAGGACCCTGTTTATAGACCTGAAAGCCGTTTTCGCCTGACGGCGGGTAATTTTGCCACAAGACAATTCTCCGGTATGGCCAATACTCCTTTGATCGAAGATGAACTGGCAGTCCGGTTTGCATTCGACAAAAGGGATCACGAATCCTTTGTAAATTTTTCTGGCGTTCCGGCGGGATCTGTCGCTGATGAAATCAGGGACGACGACTTCCTGAATTTTCGCGGCAAAATCCTTTATGAGCCAAAATCTATTCCGGGCTTGTCTGCCAAGCTGACCATCTCTAATAATGAGGCCAACCGACCGCAAGTCGAAACGGTTGTGGAACCTTTTGACTCCTTAGAGCAACCGCTTGCCTCCGCTCCTATTTTCACCGATGACACCCGGACCTACATTTTAAATGTAAACTACCAGATTAACGACAACTGGGAAACCCGCAATATGGTTACCTATGCCGACAGCGAGGTGACCCGGGAACCGGCAAACCCCGGAGCCGGCTTCGGTATTATCCGGCTGGACCAAACACAGGTTGAATCCATCCTGGATTATCAAAACGATTCTATGGGGCTAAAGGCTCTTTTCGGAGTCAACGCTCTGTTTACGCAAAATCTCGATGATTTTGATTTGTCAAATTTTGGAAGCCCTCTGGCCACATTTGACGGGCAACAAAGAAGCGTTGGCGGCTTCGCCCAGGTCACATGGTCCGTGCTTAAACCGCTGGACCTGATTGCAGGCTTGCGCTACCAGAACGATCATCAGAAGAGACGCGGAGGAGCGGGTCTCACAATTATTCCGGGCGAATTTAACGAAACCTTCGATGAAATTCTGCCAAGTTTTGGAGTGGCTTACCGCCCCATGGACAATGTCACCGTTGGGGTGGACGTTAAAAAGGCTTACAACCCAGGCGGTTTCACTACGGTCTTTGTTACCGGAGACTTTGTTCGTTTCAAAAAAGAAACGGCCTGGAACTATGAAGCGTATTGGCGGACCAACTGGCTCGACAACCGGCTTCAGTTCAATGGCAATTTTTTCTACACGGATTTCAAGGACCAGCAGAGAGGCGCAATCATTTCGGTGGCGCCCATCCAGACCCTCATAAGTAATGCGGAGGATGCCCGTTCTTTGGGGGCAGAATTTGATTTTCGTTTTCTGGCGACAAAGCAATTAGAACTCAACGGTAGTCTCGGTTTGCTGGATACGGAAATCAAAGAATTTGCTGACTCCACGGCCGGAGATCTCACAGGGAATGAATTCCAAAGAGCGCCTTCCATTACCGCCAATATAGGCTTCAAATATCAACCCATTGAAGGGTTGTATTTAATCGGGCAGGGACAATATGTGGATGATTATTTTAATGGCGACCAAAACACCCAGGAAATAAACGGTTTTTTCATCGCCAATGCCCAGCTTTCTTATCAGTTCCACAAAAACGTTCGGGCGTTCGGGGCGGTGACCAATATAGGCGACAGATTATATGAGCTCCAAAATTTTAGCTCGCTCGGCTCCTCCGTTGGAGACCCGCGGGAATTCTATGGCGGACTTGAAGTCTCCTTTTGGTAAAAATGGATTCTCATAAACCGGTATAGACAGCGCCGATTCCGACAAAACTATAATCGGGGTTAGCGCCAGTTTCCACAGGAGTTTTTTAAATCATAAACAATGCTTAACGAACAAGCTCTTAAAAAATGGTATTGGTGGCACAAATGGACGAGTTTAATTTGTACTTTGTTTTTGCTCAATCTCTGCCTCACGGGGTTGCCTTTAATCTTCCATCATGAAATAGAAGAATTGATGGGTGTGACCAAGGCCTCTTCCAACCTATCAGATAACCCTCCTCAAATAAGCTTTAACCAGATCGCGGATGTCGCTCAAAAATCCCATCCCGGAAAATTCATCCAGTTTCTTTTCCAGGAACCTGGGAAAGAGAACGCCATTATTGTAGGTATGAACGATTCGCCGGGATCTCCGTTTGAAAATGGGCATCGATTGATTTTAGATACCCGTACCGGCGAGGTTTTGAGTCAACAGGGAGCCAGAGAGGGTTTTTTAGCTTTTATGCTTTCCCTGCATGTAGATTTGTTTTTGGGAGTTCCGGGAAAAGTTTTTCTAGGCGTAATGGCGCTGCTTTTTTTAATTTCAATGGTGTCGGGAGTGATCTTGTACGCGCCATTTATGCGGGACCGGTCCTTTGCCGTGGTCCGGCGCAAAGGTCAACCTCTCGCTAAATGGCTGGATCTGCATAACGGTATCGGCATAACCCTGACCGTTTGGGCTTTAGTGGTCGGCGCTACTGGCATGATCAACACCTGGGCTGATTTCGCTCTCAAGATCTGGCAGTTTACGGAAATGAAAGCCATGATCAAAGAGAATCCTCCCAAGTCGCAGGAAAAACCCGACCCTCGCCGGTTGGCGTCGGTTCAATTGGCGGTGGATAAAGCCATCTCATCTTCCCCGGAAATGAAATTCGGTTTTATCGCATTTCCTGGAAACAGTTTTTCCAGTCCCTACCATTATGCGGTCTTTCTGCGCGGCACGACCACTTTGACGGAAAGGATTCTCAAGCCCGTATTAATCGACGCGGTCTCAGGAGAGTTCACGGCCTCGCGGGACATGCCCTGGTATATTAAAACCATTTTTATTTCGCAGCCTTTACACTTTGGCGATTATGGCGGACTTCCTTTAAAAATACTTTGGGCGATTCTGGATCTTGCAACGATTTCTATACTTGTAAGCGGCCTTTATTTGTGGAACCAGAAACGCAAACAACCCTTGGAGCTTGAAAACCGAACAAAAACAAATTTTATTGAGGCAGAGCATGGATGATTCGGTTAGATCGGAATCAAATAAGTTTCGCTGTCAATGGCTCGCGCCAATCGCTCTATCTGGTTTTACCATCGTCGGTTTGATTTCCGCATTGATCGCAGACGGAATTTGGGATGCCTTTTCATGGGTTGCCTTAAGCTTGCCGGCATTAACGGCTTTATATATTGCAATCATAGCTTCGGACTAAATAATGACCAGCGCTAAATCAAACCCAGAGGGTCCTACGGACTTCTAAAAAAAGATATGCTTTTTTATGAGTATTATAATTTGTTTTGAAACTCATGCCATAAATCTATGAAGGGTCGCCCTCCTACCAAACTTATACCAATTTAGTTTTCAATGCCAAAAAAAATACTTAATTAGTAAAGACTTATGCAGTTTTTAAATTTGACAATCATTTTCATTTTCACTATTATTTTCACAAACATGTAACGTCAATTTTTAAATATTTTCAAAAACTTTTCAGGGATTGGGCTATGGATTTTTCAAAAAAAATAACTTTCTTTTTTATTTTCTTTCAAATATTGAGTTTTGGGAATGTATTTGCTGATGAAAAACCAGCCCAAAAAGTAAAATCAAGCGGCAAGGATGTTGTTGTTATTGACGAAGTAATCGTTTCGGGTTCCCGATTGCAAAAACCTCCTTCCGCCATGCCGAATACGGTAACGATTATTGAAAGCGAGCAACTCAAAAAATCTACCGTAGTGAATTATTCGCTTTCAGCGGTGCTTGAAAAAAATGTGCCCGGTTTTGGCCCAAGTTTGAACCGACTAACGGGGCGCGCCGAAAGTTTAAGAGGAAGAAACCCCTTGTACCTCATCGACGGTGTTCCCCAATTTAACGCGCTTCGCGACGGTTCGCGCGACGGTCATACTATCGATATGGATATGGTTGAACGCATTGAAGTTATTCACGGTTCAAACGCTATACAGGGCGTGGGAGCAACAGGCGGAGTCATTAACATCGTCACAAAAAGAGCCAACAAAGACGGCAAATTTCATAGTGATGTGAGATTGGGTTTTACCACTCACGATAGTTTTAACAGCGATTCATTCTCTTATAAGGGAACTTATAACGGGAGCATCGATTTAGGAAAATTGGATATTGCCGCAGGAATCACTGAGTATAAACGTGGGTTATTTTTTGATGGAGACGGAGACGAGGTTGGATTGTACTTAACTCAGGGCGATATTGTTGATTCTTTATCGCAAGATCTATTTTTTAAAGCGGGCTTCGAACCGGTAGATGGGCATCGCATACAATTTACAGCAAACGACTTTAATTTGGAAAGAGACGGCGATTTTAAAGCGGTTGTTGGTTCAAGAGCGGCTGGTATTGTGACCTCCGCAACCAAAGGAGACCCGAGCGCCGATGTCGGAGATCCGGCAGAAAATGACGTCACTACATTATCTTTAGATTATACGGCCGAAAATGTTTTTGACTGGCGTTTGGTTAGCCAATTATACTATCAGGATTTCGCCGCCCTTTTTGAAGGTGGAACATTCGGAAATTTTTATAGATTGACGACTGATGGGGGCCCTTTTTTAGATCAATCACAAATTGTATCCAGAAAAGTTGGCGTGAAAATAACCGCTGCAAACAAAGATTTATTTATTCAAAATTTGGATTTGACGCTGGGTTTCGACGTTCAAATAGACCGATCAAAACAAATACTAGCTCGAACAGGTAGAGAATGGGTGCCTGAAACTGAACAACTTGGTTTAGCCCCCTTTTTTCAGGTAGATTATGAACTGTTTAATAATTTTAAATTGACCTCTGGATTGCGAGTTGAAAATGTCACTTTAACCGTAGACGATTATACAACAATCCCCGCCGCTAACAGCACTCCTGTAGGCGGAGGAGATCCCTCGTTTACGGAACTATTACCCAACGTCGGAGCCGTTTACGACGTTACAAGTGATATTTCCTTATATTCCAGTTTTTCCAAAGGTTTTACCCTGCCTGATGTGGGTCGGGTATTGCGCGCCGTCAACACTCCTGGGCAAAGCGTTAACTCGTTGGTTAATCTGGATCCCGTGGTAACGGATAATCTTGAGTTCGGCATAAAATATAATGATACCAGGTTAAACGCGGAAATCGCATTTTATACTTCCACTTCTTCTTTAGGTTCCAGATTAGATTTAAATTCTCAGGGAATATTTGATGTCGCCCGCGAGAGAACTGAAATTATGGGTCTTGATTTTTCCGCTGGTTACCGAATCAACGATCATTATAAGATTGGTGGCAGTTATGCATACATTGAAGCCGAATTTGACGCCAATGGAGACAATGAGGTTGATACCGATCTGGATGGCCTGAATGTAGCGCCAAACAGGCTCAACTTGTACGTTGAAGGAGACCCAATGAATGATTTGAACTTCAGGCTTTCCGGTTATCATCTTTTTACCCGAGACTTTGAAGGTCCCGGAAGTAATGGGAATGCAAATTTCGAAGACTCAATTACATTATTCGACCTGGCCGCATCCTATAGAAGGGATTTCGGAACATTTAGCCTGGGTATAGAAAACTTGCTCGACAACCAATATGTCACCTACTTCTCTCAAGTAGAAACAGCGCAAAGAGACGACGCGTTTTTTGCCGGCAATGGTCGCACAATAACGCTTTCATTCAACAAATCGTTTTAATCGACCTATCTTAAACTGTTATGAGTTTTCGCCAATATTTGGTCTCTTTTCACCGGATATTGGGCATTTCAATTGGCGCCTTTGCGGTTGTTTTATCCATTAGCGGATTTCTGCTTTTATTCGCCAACGATTACGACCGATGGCGCCATCCCCAACTGAAGCTTCCCCTGGGAGATTTTAAAGGGTATGCAGCGGTTATAAAAAAAATTGAAAGTTCTTCCACAACGAAAATCAAATTAATCCGGTTTCCCCAACCCGGTTTTAACGCTTTTACCATTTTTTATGAAGACGATTCGAAAGGTTTTTACAATCCAAACTCCGGAAATTTGATCAGTTTAGATAGATGGTATGAATCCTTGAGATCATTTATCTTCAGGCTGCATACTCAGTTATTATTGTGGGAAGAGGTTGAATACGTTAATGGAACAGCGGGCATATTCATTATTTTCGTTTTGATTTCGGGGCTGGTTTTATGGCAGACGCGACATAAACAATTTCCACTGCTCGCCGCGATTCGAAAACCCAAAAAACTGGGCGACTGGATTCGCTTGCATTCAGCCTGGGGCGTTATTTTTTCATTAATTATGTTTGTGGCCATTTCTACTGGAGTCATGATGGTTTTTTATAGCTCGGTCGCTAAATTAATTATCTGGGCTACTGATACAAGTCCACTACGCCCTGGAGTTGCTGTAAAACATCAGGATAAACCTGAAGTCTCCATGGAAATGGTTTTAAAAACGGTTGAAAAAACTTTATCTGAGGGGACATTGATCTATTTTATGCCTGGCAAAGAAAATAACGCAGTCCTTGGGTTTCGCAAGCGTATGCCTGGTGAATGGCATCCAAACGGTCGTTCATTTATCCTGATCAATCCTTACGATGGTTCTATCCTTCAAATAATTGACGCTCGGAAACAACCTTTCGGGTTCCAGCTTTTAGAAAAAGTTTATCCAGTGCATGGCGCATTTGTGGGCGGGGTTTATTACAAAATAATTTCTGGAGTGGGAGCGCTTGTTTTAGCGGGATTATCGATTTCAGGATTTTTAATTTGGAGGCAAAAAACCCGCAAAACATAAAATTAATTCTGGGGAGCTTCGGCGAAAAACCAAATGGTCCTCTGGTGAAGCTAAACATGCTACCTCCACCGGATAGCCGGGTTCCCCTTTTCAAATTTTTTTACTGCTGCGAGGAACCGTCCCAAATTAAGAGAAAACTTAAAACAAAGGCTTTTTCCATACCGAAGAATAAATATAGAGAATCTCTGAAAATTAGCATTTTAACCGGTTTGCTATCGCCTAACCTTGAGTTTAAGGGCCAGACTCCAGTTAAATCTGAATTTTTTGAGGCTCCCTTTGTTTTTCTTCATTCCTTTAAACGCTTAAGCGAATATTCCAAAGTTTTTTTTATATTATTTTGAACAGTACCGGCGCTGATCTGAAATTGATCCGCGATTTCTTTCTGAGTCATTCCTTCTACACGGCTCAGGTAAAAAATTCTTCGGCGTTGCAGGGATAAGCGACTCACGATCTTCCCCAATCGATCCATATCCATTTGGGCCGTAACCGCATCCTGAGGATCGCCACTATGCGCGGGCGCTAGAACCTGGGCAAAACTCTCAAGCATAAATGATCGCCGCTTTTGAAAGCGGATCCAATCGATCGACAAGTTGAGAGCCATTCGAAACAAATATCCCAGAGAATTATCAATTTTGACCGATTTTTCGATACGAGCCAACTTAATGTATAAATCCTGAACCAAATCTTCCGCCGCCATTGCGTCGCCAACACGGAAAGCTATAAAAGATCTGATGTCGTTCAGTTTTTCCTGGTAAAGGTTCAACAGCCGCTGTTTGTCGGTCAAAGTCTCAATCGTCATTTGAGAAAAAGGGCCTCGCAAAAAAGATAAAGCTAAAACATAAAATTAATAGACTCAGAAAAAAAGGAACCCGGCTATCCAGAGGAGGTAGATTGGGATTACACATTACTGGAAGGCGGTTATGCTTTTCGCCGGAATTCCTCGAATACAAACTTACTTTTATTTACTATGGGAAAAGGAAATCTCTCATTTTGCCAGAGACGCC
>CAYFMN010000010.1:0-41632 GCA_964344185.1 uncultured Nitrospinota bacterium
CAATAAGTTCCGACTAGCAATTTAATGAAATACAAAACTTTATGACACAGTCTGGTAGTTGTTGCCAGAGGTCTTTTTCCTTTCCGTGCTTGTAAAGAGCCATTTCTAAATTGCATAACAGGTCTTGATCTTTAAAAGGCTTAACGATGTATCCATAAGGTTCGGCTACTTTTGCTCGTCCTAATGTTTTTGTATCTGAATAAGCCGTTAAAAAAATAACGGGAATTTTAAAACGATCACGGATTACTTGCGCTGTGGTGATACCGTCCAAGTTGCCGGAAAGTCTTATATCCATTAGAACGGCGTCGGCAGGTTCGTTTTCTAAATATTGGATAGTGCTTTCTCCAGATTCAATAGAAGTCATAACTTCATAATCCGCGCTCTTCAGAGTTTCTTCTATGGCGAAGGCGACAATGCTTTCGTCTTCGACTATGAGAATTCTGGGATTCGTTTTAACCGTCATAATCTTTCCCCTTTGGAAACTGAATTTTAAATTCTGCTTTATTTTTTTGGCTCAACTTTATCGTCCCGCCCAATTGTTTCTCAACTAATCTTCTTACAAGTTTTAAGCCTAAAGTGGAGCTTGAGTTTAAATCAAAGTTTTCGTCAAGTCCAATTCCTGTATCAAAATAAGTGAGCTCGTAAAAACCATTTGAGTTAGAGCTTTCTTTATCATTAAAGGTAACATGAATTTGCCCTATTTGTTCATTTGGAAACCCATATTTTAACGAATTTGTTATTAATTCTTGGATTATTAATCCAAGTGGCAAGGCTAGGTCTATATCCATATGGGTATTCAAAAAATCTAACGTTATCTTGATTTTATTGTTTGTTTTCCCGAAGCTTGCGAGCAGGTAGTTACTCAGATCTAGTATGTATTGTTTAAAGTCAATTTCTTTAAGGTTTTTTGCTTCGTAAATCTTTTCGTGAAGAAGAGCCATCGATTCTATACGGTTTGAGCAGTCCTCTAACACTTTGACGTTATGTTCTTCTTGAGAATGATATGTTTTTAGCTTTAAGAGAGAGGAGATTATTTGCAAGTTGTTTTTCACTCGATGGTGAATTTCTTTGAGTAAAACTTCTTTTTCTTCCAATGATTTCCTTAAGTCTTGTTCGACCCGTTTTTTTTCAATAATCTCCGATTGCAAATCCTCGTTTGAGTTTGCGAGTTCCAGCGTTCTGGTTTTGACCATGGCTTCCAAAGTGTTTCTGTAATGGATAAGTTCGTTTTCTCTTGCGTTAATTCGGGACATCATCTGGTTAAAACCTTCATAAAGCATTCCAATTTCGTCTTTGTTGTCATATGCCAGAGGAATATAATTTTGAGTGCTTTCGGAGATTTTTTGAGTTTCAAACGCCAAGTGGAGAATAGGCTCGGATATTAATTTTTGCAGTTGTAATGAGATTAAAAACGCTACTGGTAAGGTGGCGATTATTACGAAACCAATAAGTTGCGTGTAGGCCACGATCAAGCGATTCATTTCGGTTAATTCCACAAAAAGGTGAATTTCTCCAATGGCTTGATCTTCCATTTTTACCGGGTGGACAAATTTCAAATACCTTGAGAAAAAAGAACTCTTGTCTTCGATTTTGCTTTTGATGGGATAAATATCGAGATCTATATTTTCTTTCTTGTAGTAGACAAAATCTTCGCCTTTTATATCCTTTAAAATAGCGTAATAAACCTGTGGTTCTGCTTGGAGGGCGGCCAAAATACGTTCGCCCTGATTAGAATCTTCAAAGATCATCGCCGCGCGGCTATTGGCGGCTATGGTTGCGGCTAAAACTGATAAATTTCTTTTCATACTTTCTTTGAAGGCTTTCAAGTCGTGATAAATCAAAATACTGCTTGAAAGGATTAATGTAAGGAGAGATATGGCTAGAAAAAGAATGACGATTCTGGTTTTAAAAGAAACGTTTTTTTGAAGAAACATAGTAGAGGAAGGTTTTTCAACCTGCTTTATTAGTTGAGTTAAAACTTTGCCTTGGGATCAAAAGAGACTTATCAATAACCACAATTATTTTTAAATCGTAGATTGCCAACCGCAGGCGTTTATTCGAAGGAACCTCTAAAAATTTAGATTTGCCAGGAGCCTGGACCTTAAACTCAAGGGCCAGGCGATAACAAAACAGTAAAGATGTCAATTATTAGAGGTCCTCTTGAAATAATCTAAACTTTTAAAGACACTTTATCATCTCTAATAATTTGAAAAAAGTCACACCACTTTTTTAATATCAAAATTATTGTTCAGGCATCGTTAAAAAGTGGGAATAGAGCGCTACTTTTAAAGGAGCCTCTAAAAAATCAGATTTACATCTGGCTGGCGTCTTTTCTAATAGCTCATGCAAGGTTTTTACGAAAAGGTGCGGCAGTAAATGATTTTCTACTCAAACGCTAATTTCACTCTGACGATGAGGCTTTGTAATATATCCAATACCTTCAATGTCCGGATTTTTCAAAAAAGTTTTCACTATTTTTTTAGAATTTTTCAGGAAATTTTTAGATTTTAGGCGTTCAAACTCATCAAATTAGAAAAAAAAATCCTGAGTGGAATAAAAAAATAAAAATCGCTAAGGCCTGGAAAATTTTGGTAATTAGATAAAAGCTGTTTTTGTTTCAATCGGTTTTATTCACATAAAAAACTGTAGAAGGTTTGGATAAACGGTTTTATATAAGGAGTTTCTTGAGAAAGTTCCCATTTTTTAATGTTTTTTGGGTTCATTTTTATAATAGTTGTAAAAAGTCAGTTATGTCATTTTTTCGATAAATCGAAAATAAATGCCTCTTTTTGCAGCGGTTACATCTTTTTGTCTTTAAAAAAAGACTTTCTTTTTTTCGGAATGCTCTGATAGAATGCTTTCGGAACTCCAAGAAGACAATCAGATTTCTAAGAATTTTTATTCGAGGAAGAGGCAATGGAATTAAATGAATGGTTCCAAACCGAAACTCATATTCCATCGTTACCGACCGTTTATTATGAATTTAGCTCGGCGGTAAGAAAACTGGACACAAGTTTTGAGGATATTGGAAAGATTATTGGTAAAGACCCTGGTTTAACGGCAAGACTCCTTAAAATCGTTAATAGCGCCTATTTTGGGTTTGATTCCCAAGTGGAGACAATTTCTCACGCTATTAGTATTATCGGTATCGAGCAGTTGAATGATATGGTTCTTTCGACTGTTGTGATGAAACAATTTAAGGATGTCCCATCTGAAGCTTTAGCAATGGATTCATTTTGGAAACATAGTATTGCTTGCGGTATTGCTTCCAAAGTTCTGGCTATTGAAATGGGCATTGAAAACCCAGAAAGAGTCTTTGTTGCGGGTCTAATGCACGACATCGGCCGATTAGTTATTTGCAATAAAGCCTCTTTTGAGACTTTAAAAATTTTTTTCATGATGAAAAATCAAAACATTGAAATTTGCGTCGCTGAGAGAGAAACCTTAGGGTTTGATCATGCCGAGCTAGGCGGTAAAATGTTAGAAAATTGGAATCTTCCCGAGTTTCACCAAGAAGTTCTTACGTTTCATCATAAGCCAAGTCTCGCTCCGAATTTTATAGTCGAGGCTTCTATAGTTCATGTTGCTGATATTTTGATGAATACGTTAGATTTTGGAAGTAGCGGGGAAACCGTTATTCAAGAGTTTGATTTCAAAGCCAAAAGACTTACAGGAATAGAAAATAAGTCTTTGTATTTAAAGGTAATTAAGAAAACCGAAGAAAAATTAGACGACGCTTTTAGAATATTTTTTCAAAGCGCTTAAGAGTTAATAATCAGAGGCGGTTTTAAACTAAGCGGCAAAAAGTTTTAGGGGGGGTAGAAGCTATATTCTTTGCCAGGAAATACGGGTTTTATTGAGACTAAGTTGCGCTGCTTTGTCAATGCAATAGCCGCTAAAGTCTATTCATAACTTCCTTCTTCTTTTTATTATATTCCTCTTCATTGATCAAACCTTGATCGAATAACTGTTTTAACAGATTTAATTTTTCTTTTATAGATTCGTTCGAATCCCCAGTGGTTTTAGTTTTTGAAGGGCTAACAGGTTGTGTAGACGGTTTCTTATCGTTTTTTGAAGAGGGTTTTCTTTTTGCTAGGGTTTTTCTGCTGTTTTTATATTTTGAAATATTAAAGTTCGCAACAATCCAATTCTGTTTTTTCTTTTGCTGGGAAGACGACGAAACAAAATACCGGTGGCCCGATGGACTTGGAATTAACCGCCAGGTTCTTTTACGAATTCCTAATGGGTCGTTGGAGTAATCTACTCCGTTTATTTTCCATATTCTCCAGTGTATGAAGCCGTCAGCGGCAAAAACATCTCCTTCTGTAATACCCTTTTGCGCCTTCAACTCAAAATGAAGGAACTTTTGCGGTTCCGCCCGGTTAAGGCCTTTAGTTAAAAGCCGCGAAACTTCTTTTATTTGATCTTTTGAAAAGACCGGAGCGACTTTTGCTCTGGGTTTAAAAGGTTTATAATCCAACGCTTGCAAATGCGCTTCGACTTCTTTTATTGAAATTTGCACTGGATGACTTGGATTAATTTCAGAATAGTCGGGACCCAATCTATTAAAACTTCTATAAGACACTGTTAGATTATCGGATTTTAAAGTCTTTTCTTTTTTTAAAGTTCCGCAAGCGACCAGGAATATACAAAGAAGAATAGACGCCCCAAAAGTTATTTTATTTCGTTGTAATCGTGACATTTGAGAATAGTTTATTTTTGAAAAAGTTTAACTTGTTCAGCTAAAGCGTTTTATTTAAGGAGTATTTAGATCGGTATCTTATGGGAACCTCTAAAAACTCAGATTTGCCAGAAGCCTGGCCCTAAAACTCAAGGGCCAGGCGATAGCAAACCAGTAAAAATGCCAATTATTAGAGGTCTCCTTATATCTATATTAGTTTTTTGCTAGATTAAAAAAAATTAATTTTTAAAAGAAATAATTGAGAATAAAATGTTACCGGTATATTTAAGATCAAATTAAAATTCCGTTTAATTTGGTTTGAAAGTATAGATAAAGTAATTTAATCATTTTTATCCTAGGAGGATGTTTCATGAAAAAGTTGTCATTTTTATTGACCGGTTTGGTCGCTATGTTTGTTTTTAGCGTTTCCAACGCTTTTGCCGTAAAAGCGGTAACGATTGTTGAGCCTGTTAATGGCTCTGAAGCGCACAGTCCGGTCAAAGTTTGTATGAAAGTTTTTGGCGTAACCGTTGAGCCTGCAAAAAAAGGCGTTCATGATGGAACGGGCCATCATCATTTATTGATCGATGTCGATCTTCCAACCGATTTAAGCGCGCCTATCGGAAAAGACGCTCATCACGTTCATATGGGCGACGGTTCTACATGTAAGTCTTTAGAATTATCTCCTGGACATCACACAATTCGCGCCTTATTCGCTCAAGGAAATCATGTTCCTTACAGTCCTCCTGTTTCCGATACCATTATGATCAACGTTAAGTAAGATTAACGTTTCAAAATATAAAATACGCTATCTCTAGTCTAAGAGATAGCGTATTTTTTTGTCTGTTTCCTTAAATTATCTGCCTTGGTTTATACGAGATAAAATCAATTCATCCGAATCAAGCTTTGCTCTTTTTTCAATGCGTCTACCTTTTAAAGCAAGCGGCAGTCTATTTAACGCCATAAAGAAAGCCACCCAAAAACGCGATTTTAATTTTAACGCGTCGCGAAATAAAAATAACGGAGTATAGATAAGAAATTCCTTCGTCATTTTTGAGTCTAAAATATTTTTCCAAACAAATAGATAATTATTCCTCGCCGATATCCAACCAATTTTTTTTCTTTTATTCTGTTTTGTAATAGTCGCCTGAACTTTATGATAAGCGATTGATTGAGGTTCGTATAAAACAGACCAACCGCGCTTTAAAGCGCGATAAGATAAATCGATTTCTTCGTAGTACAACGGATGATATAAAGGGTCAAACCCTCCCAGTTCTAAATAACGTTTTCGGTCAACCATGAACGCGCCGCCGCATGCGAATAAAGTTTGAGTGGAGTCTTCCGGAGGCTTTTCATACAAATAAAAATGTCCTTTATCGAAATATCCTCCTCGATTACCGTAAAGAAACTTTGCGCCGTCAAAATCGTATATCTTTCCGCTCACCGCAAAGACTTCTGGCGAATTAAAATGTTCCGCTAAATAAAAAAGAGCTTTTTCATGCAGTTTGATGTCGTTGTTGATTGGCATTATCAACTGGGAATTGGCTAATTTTGCCGCGTAATTATTGGCGCCCTGAAATCCTAAGTTTTTTGGCGTTTTTTCCGCGCGCACGGTCGGGAATTCACGTCTCAATACTTCCAGGCTGGCGTCTTGGCTGCAATCGTCAATCACCATAATCTCGTAGGATCTGGCGGAATCGTATTCTACCGCCTTTATCAAAGTGGGCAAACACTCGCGCAATAAGTTTTCGCCGTTCCAATTGGTAACGATCAAGGTTATGTCCGGCGCTTTTGAAGAAGCGGTCATTATTTACTCATTCAAGATTAAAATGATGTTTTAAGCCAGTCGTTGATTACGGATAATACGGTTTTTTCTCCATCCAATAATACCTTTCCCTTAACGGATAAGGCGCGGGTTTTCTTGATAATTTCTTTCCAGTCGCATGAAAAAAAGCGTTCGTTGTCCAGGATGAGTCCGACTTCGTTTTCTTTTAAAAACTTCTTCACTGCAACGACTTCGGAGAAGTTTTGTCTATCGCTTGAAAATATGGGAATACCGGCGCGGAACGACGTCGCCAGAGTCGAATAACCGGCTTTGGTGCACACTACATCCGAACTGGCAATCAAATCGCGATATTCGTAAGAACTGTCAAGGAAAAACAGGTTTTTAACCTTTGTTGAAACGTCGTCGCGAGTAAGGAATATACAATCTTCGATATCGCTCAAATTTTCCCATTTCAAGAAAGATGAATCTAACTTTCCCAAGTAAATAAAGACTGCGGTTTTTCCTTCAAAGTTTAAAGAAAGTTTTTTTGTCAATTGATCGCGAATATTTTTCCCATCCAACCCAATAAAACCGGACTCTTTTTTATTTGGAGTAACCTTGTTGACGATATGGCATTGCGGGAGGATTTGCAAAGTGGTTTTGGCGTATTCGCCTCTGATTATCTCTATCAAGTCGGCATATTTATTGGCCAGGGAGAATTCCGAATAAATATCGTGCCAAGTGAAGTTGGTTATGAGTAGAGAAGGAATATTTGCTCTGTGAGCGGCTTCTATTGGCAAAGGCGGAGCGTCGGAGATTATCAAATCTATAGATTTTTTTTTTAGCCAATTAACTTCCGAATCTAAAATTTGGTCGTGTACTTTCATAAACTTTTGAAAGTTTTGAAAGGTGGTTTCCTCGTCTATTTCGGAAAAGTTTTTTTGAGCGCAACCGGAATCAATTTGCTGAGGAATGATTTGGACGCAATTGCCTAAATAATCCGTAAAAAAAGAAGGCGGTATTTCTGTTTTGACGAAAAGTTCGACCTTATTTGCTAAAGTCGCTAAAACAGCTAAAGACCGGGCGGCATGCCCATAGCCATGAGAACTAATATAATAGGCGATTCGTTTGATAGGTTTTGACCTAATCAATAAACGTTGGAGTCAGGGACAAATAGATTTTAAAACGAGGCGCTCAGAAAAGCGCCTATGGGTTTTAATCTTTTCGAGTAAATTGGAACGTGCAGGAACTGCCCCATTTAGGGAATAAATTGGTAAGCTTTAATTTGACGTAATCTTCTCGTTCTTGCGCTCCAATTTGGTCGAACGCGCAAGCTGTTTGCATAAAATCCGACCTGCCAAACCGAACATAAAATTGGCAGAAATAGCATTTTTGCATTTTAACGGTCCATTCCTTATCGCTTGACTTTAATGTTTCCGGGAGAAAGTGATCCCAATCGTAAAATTTGTCGAACCGTTCAGATTCTTTCTCAACAAACTTCGCAAATGAATCGTCGGCAGCTTTTTCAAATTTCGTGGCTTCTTCCAATTCTGGAGCCATCCATTTTTTTAGAGCGTCCAAAATGGCTTCCCTTGCCATATCCAGCTTTACGTTGGCGTTTTCTAGCTGTAAGTGAGCGCAGTAAATAAATAGGGCTATTATCAAGAGCCGTTGTTCGGCAGGCTCTAAGCTATCCGCCTCTTCTAGATCCCAAATCTGGCTAAATTGCCATCGGATGTTGTCTTGTACGCTTGGGTTATCGGCTTTGAGGTGTTTTACGATGGGTTCTACGTGTTTGGCGGACTCAGTTGCAGTTTGATTTTCTTCCATTATTTATTAAACCTTAAAACTAAAAGAAACCTTTAAAAAATATTGAAATCTTATCTGTTTTCAATGGTTGATAAGAATTACAATAGCAAAACTTTAACAAAAATACCATAATTCAAAGATTTTAAACAAGAGGCAGGTTAAGAGCAAAAAATGAAGTTAGATGATTTTGATTTAGTTGTCATTGGCGCTGGCGTTATTGGTTTGAGTGTCGCTTTTCGCGTTAAACAGACGAAACCGCTAATGAAAATTGCCGTTGTTGGAGATTCGGTCAACTCTTTGATGGCTTCGCGCGCCGCCGCCGGTATGCTTGCTCCTTATGGCGAAAGCGAAGCCGACGACTGCTTTTTCAGGTTTTGCCGGGAATCACTGCAAAAATATAAAAAATTTGTGGACGAACTAAAAAGCGTGAGTGGAGAACCCATTTATTTATCTATGGCAGGTTCAATAATGCCAAGGTTATTGGTAGGCGATCATTGGGAAGGACGATTAAAGTTTTTGGAAGAAGTTGGAGCGCCTTTCGAAGTTTGGTCAGTGGAAGAAGTTCGGGAAAAAATTCCTCATTTATCTAAAGAGTGTGGAGAAGTCATTTGGGTAGGGCAGGGACAAATCAATAATAGACAGCTTCACGACGCGCTCGTTAGCGGGGTCAAAAAACTTGGAGTGGAATTAATAGATCAGCGCGTCTCCGGATTCATCAAAAACAAAGATGTGTTATAGTATGCCGCAACCGATTCAGGGAAAATCAAAAGCCGGGAGTTTATATTAGCTGGCGGTAGCTGGTCGGGGCCTTTGGCTAAAGTTTTAGACGTTGAATTGCCGGTGAAACCGGTAAAAGGACAAATGTGTCGGGTTCAGGTAGAAGACGACCGGCTGGAATACACCGTTGGCGGTTATTTAACATACATAGCTCCCTGGAGAGAAGGTAATGGGTTTGTTTTAGGTTCCACGATGGAAGATCGAGGTTACGATCCGGCTATTGAAAACGAAGCTATACAAAAATTAATAGATCAAGCGGCGCGGGTTTTACCATGTTTGAGCGACGCACCATTGATAGAAAGCTGGACGGGATTGAGGCCCGCCGCAGACGACGGCATGCCGGTGATGGGCAAAAGTTCTCGTTATCAGAATTTGTTTTACTCTACAGGCCACTACCGCAATGGTATTTTACAAACTCCTAATCAAGCCGATTATATGGCTGGG
Source organism: uncultured Nitrospinota bacterium (assembly GCA_964344185.1). Taxonomy (GTDB): domain Bacteria; phylum Nitrospinota; class Nitrospinia; order Nitrospinales; family JAJDAT01; genus JAJDAT01. The sequence continues at coordinate 9,477 of CAYFMN010000010.1, forward strand.
CACATCTTAGGAACCTTGGATAAAGAAATCGAAGAGTTTTCGCCCTCGCGATATAATTTATAAGTCTGATTTTTAAAGAGAACCTCTAATAATTAGCATTTTTACCGGCTTGCTATCGCCTGGCTCTTGAATTTAAGGGCCTGGCTCCCGGCAAATCTGAATTTTTAGAGGTTCCCAAAATTAAGCCCTCATAAAAGATTTTTCATACATATGGATTCCAAAAAAATGAAAGAAGATCTGGCTCGCGATTTTGACCATATTTGGCATCCCGCGACCCAAATGAAAGATCACGAGACCGACCCTCCCTTATTAATAGACAAAGGCGAGGGCGTCTTTCTTATTGATCGACAAGGCAAGCGTTATCTCGATGGAATTTCATCGTGGTGGGTCAATATCTTTGGCCATAATCATCCCCGTCTTAACGCGGCTGTAACCCGACAACTGCAAGAAATAGCTCATGTCATGTTTGCAGGCGTTACGCATCAGCCGGCTATCGACCTTGCGGAAAAATTAGTAAAAAACACTCCGAAAAATTTGAACCGGGTTTTTTTTTCGGATAACGGTTCCACTTCTATTGAGATTGCCCTCAAAATGAGCGCCCAGTATTGGTTGGAAGTTGGAAAGCCGGAAAGAAAGAAATTTGTTTATTTGAAAGGGGCCTATCACGGAGAAACTTTGGGAGCGCTTTCGGTTTGTGGTATCGATCTGTTTAGGCAAAAGTTTCAAAACGTCATGATAGAAAATATTGAAGCCCCTGGGCCCGATTGCGATAGATGTCCATACGGATTGGTTCCAGAAACCTGTTCGGCGGAATGTTTTGAGCCTTTGGAACGAATTTTAAATGAAAATTCGGATTGCGTGGCAGGAGCGATTGTTGAACCTTTGATCCAGGGAGCGGCGGGAATGAAAATGTATCCTTCCGTGTATCTAAAACGTTTGACCGATACTTGCAAAGCGTTAGATATTCATACGATTTTTGACGAAGTAGCCGTTGGATTTGGACGAACAGGATCTTTATTTGTATGCCTGGAGAAGGGGTTTGAGCCTACTTTCTTATGCCTATCCAAAGGATTGACTTCAGGTTATTTACCGCTGGCGGCAACGTTAACGGAAGATCGAATTTACGAAGCGTTTTATGGAGAATTCGAGACCCTCAAATTATTTCTACATAGTCATAGTTACACGGCAAACCCTTTAGCCTGCGCTTGCGCAAACGAAACGTTAGATATGTTGACCGAAAAAGATTTCTTTTTAAACCAGAAGGAAAAATCAAATTGGTTGAAGGAAGGCGGTAAAAAGCTTGAAAAACTGAGACATTGCGGTGAATATCGGCAAATAGGAATGGTGGGCAGAGTCGAATTAATGAAAGAAAAAGAGAAAAAAACAGCTTATCCGTTTGAGAAAAGATTGGGTTACAGAATCTATTTAGAGGGATTAAAACGGGGAGTTTTATTGAGACCATTAGGAAACGTCATTTATTTTATGCCTCCATTGATAATTTCGAAAAGTGAGATTGAATTAATGACCAATACAGCTTATGATTGTATATACGATATCCTTAAATAAAATTTGAGAGTTTATAACCGAGGCGTTTCGGTTTACGGCTAGTTGGTTTTTTGTCCGATGTATGAAGTAATAGTTAAAACTAAATTTTCGGCTGCGCACAGGCTGCGCGGCTACGACGGCGAATTCGAGCGGTTACACGGGCACAATTGGGGCGCAAGCGTATTGGTGGAGGCAAAAGAATTAGACGGTATGGAAGTGGGCATCGATTTTGCCGCTCTCAAAGAGAAGACAGACGAGATATTGGCAAAGCTGGATTATCAAAATATTAACGAAGTACCTCCTTTTGATAAATTAAATCCATCTGCGGAAAATATAGCCAGGTGGCTGTACGACAATTTATCGAAAGAAGTGGATACGGATAACGCAAAAGTAAAGCGAGTCCAAATAAGCGAGACCGAAGATTCCAGCGCGTCATATTTCGTTTAACCCCATCGCTTGCTTGTTATTAGCGAGTATTTGATTCATAATTAATAAGTCCCGCTTAGATGAATTAAAAAGGAGGCAAAATTGTCATGAAGAAAAAAGGAAAGTTCGGAGTTGTCGATGGAGTGGGAGATCGGCTCAGGGAGTGGAGAAAAAAAGGCGGTTTGAAGTTGATTGAGTTAGGAGATATTATCAATACCTCGCAAGGATCTTTATCGGATTTAGAAAACAATAAGTCGTTGCCTTCGGCAGACACCCTCGCCAGTCTTCATCGGAACACAGATTTAAATATAATATGGCTGTTAACAGATACCGGAAAAATGAAACGCCCAAGAAGAGACTAAGAGATAAAATTAAGTAGCCGGAGCCAATTTTGGCTCCGGCTTTTTTATTTTGTGCGTATATTTTTTATCGCTATGACGCCAAGGCCGCAAAGAGTTGAATAAAGATTTAATTTCCCAATACGACCTCGCATTACAGAAACGATAATTTTACCGTCATCCTTGAACCCTTCCATAGGATCTAGCTATTTATTTCCTCTGTGTTTTTCAGTTTTGAAACGTAAATCGCAAAACTAAAGTTTGCTTGGTCTAAATCAATAACCATTGTGTGTCAATCCTGAAGAGAACCTTTAGGTTTAGTGAAGCATCATTTAAAATTTGAATAACGGTGGTCACGCTGAGCGAAGCCGAAGGGTCGCCTCGATTTAATAAATTCACTTCCTCACTTTGTCATTATTGATTCCTGAGGACAAAACTCTTTAAAATCTTTCCAGGAACTGATCGTTAATAGGGGGCAGTCTTCTAAGTATCTAAAAAATCTCTTAGGAAGAGGTATAGAGTCTCAGCTTCATAAGCTGGCGCAAATCTATCGTCAATATATTCCGCCACCCCGCTCATAACGCCGAAAAGATGATGAATAGGAGTAGAGGTTTTCGGGTAAATAGGCGAAGCCCAAACAGCGAATAAAGCGTAAGCGCAGGCCAAAAGAACTTCGTCTGAAACTCCAACCAAACGTTTGAGCATCCAGCAAAGACCATGTATTGTACCCGACGGTCCCGCCCATGTTGGAAGATGGCCCCATCTGGCTCGAATGGTCCATAAAGAGTCTTCGTTAACCGTTCCTACATTGTGACGCATGGTTCGTTTATTGGTAAAAAGACGTTTGTCGTCTTCGCCAAATGGAAGCGTAGCGTTCCAAGGATCGACCCAATTTTTGACATCGTCTAACCAAGTGTATATATCGTGTAATGCCATTATATTAACGCTTGTGGTTTGCCCGACATAATCGGTTTCCCAACTCATCCAGGATTGTCTATGCAACGTATAATATTCACCGTGCAATAAATTAAGCGTTACGACCTTGGCGTGAGTAGTGCGAGTCATAGGTAGATCCGTACCCAAATATCTATCCAGATATGCCACGGTTTGTTGACAAGCGATTCTAACTAAATTTCGTATTTTTACGTTTGTCAAAACCCGGTCGGCTAATTCTGTTTCCAAAATACGATTTTCTCTTGCTTCAAGCGCTCCGACTAAAGCTAAGACGATATCGACGGCATTATCGTATACTCGAACCTCGGCTAATTTACCCATTTCGCGACGCGCTTCCCATGTTGTTTGGGCAAAGATTGGCGCATTGAGGCTGCCTCGTTCTTCCCACGCTGCCTTTTCCGATGGCAGGCAATGACACCACTCTCTTAGAATTCCCGCCATATCCCCATCAAAATGAACCCCAATACCAGCCGCTGTAATTTCTATGACAACCATCAATCGGCGAATGTCTTCTTCATCTTCTACAAGCCTGTGGCTTCTAGCGTCTCTTCTTAGTCCATCAAATTCATAGGAAACCGCGCCATGACTGAGACCCCGTTGATAGAATAATTCAATCGATACAATAAGCATTGAAGTTTCCTCTTAACGTTATAGCCATATATGGTGTGGCGATATTTTCATTTTTAAAAAATTCAAGCTGTCGCGCCAGAAGTCCTGTGGGTAGATAAATCGCCAAACGTGTGAAAGCTTGATATTTAAGCTACAAAACTTAGTATTTGAAGATAGCGAGACGGTTATTTTTTATCTTTTATATAGTAATTTATGTAATTTTAAATATTATCTATACAAAAAAAATTATAAATCAACAAAAATTTTATATTTATCGAATATTTATAAAAAATTGCATAATATTTTGTTTTATTAGGCAAAAAAGAAAGTTTTTTTCATTTTCTTGCCAAAAAAGGCGCTTTCGCTTATAGTTTTGGCATGTCAAATTCAGCCAAAAAAAGCCCACCAGAGAAAAAAACCGAAGTTTTCGTCAGCTACAGCCATAAAGACGAAAAATGGAAGGATATGCTTCTAAAACAATTGGAAGTTTTAGCTATTGAAGATGAAATTGATCTATGGTCAGACGACCAAATTGTTGTAGGCGATGATTGGTATCAAAAGATTAAAGAGGCGATGGACCGGGCAACAATTGGCATTTGTCTGATTTCGGCAGATTTTTTGACATCTAAGTTTATAAAAGAAGAAGAGGTTCCCTATCTTTTAGAAAAACGAGCTAAAGAGGGAATGTGGTTGATTCCGATTTTGGTCGAACCTTGCGTTACTAAAGCCGTTCAATGGTTAAAAAGTATTCAAGTATTTTCACATGATAAGGCTATCTCCGGTAGGACTAAAAATAAACAAAAAGAATTGTTTTCTGAAATTGCCGAGAAAATATATGACCGTTTAGAAGCAGCTAAAAATTCTGATGAGTTGCTTCCACCTCTAGAAAAACCCGCTTCCTCATGGCCCGAGCCTGAAAAAATAGACATTGATCAGTTGCCAGTAACAGGCGTGGAGCTATTTGGGCGAAATGACGAGTTAAATAAGTTAGATGAGTTTTGGGAATCTGAAACTACAAATGTAGTTAGTTTTGTGGCTTGGGGCGGTGTTGGTAAATCGACGCTCATCAATAAATGGCTCCAATATATGGGAGAGGATAACTATAAAGGAGCGAAAAAGATTTATGGGTGGTCGTTTTACAGTCAAGGCACTAATGACAAAGTTACCTCCGCCGATCAATTTATTCGAAAAGCTTTAGAGTGGTTTGGAGATAAAAATCCAGACGAAGGCTCTGCTTGGGACAAAGGCAAGAGGTTGGGAAAGTTGATAGGTCAGGAAAAGAATCTATTGGTTTTAGACGGAATGGAACCTTTACAGTCCGGACTTAATTTTGAAAAGGGAAAAATAAAAGACCCTGCTTTGGAAATGTTGTTGAAACAATTAGTAAAAAAAAATGAAGGGTTATGTGTTATCACAACGCGAGAAACTGTTCCAGGTTTAGAAAAATTTGGAGACAACTATCAAGAATTAGAACTAGATCAAATATCCAAAGAAGCTGGACGGGCATTATTGCGCGTTCAAGGAGTTCGTGGGACGGATGATGAATTGGAAGATGCCGTTGAAAAATTTGGCAATCATGCGTTAGCAATCAATTTGTTGGGGAGCTATTTACACGATATTCCGGGCCATCATATTTCGGAAGCTAATAACATAGAAGATATTGAAGTAGATGATGAAAGAAGCCGACATCCAAGACGAGTGATCCAAGCTTGGGAGAGGCGATTAGGCGAGGGACCGGAACTTAATATTTTGCGTGTCATGGGATTATTTGATCGCCCTGCTGATGAAGGAGCTGTAAAGGCTTTACGTGAACCTGAAGTGATTAACGACCTTACTGATTATATCCAAGAACAAGAACTTTATCATGTTGCGCTTTCTCGATTGCGAAAGTTAAATTTAATAGCCGACGAGAGTCATATCGATCCAGATGTTTTGGACGGCCATCCCATAGTTCGTCAACATTTTGCCGACCAACTTGAATTTAAATTTCCAGAAACGTGGATAACAGCAAATGATAGGCTTTATAACTATTATAAAAATGATGCTAAAGAATTTCCGGATACCTTGGAAGAAATGCAACCTTTATTTTTTGCTGTATCACATGGTTGCTCTGCTGGAAGATATCAGGAAGTCTATGACGAGATTTATAGACAGCGAGTGAGGAGAGGTAATGAATATTTTACCACCAAAAAACTGGGTGCTTATGGTTCTGAACTTGCTGTTTTGGCCAAATTTTTAGAGGAAAAAAGGCCAAAGCCAGTTTCAGAATTAACAAAAAATAGCCAAGCAGTAGTATTAGGCATTGCTGGGCATTATTTAAGAGTTTTAGGGAGATTGCGTGGAGCCACTGAGTCTTTTCAAGCTAGTTTAAATGCTTTAAAATTAGTTGAAGACTGGAGAAATTTGGCTACAAGTGCTAGTAACCTTAGTGAAGTATATTTGGGTCTTGGAGAAATTAAGCAAGCGACTGATTATGCTCATAAAGGAAATGAATTTGCTGTTAAAAGCGAAGACCGATTTGAAATTTTATATAATCATACAGCCCTAGCTAATATAAAATTTCAATTGGGTAAAACGCAGGAAGCGCAAAAACTTTTTAAGAAAGCAGAAAATATTCAGAAAGATTTGTATCCTAAAGTTCCTTTTCTTTTTTCGCAAAGAGGATATTTCTACTGTGATTTATTGCTAGATAAAAATCAAACCGAAGAAGCTATTAGTCGAGCAAATATCAATCTTGAATTATTGAAGGGACAACAAAGTTTATTGTCTAATGCCCTAGATATGCTTACCCTTGGGCGAGGATATTTTCTAAAAGCATTGGAGGAAAAAATAAGTTTTAATCAATCCGAAACCTTTTTGAATAGAGCTGTGATTGAGCTGCGTAGAGCGGGAACATTCGATCATTTACCTCGAGGATTACTTGCGAGTGCAGAGCTATATCGAGCTCAGGAAAAATGGAACAAGGCTCAAGAGGATTTAGATGAAATATTTGATCTTTCGGTTTCTTCTGGTATGCGGTTGCATGAGTGCGATGCGTATCTGGAGCAGGCGCGGCTTTATTTGGCGCAAGGGAGAAAGGATGAAGCGTTACCTCATGTTCAAAGCGCGCGTAAGTTGATTGAGGATACGGGGTACCATCGTCGCGATGGGGCTTTGAAGGAGTTGCAGGAGAGGGTGAAGTAAATGTAAGTGAAAGTCCTTCGGACTTTCGAGATCCCTCCACTGACGCTCGGGATGACTATATAATCGGGGCGAGATCTTTCGCCGAACTTAAAAGTTCGCCTCAAGATGACATGCAGTGGAGATTGCTTTAGACTATACAAATTTATATTCTAAAAATACTTTTTCATATAGCTAAGGCAAGTTCTGTGGAACAAAAGAAAGTTCGCTACTTAATTCTTGTTTTTGGAATAATTATTTCCTTTTGGGCCTTAAACCCTTTAGCGTTTGCCGCTGAGTTTAACGTTAAAGACTATGGCGCGGTTGGCGATGGGATTGTCGACGATGGGCCCGCTATCCAATCCGCTCTCAATGCTATTCCATCTGAAGGCGGAAGCGTATATCTTCCTTCTGGTACTTACAAAGTAACCGCCCCAATCAATATAAGAAAAGCGAACATATCATTCATTGGCGAAGATAAAAACAAAACGACCATAGTAACTGATGGACTCCATCAAACTCTGGTTGTTCAGCCATTGGTTAGGCCAATATCGAATATCTTGATTAAAAATATTCGCTTTACCAATCCTGCCGCGGCGGCTTCCAGAATGGGACATGGTCGTGGGACGGTTCAGTTAGACTCCTATACAAAGGCGATTACCAACGTGACTATTACCGATATTGTTATCGACGATACGCCTTTGGTTGGAATTGTTGTTGGCGCCGATAACGTATCTATAACCAATAACTCTATTCGCGATACCGGACAGCATGGAATTTACCTAAGCGTTTCTAATAACGTAAGTATTGAGAATAACGATATTCAGGGAATAGCGACTGCTGGAAGCGGTTTGGCTAATCAGTCTGGGATCAAGGTGAAAATTTCAAATAACGTCCTGATTAAAAACAACCGTTTGAGACAGTTTCGTTCGAATTCGTTTGGAATATTGGTTAGCAGAAGTTCGCATTCTGTTTCGCTTTTAAGTAATTTGATCGCTCTGTCGGATTCAAGCCAAGTGGGATTGAGGCTTCATTCGAATACCGCCGCTAAAGGCAATATCATTGATGGCGGGGATGGATTCTCCGGTTCTACCGCCATTGATATTAAGGAAGGGAGCGACGCTTCGATTAGCGATACGCGAATAACTGGCAGTTGGATTGCGCCGCCTGTTATTGTCAGAAGTCCGGCTATCGACACTCAATTTGACAACGTGACCGTGACGAGTGGAAGCGCGACGGGTTGGCAGTTTGATCTTAAATCTTCCACCCAGCCTGTTATACAAAACTCAAGGATTCTTAGCGGCGGTTACGGAATTAATTTAGGAAAATCTATTGGAGCAAAAATTTTGCATAACATTATCAATGTTAGTAAGAAAAAATACAGCAGCGGTTTGGCCCGCGATTTCACGCTTATCGATGGCAATCAACTGGTTCTGAATCCTCAATAGGTTTCTATCTTTTTCAATCAACCCGAGTAACGGTCGTTCAGCCAGGGTTCGGCGGTGTTGGAGTAACCGCGTTCTTCCCAAAATCCTAATTGGTCTTCGGCTTTAAAGATTATTTCCGATACCCATTTTGCGCCTTTCCAGGCGTAGAGTTGCGGCGTAATCATCCTTACCGGGCCGCCATGTTCTTTGGTCAACGGTTTCCCTTCCCAGTGATGCACCAGCATCACGTCTTTTTTCATCGCTTCTTCTAACGGCAGGTTGGTGGTGTATCCCTCAAACGCTTTTATAAAAACGAACTTTGCTTCGGGTAACACGCCGCATTCTTCGGCGATGTCACAAAACCTCACTCCGATCCAATTGTTATCCAGCCGACTCCATGTCGTTACGCAATGAAAATCGGAAACGTCTTCGTGTTGAGGAAATTTCATAAAGTCTTTCCACGTAAAGGTTTCAGGGTTTTCCACTAACCCAGAAACGGCCAATCTCCAGGTGGCTTTGGGGATGTCGGGTTGAACTCCCAGATCCAAAACGGGCCAACGCTCGACAATACTTTGTCCTGGCGGTATTTTGGGGTTGCCGTCGCGGTTGAGATTGCCTTCGCCTTGCGGCATTCCGCCTTCCCATTTTTGTTTGGCTTCGATGGCTTTTCTATATTTTATGAGTTCCTCGCGTTTTTGGATTCTGCGGGAATTTGGATCGAATTGTGGAATGTCCAAGAGTGACCTCGTTCGTCTAAATTATGATAAAGAGAAAAAATTTCCTGTTGAATACGAAATTAGGCGCTTCAAAACTCTGTTTTTCGCCAAAAAATTCGGTTTTTTATTTTATCCGTTTTTGTTTGGATGCGGCAACCGCCCATTGGTCGCCGTTTTTTATGAAAAGTTAAGCTTTTGAAAACTAATGGTTTAATTTGGCCTGTCTTTTGCATTTTCCCTGATTAGCGCGAAAACTAAAGGAAAATTTGGTTTTTTCCGACAAGAAATAAGGGTTCAAACTTATTAAACGAAGGGAAATTTTAAAAATCGAGGGTAAAAAATGAAATTCCGGGTAATGACATTCAACTGGCACGCTCCTTATTTATATATTCTGTCCAAACTGGGGCACCAGATGTTGGTCGTGGAGCCAGAGCTTGCTCCAGGTAAATACAAACGTTGGGAAAAGGAGATGCGTCCCATCCCGGAAAATGTTCGTCTTTTATCGCCGGAACAGGCAAAAGCCGAAATGGAAAAGGGCAAAGTGGATCTTTTATTGGCCCATAATGTTAAAGATCTTATTTTTGCCGATGGGTATTTCATGCCCAAGATCATGGTTTACCACAACAAACTTTCCACTGAAATTGGTTTATCCAATACTCCTATAGATCGTAACGATTATTTAAGTAAAATCGCTCCGTTACGCGAAGGTGTCAGGGAGGTTTATATCTCCGAAGCCAAGCGATCCGATTGGGGCGGAGAGGGCGAGATTGTTTTGCCGGGAATCGATATGAGCGAATACGGCGGCTACACTGGGGAGGAAGCCGCTATTTTACGCGTTGGCAATCATTTCCGGGAACGAGACTTGATGCTGGGTTTTTCTATCAGCGAGCATATCTCCCAAGGATTTCCTTGTAAAACTTTGGGGATCAATCCAACCATTCCAAACACAGAATTGGCAAAAAGTTTTGACGAATTAAGAGATCATTTCAGCCGATATCGAGTTTACTTAAACACGACGGTCGAACAATATGAAGACGGTTACAATTTGTCGATGTTGGAAGCTATGGCGACCGGTATGCCGGTTATTTCTAACGCCAATCAATCGTCTCCTATAAAAGACGGCGTAAACGGTTTCATCTCCAACGATATTTCGCATTTGCGCCAATGGACCAAGGTTTTGTTGGAAGACGTTAGCTTAGCGAAAGAAATGGGGCAAGAGGCTCGAAAGACTGTCGAAGCTTTATTTAGCCAAAACGCCTTTCTTCAAAAATGGGATCGCATTTTCCACGAAACCGTCGTCGAGTTTTTAAAAGATAGCGGCGTAAGTATTGGCGGCGAGCAAGTTCCATTTTCAGAAAAGAAAAAGAAAAACGTTTTAATGGATTATGTTTCTTATCCTGCAACCACCGCTTATTACATGGAAAGAGCGTTGGGTAAAAACCATAACATCGTTACCTGTGGCTCCGTAATCACCTCGGAAGTTAAAAAACTTTGGAATTTAGAGAACTTGAACTGGCCTATCAATGGTCAGGATATTTTTAGAAGTTGTAACGATTCCATCGCTTCGGTAATGAGCCAATTGCCAAATAATTGGAAACCAGATTTTTACTTCTGGATGGAAACAGGCTTGGATTCTTATCCCAGGGATTTGGAACAATTGGATATTCCTAAAGTTTGTTATTTGATCGATACGCATTTGCATCTTGAAGACCACATCGAAACCGCCAGAAAATTTGATTGTGTGTTCATCGCGCAAAAAGAGTATATAAATCGTTTTAAAGAAGCCGGTATTAAGGAAGTGCATTGGTTACCTTTGGGCTGCGACTCTGAAATTCATGGAAAAACAGAGGTCGAAAAGGCTCACGATGTCGTCTTTGTAGGCAGTTTGACCGATCCGCGACGAGTGAACCTGTTAAAACAAGTCGAAAAGCAGTTTGACTTGTGCGTTGAAAGAAAGTTTATGGACGAGATGACGGAAGCGTTTTGTAAAGGCAGAATCGTCTTCAATAACGCCATAAGAAACGATTTAAATATGAGAGTTTTTGAGGCGCTTTGTTCGGGAACTATGCTGGTGACAGATCCCGCCGTTGGATTGGAAGAATTCTTTGAAGAGGGCAAACATTTAGCCATTTACAAAGACGAAGCCGACCTTTTAGAGATAATACAATATTACATCGATAACCCGGATCAACGAGAACGTATTGCAGAAGAGGGCAGAAAAGAAGTTTTGGAAAATCACACCTATGAATGCAGGACTGCTTCCATGATGGAAGTATTGGATCGAGTTCTTGCCGCTAAAGAAGTTGAAGCTCCTGTCGTTTCATCTATTAAACACGCCCATGAAATTAAAGATTCCCAGGGAGATGTGGAGAAAATGATTCCTTGCGATGCCGAAGTAGTTATGGTTGTGGGAGAAGGCATTGCAGAAGTTGGGAAATCTATTAAAGCACGAAATATTTTTGTAACCGGTATTGAGGAAAACTCCAAGTTTGTCGATGCGGCAAAGGCGGAAATTGACGATGTAGTTTGTGGATCAACCGGAGCATTGGAAATTCCATATGACGATCATAGCATTGATTGCATCGTAGTTTTAGGAACTCTTGGGCGATCGGCGAATCCAAAAGAATTGTTAGGAAAACTGGAGAAGTGTTTAAAACCTGAAGGAACCTTAATTGTCAGGTTTCCAAACGTTCAGTCCATTCAAGCGATTAACTATCTGATTGAAGGCGGCAGCGACCCAAAAGGTCATAACGGTTTTAATAAAGAAACGCATGGTTTTTTGACGGTTTCGGATTATCGGTCTTTGTTGGGTGAAGCTGGATTTCACCTGGAAACAACGGAAGAAGTTGTCGATTCAAACTTTGATTCACTTGCAAGCACAGATACAACCGTATTGCGATTTGGCCGAGTGGTTATTAACGATTTGTCTCAGGAGGAAATCCGCAGATTATTTGTTAAAGAATACTTCGTTGTCGCTATTACCGAAGAAGCTTATAAGAAAAAAGATCTTGAGGCTACCGCCGAAGCGGAGGCAGAAAAAGAGTATGCAAACTTGAAGCAATTAGCCAGAGATTGCGAAGAGGCTAAACAGTTTGAGAACGCGATATATTATTACCGACAAGCTTTGAAGATAGCTGCAAATAAAGCCGAGGTCTACTGCGGCATGGGTAATTGCTATATGAAGCTACAGGACACGAAAAGCGCGGAAGAGAACTTTGCTTTATGTTTATCTTCCGACGCCGATTATCCGAGCGGTTTGATGGGAATGGCTATAGTAATGTTACAACAGACCGACTATTATGGATCGATTCAACTGTTGGAAAAACTTATAGCTAAAAACCCGACCCACGATAGAGCTTTATGCGCCTTGGGAATGGTTTATGAAAAGATGGGCCAGAAGAAGAGGGCGATGGAGTTTTACGAAATCTCTATTCGTGAAAATATAGAAAACTCTGCGGCAATGACTTCTTTGCTCAATTTGTCTTATGAACTCAGCGAGTTTGACGAAATACACGCTTCTTTGACTCGATATCTGGAAGTACATCCGGCAAATTTAAATATGCGGTTTGGTTTGGCCGGTATATTGTTTAAAATGGATCGTTGGGAAGAAGCCCGCGAAGCGATTAACCAGATTTTGATTTTCGAGCCGCAAAACGAAAACGCTCTTAAATTATTGCAACAAATTGAAACCATTATACAGCCTGCATGAGCCAGTTATATTAAGATCGAAAAAATGGATTTTTTCGAAAACAACCTAGAGCTTTTGAGAAAAACCGATCCGGGTTTGGCCCAGCGCGTTTCCTCTCAACCAATTTCTGAAAACGTCAAAGTTGTTCAATCCAAAAGCGGCGACCCTGTTCCTCAGTTAAACGCGATTTCTTTGCATAGCGTTTACCGTCCTGTTCAAGAAGCTGAGAAGTTGGCGGCTCAGTTTTCCGAAGCGACTCATAAACCCACTGTGGTTATGGGATTGGGCTTTGGTTACCACATTTTGGAGCTGCTTAAGAAAGTAGAAGGCAAAATTTACGTGGTCGAGCCTTTGATGACCCTCTTTCGAGTTTTCTTATCGGAAGTAGACCTAGCTCCATTTTTGCCCCGAGTTGTTTTCCATATTGCCGAAGAGCCTGCCAGAGTATTGAGCAAAATTCCTTCTAATGATTGGAACTGTTTTGTTCACAAAGCGTCCTACCGATTTTCTGAAAAATATTACCAGCTATTAGAAAAGGCTTCCGAAGTTCAAGATTTATTAAAGCGTTCTTCGCTTAAAGTTTTGGTGGTGAATCCTATTTATGGAGGTTCATTACCAACGGCAAAGTTTTGCTCAAGCGCGTTACAGAACCTTGGACATGAAGTTGTTTCGGTAAATTGTGAGGATTACGCTGAAGCGTTTTTTGCGACTAAGAAGATTACAAAAAACCTTAAAAATTCAGAGGTTCTGTCAAAAATGTTCATGAACTTCATGAATGAAGTTATAATCGCAAAGGCGGTCGATCTTCAGCCTGATTTGGTTTTAGGTTTAGCGCAAGCTCCGTTATCCCCGGAAGGCATTGCCCGTTTAAAAACCTTGGGGGCTCCAGTTGCGTTTTGGTTCGTTGAAGATTTTCGCACATTAGGATATTGGGAGAGAGTTGCTCAGTATTACGATCATTTTTTTACGATTCAGCGAGGAGCTTTCTTCGAGGAGTTAGAAAAACGAGGCATTAAAAATTACTATTATTTGCCTCAGGCTTGTTCTCCTTCCGTTCACCGTCCGTTATCACTGGATGAAGAAGATCGACATAAGTTTTCGGCGGACTTATCTTTTATGGGAGCGGCTTATTATAATCGACGTCAAAGTTTTCCGCGTTTATTAGATTATGATTTTAAAATCTGGGGAACTGAATGGGATTTGGGTTCTGCCATTGGCAAGAAAGTGCAGAATGATAACGAAAGGGTTTCAACTGAAGATTGCGTAAAAGTTTATAATTGCGGCAAAATCAACTTAAATCTTCACTCCTCCACCTTTCACCAAGACGTTAACCCTAATGGGGATTTTGTTAACCCAAGGACTTTTGAAATAGCCGCTTGTGGCGGTTTTCAATTAGTGGATGAGCGATCAGAGCTGCCTCATTTATTTAAACCCGGCGAAGAAATAATCACTTTTAAAGATATTGAAGACCTTAAGAATAAAATTGATTACTATTTAGAGAACAAAGAAGAGCGCGAGGCGATTGCCGCCAAGTCCAGAATTAAAGCGGTTTCCGAGCATTCGTTTGAACGTCGTTTGGAAGAGATGCTCGTACATGTTTTTCAAAACAGTTTCCAAAATTTAAAGAATAAGTTAGATTCGCGCGCTAAAAAAATAGATGCTTTAATAGAACAAGCTGGCGAAACAACGGAATTGGGAGCTTATTTGAAATCATTCGAGGGTCAAAATGATTTTAGTTTGAAAACAGCCGTAGAACGAATTGAGTCTGAGGACGGCGATTTAACGCAAAATGAATTGCTTTTGTTGATGGTCGATCAAGTTGTGAAGGAGGATATTCCTTAAATGCCAAAAAACATCTTGATCATGAGCCTGACCCGAATGGGAGATTTGATTCAATCCACTCCTCTGATTTCCAGCCTGCGTAAACGCTATCCTGACTCGAAGATTACTTTGCTGGTATCCAGCGATTTTGCGGAGTTTGCGAAACGAGTCAATTATATTGACGACATTGTCGTATTTAACCTTCGCCAGTTTAATCAGAAGGGCAAACGTGGAGAGCTTAAGTCCTGGGTTGAAGTTTATCGTTACCTGGAAGATTTTCTAAAGGTTCTTTCCGACCGTGAGTTTGGAAAGGTGTATAACCTTAGTCACTCCAAACTGAGCGCTTTGATGATTCATTATTTGAAAATTCCGGAAGTTGTGGGTTTCCATTGCAATCGTAGCGGGGATAGGAAAACAGATCATCCCTGGCTCCAATATTTTGGGATAGAACCATTTAACAGATTGTACAACCCTTTTAATCTGGCGGATATTTATACGCTATCAGGAGACGGTGAGCCAGGTTCGGAGGAGCTTTCTATCTCTCATGGACCTGAAGACGCTTTGGCGGCTGTCGAAGTATTAGGCAACGAGGATGAGGAAGAGTTCATTATTGGAATTCAAGCTGGATCAAGTTTGGAAGGCAGAAGGTGGTCGGTTGAATCTTTTGCAACCTTGGCGGATCTAATATGTTCCCGATTAAATACAAAGATAGTTTTGTTGGGCGTTGCGTCCGAGTCGGAAATTGCCGCTAAAATTGTTGAGAGTATGGAACATAAAGACAAGGTTTTGGATTTAACTGGAAAAACAAACATAGGCCAATTAATTGGCGTTTTGAATCGTTGTAGTTATCTAGTCACAAACGATACTGGAACCATGCACATCGCCGCAGCCTTAAAAATTCCGATAATTGGCTTGTTCTTCGCTCACGCTCATCCACATGAAACAGGTCCTTTGGGAGAAGGGCATATTGTATTTCAAGCTCGAATCCATTGTGCGCCTTGTAGTTATGGAGTTTCTTGCAACGATATTGTTTGCGTTCAAAAAGTTTTGCCGCAGGATGTTTTTGCTTACATAGAAAACCATGTTGAAAAGGGAAACTGGAAATTAGATACCGCTCAAATGAAATCTAGAGAAATGAATGTATTTGAATCTGTTTTCGGTTACGACGGTTTGGTTAATTTCAAGCCCTTGTTAAAGAATGTGCCAACAGAAATGGAGGTCTATTGCCGTTTTTATAGACAATTGTGGATTGATTCTCTTATTAAGAGGCCGGGGACCGATGCGGCTAACAGAGAAGTTTTAAAAAATCTTAGCGATTCTATTCGGGAAGATTTTGAACCGGAAGGATTACGGGAGGTTATTTTAGGAATAGGAGAAGACTTTAACCTATTTCGTGAATTGCGTTCCATAGCAAGAAGCGGAATAAAGTTTTGCTCCAGGTTGACAGAATCGGTTGAAAAGAATCAGGTGACCGCAGAGAAATTAAAGCTATTTGCCACCTCAATTGAAGAAACCGATGAAAAAATAGATCGTTTAGGAATGACGCATCCCCAAATAAAACCTATTTCCGATATTTTTGATAAAAGAAAAGAGAATTTAGACGGCGACGACGTTAAACTGTTGGCCAAAGAAACTCAGGTTTGCTATGAAAAGTTGGAATACGAATGCAAGCGAATGGTAGAAATTATGGAGAGCGTGTTTAAAGCTTTTAATATTTCTCGCGAAGATTATGCTACAGAAGCAAGTTCCAGTAGCGCCGCAGTGCCCGCTAAATAATTAGCTAGAGGCGATTTTCCATCGTCTTTAATAAAGTTTTCTAAAAACTCCAGCGAAGCCCCTCCGCCAGTTGAAACAAAAAAGTTGGATGTAAAGTTGTTAAAAAGCTCGTAACAATCTTGCCCTTTAAAGTCTATTTTGACAAGATCTTTGTTGATTGAAGTGGATAGTTGGTTTTCAATCTGATCGCGGATTAATTTTTTAATATCGGCAAAATCAAATTTGTTCAAAATAGCCGCTGTATCCCCACCTCCGATCACGGCAGAAAACTTTTGATCGATTAAACATCGAGCAAATATTGTTTTGATGAGTCCTTTTGAGCCTTCGCCATATTGATCCGTAAAAGGATGGTCGTAAGCCCCAAGAGGTCCGTTCCAAAATACGTGTTCAATATCGTCTTTTAAAAGGTGTTTTGAAAAACTGGCTACGCTGTTCGGACCGATATCTAATTGAAGTTCGCTACTCCAATCAGGCTCGTCCCTAAGCGAGAAGGAAGTCTGTTGATATTCTTTAACTACTTTATAATCTTTGGGAAAAATAATAGTAACGTTTTGAGCCTTTGCCAGGGTTAAAATCTCCGCAGCAAGCTTGATTTCCTTAATAAAAGTTTGATTTTCGTCATCGTTCTGCGAACACAGTTTTACAGGGAGTTCTTTTATAGTCAGGTTTTCGATACTCCCCATAAATTGATTGGCCAAAATAAAAGCGTTGACCATTTTCCCGCCCAACAGAATTTTATTAACCCTTGAGTTTACAAATTGTTTGAGAATTCCAATTTTATCGGCAATTTTTGAACCGCCAGAGAGAACGGCTGTTTTTTCCGGGTTCTTCAATATTCTAAAACCAAAATCTCCCAACCGTTTGATCTCTTCTATTAATAAGCTTCCGGAAACGGCTAGTTTGTTTTGACTTCGCATAACTTGTGGAAGCATTTTAATACTTTTTGACAAACGATGGTTCGTTCCAAAAGCGCAATTGATATAAACATCCGCCAGACCTCCAAGGTGTTTGATAAACTCTTGTCTGTTTACTTCCGGGTTTTCAGGGTCTAACAAATACCGCAAATTAGGAAGAAATTTTATGCCGCCTAAAGGCATTTGATGTTTACTTAAAATCTCTAAAGAGTGATTGAGTTGTGAACCGATTATTTCTGGAGGAAAAATAGTGTACAGGTCTAAATATCTTTGACGCATCAAAGTGTCAAAATGGGAACTTACAAACTGCATATTAAACATGCCGTCCCAGCCAGAGTGGTTCTTTTTTACATGGGGTCTTCCTAAATGTGAGCCTATGATGATTCGGCAGTCTCCATCCGTCAGTTCATGAATCTTGCTAAAAGTCAGGTCAAGAAAGCGTCGGATTCGCGTATCGTCGTCTACTACATAATTTCCTCGACTGGTAGCCGCCATCGGAACATTGAAATCGACTCTAATAAATATAGTTTTACCTTTGAGGTCCTCTTTGGTGAGTTGATCTAAAGAGGTCAAGCCAATATGATTTTCCATTTTTAAACCTTTGCAGGAACAGGAGGGTTAAAGACATTAAATTTAGGAAAGAATAGAGCGCCTAATTGAATAAAAAATAGTAAAAAAATAGACGCGAAAAGGGTCATTACTTGCGCAGTAAAAAGCTAAAATTATCAAACTTTTTCAAATAGTTAGCATGTGGTTAGGAAATTAATTTTTCCGCTTACCAACTCTTTATAATATTACAATATTTTGATAATTATTTTAACCCTTTAAATTAACTAAAACGTTAATTTATTCAATTATTTTTTAAAAAATGCTTTTAAAGCGATATTTTGAGGGGAAAATGGGTTTAATTCGAGAGCTTTACGGAAAAACAATCTTCCTTTTTCTTTTTCGTCTAAATTGAAGTAGTAAATGGAGCCTAGTTCTCTAGCGATATAGTCTTTATAGGGATCTTGCTCTATCGCTCTTTGCAGGTATTTCGCCGTGTTTTTGTAATCTTTTAGAGTTTTATAACAGGTCGCTATTGTCAACATGGTTTCTACTTGCCCTGGATGGAGTTGTAGAGCTTTTTCTAATGGGGCGAAAGAGTTTTTGCATTGGCCTATTAAAGAATAACTCACTCCAAGGTTGTGATAGGCCTCGAAGTAATCTGGTTTTAGCTCAATTGTTCTTTGATAATGAGGAATAGATTCTTTATTTCTTCCTGCAAGGCTTAAGGCACGGCCCAAATTTAGGTGAGGACGGGCCTTATTGGGACTCTTTTTAGAAGCGTCTAACCAAAGGGCATATTCGGAAGACCAATCTAAATTCCTGTTTAGCGTGATTATCGAGAAAATGGGAATCAGGCAAATTAGAACGATAAAAGTTCGACGGTTTACCCAAATTGCGGATAAAGCAATGGCTAGGCCAATACCCGGTAAATATAACCGGTGTTCCATCACCGTATCTTTTAGCGGAATGATGCTGGATTCAGGAGAGAGCGAAATTAAGAACCATAATATCCCAAAGATGATCGCTCTTTTTAGTTTGTGAAGAGAACATAAAATAAAACCGAGAAACAGGAAACCAATCAGGAGTTTGGGATCTGTTATGGACTCAATCAGACCTATAGTTGGGTCTATATTTTGATTAAATGGAAATGAAAGGAGCTTTAAATAATAAAATACCAGCCATTTTATTTGAGATAGTAAATAGTCCAACCTGTTTATTGTGCGAGAACCAGAGTCGGCTAGGCGTAATAGTCCAGTGTGTGAGAAAAAGGCCCTTTGGAGCAATACGATAATTAAGGGAGTCAAAAGAGCGAGAATGAGCCTTTTTTCCCTTTTTACGAAAGAAAATACGCCTTCTTGCACGCGATATTGGGTCAAGATATAAAAAACACAAATTACTATGGGAAGGGAGATTAGCGTTAGTTTCGAAGCTATTCCCAAACCCATCAAAATGACCGAAACCGTGAATAGGGCAAAATATTTAATGCGTCTAAAACGCGCGTTAGGTTTTGAAAAATAAGCTTGAAGACCGCAAATAAAAGAGTAGAATGAACATAGGTAAAAGAACGAGCTCAATAAAGCCGATCTGTTTACCAAGTAAGAAACGGTTTGGGTGAAAACCGGATGCGCTGAGAAGAAGATTGCGGCCAACAGGGGAAGGTTAAATTTTATTTTTATAATTTCATTATCAGGAAAACGATTTAAAAGTACACGCGCAACAATATAAATCAGCACGCAAACCCATAAATGAATTAGTAGATTGAGTAAATGAAAACCAAAGGTGTCTGTGCCTCCTAGATAAACGTTAAAGACTAGGGTAAGAACGGACACAAAGCGATTAGCGTAATTTGTTAGATCATATTTTTTGTAAAAACCATCCATACTCCTTAACGCTTCGTTTTTTTGGATGTGGACAACTCCATCAAATTGGAAAGGAGAATGCAAAGAGTTTGAATAAGAAAAAATTCCGACTAAAATAATGACCGCAAAAGCGCTAAAATGACGAAAAAGAAATTTTTTTTGATTTGTGTTCATTAAAAGCGAATTTTTCTTTAAAAATTTTAGACGTAGTTTTTCCAGGCTTAACCATCCCCAAATGGCCAACCTTAGTTTTTTGCCGATTAATCTAGTTTACGCAGTTCCTAATAATTATTAATTAGACATTCAAATAAATGATGGATGATTTAGTTGAAATAGGCTCCAAAACAGAAACGTTTTGTATATAGCCTTAAAGGTTCTCGTAATAGTTATCATCGCCAAAAGCCCAGTCGTTCGAAGCAATAACTTTATGGAGGGTTCCGTTTAGATTGGTTGAGTACCTTAACCGAGCGTTATTTTAAGTTCTAAGACGGATAAAAAGAAATAAAAATTTTATTTTTTAGACGCTTCGTAGGGCAGTATCGATAGAGAGGTTTATATATATGACAAAGAAAATGTTGATTAATACCGACCACCCGGAAGAATGCCGTGTGGTTATCACGGAAGACGGAAAACTTGAAGAATTTATCGTGGAGCATTCCGCTCAGGAAAGACTGAAAGGAAACGTTTACCAGGGAGTTATTAGTAGAGTCGAGCCTGCGTTTGAAGCGGCTTTTGTTGATTTTGGAGGTAAAAAGTTTGGGTTTTTGCCTTTTAAAGACGTCAGAAAAGAATCTTATGCCCAAACAAGAGAAAAGAAAGCCAAGGTAAGAATTCAAGACGTTTTATTCCGTGGTCAGAAAATATTGGTTCAGGTGGTTAAAGAGGAAAGAGACTCTAAAGGTCCGACTTTAACTAACTTTTTGTCTATTCCGGGTCGTTTTCTTGTGTTGATGTGTGGAAATGCCGGCGGCGGCGTTTCTCGTAAAATCGAAGATGAAACCGAAAGAAAAAAGCTAAAAGAGATAATTTCGGGTTTTGAATTGCCGGAAAACATGGGCGTAATTATTCGTACCGCTGGCATGGGTAGAACAAAAATAGAGCTGCAAAAAGATCTGCAAATGTTGATGAAAATTTGGGAAACAATTGAAGAACAATCCAAAGACTCTTCGGATAAACCCAAACTGATATATCAAGTTCCCGACATGGTTGTGAGAACTGTTCGAGATCATTACACTGCCGACACTTCCGAAATTGTTATTGATTGTCCTAACTCTTATAAAACCCTAAGAGCGTTTTTTAAGTTGGTGATGCCAAGAAATCAAGGGCGAGTTAAGCTTTATAACGAAACCAAGCCGTTATTGGCCCACTATGGAATGGAAGAGCAGCTTGAAAATATTTATAAGAGGAGGGTTGAGCTGCCTTCTGGAGGTTCTTTAGTAATCGATAGCGGCGAGGCTTTAGTCGCTATTGACGTTAACTCCGGTAAAACCACGAGCGCCAGCGAATTAGAAGAAACGGCTTTAAAAACCAATTTAGAAGCCGCAGACGAAATTGGCAGACAACTGAGGTTGCGCGATCTGGGAGGGCTGGTTGTAATCGATTTTATCGATATGTTTCAGAAGAAGCACAAAACTCAAGTCGAAAAAGAAATAAAACAAGCTTGTAAAAAGGACAAAGCAAGAATTAATCTTTCCAGAATTTCGAAGTTTGGTCTTTTAGAGATGTCGCGTCAAAGACTTTCTCCGGCGATTGGAGAGGGAACGTTTGACCGTTGTCAAAACTGCGAAGGTTCTGGTTTTATAAGATCTAAAGGGTCGCTTTCTATTGGCGTTTTAAGAAATATTCAGGAAGTTGTGGCGGCAAAAAACGTTAAAACAATGGAAGTTGTCGTTTCGCCCGAAGTGGTTAGTTATCTGCTCAATCACAAAACGCTTCATATAATGAATCTTGAGGAAAAACATCAAATAAAAATTAATTTTAGAGGGCAAGCTGGCTTATGTTATGACGACTTTAACTATATTGTGATTGAGCAAAAAGAAGAAAAAGCTCAGGATGGTAAGTTTAAGGAGCAAAAACAACAAAAGAGAGTCGCTAAGGAGACTAGAGCTGAAGCCGATAAAAAAGAAGCTCCAAAAAGCGAAGAAGAGTCTACCGCTTCCGAGGCGGGGGCGGAACAAACGGCAGAAGCGACTGGAGAAAAGAAGGAATCTACCTCTAAAACAAAAAGAGCCAAAACAACTAGAAGAAAATATGTTAGAAGAAGTTCAAATAGCAGAAAACCTGGGCCAAGAGGCAGACGCAGGCGAAAGCCGGAATCAGAGGGAGCGGTTCAAGCAGAGTCGGGTACGGAACAGCCGAAAGAGTCCGATAATGGTTCCGCTAATTCAGGGCAAAATTATGAGGAGGCCCCTGCAACTCCAGTCGAAACAGTAGAAGCAATTAAACCTCCGCCAATGGAGGCCACGGATGATTTTCAACCTCCTCCAACGCCTCCGATGTCCAGCGGAACAGAAGAATTAGCCGCTGAATAGTTTTTTGCTGAAAACTGATATATCGGATTGTGAATAAAAAGCTTGAGGACGGGAAATATTTGCGAACCCTTTTTATTTAGTAAAAAGGGTTTCCAAAAGAATCTTCTAGAGAGGCGCGTTTTAAGTATTTAGAAACTTCGTAGCTTTTATCTTTTTGGACGCTTTGAACTAGTTCTAATAAGGCTTTTCCATCAGCTAGCGCTATGGGTTTACCTTTTGCAAAAGCCTTTGCAGCGGGAGTATATTCGCCGCTAGTCACAAATAAGCAAGCGTCCGCCTTTTCCGTAGGCAGACAGTTGTATAGTTGTTTTACGGCTTCAATATCGATTTTTTTCATGTCCCAACGTTTACATTGGACAATGATCATTTGATCATTTTTCCACAACGCTAAATCGACGCCGGAACTCGGACCGGAGCTTCCTCTCTCGTCAACGTAAAAACCATCGCGACGTAAAGCTTCTCCAACAAGCATTTCAAAGTCCCGCCAAGGCATTTTTCGGAGAGCTTTTAGGTTGGATTCCCTTTCCAAGAGTTGGGTACGATATCTTTGCTTAGAAAAAGATACAATTCCTAGTAGTAGGAATGGAGAGGCTAAAAAGCCTGAAGCGTTGCTTTCCCAAATAAATAGCCTACTATTTTCCGGCAATAAATAGTTGAAGGTTATAAAAACAACGCTGGCGCAAAGAAAGCAAATCCACCAAGGGACAAGGGTATTAAGCTCAAATAGTCCACTATATCTTCGATGAGGCATGGTTATTCTCAGAAAAAGTTTCGAATAATCAGTCCTTTATATTCCTGTATTAAGAAGAATAGCTAAAAAATGACAAAAAATGAATAAAAAAATGCGAATTTTACATATTTTATTTTTGGATAAAAACGTCAAGAAAGTTTTAACTGATCTTGGGGATAGTTTTTAGGTTAAAAGATGTTATGGAATTTTTGAAATTAGCTTGAGAATGGCTTCAGAGTCGAAGTTACGTAGATAGTCTAATAAAGTTTTGTGAAAAGCTTTATCGTTATCATTATTCAGTTCTAAATTGTTTAATATTCTTTCGATTGAGGTTATATTCATAATCTCAGCGGCTTTTTTTAATTCAGATAGGAGTGTTTGGGGAATAGTAAGTTTGGAATAATCAATTTCAGGAACTTCGGAATAGATGTTGTCATCTCCCAACTTTTTATATTCATATTCAATTGACGTTAAGTTTTTAATGCTTTTAAAGATTTTCTCTATTTTAAATGGTTTAAACACAATTTCTTTACAACCCAAGCTTTCGTATTTTTCCTTTTCGTATTTTGAAACAGATGCAGAGATAACAATAATATTAAGTTCCTGATTCGTAAATTCCTTCTTCAATTGTGAAATTGCTTCTAAACCATCCATATTAGGCATTCTAATATCCATGAATGTTATATCAGGCTTGTGTTGTCGAAAACGCTCTATAGCTTCTTTTCCATCTTCGGCCTCAATTGTTTCCATACCGGCGTCTTTCAAGAACGCTACTAAAACGTCTCTGTTTTCTTTGGTATCATCCGCGACGAGAACCTTTAAACTGAATCCTTTGGCGAGACGAATAACTTCTTCATCATGGATTTCGGAAATTTTGACTTCCTCTGTTGATGGGGCGAGAAATAATGTAAGAGTGAAAATAGAACCTTTCCCAATTTCGGATTCAACTAGTAATTCTCCATTCATCAAATCAGCTTGTTTTTGGCTAATCGCCAAGCCTAATCCGGTCCCTCCTAATTTGGAGCTTTCAAAGTCTTGTTGGAACGGTTTGAATATAGATTGCTGCGATTCTTTAGAAATTCCTTTTCCCGTGTCTATAACTTCAAAACGAAATTGATTATTTTCTTTTTGGGCGATCCTGAGAAAAACGCCTCCCACATTGGTAAACTTAATTGCATTTCCAATTAAATTGGTTAGAATTTGCCTTAACTTATCCTCGTCCGCATGAACGCATACCTTGTGATCGAGTCCTTCAACTTTCCAATAGAGTCCTTTTTTTTTGCAGATAGGTTTAAATGTTCTTGATAAACTATTTATTAAATTTTGAAGGTCAAAATCTTCGTTATGCAATTCGATGTGACCCGCTTCGATTTTCGAAATATCAAGGATATCGTTGATTAGCTCCAATAGATTATTACCATTTTTAAAGATAGTATTTACTGAGCGAATTTGATTCTCTGTTAGACTGCCATCCCGTTTTAAGATTTGAGAGAATCCCAATATAGCGTTCAAGGGGGTGCGAATCTCATGACCCATATTTGCAAGGAATATACTTTTTGCCTGATTAGCAGCTTCAGCATCTGTTTTTGCTTGTTTAAGTTCTTTATTTCTGTTTTCCAAGTCAATGGCTAAACGCTTTAGCTTATTAGAAATCATTAAACTTTTTTCCGATTGAATAAAGTTGATTCCCGCAACGTAAAAGCCGGCGGAATAAGCTAATAACCTTAAAAAATGCCACCACCACCAGGCGGCGTCCCATAAAATGGAAAGTTCAAATAAAATTCCAGCCGCTCCAAACAGGGTTGTATGGATGGCAAATAGATATTCTTCCCAATCGCCTTTGGAGCGAAATTTGACAAAGAAAAAAAATGCCGCAATTAAAAAACCCAGCCCGCCAAAAATGTTAAGGCTTTTGGCAAAAATGGAGAACTCTCCATTAATGACCATTGCGGGAACCATTTCAGAAAAAACTAAAGAAAAAAAAGAAAATAGTAAGGCGCCGACTGAAATATAAATAGGGAGTTTTATTGAATAAAAATAACGTCCTATTTTCTCCGGTAACCACACCAGTGTAAAAAACATTCCTCCTGCAAACTGGGCTGTGCTATGGAGCCAAACGAAAAGTTTACCTGGAGAAACTGCCGCGTGAAAAATATCCAGCAATCCCATGCTGATTAAAGCGCATGCCATCCAGAGATGTTCAATTTTTTTATTTTGATTGTATTTAGTAAGCGCTAAAAGGATTCCGGATAAAATTAACGCAATAATGCCCCCAATTCCTTCAATTACCGCATGGAACGGTTCGTGGGGCGCTCTCCAGTCGGGTAAGTATATTAAAGAAATTGCGCTTCCAATGATTGGAAGGCCCAGGCTGAGGAATAAACCAATAGCAATTAGTTTTTTAAAATAGCTCGGGTTTGATGAGTTGTTAAAGTTGGGAGGAGATAGCATTTTAAAATAAATTTTTCTAGATTTAAAAAGCTTATGAGATCCCCAATAGAATAACCTCTTTCCCTAAAAGTCTATAGTATTTTTTTGATATACAAAATATCTTTTTGCAAAAAATGCCTTCGTTTTATTAAAAATTAACTTCCAATTATTCATATACAAAGTGATCGGATTGAATTGCCTGGGAGTTTACTTTTCTGCCAGTAACTCTATTCTTAAAAAGTTTAAGGCCGCTTGCGCTGCGCGTTCTTTATTCTTTTCTCTGTCTTGCGGAAAAATAAATTGCCGGCATTCGCAAACCCATTCTCCGCTTACGGCAATATAAGTTAACCCAACGGGTTTATTTTTGGTTCCTCCCGTTGGTCCGGCTATCCCCGTTACCGCCAAAGCGAAGTCCGCCCCGGAAACTTTACGCATCCCTTCCGCCATTGCGATAGCCGTTTCTTTGCTAACCGCTCCATAATTGTCGATAGTATCCTTTGGCACTCCCAGCCGTTTTATTTTGGCTTCATTTGTATAAGTTATCATTCCTTCCAAAAGATAATTTGAGCTTCCAGATACATTGGTTATACGATGTCCTATTAAGCCTCCGGTGCAAGATTCAGCTAGAGCCAATTTTTTATTTTTTTCAGATAAAAGGCGTCCAATAATTGCTTCTAAAGGTTCGTCGTCTTTTCCATAAATTAATTCTGAGATTTTTTCTTGGAAAAACTTTTCCGCCCGATCAAGTTTGTTCAAAGTTTGCGTTTCGTTCTCGCCAGTTGCGGAAAGGCGAATTCTGACTCCCAGATGAGAGGGAAGGGAAGCAATTTTAACAATATCATCTAGAGATTTCAAAGATCCTATCTGTTCCCACAATTTGGATTCCGTAATGCCGGTTGTATTTAATATTCTATGCCTAATTTTACTATCGCTAACCTTGCGGATTTCGGGAGCGATATATTTTTCGAAAAGGTGCCGCATTTCTAAAGGAACCCCTGGGAGGATATACAGGGAATTATTGTTGCGTTTAAATAGGAATCCCGGAGCGGTTCCTTTTTCGTTGTATAAGATTTCAGCGTTATGAGGGACCAAGCTTTGGGTTTTCGAGAAATCTGGGACATCCCTTCCTCGATTGCGAAAAAAGCCTTCAATATACTGCAACACTTTTGGATCTTGTTTTGTTTCCGAGTTGAACATCCGCGTTAAAACTTGTTTGGTTATGTCGTCATGGGTTGGGCCAAGGCCGCCAGTTGTTATTACAATATTTGATCTATTTAACGCGTCGTTAATTACATCTTCAATATCAGACTCAACATCTCCTATTGAAACAATTCGGACGACATTTACTCCTTCCTCGTTCAATCGCTGGCTCATGTAGGTGGAATTGGACTCTTGAATCAGCCCCGTGGTGATTTCATTGCCAATGGCTATGATTTCGGCTTTAAGAAATTGTTCGTCTTTTTGAAGCATTGGTCATATTACCCCTTTAGATATATAGTATTACGCCAAATTTGGGTTTTGTGTAAAGGTTTTTGATATACTGGCTACGTAGGTAGATTGCTACTGATTGTAATAGTTCCCTTTAGTAACTCCAAATTCAAATTAGACATGAGTTCCAAAGAAGAGCTTTTAAAAGCTTTAAAAGACCAGGATCCAAAAAAAAGAAATCAGGCGACAAAGGCGCTTTGGTCTTTATGGCATAGCGAAGCCGGTCAATCTGCTGAATTAAAATTGAACAAAGGCGCCGCCTTGATGAATGAAAAAAAGTTTGCTCAGGCTAAAGAGGTCTTTACGGATCTTATTTCCGAATTTCCCCAATTTGCCGAAGCCCATAATAAGCTTGCTACGTTATTATATTTAGAAGGCGAGTACTTAAATTCTGTCGAGGAATGCAAAACAGTTCTTTCTTTAAACCCGCATCACTTTGGCGCTTGGAACGGCATGGGATTATGCCTGTTTAATTTGGGAAGTTATAACGATGCAATTAAAAGTTTTCAAAGAGCGCTGGAAATTCAACCCTTTGCCGATATTAATCGAGTTTATATTGCAAGGTGTCGAGGCAATTTAAACTGACCCTCGTTTTGTTGTTTGTAAAATCCTAAAATCCATTTCATTTTCCTCAATCAGTTTTAGTTTGTTTGTTGTGTATGGAAGAAAACGATAAAAGTCAGCTGGGAGTCGCCCGTAAAACATTTCGTTATGACCTTTGGCGAGGCGGTTTTGACGGCGTTTTAGACACGGGTACTCACACCTTTAATCTTTTTATAGCGATAAGATATTTTGATGCGAGTTCTAGCGAAAAGTCCTTGATTGCCGCCGCTCCTTGGATAGGTATGGTTTTATCGCTCGTTTTGGTGCATTACGCTTCTAAAACGGGAGCTAAGAAATCGCTTTGCGGTTCTATCCCCGCATTGGCGACAGGCGTTTTTCTTGTTTTAGCGGCCTTAGCCAATAAGATTGGTGTTTTTATCACATTAATCCTTTTGGCTTATATATTAAAGGCGGCCATACTACCGTTTTTGACCTCAATTTATAACGATAATTATCCATCAGACCAACGTGGTACGCTTTTTTCGAAACCCCTTCAAATGACTGTGGGTGTATCGGTTTGCTTTGGGTTTATTGCGTCTTATGCTTTAGATTTAAGTCTGGATAATTACGTTTATATTTATTTGTTTTTAGGTTTATGTGGGATAGGGAAGGCGTTTGCTATTTTTTCAATCCCTACAAAAAACATCGAAAAAGGATATGAAAACCCATTTGGAAACCTCAAATATATCTTTAAAGATCGATTGTTCGGTTATGTGTTGCTAACCTGGTTTATTATGGGGTTTGCTAACTTGTGGATACAACCCTTACGAGTTGATTATGTGACTTCGAGCGAGTGGGGAATAGAAGGTTCGGCTAGTTTAGTGAACCTAATAATTAACATCATTCCCCATTCCATGCTGTTATTGTTTCTTCCATTATGGGGTAAGTTATTTGACCGGATAAATTTTATAACTTTAAGAATTTTTCTGAATATTCTTTTCGCCTCAGGTATTGCATTATTTTTTTCAACTAAAGATCCCGTTATAATAGGAATAGGCTCTGGCTTAATTGGAGTCGCTTTTTCTGGAGGAAGTATTGCGTGGAATTTGTGGGTCACTAAATTCTCTCCCCCTGGAAAAGCCACCGCCTATATGTCTGTTCATGTTTTTTTAACAGGAATTCGCGGAACCGTTGGACCTGCTTTGGGATTTTGGACTGTTGGTAAAATTGGACCAAGAGCAATAGGGTTTATTTCGGCAGGAATGATGGCGATAGCAACTTTGATGTTGATCCCTGAAATTAAACATGGAAAAATAAACGAAAAGTCATAACTATTTGATTTATATTACTTTTTGATGGAATAAAATTAGTTTTTTCGTTAAGCTTGGACTTTGTAATTGACCTTTTTGGTGAACGCCAATGTCTGAAGAATCGAAACCAAAACCCTCCGGAAAAAAATTTAAAGCTTCCGAGCTTTCCTTCAGTCTTCCAAAAGAAATCCAGAGCGAATTTGAACGTCATCTGGAACACGCCAAAAATTTAGAAGAGGAAGCCAATCAAAAACTCCAAGAAGCTCAGGAAAAAGAAGCTCAATTTGAAGAGACCCGCAAAGTTTTAGAGGCTGAAAAAGCGGAAATGCGAGCGCGGATGCAATCTGAGTTGGATACGATTCAAAGAAAAGCCGAATCCGAAAAGAAAATTTTAACCTCGGAAAAAAAAAGGCTAACAGAAGAACTTCAAAAGACCATAGAGCGTTGTGAACAACTGAGAGATGAAAAATTAAATCTATTAAGCGATTTACAAAAAGACAAAACTCTTTTTGAAGATGAAGATCTCAAGCGGGGAAAAGAATTTAAAGAGAATATTTCTTTTTTAAGTCAAAAGTTAAAGGCGCTAGCGGCTGAAGAAAAAG
The DNA here is from genome assembly GCA_964344185.1 of uncultured Nitrospinota bacterium. Classification (GTDB taxonomy): domain Bacteria; phylum Nitrospinota; class Nitrospinia; order Nitrospinales; family JAJDAT01; genus JAJDAT01. Next base: position 38,892 of record CAYFMN010000010.1, read on the forward strand.
AAGCAGTAGAAAGAAAAGAACAAAGTATAGGTAAATTAAAAAACGCCGAAAGTAGATTAAAAAAAGTTATAGAAGAGCAAACTCAAAACTATAAAAGACTGAAGTCCGGTTTAAAAACAATTCAAAATGATAGAAAAAAACAGAAAGCCCGGTCCGATGAGGAGTATAAGGATAGAAAGCTCGAATTAGAACAAGAATTTAAAGATAAGTCGTCTTATTTTATGCGAAGAAAGAAAGAACTCGAAAAAGAAGAAGATTTAATAGAGAAAATTAGAACTGACCTGAAGATTAAGGAGAGATCGTTAAGCCTTGAAGCTCAGAAAAGGTCGGATAATAGATTAAAGAAAAAGATAGCGGAATTAGAGAAACGAGATAAAGAGTTCTTGGGTCGCGAAGCGGCTCTTATAAAACAAGAAGAGTCTATTAAGCAACAAAGGTTAAAGATGATGAAGATTCTTCAAACACCCAAAGGAGCGAAATACGCAGTTTCACAAATAACCGCTTATGCAGAGGAAGAAGGACTTATTCTGAAAAGAAAAAAGGAGTACCTGAAAAGCTTAAAAAGTATGCGTCCTAAGATGGAAAAAGAATTTAAAGCCAGGACATTGATCTATGAAGAAGAAAAAGAAAAGTTGATTTCACAGTTAGATGAAGAAAGAAAAAAGTTGTTGGAGTATAAAGAAGAGCTTTCGAAAAAAGAAAAGGAACTTTTCAAAAGAGAGACTAAAGAAGTAGCTCAATTACAAGAAGATTACGACGATTTTAAGACTTCTTTAGAAATTACAAAAATGGAAAACGAAGCTCTTTTGGATGAAAAAAAGCAAACTGTCGAAGAAAAGGAAAAGAAGCTAGTAGAAAAAGAAGAAGAGATTAATAAAAAAGAGAAGGAAAATGTTGAGCGATATTTAGAATTAGAAAAACAAGCATTGGAAGAAATTAAAGAATTTCAAGAGCTTAAAAGTAAAGTTCATGCGGAGCAGGAAGAGCTTAATAAATTCTTTTTGCGTAATCAAACGACTTATCAAAAGAGGTTAGACTTTCAAAATGACGCCTACAAAAAGTTTCAGCAAAAAATGGAAACCGCGCTAAAAGAAGCCCAAGACATGGGTAAGTTCTTGGCTGAGAGCGGGGATAATTATAGAAAAAATATTGCGGAGTCTGAAAAAGCCAAAGAGGAGCTTTTAGAAGAAAAAGATAAGTTACTCCAATCAATGGAAAAAGAATTAAAGGAGAAGCTGGAGCAATATCAAACTTTTGTCTCCGATATGAAAGACGCCAAGAAAGATCTCTTAGATAAAGACCGAATTAGAAACGCGCAATTTGTTGAAAATTTGTCTCAAGTCCAAAATAAGCTTAGCGATTTAGGAGAATCTTACGAAGGTTTATCTGAATCATTTAAAATGGAAAAAGAAAGAGGCGTTATAGAGATTATCGCCGATGACGACGGTCCAAAATATAAAACGCGGATCACCAAAGACGGCGATATTGCAAAATTGGAATGGCCATTGGCGGTTAGGTATAAACTAGATCCAGATTCGATGGAAGTTGACGAGTCCATGCTGGTCGATTATTTAGACGATGCTTCTAGTAAATATGAAGAATGGATTACCGTTCCGCCTGGGGAATGTTGGTCAACTTTAAACGGGTATCAATCGAGTAAAAAGCCTAAAAAAATTAAAATTACCAAACCATTGATGATTTCAAAGTATCCGGTTACAAATGCGCTGTTTTATCGGTTCACGCTTGATACCAATTATAAAACAGACGCCGAAAAAACAGTTCGAGGAATTGTCTATAATAATGGGGTTCATATTGAAAGAAACTCCAAAGGAAAAATAGTTAAAGAATCCTACTCAAACCCAAGTATGGACTCGGTGCAAGACGCTAACTGGTTCCGGCCAGACGGATCCCCAGAATCTTTGTTTGATAAGTATAATCACCCCGTAACTCAGATAACTTTTTCCGACGCTATCCAGTTTTGCGATTGGAAAACCGAAATGCTGGGCAAGAAGATTCGATTGCCGACCGAGACGGAATGGGAATATATTGCGACTAATTTGGGTGAAATTAGGCCGGAAAATTTTTCTGGAAACGAAGTTATGAGCGGTGGAATTAATTTTGAGGGAGCTGGGATAGGGAGTACTACGCCGGTGGATTACTATGAGGACCAAAATCCAGTTCTTGGAGTTCATGATTTGTTTGGCAATGTTTACGAATGGGTAATGGAGTCGCAAGAGAAAAAGTTGTTTCAGAGATCAAAGTTGGAATATAAGATCGTAAAAGGTGGGAGTTTCATGACCCATCTGGAAGAAATCGCCCCATGGAGTCGTTTATCTTTCGCGAAGAATTACTGCTCCTCTTTTTTAGGCTTTCGATTGATTTGCGAGGCCGATTAAATTTATATCGTTTGCTGTCGTCTTGATCTAGCTAATAAAACCTGCTATAAAATTTTTTCTCTTAGTTTTACATTAATTTTTTAGTTAAAAATTTGTTGGGCATAAAAATGACAGAGCCACTCGTAGCAATTTTAATGGCTAGTGATTCTGGTTAAGAAAAAGGGGATACAAGTATTTATTGCAGGAGCAGGCAGAGCCTCAATTAGCGAGGTTATAGCAGATGATAACACTTTGTCAGTGTAGCGTTCCTATTCCTTCAACTTATTAGAGGTCCTCTTAAATTCAAAAAAGATATGGCTAAAGAAGTAGATAAAAAGTATAACCGGCTTAAAGAAGCCCATGCCA
>CAYFMN010000010.1:41642-69016 GCA_964344185.1 uncultured Nitrospinota bacterium
ATTCCGAATCTAACGATTGGCTAAAAGTAACGGAACAGGTTTTACGCGGCGGAGGCGTTATTGGCTTTCCTACCGATACTTATTATGGGTTGGGAGCCGACCCATTTAATCCAACGGCGATTGAAAAGATTTTTACGATCAAAGCGCGAGAAAAGAATAAGCCTATTTTACTTTTAATAGGGGATATAGAGCAGCTTTCCCAAGTAACGAAAAAGGTATCAAAAGAAGCAAGAATTTTAATGAAATCTTTTTGGCCTGGTCCGTTAACTTTATTATTCGAAGCAAGAAACGACTTGCCAAATAATTTATTGGGAGATGGAAATACTATTGGCGTAAGGCTTCCTGACAGTATAGTCGTTTCCCAGTTACTGCGCAGGATTAAAAAGCCCATTACGGCCACAAGCGCTAATGCCAGCGGACAAATGGGATGTAAGTCTGGCGACGAGGTTTCAAAAGCTTTGGGCGAAAAATTGGATTTGGTGTTGGATGGGGGGCATTCTCCGGGAGGTAAAGCTTCTACTATTATAGATACTTCGTGTTATCCTCCTAAACTCATAAGGGATGGAGTTATAGAAAAGAAAGAAATTGAAACCGCTTTAAACATTTTACTGGACTAAAGACTCAAACTATCTTTTAAACTTATTTAGCGTTTATGATACATGGAATCGGAATAGATATGGTTGAGGTTGCGCGGGTAAAAAGGTCTTTTGACAAATATTCTGAAAAGTTTGAAAAGAAACTTTTTACTTTCAGTGAAATTGACTATTGCCGGGGTAAGGCTGATCCAAACAAACATTTTGCGGCGAGGTTTGCGGTAAAAGAAGCCGCCCTAAAGTCTTTGGGTACTGGGATAAGCGGTGGGATTGGGTGGAAAGATATAGAAGTAGTCAACGACCCAGACTCAGGCAAACCCAATATAAAGATTAGCGGTCGCGCTAAAGAGATTTATGATTCTTTAGGACTAAAGTCTATTCACATTTCAATTTCTCATGATGCGGGTTTTGCCATTGCCCAGGCAATTGCGGAGCGTTAAAGATCATCCTTTCTAGTAGTTGCAATTCGATTTTCATTAATAATCTAGGCTTTTTTTGATGCTCGTTTTCCTTAGACGACAACTGGAATACGTCGCTTTTTTAGTTATTTCTTTCCCTATTAAACTTTTATCTGCAAAGATGGTTTATCGATTGGGAAAAATATTGGGAGGCTTGCTTTTTAAGTTTGGCGGAAAACGTAAAAAGATCGCGCGAATTAATCTTGATATTGCCTTTGGAGATTCTAAATCTTCAGAAGAAAAAGATAAAATCATTTTAAGTTCGTTTTGTAACTCAACGCTCTCTCTCTTACAATGTGTTTGGGTTGAAACGTCTCCCAAAAAAAGAATTAAAAAAATTATTCCCAACCCCCCATCGGGAGTAGAAAACTTTCAGAAGTGTTTAGAGCGAAAAAAGGGTATGTTTGTTTTAGTCGCTCATTATGGAAATTGGGAGTTAATGGGGATCGCTCACGGTTATCTTGGTTTAACTCCATTACATTCTATCGTAAGAAAGTTAGATAATCCGTATTTGGATAGATTGGCGGAAAGATTTCGATGTGTTTCTGGAAATTCCATTTTCTATAAAACGGAACCGCCTTTAAGAATGGTGCGAACCGTGAAAAGAAACGGTTGTGTCGCTGTAATGATGGATCAAAATACCGCCAAAGGGGGTATTTTTGTAGATTTTTTTGGAAAACCAGCGGCCACTGCTCGGTCAATAGCACTGTTAAGTCTATCGACTGGAGCTGCAATTTTTCCATTTTTTTCATTTCCAGGGAAAAATGGACAATATAGGATTCAATATGGACCTGAAATTTCTTTTACTCCTTCTGGAGATAAAGAAAAAGATGTTTTTGATTTAACCCAAAAATGTGAAAAATTTTTAGAGTCTGTTATTCGCGAAAATCCCGAGCCATGGATGTGGGTTCATCGTCGATGGAAAACAAGACCCCCTGAAGAAGATGGAGTTTTAGTTTATTAGGTGAAGTTTTTTTATAAATGTTATTTGATGCCTAACGAATTTCGTTAGGCTTTTTTTTGGGTTAATTTGTGGTCACCAGCGATTTTTTAGTGGTTGGCGGAGGGATTATTGGCCTTACCGTTGCGAAAAAACTGAAAGAACGCTTTCATGGAAGTAAGGTCGTTCTTTTGGAAAAAGAATCCAATTGCGGTTTGCACGCCAGCGGTAGGAATAGCGGAGTTTTACATGCGGGATTTTATTATTCCGCAAATAGCTTGAAAGCGCGGTTTTCCAGAGAAGGAAACCGATTAATGACTCAGTATTGTATTGATAAAGGCTTAAAGATAAATAAATGCGGGAAACTGGTGGTCGCTAAAAACGAAAATGAATTGTCTCGGTTAGAAGATTTATTAAAACGAGGAAACGTCAACAAGGTTAATATAAAAAAAATTACGGAGCATGAAGCTAAGGAAATTGAGCCCAGGGTAAAAACTTTTAAATACGCTTTATTTTCTCCCACGACTAGTTCCATTGATCCAAGAGAAGCGATGGATTCCTTAAAAGAAGACGCTTTGAAGGAAGGCGTTGAGATTCATTTGAATACTGGATATATGAAAAAGGATGGGCAAGAAATTGTCACTAGTAAAGGGAAGCTTAAATATAAGTTCTTTGTCAATGCGGCGGGGTTGTACGCAGATAAAATCGCTAAAGACTTTGGTTTTTCAAAAAACTATCGGATTCTTCCTTTTAAAGGGTTGTATCTGTATTCGGACGAGCCGTCTGGAAATTTAAAAACACATATTTATCCTGTGCCAGATCCACAATATCCTTTTTTAGGTACGCATTTCACAATTACGGTAGACGGACAGGTTAAAATAGGCCCAACGGCCATTCCTGCTTTTTGGCGCGAGCAGTATTCAAAGTTTGATAATTTTGATTTCAACGAGTGGATCGAAATAATGTTTCGGCAATTAGGTTTATTAGCTTTTTCCGGATTCGATTTTAAACAATTGGCCGTTAATGAAATGAAAAAGTATTCTAAGACTTATTTGACTCGACTAGCTTCTGAGTTGGTTTCTGGAGTTCAATCTCATAAATTTACCTGGGGAAGGGCGGGTATTCGCGCTCAGTTAATAAACCTGAAAGAAAAGACATTGGAAATGGATTTTGTTTTGGAGGGAGATGAAAATTCGTTGCATATTTTGAACGCGGTGTCTCCAGGATTTACTTGCGCGTTTCCCATGGCCGATTACGTATGCGACCGTATTAAAGAAAGCTCTAAGTTAGGCCCATGAATCCTTTTTCAAAAAATATTCAAACGATGTTTTCGGCAATCGCTCCAAAATACGATTTACTAAACGCGGTTTTAAGCTTTGGTATTGATCGATATTGGAGGCGGGTTGCCGTCAACGAGTTACTCCCGCAAAAAGACGGTTGGATTCTTGACGTAGCAACGGGAACCGCGGATGTTGCTTTGGAAGCCGCTTCTCGAATGCCTGAGACGATTAAAATATTTGGGGCTGATTTCAGTTTCCCTATGCTAAAGTTGGGAAATGAGAAGGTATTGAAAAGAAACTTTAGGAAGGTGGTAAGTTTAGGGCAGGCCGATGGGGAAATGTTGCCTTGCTCTAGTAACTCATTTAATGGCGCAATTGTAGCGTTTGGAGTTCGTAACTTTTCCAACTTGGAGCTTGGTTTAGCCGAAATGAGACGTGTGTTGAAGCCAGAAAAAAAAATGGTGATTTTGGAATTTTCCATGCCCAGATTGAGAGTTTTTAAATTATTCTATATGTTCTACTTTAATTATTTACTTCCTTTTGTAGGTAAAATGATCTCTGGACATCAATTTGCTTATCAATATTTGCCGGAGTCTGTGTCTCGTTTCCCATCTGGCGAGGAAATGACGCGTTTGATAGAGAAAACTGGTTTTAAAGAAGTTAAATGTATTCATCTTACTTTGGGGATCGCCTCTGTTTACACTGGGATTAAAAATGGCGAAAACTAAAAAATATTACGCTAAACAAAACGCATTAATTTATTTTTGTTTATTGGTTGCTATTACAGGCTTATTTGGATGGTTTAAATTTAACGCGAGAATTGAGCCGGCAAAAATTGAAGCGAAACGTCTTTCCAAGTTTGCGCCAATGAGAGAGGACCCTAGATATACCGATATTATTAAGCTTCAAGATTCTTTTGTTAAAACTGCTAAATTAGTTAAAACAGTAGCTGTAAGTATTAATAAACTGGTTCCAGTTGAGAAAAACGAAGATCTTTCTTTGTCGAATAAAGACACGTCTATTTTGGGAAAAATTCGCTCTTGGTGGATTCGTTTAAGCAACTTGCAATATGAGTTGGAGTATGGCGGCTCCGGAATTCTAATGAATTCGGATGGTTATATTCTGACTAATTATCATATTGTAAAGGAGTCAAAGCAGATTGTTGTTAAATTTTCTGATGGGCGCGACTTCCGAGCGAGAGTTATAGGAAGGGATTTAAAAACAGATTTGGCGGTTATTAAAGTATATTCTTTTGAATCGTTCGATGAACCTAAGTTTGGCAATTCAAATTCATTGGAAATTGGAGAATGGGTTGTAGCTGTTGGCAACCCATTTGGGCTTGCTGGAACGGTAACCGTTGGAGTGGTGAGCGGTAAAAATGATATTAAACTTGGTTCCGAGAAGTTGACAAAGACAATTCTGACAGATTTAGCGATTAATCCTGGAAATAGCGGTGGGCCATTGGCTAATTTAAGAGGAGAAATAGTCGCTATAAATTCAGTTAGCGAAACGGATTCGGCGATAATAGGTTTTTCTAAACCAATACAAGACGCCTTGCGCATAGGCAAAGAAATTATTGAAAACGGTAAAGTTGAAAGAAATTGGCTTGGCGCTAGCATACAACCGTTAACCTCCGTGTTGGCAAAATCTTTTAATTTCCCAGAGGGGAAAACGGGAGTGATCGTTAATTCTTTAGAAAAAAATAGCCCTGCAAAAAAAGGAGGCCTATTGCAAGGCGATATTATTGTTCAGTTTGACGGCCATGACATTCAGGGAATAGACGCTCTATCTATTTGGGTTAGCCGTGCAAAAAAAGGGAAAAGTTTGGTCAAGATATTTCGTAATGGAGAGTTTAAAGACCTGGAAATATTTTTAGAGAACCAAGATTCAAGATTAGCTATGGATACAGAAGGTTCCGAAAAAACAAGGAATTTACTATAAAGTTTCAAAACCCGCTTCGACGATTTTTCCTTTTATATTTTCTAAATTTGTTTGGTTCTCATCAAAATCAACCGAGACTTTCTTATTTTCTAAAGAAACTTTAACCTGGTTGACTCCTTCCATTTTTCCTACGGCGTTTTCGATAGTTTCTACGCAATGTCCGCAGCTCATACCTTCCACATTGATTTGTTCTGTTTTCATTTTGTCTCTTACTTTTAAGTTATCAAACATTAAATGCCTGATTCCAATTTTACTCTATTTCTAAAAATTAAATAAGGTCATTTTGCCTGGATTTGTTTTTGGATAAACGCCTGAAAGATTCTCCACCTCTCTTTCTTACTAATATTTCTTAAGTTTTGGAGTCATTCTTTCGTTCTATTAATAAAGGAAGATAAGAGCGATATTAATTTTATTTTTTGATTTGTTCATTTTTTTCTCAAGGTTTTCTAAATTATTCCGTAAAAGCTAGTAACCCTCGAAAAGTTCGAGGGGGACCTGGTGAAGTTAAAAAATGTATTCCGAGGTTTCCTGGTATTCGGAATTAACCATTTCCCGCATGGAAGCGGACTTGTAGTTAGAAATTTAAATAATGTAATCGGTTTTCAAGGAGGAACCAATGCCATTACGAATCTTCAACAACGTTAGTTCTCTTAATACTCAAAGAGCCCTCGATACCAATAACAATCGTGTTGGGCAAACAGTAGAAAGAATCGCCTCCGGTATTCGGGTCAATAAGGCCGCAGACGATGCCGCCAGCTTCTCTATTTCTGAATCTTTACGATCAGATACCCGCGCTTTAAAACAAGCTAGCAGAAACGTTAACTCCGCTATTTCCTTAGTTAGTACAACTGATGGCGCCTTAAACGAAATTTCCTCAACTTTAATTCGTTTGCGAGAATTAGCCGCCAACGCAGCCACTGGAACAATTGGAGACACCGAACGTGAAACCCTTCAATTAGAATATAACGCTCTAAAACAAGAAATTGACAGAATTGCGTCAACGGCAGAGTTTAACGGTAAAAAACTATTGAATGGAGATTTATCAGATTCTGCTTCTGAAAGAGTTGTTATTACCATTGGGATTGATTCTTCATCTTCAAATCGATTAGACCTGAATTCTGAGTTAGACATTACGGATGTTAGTACAAACGGGTTAGGAATTGCCGACTCTGATATCTCCACGTCAGATGGCGCTGTATCGGCCATTGGAGCCATCGATACGGTTATTGATGGATTTAACGCCATCCGTGGACGGGTAGGGGTTACGCAAGAAAGATTAGATAGAGCCGCAAATAATCTTAATGTTACCGCAACTAACATTCAAGCGGCGGAATCTACTTTGCGAGACGCGGATCTCAGCGAAGAATTTGCAGCGTTAACTAAAAACCAGATTCTTGTTCAAAGTTCGTCTGCAATGGTAGGGCAGTCAAACTTAATTCCTAGATCTGTTTTGCAATTACTTCAATAAATTAAGACCGGATCATGAGCGAGATTTTTCCAACAGTGAACTCAATACGACAAAGGCAAGCTAGTCGGGCTTCGTCTTCGAAAGAAGTTAAAAAGAGCCCAGCTGCAAGTTTTAAAGATACGCTTGACCGAGTTAGTATTTCGAATGCGTCCAGGCTTACCGCTAGTTCCGAGCCAAAAGGGAAAAAGTCTCCTGAAATCCGCTATGATCTGGTCAAAAAGTTCCAAAAAGAGCTTAAAAAAGGTTTCTACGAAATAAAAGCCGATGCTATTGCCGAGAAAATGGTGCAAAAAATTAGGGACGACAAAGATATAAAATTTGTTTGATTGAAATACCTAATATCCCCCGCTTCTAAAGTCTTTTAACATTGGAAAGTTGCCGCTTTCTTTAAGCCTCTCAAACCATAGTTTTCCGCCCATTTTATTTAATCTCAGATCTAATTTAGTAAGGCCCTTCATATTCGGCGAAGCCATCAGCGCTTGCATTCCAACGCGCGTAATTTGATTATTCCTTAAGTCCAGTTCTTTTAAATTTGTAAGTATATTGGAGTTCGCGATTGCTTCTAACCCCTTATCCCCCAACTGGTTTTGCCTTAAATCTAATTTTTCGACTGTGTTCACTCCTGGATAAACGCTTAAATAGGCGGCTTCGGCTGGATTTATTTCTAAAGCGGTCATTTCTAACTTTTTGGGATTTTTTAGTAACCGGCTTTTTATATAGTTTTCAAAAATTGAAATTTTTCTTTGTCGCTTTTGTTTTAGTTTTGCGTCTATGATCGCGTTAATTTGATCCAGGTTTCCTTTATTGGAATAATAAATTTCTAATATAAAATCCGGATCGTTAATATCTTTTTCCATTTAAGAAAAATCCTGACATAGTAGGGTTAGTTTTTGATTAAATTTAATAAAAGCAGTATAAATTTTAAATATATTTGGTATAATGGCAACTTGGTGTAACTTATTGAATAAAAAAGAAATTCTCAATAATTGAATCGGCTTAAGAAGTTGCTTGTTATATGAATTAGAAACTTAAACTAATAAATCTTAAAGTAATTTTAGCCAGTTCACCATTCCTAATCCAGGCGATTTATGGCAGAAGCACTAAAGTTTTTCCTAAAAAAATTTTTAACGGTTTGTCTGGATATTCTTCCCATAATTGTTGTCATAGCTTTTTTTCAGTTATTTGTACTTAGAGCCCCATTTCCCAATTTGCAAGAAGCTCTATTTGGCGTCTTTTTAGTGATTTTAGGTCTATTTATTTTTATCCAAGGTTTAGAAAGCGCTTTATTTCCCATTGGCGAGAAAATGGCAAACCAATTTGCCATGAAAGGGAATGCCTTCTGGGTCATTGCGTTTGGATTCGCGCTTGGTTTTTCAACCACCATTGCGGAACCTGCTTTAACAATTATAGCCCAAAAGGCGGGTAAGTTAGCGGCTGATGCAGGAGCTATTGAAAAAGAGGCGGAATCAATCGGTAATTATGTACTGGGATTGAGGTTGTCGGTTGCTTTTTCTGTTGGCTTGGCAATTGCTTTGGGCGTGCTAAGAATCATAAAAGGTTGGTCTCTAGTTAAGTTGATTATTGGCGGCTATTGTTTTGTGGTTTTTCTAACTTATTTTGCTCCGGTAACTATAATTGGAATTGCTTATGATTCTGGAGGAATTACAACCTCAACAATTACGGTGCCTCTTGTCGCCGCATTAGGTATTGGATTGGCAACCGCTATAAGGGGTAGGAGTCCAGTTTTAGATGGCTTTGGTTTGATAGCGTTAGCAAGCTTAAACCCAGTTATGTTTGTGATGATGTATGGAATAGCGATTCACGGGATTAAATAGGAAAAGATATAGATGCAAGTTTTAATGGATTCCCTTTTAGGTACAGTCAAAGATATATTACCGATTTTATTTGTAATCGGTTTTTTCCAGACCGTTGCGCTCAAACAAAAAATTCCTAATTTACCTCGAATTGCTTTTGGAATGATTTTGGTAATTGTCGGTCTTTCCATTTTTTTAGTTGGATTGGAAAAGGGGGTTTTTCCTGTTGGTATAGAAATGGCGAACCAGCTTTCAGGCGCAAAGTTCACAGGGGTTTCAGCGGAGGTCTCGGGCGCTGCAAGCGTTGCAGTCGACGCCGCAAAGTATTTATGGGTTTATGTTTTTGCTTTCATGATAGGGTTTTCGACCACTTTAGCCGAACCCGCTCTGATTGCAGTCGCCTTGAAAGCAAGAGAAATATCGACGGGAGCGATTTCGCCTTGGGGACTTAGAATAGCGGTTGCGTTAGGAGTGGCAATTGGGATCGCTTTGGGGACTTATCGAATTGTAGTTGGCACCCCGCTTTATGTATATATTATTACTGGATATATTTTTCTTGTAATACAAACTTATTTCTCGCCTAAACTTTTTATTCCGTTGGCTTATGATTGCGGCGGCGTTACGACTTCTACGGTTACGGTTCCGTTAGTTGCCGCCCTTGGAATAGGATTGGCCACCAATGTACCGGGAAGATCGCCCTTAATTGACGGATTTGGCCTCATTGCATTCGCTTCCCTTTTCCCTATGATAACCGTATTGGGCTATGCTAAGATCGCGGAAATAATTAGTACCAGAGGTGTAAATGAATGATTTTAAAAGGAAAAGGACGTATTTATGAGATTTAAAGTCATACTAGCGATGGTAAAGGAAGAATATCAAGAGGAAGTTATACAAGCCGCAAAAAAAGCTGGAGCGACTGGCGTCACCATTCTCAATGCAAGAGGAGAGGGTATCCATGAACAAAAGTCGTTTTTGGGGATGTCGGTGGAAGCGCAAAGAGAATTGCTCTTATTTCTTGTAGAAGATTTTATTTCTGACGCGATTATGGATGCAATTTCTGTAGCCGGTCATTTCTTGGAACATGGTGGCGGTTTGGCGTTTAGTTTTACAATAGACAGAGCCATAGGTTTGGAAAGCCAAATTAAGGCTCTGGAAGAGGAAGCTAAGGAAAATTATTTTTAAACTCCTTATTTTTAGAGGATTTTTGAAATGGAAGATAATTCAACAGTGTTCGATGTGATGATGCCAAATTTTAAAACAATTGATGGCGTAACTCGGGTTTCGGAACTATTAGTTATGATGCGGGATCAAAAAATTAACGCTGCATTAATTAAACCGCGCGATAAAGAGAATTCCGTTTATGGCATAGTGACTTTAAAAGATATTGCGCGCAAAGTCATAGCGTCAAGAAGGCGTTTGAGCGAAACCCATGTTTATGAAATCATGTCGAAACCGGTTTTATCCGTTGGGTACGATATGCCAGTTCCTTATGCCGCCAGACTCTTGACAAACTTTAATGTTTCCTACGCTATGGTAATGAAGAACGACGACGTTGTTGGAATGGTCTCTCTAAACGGAATGGTCACTCAATGGAAAGGGGATTAGGAAAGAAGTAAAACAGTTTTTACTACTTTTCTGATTTTAGACTGGCAAACCAGCGTTTGAGCTTGCCTAGAATGGAGTTATCCATTTCCTCAGGAGGGATAATGCCGTATAAAATTTTATTTTTTAACTTTACATATTCTTCTCTTTCCTTAGCCTGAAATTGCGACCGTACCTCGGCTTCAATTTTTGGCCTATTTCTACTTACAACCCTATGCACCAGCTTTCTCGCGTCTGCGAAATTAGGATTGTTTCCAATTTTTTCTTCCAAAATCATTTGGTGAATTTCTTCCGCCACTCTCACGTTTAATTCTTTATCAACTCGTTTGTTAATTTCTCGGTCAATTTCTTCAAGGCCTGCGTCGGGCAAATCTTTTAAAACCTCTTGTTCGATTTCATCGACAATATTTGCCCTCAGGACAGAGTCCAGTTCCTTTTCCAAATTTGCCATTACGCTTTTATCTGCGGAGGATAGTTCATTTTCAAATATTTCATCGATTCTGGCGTCGATGGTTTTTTGTATTTGTTCTTCCATCATTAGTTGCCGCTTTGCCCAGACTTCTTTCAATTTAGCGTTACGGGCTAATTGCTCCTTTAGTTTTTTGCGGCTTACTTCCGACGAATCCAATCGCGACCTTAAAGCTCTTAAATGGTCCAAGATCATCCCAGGAGTATCGCTTGTGAAGTCTTCAGGCACAGAGATTTTTACGACTTTTCCATCTTTCGTTTTTCCCATGAGAGTTCCGTTTGTGAGGTAAACTCCTTTTTTGCCAGATTTAAATTCCACTAATACAAAATCTTTTTGTTTGTCGATCCATCGTTGAGCTAGAAGTAAAGGATGGTCTGATAGACCTTTTATTTCTCGAACTATTTCTTCTTTGCGGTTTTTTTTATTTTTTTGGGCTAATGTGGTTTGAGGAAGCGTTAGAGAAGCAGAAACCAGGAGAGATAACGCGAATAAATAAAATTTATTTTGCATTAAGTTTTGCATATTAGATCAATTAAAAAACTTAAGAGGACCTCTAATAATTGGTGTTTTGACCGGTTTGCTATCGTCTGGCCCTTGAATTTAAGGATCAGGCTCCTGGTAAATCTGAATTTTTAGAGGTTTTCTTAAAATAATTCACTCTCCTCATATTATCGGAAAGTTTCTCCAGAAAATAAAATCATAAGTTTTATTGATTACTTTTCAAAATAGGCAAAAAATTCTTATAAAACCCAGAGGTAAAACGCCAATAACTTTTTAAATTTATTAAATAGTCAAAATAAGTTTTTTCACCATTGATAATCTTTGTTAAAGCTTTGCAAAAATGATCTCCCGCAACGCCAAATAGAAAAGATCTTAAGGAAGGAGGACCGTAGACTATTTTTGCTAATATTTGCGCAATTTTTATTTCCCGGATAATTTCTTTATTAAGAGAGCTTTCATAATATTCTGTAACTTTATTTAACTCCATTTTTCCCTGAAGTATCGCTTGCGAGGCTAAAAAACCGCTTTGCAAAGCATAAGAAATCCCTTCTGCCGTTATGGGATCGACAAAGCCGGCAGAATCTCCAGTAAGCATCACTCGCTCGCGAATATATGGCGCTTTTCTTGGACTCATAGGAATCATATGTCCTTTAACATCCAAAGTTTCATTTGGTATATCGATTTTCAAAAACTTTAGATATTTGTTTAATTCTTTTCTCAGAGTTTTTTTGTTATGGCTTAACATTCCAATTGATAAATGAGAACGTTTGGGAAATACCCAGCCATATCCTTTGGTTATTTGGCCAAAATCAAACCGGGCTTTATTTTGGAACCGTTCCATAATGTTGTTGGAAACTGGCAATTCAACTTCGGCGGCGGGAACGAGGCATCGGTTGTCCGGCCAATTTAGGAGCTTTGCCAGCCTACCGGCTGCTCCATCAGACAAAATTAAGTATTTCCCTTCAAACTTGCCCTTATTTGTCGATATCTCCACATAATCGCTTTTAGCGGCTAAGCTGTTGACTGGAGTTTTTTCAAATATTTGCGCACCTGCGTTTTTTGCTGAATCAATTAATGCGTAATCGAATTTGTTGCGCATCACCATGGTCACTAATGGTTTTTCTGCGCTAGATACAAAGGGGTTTGGAAATTTTGAATCGAGAAAAAGCTCAAGGTGAGAACATTCATTTTCTGAGATATCATTTAAGTTGGAAGGATAGATCTTTGCCGCTCTACGCGTAATCCCTCCAGCGCATACCTTATTCCTTGGCAAGTTGTATTTTTCAAACAAGGCTACACTTAACTTGTTTTTAGAAAGGTGGTATGCGGCGTTACCGCCTGCGGGACCGGCGCCTATGACAATTACGTCAAATTGGTTTGAATTCATTGGAGTGAGGGTACTGTCAACGAATCATTTTGTAGGAATCGTTTAATGAAAGGTCGTTAGAAGTTACAGACTGCCAACACTTGTTTTAAGTCGCAATAACCGCGAAATATTTTCCAAATTCCATCTTGTTTTAAAGTATTCATTCCTTCGTGGATGGCTTGCTCTTTTATTTGTTTCAGATCAGCCTTCTCAACAATCAATTGTTTGATTGCGGGAGTCATTTCCATGATTTCATAAATACATGTCCTGCCAGAATACCCAGACCCGTTGCATTTGCCGCATCCCGCAGGTTTATAGAGTTTTAATTTGTCCGTATATTTGATTCCCAGTTTTGGAAAACCTTCTTTGCCATATTCTTGCATTAATTGGTCAAATTCTTCTTTGGCTGGATGATAGCTTTCTTTACAGGTTTTACAAAGGGTAACAACAAACCTTTGCGCTCCGATTAACAACAATCCTTGAGCTAAGTTCATTGGATTAAGTTCTAAATTTAACATATGTCTAATCGCGTCTATAGTCGAATTCAGGCGTAGGGTAGAAATGATTAAACGTCCTGTTAACGCTGTTTCTAAAGCGACTCCTGCGGTTTCTTTGTCGTCTAATTCTCCCAAGAGAATTACGTCGGCGTCTCCATTTGCCAAAGAATTTATGGCTTTTAAATAAGTTAAACCATTTTTTTCGTCAATTTGAATTTGACGCAGTCCGCTTTGAACAATTTCTACTGGGTTTTCGGCTGTGAAGATTTTTATCCTTGGAGAATTAATATGCTCTAAACAAGAGTGAACCATAGTTGTTTTGCCCGATCCAGACGGCCCTACAAAGAGCATCATTCCATTTGGTTTTCTTAAGTTATCCTCTATAAGCCCCAAATTTCGGCTGAATAGATTCATTTCTTTTAAAGGAATAGGTTTAAGGGATTCTACTTTATGAATCACTACGTCTTCAGTTTGGCCGAATGTAGGATAAATGGATAATTTATATTCAATTTCTTCATGGCCAATCTTCATTTTAAATTTGCCGTCTTGCGGCACGTGACTGTCTGTGATGGAAAGTTTGGCCATCTTTTTTAAAATTGTAATGATGTCGCGGGGACTTATATCCGACTCAGGATGATATTGTCTGCATACGCCATCCACCCTGAATCGTATTGATATTGATCGATTTCCTAATGCCGGTTCAAAATGGATGTCCGAAGCTTGTTGACTGAGAGCGTCCGTTAAAATGTCTTGAACGCGGATAGCCGTCATGTTATCGGCTTGCGTTAACGTTTCATTTGCGTCCGCTGTATCTTCATCTTCGCCTCCTTCCATTTCGGCGATCAGGGCGTCAACATCAATCGAGCCTTGGTCGGTGGATGGATTTCCTATAATTTTAGCGACAGGTTGCCTGGAACCAAAGCCTTCCGTGATCGGTTTCCCTCCAGATAAATAGTTAAGAATATCCTCTTTGATACAAACCTTGAACTCCAATTCATTTTTTGGAAAAAGCATGGCAATCTTGCTAACCGTATCTGAGTTTTCAGGATCTACAATAGCCACAATCATAGTTGAATCTTTAACGGAGACTGGAAGCCACAACTCTTCTTTTAGTTCTTTTTTGTTTAGGCTGGTAGTTAGATCTTTTGTTATTAGGCCTGGTTCGGATAAATCTATAAAGGGAAGGTTGTAATAATGAGCAAGGGATTTTCCTATTTCCTTTTTTTCAAAGCCATGGTCTTTGATTAGCACGTATTCGGGGCTTAACCTTTGTCTCCTTGCGCCAATATTAGCTGCGGTCAATTCGTTTTGGGATAAAGTTTCGTTTTTAATTAATAAATCAAATCGTGTTTTTTTCTCTTTAGAATATTTTGTTTGATTGTGCAACCCAAGCGCTAACACTTCAGAAATGATTTCGGCGGTGTTTTCATCCTGTTTGTTAAATGTTGAACCGTTAGTTTTATTTACAAGTTGCAATACTCCCATTAATTGGCCTTGGAATATTAATGGATAAACCAGCATAGCCTTAGAAGTAAATCCAGAAGCCTTATCCCATTTGTCGTCAAAGCGCAGTTGTGGGTGAAAGCATGTTAGCTCTACGCTATTGTGGACATCGCTAATATTAGCGGGTTTTAACAGCGTAGAAACGCATCCCGCAATACTTTTAGGCGAAACGGGAACCCTAATCTCTTTTATAGCTTGCCCTGATTTAATTTTTGAAAATACTTCATTGGTTTTTTTATCGTAAGCGTAGATGGTTAGGCGCTCAGCATGAAATAGTTCTAAAAGAGAATCTTTTAATTTTAGGAGAATATCGTCTACATTGTTTGCAGAATGAATAGCAACGGAAATAGCTCGAATTTTTTCTTCACGATACATTTTGCTAAAGGCTAAAGAAAGCGTTTTAGCAAACATTTCGCCGCCTTTCTCGTCGGCGGTGTTAAACGGAGGGTCTTCTACCTGCCTCATGACTTGCAAAACTCCCATTAGTTGAGAGTCGTGTATTAAGGGAAAGACCATCATAGATTTAAGGTCTTTCATAAAGGTGCTATTAAACGATAATTCCGGGTGATATCTCTTTAACTCTTGTGTGTCGTAAACATTGGCTATCATCATCGGTTTCTTAAGCATAGCCACACAACCCGAGATACTCTTAGGGTTTATTGGGACCCTGATTTCATTTATGTCGTCTTTCTCTGTCTTGAATTTCGAGAAAACTTCATTTTTGGAATGGTCTACTCCGTAAATAGTAATTAATTTAGCGTCAAACAAATCCAACATGGAATCTCTGAGATCAATTATTACTTCGTCTATATTTTTGGCTGAATGTATGGCTTGAGTAAGAGCTTGAACTTTTTCTCCCTTTTTTTCGAAAGAGGAGCCTTTTAAATTCATGCCTTCGCCTTCTATTTCCTGAGTTTCTATTTTTAGAATGGCGACGCCAATACTTGGAGTTAATTCTTTAGCTCTTTTAAAGTCGTCTGGTGAAAATGGAGTGCCGTCTTTTTTATTAAACATTTCCATTATTCCCACCAATTTTTTATTGTGTGGAATTGGAAGGGCCATTACCGACCTTGGGTCAATTTTGAGATTTGAACTCCACCAAGAGTCAAAGTTGAGGTCTGGATGATAGGATGTTAATTCTTCCGATGTTTTGGCGTTTGATATGCGTATTGGCTTGCCTGTAGCGGCGCAAAAGCCCGCAAGACTTTTGCGGCTGATGTCCACTCTTATTTCATCGTTATCATCTTCAAAGTTTACCGAATAAAGTTGCCGGTTTGGTCGATCTAAAGCAAAAACCACAATTTCCTCGCATTCTAAATAATCTAATAGCTTTTCTCGGCTTTGTTTCCAAACTTCTATCATATTGGCAGCCGAGTAAAATTGAGAAAAAATTGAGTTTGCTTTGTTCGAATCTTCTTCGAATTTTTTATTTGGCTCTACTGTGATGGGAGAGTTCATTTTATTTGCCGGTTAGGTTTTGGAGCTTATCGTTTTGGTCGTTATTTAATAATTTATGCGATACAAACCGCTAACACTTGTTTGAGATCGCATTGTCCTTTAAATATTTTCCATATGCCGTCCTGTTTTAATGTGGTCATACCATCGCCAATAGCTTGAGCTCTTAGTTTTTCAACTAATTCTTTCTTCATGACCATTCTTTTTATATCAGGCGTTCCTTCTAACAATTCGTGAAGACCTGTTCTTCCAGAATAGCCAGTATCGCTACATTTAGAGCAACCTACCGGTCGATAAAGAGCAAGGTCTTTACTGTATTCAATTCCAAGTTTAGAAAAATCGCTCGCTCCATACTCTTGGACTAGTTTTTGAAACTCATCTTCTGTAGGGTTATAAGCCTCTTTACATTCTTTACATAAGGTTCTTACAAGTCTTTGCGCAACAATTAATAAAAGAGCGTCCGCAAAATTTAGTGGGTTCATTCCCATATCTAAGAGACGGGTAATAGTTTCAGGAGCAGAGTTAGTATGTAATGTGCTAAATACTAAATGCCCTGTGAGGGAAGCTTCTAAACCAATAGAGCAGGTTTCCGAATCGCGCATTTCTCCCACCATAATGACATCTGGATCGCCTCGAAGAAAAGAACGCATGGCCCGTGCGAAGTCTAATCCAATTTTAGAATGCATTTGAACTTGTCGGAGTCCTTTTTGGGTGATTTCAACAGGGTATTCGGCTGTCCATATTTTGCGATCTGGTTCGTTAATATAACCAAGGCAGGAGTGCAAGGTGGTTGTTTTACCCGAACCAGTTGGACCAACCACTAGGATTAACCCGTAAGGTTTTTTAACCATTCCTTGGATTAAATGAAGGTTTCGGTCGGAAAAATTCATTTTATCCAAAGGAATAGGTTTGCTTGCCGCAAGTATCCGCATTACCACGTCTTCATTACCGCCCACAGTAGGGCAGGTGGCAACGCGCAATTCAATTTCTTTTGCCCCATATTTCATTTTTATTTTTCCGTCTTGCGGAAGTCGTTTTTCGGCAATGTCCAATTTGGACATAATTTTTAAACGTGAGACAAAAGCTTGTTTGTATAAATGAGGTATTTCTTCGTATTGTCTGCAAGCCCCGTCTTTACGAAATCGAACCAGCATATTTTCCTTGCCAACTCCAGGCTCCACATGAATATCGGAGACACCGCTTGCGTAAGCGTCTGTTATTACTTTATTAACTAAACGGACAATGGTGCTGTCGTTATCGCTAATTGCGCTATCTTCTTCTACATCGTCTTCAACGATGCCCATGTCGTCTTTTTCATTTTTTAATGAATCTAATAAAGACGAAATTTCTTCAGAATATTCTTCTGCCTCGGTGGTTGTTGGAGTTTCTCCAACCGATGCATTTAAGTAATCCCAAATATCTAACCGCAACCCGACTTTAAATATTATTTCTTGTTTCGGAAAAATTAGTTTTATGTTTTGAATTTTTTCTTGGTTGTTTGGATCGTCAATTAAGATCTCAACTTTCTGCCCTTCTTTTGATAAAGGCACCCAAAAGTTTTTTGCGAGATAGTTCTTGTTTAGACCTTCGAAGACATTGCCAGGCAAAATAAAAGAAGAGTCGTAACCAAAATAGGGAAGTTTATAAAAGTCAGAAAGCGACTTCCCTATCTCTTTACGTTTTATTCCGTGGTCGTTGGCCAATATTGTTTGAGGATCTAGATTGGATTTTCGAGCTTTTGCAATAGCGTTGGTTAGCTCTTCAACAGAAATGAGGCCGTTGTAAATAAGGTAACTGAATTTGGTGGGAACTTGTTTTACAAACTTTCTTTGATTAAAGAATGCAAGGGCTAAAGTTTCCGACATTAATTGGGCTTGTTGCTCATCAAGGGCGTTAAATTGATCTCCCTCTTTTTTATTTATTAATTGAATAATGCCCATTAACTGATTGTCAAATATCAGAGGGTAAACTAGCATTGAGCGTGTCCTATAGCCCGTTTTCTTATCCCATGAGCCGTCGAAACTTAGTTCTGCGTGGATTTTTTTAAGTTCTTTATCATCGTAAACGTCTTTTAAATTGAGGCGTTTTTGTTCTAGAGCGACAAAACCTGCGATACTTCGCGGAGATATTGGAACTCGAATTTCATTAATGGAATCTCCGCTTTTAACTTTGGAAACAATTTCGTTTTTTTCTGACTGTACTGCATAAATAGTAATGGATTCGGCGTCGAACAACTCCAGTATTGAGTTTTTTTGTTCGATCAAAATTTCATCGACGTTTCTTGCAGAGTGAATTGCCTGCGTGATTGCATGAAACTTTTCTTGTCTTTCTAAATTGGATTTTGTCGCGCTATCTACTTCTAGTTTTTCCAAATCTAATTTAGACATCGCCTGTCCGAGAATTGGAGAAATTTCTTTAGCTCGTCGAAAATCCTTTTCTGAAAATTTATTGCTAGAGTTTTTGTTTATAACTTCTAATACGCCTACCAATTTTTTATTGTGAGGTAGGGGAATGGCCATAATTGATTTAGTTTTAAAATTTAACTTTTTGTCCCATGTTGGATCGAATTTGAGATCGGGGTGATATTTTAATAGTTCTTCCTTGTCGTGTACGTTTTCTATATTTAAGGACATTCCCACGGCAGAAACAAACCCCGCAATACTCTTTCTTGAAATATCGATACGAATTTCTGGATATTTTTCGGTAACTTCATTTCTAGAAAATAATTGTCTATTTGCTCTATCCAACCCGAATAAAGTAATCACTTCGCAATCAAAAACCTCTTTAAGGAGTTGGGCTAGGTCGGGTATTAAGTCGTTTACTTTATCCCCATATTGAATAAGGTTGGATAGCGCTTTCCAGCGGTTTTCGACTTCTTTTAAGTCGTTTTCAGCTAGTGGGGATTTGAGATAAGTTGGCATTGAAGTTCCGAAAAATTATTTCTTTATTCTATGAAAGTAATATACAAAATTTTGTGATTTACGCCACACAAACGGCTAAGACTTGCTGTAAATCGCAATCCCCTTGAAAGATTTTAGCGATACCGTCTTGTTTTAAAGTGGTCATACCATCCTTTATAGCTTGTCTGCGTATATCTTCCATTAGCGCTTTTTTCATGATCATGCGTTTGATTTCTGGTGTTCCTTCTAATATTTCATGCAGACCAGTACGCCCCGAATACCCGGTTTGACCACAACGAGCGCAGCCAACAGCCCGGTAAAAGGTTAAATAGTCTGAAAATTGGATTTCCAATCTTTCAAAATCGCCTGGGCCATATTCATCGACGATTCGATTAAACTCTTCGCGGTTTGGCTGGTATGGCTGTTTACAAAATTTACAAAGCGTTCTCGCCAGCCGTTGTGCGAGAATTACTAAAAGGGCGTCGGCGAAATTAATGGGATTCATTCCCATATCAATAAGTCGCGTGATGGTTTCAGGAGCCGAGTTGGTATGTAAAGTACTTAACACTAAATGGCCCGTTAAAGAAGCTTCCAGGCCAATAGAGCAGGTTTCAACGTCCCGCATTTCACCGACCATGATTACGTCGGGGTCGCCGCGCAAAAAGATCGCATGGCACGGGCAAAATCCAAGCCAATATTAGATTGCATTTGAACTTGTCTTAAGCCCTCTTGAGTTATTTCAACAGGATCTTCAGCAGTCCAAATCTTTTTTTCAGGTTTGTTGATGTGTCCTAAAACGGAATGTAGAGTGGTGGTTTTCCCGGAACCTGTGGGGCCAACAACCAACATTAATCCATAAGGTTTTTGGATCATTTTTTTGGTTAGTTCGAGGTTTCGCTTTGAAAAATTCATTTTCTCGAGAGGGATTGGTTTGCTAGAAGCCAAAATTCTCATTACGATATCTTCGTTCCCTCCAACGGTTGGGCAGGTAGCTACCCGCAGCTCTATCTCGTCGTCTCCAAAATTCATTTTTATTTTTCCGTCTTGCGGAAGACGTTTTTCTGCGATGTTTAGGCGAGCCATAATTTTTAGTCTCGATATAGTGGCTTGCTTAAACATAAAAGGTATTTCTTCATATACCCGGCAAACGCCGTCTTTACGGAATCGGATTTTCATATTTTTCTTTTCGATTCCAGGTTCTATATGAATGTCGGAAACCCCATCCGCATAAGCTTCGGTAATAATTTTATTAACCAGCCTAACAATACCGCTGTTGCGGTCGCTGAACATGCTAACTTCTTCTTCCTTTGCGGCTTCTTGCGGTTCGGTTAATTCTCTTTCGGTTTGCAAGGAGTCTAAAATAGAAGAGAGTTCTTCGGGTTTTTGAGAAGATTTTTGTTGAGTAGACGCGACAGCCGAGTTAATAAAGTCGGCTATATCGGCTTTTAGGCCAACTTTAAATTCCAGGGTTTGCGTTGGATAGTTCAGCTTTATTTCTTCTATTTTTTTTTCGTCTTCTGGGTCGTCTATTAAGATTACGGCTTTTTGATCGTCTTGTTGAAGCGGCGTCCAATGCTTTTTAAGCAGAAACTCTTTGTTCAGGCCCGAAAATATTTCTTCAGGTAAAATAAAAGAACCATTAAATTCGAAGTAAGGAATTTTATAAAAATGTTCAAGCGATTTACCGATGTCTTCTCGTTTTAGAGAGAGTTCTTCTAACATTAACTTTTCAATATCGAGTTCCTCTTCGCGAGATTTTGCGGTAACGCGACTTAATTCGTCTTCCGTTATTTTCCCTCGGACAAGTAGGTGACTAAATTTAGACGCCTTGGCGCTCGCTAACCTCAATTGGTTACTAAAAGCTAAACCGAGTACATCGCAAATGATTTTTCCATTTTGCTCGTCATATTCGGAAAACTCTTCTTCATTGATTTTGTTTACGAGCTGAAGCACTCCCATAAGCTTTCCTTGGTTCATTATGGGCATTGCCAACATTGATTTGGTTTTAAAACCTGACTTTTTATCCCAGGAATCGTCGAAAGTTAAGTCGTTGCTGAACTTTTTTAATTCTTCGCTATTTGAGACGTTTTTTATCTTGGCCGCTTTTTTTTCTAAAGCGACCCAGCCCGAAATACTTTTTGACGAAATAGGAACTCGAATTTCGTTTATAGCCTCGCCGGATTTAACTTTGGAATAGATTTCATTTTTTGAATAATCCACTACATACATGGTGACAAGAGAGGCGTCAAAGAGTTGTAAGATTGGCTTTTTTAGAGTAATTAAGATTTCGTCTATTGATTCGGCTGAGTGAATGGCGTGAGATGTGGAAATGAGCCTCTCTTGGACATCTTCGACTTCCATTTTTACCATGGCAAGTCCAAGAGTAGTCGCTAACTCTCTAGCCATTTTTACGTCTTCGTTGTTAAACTTACCTCCATTTTTTTTGTTCAAAAGTTCTAAAACGCCCATTAACTTTTTATTATGAGGTAGAGGAACGATCAAGGCCGATTTAGTCAAGAATTCTGTTTTCTGGTCCCAACTGTCGTCGAAATGAAGATTTGGGTGTATCTTTTTTAGTTCGGACTTGTCATAAGCGTTTTCCACATTGAGCATTTTACCTGCCGAGGCAGCATATCCGGCCATGCTTAAAGGAGAAATATCCAGTCGGATTTCCTTAATTTTTTCGAGCTTTACGTTGCGAGAAAAAATTTGTTTATTTGATCTATCAATGGCGTATATGGTGGCTTCCTCTGAACCAAAAGCTTCGGTTAAGTCTTTGGTTAGATTAAATAGTATAGGTTTGATGTTTTTCGAAGCTAAAATTTGATCTATGATAGGCTGAATTTTGTCCGAATACCGACGTTCGCGCCTCATCGTTTTGGAAGCGTATGAAACGGGAGTTACGTTGGATTTTGTCGAAGTTGGATTTGCTTCTGTTCCCACAGAAGTGGATGTTTTTGGGGTGTTCGGCGACATGAAAGTTTAGATTTTAGTTTAAAAAAAACTTTTTCAAAATAATTGGAACTTTAATATATCGTACAACTATCTATTTGAAATTACAACAGTAATGCAGATTTAATCATGATAAATTACCGTTAATTTCTTATAAATTTCATACTAATTTTTTGTGTTTGTGGGAAATAAATTTTATGACATCTGAAAAATTTAATATACGCGATGCGACTATTACGGACGTTCCCATTCTCGCTGATATGAATATAGGAATCGCTCGTGAAACCGAGGGAAAAGAGTTAGATAAAGGGATTATTTCAGAAGGCGTAAAAATGGCTGTTACAGATCCATCGCTTGCCAGGTATTTTGTGGCTGAACTGTCCGGCGTGATAGCGGGACAAACTATGGTGACTTATGAGTGGAGTGATTGGCGAGCCGGTCAAATATGGTGGTTGCAAAGTGTATATGTATTACCACAATATAGGGGGAAGGGTTGTTTTCGGTCTCTTTATCAATATATAAGAGGCTTGGCTGAACAAGACTCTTTAGCGAGGGCTATTCGCCTATATGTTATGGACGATAATGAGATCGGTAAAGATGTCTATTCTAAAGTAGGGATGGGGCGCTCAGGTTACGTTGTTTATGAGGAAGAATGGGGTTGAATAGATAGCGATTGCTACAATTTACCTTGATTTTTGCGTCAAAAATTCCCAAACTACAAGGCCGTTGAACGAAAGGCTTTAAAATCTTATAAATTAGATTTCTTTTAGAGGTTAAGCGTTGAAATTTTTAGTCACTGGAGGGGCTGGTTTTATTGGCGGAAACTTTGTTCGCTATTTTTTAAAAAATTATAAAGAAGACCATCTGGTTAACTTAGATAAGTTAACTTATGCAGGAAATCTGGAAAGTTTAAAGGATATTGAAGCAAACCCATCTTATCGTTTTATAAAAGGAGATATTGAGGACTCAAACTTTATCGCAGATCTATTTCGCGCTGAAAAGTTTGATGTTGTCATAAATTTTGCCGCTGAGTCTCATGTTGACCGTAGTATTGACAATCCCGCTGTTTTTTTAACTACGAATATTCAGGGAACATATAATTTACTACAAGCGGCTAGAGAGTCTAAAGTTTCCAGATTTATTCAAATTTCTACTGATGAAGTTTATGGCTCTCTAGGCCCCGAAGGGCTTTTTACAGAAGAATCTCAAATTCAACCGAATAGTCCTTATGCGGCTAGTAAGGCTTCCGCTGACTTAATATGCCGGTCCTTTTTTGAAACTTTTTCTTTTCCGGTTTTAATCACTCGTTGTTGTAATAATTTTGGCCCGTATCAATTTCCGGAAAAACTAATTCCTCTCTTTATTACTAATTTAATGGAAGATATACCGGTTCCAATTTATGGGGACGGTAAGAATGTTCGAGATTGGATTCATGTTGAAGATCATTGCAGCGCCATTGACGCCGTTTTTAAACGAGGCAAACCTGGAGAGGTTTATAACGTAGGCGCATGGCAAGAAAAAACTAATTTAGAAATAACGGACATATTATTAAAAGAATTAGGGAAGCCAGACTCACTAAAGAAGTATGTCGAAGACAGGTTAGGGCATGATCGTAGATACGCTATAGACTCAACAAAGCTTGAAAGAGAATGCGGTTGGAAACCTAAATTTAACTTTGACCAAGCCATTGTTGACTCTATAAAATGGTATCGAGAGAATGATTGGTGGTGGCGTCCTTTAAAGTATAAAACTTAATGTTATTTATTAAGTTTTTTGGGGATAATTATTTTCATGTGGGCAAAAACTATTAAGTTTGTCATCAAGTTTAATTGGTTATTTAAGTTATGAGGGTTCTGATAATTGGGGCTAAAGGTATGCTTGGAAAAGATCTTGTCCAGGCATCAAGCGATGCTTCATTAGATTTTATTGGTCTAGGAAAAATCGACCTTGATATTACCGAACCTCAAAGTGTTGAGAATAAACTGATAGAAATTAAGCCAAATGTTGTGATTTTATCTGCCGCCTATACTTTGGTGGATAAATGTGAGGATGAAAAAGAATCAGCAAACTTGGTAAATGGAGTTGGAGCAAGAAACGTAGCCTTAGCTTGTAAAAAAATTGGAGCAAGACTTTTGTATGTAAGTACTGACTATGTTTTCGACGGCTTAAAAGAAGACCCGTATGTTGAGAGTGATCCAACAAATCCTATTAATGCCTATGGTCGATCCAAATTGCTAGGCGAACAGAATGTCCAAGAAGTGTTGGATGATTATCTGATTATCAGAACCTCTTGGCTTTTTGGCCTAGGCGGCAAAAATTTTGTTGAGAGTATTTTGAAAAGGGGAGAAAAAGGAGAAGACTTAAAAGTTGTGAGCGATCAAGTTGGAGCTCCCACTCATACTAAAGATCTTGCTGAAGCTATTATTAAGTTAGCGCTAAAGGGAACAAAAGGGATAATTAATGTTTCTAATTCCGGTGAATGTTCGTGGCAAGGTTTTGCTTCGGCTATTTATTCTGAAATTGGGGTGGATAAAAGCAAGGTGTCTCCCATTTCAACTGAAGAATATGGAGCTAGAGCTCTTCGTCCTAAAAATTCGAAGTTATCTTCCGAGCGATTTGAAAATGTAACTGGTTACAAGTTAAGACATTGGAAGGAAGCTCTAAAGGACTATCTGGAGCAAAGAAAAAGCCTAACATTATATAAATGAAGGGTTTTCTGTAATATGGATCTATCGGCAATAATTAAAAATCATGAGATTTGGTTCGATTCTATGGGAGAAAAAGGCAAAAAAGCCGATCTACGTGGAATGAGTTTGCAAAATTCAGAATTCAAGAACGCGAGATTGATAGAAGCTGACTTGATGGGAGGTAATTTTTCTCACTCAGATTTTTCCGGGGCAGATTTGAGGGGAGCTAATCTTCAAGACGCTAATTTGAGTAATGCAACTTTTTCAAGCGCGAATTTAGAAGAAGTTGATTTAACCTGGTCAAACTCCAAAAACGCCGATTTTAGCGGGGCTAATCTGAGTGGTTCTTACTTAAATGGAGCAGATTTGAGAGGCGCTAAAGGTTTGCTTTTAGAACAGGTTGCAGTAGCATTGATGGATGAAGAAACGCTATTACCCGATTACCTTAATAAAAAATTAGGGTGATTTTAAATATTTAAATAACTATTTTGAGTAGGCAATATTGTGAGTTCTGAAAATCAAAGAAGGTTTTCCCTAGATAAAGTTGTTGTGGATCCAAAGGTGGCAAACAGAATTATGTCTGCCGATGGAGACGATGAACTCGGCTCTTGGGACGGTCAATCCATTGAAGATTTAGTGAAAGAGTTAGACCGAATTGAAGAAACCACCGATCCTAATTATGCTTCCTTACCGCATAGCGGTAATATCCCGGAAGATTTAAGGGAGGAAATAGCTAAAGACCTTCCAATTTGGGCTTGCGATGTTTCAGGTAACTGTTTGGTAGGGGCGAAAGCGGATAAAATTCGATCAGTAGATCAAATTAGAGCCCGCTACGATAAAAAATATGGCGGAGTCAAAGCGTTCAAAGAAAAATTGCATAAAGAAATTGAAGAGCGTAACGCTAGGCTAAAGCTGAAGGATAACTGATACATTATAGGAAATGCCTTATTTTTTGGATTTATTTGTTTTATCTGTTTTTACGCATTTTTTGTCTGATATAATAGACCCCAAGTTTTTGCGCGGTTAAGCGCTAGGATATCAGATTACCCGGAGTTTACTTTCCTAAAATATCCAAATTTTTTATAATAAGATTCCTCCCCCCTTTAGTTTTTCAAGTAGGTTTATATTGGAAATTAAATGCAGCTAATTAAGGAAAAAAGTAGCTTAATCCAGCTTCATAAAGACATTGCGGTTTATTCTAACGAGAATCAACCGTTAGAAAAGGCTTTATATAAAGGATTGAAACGAATATGTGAAGAGACCGGTTGGCCAGTTGGACATATCTATTTTACTGCAGAAGACTCAAGAGAAGGCTTGGTGCCTTCTGTTATTTGGCATTTAGAGAATCCTGAACGATTTGAGACATTTAGAACAGTAACGGAAAATACCCCGCTTGCTCCTGGAGTGGGGTTGCCGGGGCGTGTAATGGCTAGCGGGAAACCGGCTTGGATTCCCGACGTAACAAAGGACGAGAACTTCCCAAGAGCAAAAATAGCTGAAAACATTGGGGTTCGCGCAGGTTTTGCATTTCCCATATTCATCAGGCAGGAAGTTGTCGGAGTTATGGAGTTTTTTTCGTCAAGGGCTTTAGAGCCGGACGAAGAAATTCTGGAGGGTATGGATAATATAGGGACTCAAATTGGTAGGGTTCTGGAAAGAAAACGAGCCGACGAAAAGCAAAAAGTTCTTTTGCACAATGTTAGCGAAAGAATTAAGGAACTTACGTGTATTTACGAAATTACAAATTTGGTTAGAAACTGCGAAAATGTCGAGGATATTTTTGATAAAGCGGCTAACTTTATGATTCAAGCCTGGCAATATCCTGAGATAACTAGAACCAAAATATATTTTGACGGAAAAGAATATTGCCCGATTCCATTTGAGGAAACTCTTTGGAAACAAGCTAGTGAAATCACAATTAAAGGGGAATTACGAGGAACAGTAGAAACTTATTATTTAAAAGAAATGCCTGAAGTGGACGAAGGACCCTTTTTAAAGGAAGAACGTAATTTAATAGAAGGAATTTCTCGACTGTTAGGAGAAGCTTATGAAAAGACTCTTGGAGAGAAAGAAATCGTTCGGTCCAGAAAGCAATTAAGAGACTTATCTCAAAGATTAGAATTGATTCGTGAAGAAGAAAGAACTCGAATTGCAAGAGAGGTTCACGATGAGTTGGGACAGGTGCTTTCGACCTTAAAGCTGGAGCTTTCTTTATTCGGTAAAAAATGGAAAAACGAAGATAAAGAATCAAACCAAAAATTAGTTCATATGACCGATTTGATCGATAATACGATTCAAACCGTAAAAAGGATTTCAGAAGATCTTCGCCCTCCAATTTTAGATTTTTTGGGGCTGGGAGAAGCAATAGTGTGGCAATGTAAAGAGTTTCAAAAACTAACGAGCATTAATTTTAAAAGTAATATAAACCTGAAATGTGAAGAAATAGATCAAAACAGAGCCACTACCTTGTTTAGAATATTTCAAGAAACTTTAACGAATATTTCCAGGCACGCCAACGCAAAAAATATTTTCGTGGATTTATCGAAGAAAGATAGAAATATCGTATTAAGAGTTGAAGATGACGGAGTAGGAATAACCAAAGATCAGGTGTCTAATCCAAAGTCCTTGGGGATTTTGGGAATGCGGGAACGCGCCCTAGTTTGGGGTGGAACGGTTGAGTTTTTCAGCCAGCCTAATCAAGGCGCCAAAGTTGTAATAACCATTTCATTGTAAGATTAATATGATCACTGAAACAGAAACAAAAACCCAAATCAGAATTTTAATCGCCGATGATCACCCGATATTTCGGCAAGGCCTTAAACACGCGTTTTCCGAAGCGCCCGATATAGAAGTTGCAGGCGAAGCCGCTACGGTGCATGAAATATTGGAAAGGGTTCGAGAAGATACCTATGATATCGTTTTATTGGACGTTTCTATGGGAGGAAATA
>CAYFMN010000010.1:69026-79030 GCA_964344185.1 uncultured Nitrospinota bacterium
TTAGATACTCTAAAGCAGATGAAAATTGATCGTCCAAAACTTCCGGTTTTGGTGTTGAGCGTGTTTCCAGAAGATCATTTTGCAATTAGATTTATTAAGTCTGGAGCTTCAGGTTATATGACTAAAGAAGAGGACCCGGACACTCTAATGGCCGCCGTTCGCAAAGTTGCCAAAGGAGGTCGTTATACAAGTCCTGAGTTGACCGAAAAATTAGCCTTTGATTTCGCTGATCAAAATAAGCCGCCGCATGAATACTTATCGGATAGAGAATATCAAGTATTCGGCATGTTAGTGTCTGGCAAATCTCTGACTAAAATTGCAGAGAAGTTGTCTCTTAGCGTTAAGACCATTAGCACACATAGGACCCATATCCTTGAGAAGATGAAAATGAAAAATAACGCTCAACTCATCCAGTACGCCATCCGCAACGGTTTGGTTCAATAATAGATATAAGTTATTATTTAATTTGGCCCTGTTCTCAGGGCCATTTCGTTTTTAAGTGGTGGTCAAAAGAAGCTTTGACTGGGGGGAATAAGGCCGACAGGTTTGTGAAACGACTTTGACCTTCTTCCAGACGATAAATTATTCCGCTAAAAGTTGGTTCATATTTTCTTTTAAATTTGGTTTCAGTTTTGAGGCGATTGTGTAAATATTATTTGCTTCTTTTATTTGGTTTAGCTCCTTATGCCATTCTGCTGCTTTGATAACGATTGATCGAAAGAGAAGAGGGCTTGAATAATATAATTTGTCAAACAATCCCAATAAGTTTCTTTTTTGCTCGGGAAATTCTGCCGATTTAATCATTTTATAGTAAGCGTATGGAGCAATATGATTAGGAGTTTTATTTAAGATATTAATGAAATATTGCAAGCCATTTTCTTCAAGTAATGGGTTTTTAACTTTATTATTTTGGAATCTTGTATAATGTTTTTCGAAATTTATTTTTCTTAGTTTTGGGTTTAATCGATAGGCGTTTAAAAGATGTTTTGCTCCTAATTCTTTATTGCCGGAGAAATTATATAGCTGCCCCAATACCCAATGGCTAATCGATAAACCAGGTCTCATTTCTATAATTAAGTTGAGTTTTTTTTCCATTAGATCAAAAATTTCGGGTTTCGTTACTTCCTTTCCGAACTGTAACATTGAGCCGAGGACAAATTCAATTACGCTTGTAACAAATTCCCTATCGGGAAATTCGGGAGTATTTAGCAAAGACTCATTAATCTTATGATATTCTTCTCGGTTTCTATGGGTACAATTTTTATGGATTGCCATACAAGTGGCATAAGATAAATCTTCAATTTTATTTGTGGCAAAAAGTCCTTTTAAATATTCAGTTTCGACGTCGTTGGGATCTAATCCTTTTTCATCAACCGGAGTCTCTTTAAAATCGTGAATTTCTAATCTATTATTAAGGTTTTTGTAAATCCCGTAGGCGTGAACTCGATTTCCAGCAGCAGTTCCATGAAGTTGATCGTTAAAGAATAATTCTTTACCTCTCGAATTTATGGATGAACCTGTATTGATATAGAAAACATTCGAATTTTCTTCTGCCAATCTCTTATATAAGTTATCTATTTTTATCAATATTTTTTGACTATATTGCTTCATTTTTGGTTTGTGTAGAGCTAGCTGAGGTAAAGCGTTGATGCTCTCCATGGTTTGATTTTTTTCTAAGACCCCCGTTAAACTGACCAGTCCCAGGTCGATACCCGCATTTTTTGTCATTTCAATCATTTCGTAAAAATTTTCTTCGAAAATCGAAAAACTTTTTTTATTAATTTCGTAAATGTTTAAATAAGGCCTGGAAACAGGCTTATTTGGTAAAACTTTTTCTAAAGTGATCTTTAAAAGTAGTTTGAGATCGAATCTATCGAGGAAATTGAAATGGTTGTTGCAATATTGTTTTCTTGTTTGATATGTGTTGTTTCTAACTCTGTTTAAATCGTTCCATCCGCTCATGACTAAAATTAAATTTGGCTTAAAGCCTAATAGTTCTCTTTTAATTATTTCTCGAACGTCGCAGGCATTATACCAATAGTGACCTGAGTTAATTACCTCGTAGAACCTATCGCCGTTTGATTTTTTGTTTAACATTCTTTCTAGAATTCTAGGGTATGTTAATTCGTTTTCATATTGCCCCGCCGTTGTTGACCCTCCTGCTATGGCTATTCTATAAACATTTTTTGGAGGCTCTTTTCAAAATACGGACCTCTGTAACCCCATTTGTTTATGACATGATCTCCCATAGCGTTACGAATCATTCCTTCTTCAGGTG
Organism: uncultured Nitrospinota bacterium; assembly: GCA_964344185.1. GTDB lineage: Bacteria > Nitrospinota > Nitrospinia > Nitrospinales > JAJDAT01 > JAJDAT01. Next base: position 71,305 of record CAYFMN010000010.1, read on the forward strand.
TGAGGAATAGTTTTCCGACGGTTTCATTTTTGTCTACGACAAACCAGGCTACATTTTTTGCGCTGCTTGCATTTCTGCGGAAATGGTAAGGTGGAGTCGCCTTTGTTTCAGGCGCAAATTCCATGAGAGGTTTAGCGTTGAGAGTCAGATACGATTGAAGATAAATAACATTATTTCGTAAATATTTTCCGGCAATAATTTCCATTCCAACCAAAAAGGTTGAAATGGAAATTATCGAAAATCCAATAATTTTAAGAAAAGACATATGGAAGATTTGTTTTAAACAGTTGTTCCTTAAAATCTATTTTTATGAGTTTTATCAAAAATGATAAGTTTTATGCGGCTCGGGTAGCGCAATAGTAGGTATGGTCGGTAAAACTTTACCTACTTGCGTATTGTTGTAATATATACAGTTCAACAATATATTGAAATAGGCTAATAGATAGAGCTAAAAAGAATTAACACCTTTTAACTAAACTTAAAAAACACACATCAATTCAAAAATAATTTTTTTAATAAAAATGAAAGATGAAGCTTTTTAACTTCTGCTGGTGATTTCGATTAAGTGGTAGCCAAATGAGGTCTTTACTGGGCCATGGACTTTCCCCACTTCTTCATTAAAAACTACTTTGTCGAACTCTGGGACCATTTGGCCGGGATAAAACTCGCCTAAGTCTCCGCCGCTTGCTCCTGACGGACATTTTGAATGTTTTTTTGCGGCTTCGCCAAAATCTCCGCCATTTTCAATTTCGCTTTTTAATTTATTACATTCTTCTTCGCTTCCAACTAAAATATGGCGTGCAGACGCTGAGGGCATTGGATATGTTCTCCTAAAAAATTCAAGTTATAACAGAATTAATAAAAATTGCTACTTAGAAAAATAAAGATAGCAATTGCGATCTCCATTCCGTTACGATATTGATTCCTAAATAATTATGGCCCTTAGAATACATGATTTTTTATAAGATGGAAACTCTAACAGATTTAGAAGAAAAATTAGAACAGTTTCGAAAGGAAAATGATCGATTAAAGGAGGCAGAGATTCTTATTCAAATGGGCAATTATTTCTTGGGTCAGAAGAAATGGCCGCGAGCGGCAAATTCGTTTAAAAAATCCTTGGAAATATTTGAAGAAAAAAATCAAGGGGCCGAACAAGCTCATGCTTTTGCTTGCTTGGGTCTTGTTTCCTGGGAGCAAGCTCAGGTTCAAAAAGCGATTAATTCTTTTAAATCGTCGTTAAAAATTATAGATAAGGCAAACGATACTAATGATCGTAAAATTGTGGAAGCTATATTAGGACTTTCATTATGGAGAAAAGGCGATTGGACTGAATCGTTGGCAATATTAAAAGAAATTTTTCCGATGGAAATAGATTCTATACCAGAGTCGTATAAAATTCTACACGCAGCTATTGAAAAAGCGGTAATACAAATAAGAAATAGAATTTCCGCCGCTCGAATGAATAATAACCCGCTTCGTATTATGCAAGGACATTTTACGTTAGTTCCTCTTTGCCTTTATATAGGTGAAATGGAAGAAGCGAAGACCCATTTATTAGAGGCGGAGTCGTTTGCGAAGACTTTGAACGACGATAAGGTATTAAAAATGATTCCTGATCTTAGAGAATTAATTAAATAACGAGAGGGAAGGGCTTTTTAAATGACTAGTGAAAGGTTGTTAAAAGTTATCCAAGAAGCGAAGAGGGCGAGGAGGACGACTTTGGATTTATCAAAAAAAAAAATAAAAGAAATCCCGCCAGAATTTGGAGAGCTTATAAATTTAATGGAGCTTAACTTAAGCGGTAACGAGTTGGAAAGCCTCCCTGAAAGTTTTGGAAATTTAAAAAAATTAAAAAAGCTAGCTATAGATTATTCTAATTTTTCGACTTTTCCTCCGTCTATTTGTCGATTAAGCAAGCTTGAAGAATTGTATCTTAGAGGCAATCAAATTACGAAATTGCCTTCCGAGATCGAAGGTTTAGTAAATTTAAAAGGGTTAGATATGCGCGGCAATAAATTAAGCCGTTTGCCCAGGGAGCTAAGCAACCTCCGAAAATTAAACCTGTTATTTATAGAAGCCAACCCTTTGGAAGAACCTCCTGCCGAAATTATCCACGAAGGGACCCAGGCTGTTTTAGAATTTCTCCGCGCCGATAGTTAGATTTCCAAGATGGAAACCTGATTTTTTTGATCCCGTATTTGGTTACCTGGGAGAGGAGTCTTCTCGACCAAAATCATCTTTATAACGAATGATATCGTCTTCATCGATTTTGTCGCCTAGCTGAACTTCCATAATAGTCAAAGGCTCTTTACCAGGGTTTCCCAGGCGATGTTTAGAGCCTTGTGGAATAAAGGTGGATTGATTTTTTTCTAATAAAAAGGTTTTATCCTCCAATTGAACCTCAGCTGTTCCCCTAACAACCAGCCATTGCTCGTTTCTATGGTTGTGCATTTGCAAACTGAGTTTTGCTCCCGGCAGCACTTCGAGTCTCTTAACTAACTGCCCCGGGTTGTTTTCTAATATTGTATAGGAACCCCAGGGTTTGTGAACTGTTGAGGGAAACTTTGCTTGAGGCTTTTCTTTTTCTTTTAACTTCGCCACAATCTTTTTTACGTCTTGCGCTTTGTCTTTAGAGCAAACAAGCAATGCGTCTGGAGTGTCTACAATAATTAAATTTTTAGTCCCTACGGCTGCAATCAACCGATCATTACTTTGGATTATGGAGTTATTGCAATCAAGAGCAATAACTCCTTCAGAAAGAACATTACCTTCAGAATCGTTTTCTTCTATATCGCTTAACGCCACCCATGAACCAACATCATTCCACGGCATGTTTGTGGCAACGACGGCAACTTGGTTTGATTTTTCCATAATTCCATAGTCTATGGATTGCCCTTCTAAAGAATCATAAATGTCTTTTCCCGTTTCATCGAGAGTTAGATAAGGGTAGGGGCCTTTTTGTTTTTGTAGACACGGAAGCGCTGATTCAATCTTCTCCAAGGTTTGGGGCATATGAGTTTGGAACTCGGACAATATTTGAGAGGTTTTCCAAAAGAAAATACCGCAATTCCAAAAATGTTTTTTAGTCGCTAAAAACGTTTTTGCTTTTTCAATATTTGGTTTTTCTACAAACTCATCGACAACAAAAGAGCTTTCAAGGCCTTCTATGGTTTCCCCTTTTTTAATATATCCATATCCTGTTTCTGAGCGGGTAGGCTGGACTCCAAGCGTTACTAAATAGTTTTTTAAAGCTGTTTCTTCGGCTTTTTTTAACGCTTGGTCAAACTTTTTTCCATCATCGATAACATGATCGGCGGGAAAAACGCCTAGTACATCGTCATAATGTTTATCTTTTAAAAAAACAGAAGCCAGAGCCAAGGCTGGAGCGGTATTTTTGGCAATGGGTTCAGCTATTAAATTTGAAGGAGAAAAACCAAATTTTTCCAGTTGCCTGCAAGTTTCAAATGCGTGAAATTGGTGAGTTACTACATAAATATTTTCTATAGATATTGTAGAAAGCAGTCTCTCCACTGTGGATTGAATCATTGTGTTGGAGCCTGCAATTTTTATCAATTGTTTGGGAAGTAATTCCCGGCTTTTGGGCCAAAACCTGGTTCCACTTCCGCCTGCTAAAATAATACCGATCATTCGATAGTAACCTTAGTGCAACTTTTAATATATGGGAAGAGAGGTGATTTTTTAAAGATGGGATAAACCTGAATTCTTCTCTGGGGTTTTTTCCTGTTTTCGAGAATGGTACTATATTAAGCCATTCTCAATCGTGATTTCCATTATATCCTAGCATAATGAACCCCTCTTTTGTCTGAAAACTTGCAAGGTAATTATTTGAATTTATGTTTGTCAGTCAGCTAAAAATATTTGTTTCTTATTTGAAGGCATATCGTAAAGAAATACTGATAGGTATGGTTGCGCTTGTTTTAACCGATATTGTTGGATTGGCTATCCCTTGGGTTCTCAAACAATTTATAGATAAATTACCAGGTAAACCTTCAAATGAAGAGCTGCTCATATTTGCCGGGCTATTGGGATTGGCTGCAACCTTTCAAGGAATTTTTAGATTTGGATGGAGAAAGTATATTTTTGGACCTTCAAGAAAGGTTGAATTTGACATTATTAATGACCTATTCAGCCATTTTCTTACATTAGATAGTTCATTTTATCAAAAAAGAAAAGTAGGAGATTTATTATCCAGGGCGACGAATGATATTAGATCTGTCCGCGACTTTTTGGGATTAGGGCTTTTGGTTTTAGCCGATTGTTTTGTCGTAATTATTTGCTGCTTTTCATTAATGATATATATCAGCCCTAAATTAACGTTAATGGCCTTTTTACCTCTGCCATTAATTTCAATTTTGTTTTATTTGTATACGACAAAGATTAGCGAGGGACACCGTATTGTCCAGGAAGAATTAGCGAATATATCCGATATGGTTCAGGAAAACCTTTCTGGCATTAGGACTTTGCATGCTTATGTTCAGGAAGAAAAAGAAAAAGAAAAATTTGAAAAACAGAATGAGGTCTATTTGTCCAAAAATATGGCGCTCACTAAGCTGTACGCTATTTTTCCAACATCGCTCACCTTTTTTCTCGGAATAGCTACTTTAATATCGCTTTGGATTGGAGGTAAAGAGGTTATCTCCGGCGATTTGACTTTGGGATCTTTTGTGGCTTTTAACGGATATTTGTTGATGTTGTCCTGGCCTATGATGGGAATCGGTTACGTGTTTAATCTATCTCAAAGAGGCATAAGCGCAATGAATAGAGTCCAAGAAATTTTTTCTGAACAACCCATAATAAAAGCTTCATTAAAAAGTGGTCCCAAAAATGATTTCCAAGGCGAACTAGAATTTCAGTCTATTGGTTTTCGATATTCTGAAAATGAGTTCCATTTAAAGGATATTAATTTGAAAATTAAATCCGGGCAATGGTTGGGAGTAACCGGACCTATTGGAGCCGGTAAATCAACTTTATTTAAATTTCCTTTAAGGATTATTGACCCCACGGAAGGGCAAATATTTTTAGATGGTATTCCAATTAATGAGTTGCCGTTAAACCTTTTAAGAAAACAAATTGGTTATGTAGAACAGGGACCGTTTTTATTTTCAGCCAGTATTCGAGAAAACATTACTTTTGGAATTGACCATTCAGATGAAAAAACTATTGAAGAAATAGTTTCTCTTACAGGGTTAGAGCCAGACATTCATGCTTTTCCCAAGGGTTTGGACACCATGATCGGAGAAAAAGGAGTTTCTCTTTCTGGAGGACAAAAACAACGTATCGCTTTAGCGCGAGCTTTGATCCGAAAACCAAAAATTTTAATTTTAGACGACGCGTTTTCTAGTTTGGATATAGAAACGGAAGAAAAAATATTAAGTAATGTTCGTAAATTAGGAAAAGAAATAACCGTAATAATGATTGCGCACAGGGTTTCTACGCAACGTTTTTCAGATCAGATAGTAGTTATGGAAAGTGGAAAAATAACGGCAATTGGCAGCCGCGAACAGTTAGAGATGCAGGAAGGTTATTTCAAAGAAATTTCCGCTACGCAATCGTTTCAAAAAGGCTTGGAGGTTTTTCTCTCGTGACCGAACTGGCTGGCGAAAACCTTGAAGAACGTTATTACGATTGGGCTGTATTTCGTAGAATTGTTCAATATTTGAAGCCTTATCAAAGTCTTGCCTTATTATCGGTATTATTGCTTTTGGGAGGCGCGTTATGCCAGTTAGCGGGTCCATATTTAGCAAAAGTAGCCATCGACGATTATATTGCCGTAGAAAATCTTAAAGGAATCGATAAGATTGCTTGGATATTTCTATTCGTTCTGATAGGCGGGTTTGTTTTTCAGTTCACTCAAACTCTTCTCATGCAATACATTGGGCAAAATGTGATGAAAGACTTGCGTCGGGAAACTTTTGCCCATATCCATAAAATGTCTTTTAAGTTTTTTGATAAAAATCCTGTTGGCAAAATGATTACGCGGACCGTGAATGATGTTGAGGTCTTAAATGAAATGCTAACTTCGGGGTTAATTCTTATTTTTAGCGATTTGTTTACTCTTGTAGGAATCTTTGCGGTTCTCTTTTACTTAAATTGGAAATTAACTTTGGTCGTATGTATTGTTTTTCCATTTTTAGCTGTTGCCACTCACGCGTATAGAGTGAGGGCTAGAGATGCTTTGAGGAAAAACCGCTCTCATGTAACCAGTCTAAATACCTTTTTACAAGAAAATCTTTCAGGTATGAACACGGTTCAGTTGTTTAACCGTCAGGAACAACAATCCGCTGATTTTGAATCTATTAACTTCGCAAAGTTAAGCGAAGATTTGAGAGCGTTGCATTACAACGCGGTGTATGTGCCTTCAATAGATGTTTTTAGCGCGCTGGGAATTGGTTTAGTAATTTGGTATGGAGGAGGGGAGTTTGTACAAGGTCAGGTTCAATTGGGCGTTTTGGTGGCGTTTATTCAGTATTTGAATAAATTGTTTGATCCTATTCGAGACTTAGCGGAAAAATTCAATATTATCCAATCTGCAGTGGCGTCTTGCGAAAGAATTTTTGAACTGCTGGATACCCCAGAAGAAATATTAGACCCTCCTCAAATTACCAACAATAAAATAAAAAAAGGAAAAATAGAATTTCGCAATGTCTGGTTTGCTTATAAAGAAAATGATTACGTTATTAAAGATGTTTCTTTTGTCGTCAATGAGGGAGAAAGTTTAGCGATTATTGGAGCGACTGGTTCGGGAAAAAGTACTTTGATTAATCTTTTATGCAAATTTTACGAGCCTCAAAAAGGTGAAATTTTATTAGACGATATTCCGTTATCTCAATTATCAAAAAAAGAGGCTCGATCTCAAATTTCATGGGTTCAACAAGATCCGTTTATTTTTTCAAGCGATATTATTAGTAATATTCGTTTAGGTAATGACGAAATTAAAGAAGAAGTAATCAAAGCGGCTTCTTGTAGTTTAGGGACGGATCGTTTTATTAATAAGCTCCCAAATAAATATTGGAATTCTGTAAAAGAAAAAGGCGGATCTTTATCCATGGGAGAAAAACAGCTTCTTGCTTTAACCCGAGCTCTCGTTTTTGACCCACGTATATTGATTTTAGACGAAGCTACTTCAAACGTGGATACAGAAACGGAAATATTGATACAAGACGCTATCAAAAAATTGGAGCTAGGTAGGACGTCTATTATAGTTGCGCATCGCCTTTCAACTATCAAACATGTAGATAAAGTCGCCGTCCTTAAAAGAGGTGAATTAGTAGAGTTTGGATTGCAAGAAGACTTAATAAAGAAAAAGGGCGTTTACTACAATTTGATTAATTTTTATAGCCAAAGATAAATAGTAAAAATTAGTATGGAGCAGAGTCTCAAAAAAATAACTTTGAAAGTTGGCGTTGTAATTTTATTTTATATTTTATTTGAGTCAGGATCTCATTTTATTCTAAAAAAAATTGATCCTAATAACTTTAAGTTCGATACTCATCCTTTGCTTGAAGCAGAAAATGGTCGAATCCGTTTAAGAAAAGATCCGTTTGCCAGTAATTCAAAAAAGTTTTGGGTCGGAGTGAAAAAAAACCCGGACAGAGAAGAAAAAAATATTTTAGGAATAGCTTCTTTTTTTAAAAATGAAGGACTGATAAGCGGTACTTTTGGAGATATTTTTGTAAATAAATGGGGATTTCGTGGGCCTTATTTT
>CAYFMN010000010.1:79040-99461 GCA_964344185.1 uncultured Nitrospinota bacterium
AAAAAACCTGAGAATATTTATAGAATTGTCGCTTTAGGAGCTTCAACAACGCTTGGATGGTGGGTAGGTAATGAAATGACATATCCACGATTACTAGAAAGGATGTTGAACAATAAATTAAATCAAAATAAGTTTTTCCAAGTTATAAATGCCGGCCAGTATTATCATCAGTCATGTGATATGAAGCGGTTATATAAAGAAGAAATATTAAAGTTTGATCCCGATTTGCTTTTAATTATGTCAGGTTGGAATGATATCGACCTCTTTAGAGGGCATAGGTTTAAAACGATAAAAGAATATTGTAAGCCTCATTCCTTTTTGAACTCTACCAATACCTTTAAGCTTTTAAAATTTTTGAGGAGTAGCTACATTCAAAAAAAGAAACATAAAAAGATAGGCGGCTATGTTGTAGACCATAATTTTGAGTTTTATAAAAATAATCTTGAAGAAGTTATTGGATTGGCTAGGAAAAAAAGAGTTCAGGTTGGTTTAGTTAGCATTCCATCAGTAATGCAAAACAATATGTTGGAATCTCAATTAAAAAAAATTCCTCAATTGAAGGAATTTGAAACCGAAGAATTAAAGTATCGAAAACTGGCCGGATTGCGAATAGACGGGTTATATAGAGAATTAATAAAAAAATATTCTAATGTTTTTTATATCGCAAGCGGTTTGTCGTTCAATTCAGAAGGAAAGCAAACATTTTTTTCGGACTCTGTTCATCCAACAGAAAGCGGAAATAGGGTGCAGGCGTTCGCCATATATCAGAACCTGATTGAGAAATTAAAAATTCATGAAAAACAGGAAGTGTTGTTCAATCAAAATGAATCAATTCCTCACAACCTGTTAGAAATTGGCTATGTGAAAGGTATATTTCAAGCTAATCAAATTGAAGACCTTTCTTATTCCGGGTGTATTGCATTCCATGGAAAATGCGATATTGAATCAAATAAAGATAACCTTGATTATCAAATAAATGGAATTTTAGAATTTGTTTTGGGGAGTTGGTTGCAGTTTCGAAATGACGTCAAACTAACCAAAAATAGATTAACGCTTAGTAAATTGTTGTCAAAAGCTTTGGAAATGAAATCAAACTTCTCGTTAACATATTGGGTTACAGGGATTCTGAATAAGGAGTGGCAAGAAGATGTCAAAGCCAATAAAAACTTTAGGATAGCCTATGAGTTAAATCCTTTATTAAAAACTGTTGATTTTGAAAAAGAATATCAGAGATTTCAAAATAGAAAAGTTCCGAATCCATTTTTAGTCAAACTGGATGACTTAATTTTTATTTTAAAAAAAGCCCCCAAAAATGTTTCGTCTTATACTTTCTTTTGGTGGCTAAAACGTAATCAAAGCGCCGATATCAAAAAGCAACTGGAAATGACATCTTTTCTATATTATTCCAACCCGTTAATGGTTAAATCGATTTTTGATAACCTGATAATTACTTTGATTAAAAATAAAATTCATCCTGATGTGATTCGTGAGTTTTTGGAAAAAATTAAACAACTAAAGCCTGAATATAATTTCAAGGAATATTTTTCTAGTTATGATGACCAAATAAAAATCGCGTCATAAATCGATTATAGACGTTTAAATATAAATGAAAGGGGGCGTCCAGGAGGCGAACCTCCTAGACGTTGGGGCAACTTTTAGCGGTAGATTAAGGCTAGGCTTTTAAACGGGCAGGTTGACGCCGCTTCGGGGAAAAGCATTACTTGCGTTAATTCAGTTTGCTTTAGAATTTTCTAAGTTTTTATCCACTTCTATCAGCTAAAGTGGATACACTGTACAATTCTTAGGGTTCTGTTATTGAATCGCGGTCGTTAAGAATTTTTTTTGCCTTTTTTTCAAATCTTTCTAAAGCTTCTTTTTCTCTTTTTGTATCCTCAATAATTTCTTTAATTTCCTGCTCTAAATCTTGCAGTAACTTCTTTCCGCGGCTGGTTTCTTCTATTATTTTTTTGACTTCGCCAAACGTCATTCTTTCGGAAACAGGTTCGACATATTGCTCCTCAATTTTGGTTTCCAGTTTTCCATTTTGGTAATTACTATCGAAAATTTCGGCGACCATTTTCCCTCCTCAAACTAATTTCATCCGTGAAATTATTTCATTCTTTATTACTTAATGGAAAAAACTTGATAAAACTTTAGGCGTTTTAGATCGGTTTTTGTTTTTTTAGGATAACCATAGATAAAACAAATATTTTGAATTGGAAAAAAATTTGAAGATTAAGAGAACCTCTAAAAACTCAGACTCACCAGGATTTCGGGTCTTAAAATCAGGGGCCGGATAGTAGGAAATCAGATAAAGATTATTTGGGTTTATTTTCGTTTTTACCTCCCATATTGAAACAAATATTTTTCCCATTTTGGGAATCTGTTTCCCAGTTAGGGAAATAAAAATAGTCTTATCCCTCTTTATCATTTTCCAGTAATAATTCAATTTCATAACTTATTAAAAAATAGCGACTTAGGAAATGATATCAGTTGTATGCATCTTTGGCATATTCATTGCTATTTAAAGTTAAGTTAGTTGTTAGATAACCAAGCAGGAAATAGGAAGATGAGAAATTCACAAGAAAACAAGCTTAACCTGACAAAAAAGAAAGAAAAACTCTTTTTTGTCAACTCATCAAGTTTTGGTTTAGCCCCATGACTTGACGTTGGTTGAAGTGGCAGGGGGAGCCGCCTCCTACCTTCTGCCGCTTCGACCAACGCCTTGTTCGGCAAAACTCCGTAAGGCTTTTAACGTTTACGGTTGAAAATAGTAGGTGTTTTTGAATCGTTAAAAAAGGAGAGACCATCATGAAAAAGACAATGATTGCCGTATTAATTGGAGCTCTTGTTACCGCTGGCATGGCAGGAACGGCTTTAGCTAAAAAAGACAATTACGTTGAAGGCGAAGTTAAAAATGGCGGGAAAATTACCGGCGTCATCTCCTTCAAGGGAAAAGTTCCAGATCCAATTATGGAAGATTTGAATAAAGGAAAGAACGCCGAGTTTTGCTCAACACATCCTGATACCGTAGACGGTCATTTTAGACCTAGGCAAAAGGTTGTTGTTGACAATGGCATGTTAAAAGACACAGTTGTTTATATCCAGGAAATTGAAAGCGGAAAAGCCTGGAGTGAAGAAACAATTAATTTTGATTTCAAAACTTGTGATATTTTCCCTAAGGTTTCGATTGTCAGAAAAACTCCTAAAGGTATGAAAGAAGGTTTGGTGACTGTTACGAATCAAGATGAAAATACATTGCATACTCCACATGGGTATTCTGTAAAAGGCGCTAATAGAAAAACGTTGTTCAATAAACCATTGCCTTCTAAAGGTTCTATGGCCGACGTTACAAAAAATATGAAGCGGTTCAAAATGAAAAAAGACAGACATTTTTTCCTTCAATGCGATCAGCATAATTACATGGAAGCGGACGCTTTGATTGTATGGAACCCTTACTACAATATCACTGGCAAGGATGGAAAGTTTGTTTTAGATCAAGTTCCTCCAGGAAAATATAAAGTGATTGCATGGCATCCATATGCTGGCGAAAGTTCTCAAGAAGTAACGGTTACCGCCGGTAAAGACGTAAATGCAAACTTTGAAATAGCAAGCAAATAACGCGACGCCGAACCGATATCAAATCTTTAGAATTGGTTCAAATGACTCACCTAAACTTTAAGGAGAAACAAGATGAAAAAGATGACAGCATTCGCAATAGCAACCGTCTTCACGCTAATGGTAGCTGGGCAAGCTTTCGCGGGAGGAACTTGCCCTCAACCGAGAAAAACCAAAAGCGCTCCTTCGGCGGATTTCAAAAAAGAAATTCCCGGAAGCGCAGACGCGGCTCATGGGAAGGCTTTGTACACGAAAAGTGCAAAACCCATGGCATGTAAAAACTGTCACGGCGATACGGGCGATGGCGCTGGTAAGCTTGGCAAAGCATTAAAACCGCATCCACGAAACTTTACTTGCGCTGAAACGATGAAGGAAGTATCCGCCGGTCAAATGTTTTGGATCATCAAGAACGGTTCTGCCGGTACGGGAATGGTAGCCCACAAGAAGACTTTGAAGGATAATGATATCTGGGATATCGTGAAATACATCCGAACCGATCTGATGAAGTAAGTTTAGGTGAGTAGTTTGGGCGGGCTCTTGGGAGTCCGCCCTTTTTTTATATAATCATAGGTATTTGAAAACGAAAATCGGCGCCGTTGCCGGGTTCGCTTTCGACCCAAAGTTTTCCGCCATGCGCTTCTACCATTCTCTTGGCTATTCCCAACCCTAACCCTGAACTAGCCTCGCCGCCGGTGGGCTTTGCGGTCAATTTTTGAAACGGAACAAATAGCTTGTCTTGGTCTTCTGGCAATATACCGGGACCTTCGTCTTTTACCGAACAAAGGGCGCCCTGATCGTTTGAAGAAACGGTTATGCTGACATTTTTGCCTTGTGGGGAAAACTTGATGGCGTTACCTATCAGATTGTCCAAAACCTGGCCGATTCGATTGGAGTCGAATTTAAATATGGGCGTTTCCTGACTCAGGTTTGAATGGAGTTTGATTTTTTTGTTTTCCGCCAAAGGAACGTACATTTTTATTTTTTCGTTAACCAGATTCACAAACGAGTCGGGTCGCAAGTTCAAATTTAGTTTTCCGCTTTCTATTGCGGTTATGTCCACCAAGTCGTTGATTAACTCCAACATGTTGTCGCTCGCAGCGTAAATATTTTGTAAACACTCTGTGAGGGAGTTTTTCGAAATGGCGTCGCCTTTATCCAACATAAACTTTGAGAATCCGCGAATTGATGTAATAGGATTGCGCAGATCGTGGCAAGTCATCCCCATAAGTTTATTCTTTGTGTTGTTTAGTTCGTTGAGCTTTTGGTTTTGTGTTTCTAACGTCTTCAAAAGAACCTGAAACTGTAAATGGGTTTTAATTCTTGCGCAGACCTCTTCCTTATTAAAAGGTTTTGTTAAATAATCGGCCCCGCCAAGAGTAAAACCTTTAACAATATCTTCTGATTCCGCTTTGGCGGTGATAAAAATAATAGGGATCGCCGTTGTACTGGGATTATCTTTCAATTTTTGACAGGTTTCAAAACCATCGATATCGGGTAGCATAACATCTAACAAAATTAAATCTGGTTTGATTTTCGATACAAGTTTGAGCGTTTCTTCTCCTGCGCCGGCAACTGAAATTTTGTAACCTTCTGGGGATAAGGTTTGATATAAAAGGTCGATGTTGGCTGGAGTATCGTCGACTATTAGAATCTTTTTGCCCAATAAGTCTTCAGGGTTTTGGTTCATATTCTATATTTTCCAGAATATTGGAAATAGCGTCCATATTATACTGGTCCAGGTGAGGGCGGATAAAATTAGACAGTTTTTTACCGTCAACTTCCTCCGTTTCCAATTCTTCAAAATACTTTTTGAAATCGGTAATATCATGGAGCTTTGCGGCTTCTTTGAGTTTTGTTAAAAGATTTTTGGAAATGTTTATTTGGGTATAGGAGTTTTTTATGTTTTGCGATTCAATTTTTTCGAATTGAATGGAATCGCTATAGTCTAATTCTACTTTTAGTAATTTTGATAGAGAGTTGAAAACAGTTTCCAGACGAAAAGGTTTGGAAATGAAATCATCGAACCCGGCGTCGATAGATTTTTGACGTTGATCTTCAAAAGCCCAGGCTGTAACTGCGATAAATTTAATCTTAGTCGAGCCGCATTTGTCTTTAATAGTTTTTAAAGCCTCGTACCCATCCTTAATTGGCATCCTTAAATCCATAAACACTATATCAGGGGTTTCTTTAATCGCTAAATTGATTGCTTGTTGACCATTTGCCGCTGTCCATACAAAAATACCGGTTTCTTTCAGGGCTTTTGATAAAATATCTCTTCCCAATTCGTTATCGTCTGCAACCAATGCTTTTATTTCCTTTGCTCCATCAATGATCGGTACCGATGATTTAATTGGGTTAGGTTCCATCTTTTTTTCCGCTTCAGGCAACCGTAATTCAAAATAGAAACGAGAACCTTTTCCCAGTTCAGTGTTAAACCCCCAAGTTCCTTGCATAAGTTCGATCTGCTTTTTAAAAATAGCCAACCCTAAACCGGTACCGCTTTTTTTCATGTTTTGACCCTGCTCAAAAGGATTAAAGATTGTTTGTTTATATTCTTTGGCTATTCCTCTGCCGGAGTCCTGAACCTCAAAGCCATAAACATTTTCTCCTTTTGACTCTATTTTTAAAGTAATAGAACCTATGTCGGTAAATTTAACCGCGTTTCCTAATAAGTTTATCAGGGCTTGTTTAATCTTCATTTCGTCCCCTTTAACCCATAATGGATTTGGAATATTCGCCTCCAGGTTTAAAGCCAGGTTTTTTTCCTGACATAAGGGACGGATGATGGTGATAATATCTTTAATCAATTGATAGAGGTTTAAATTAGCTAAAGTGAGATCCACTTTACCGGCTTCTATCTTAGATAATTGTAAAATGTCATTGATTATTTGCATTAAATGATCGCCGCTATTAAGAATCTTTTTAAGCTGTTTTTGTGGTTCAGAATCCTTTGGGATTTTCCCCTCCAACAGCTGGGCATATCCTAATATAGCGTTCATTGGCGTTCGAATTTCATGGCTCATATTTGCAAGAAAAACGCTTTTCGCCCGGTTGGCTAGTTCCGCTTCCTCTTTGGCCGTGTGTAGCTTTACTTCCGCTTGTTCGCGAGCTCTTATTTCGCGTTTGAGATGAATATTAGCCGTAGTTAGTTCTTCGGTGCGGGTTTTAACTTGTTTTTCAACCAAACGCGTTCGTGATGCCATCATTTCAAAAATAATAGAAATGAAAATAAAAAACGCAAAGAGGCTTCCTGCCACCCAGAACGCAGAGGACTTATTAGATCCATTCTTAAAATCTTTTGTGGCTTGCCACACTAAAAGCCAACGACGACCGGCAATATTGACCACGTTTTTAATTTCCAAAGCGGGATTTTCTAGTGGATTGCCAAATAAAAGATCTTTTTCTTCTGTGGTGGCTGTCTGATAAATAGATAAGCTCATACCCTTTGCTAAATAGGGGGCCACCATTTGATCTATCATGTCCTTGATTCGGTATATGCCAATTACAAACCCCTTTAACTTTTTATGTCTTATCTCCTGCGTTTCTGGAATTTTTTTCCCCTCATAAAACGGAGCCACAATAGCAATTTCTGGAGTAGGGGAATTATCTGTTGGAGATTGAATTTTTTGTGTTGCTAATGGCTTGCCTGTATTTAGAGATTCTTCCAGGTATTTAAAGAAATCTTTTTGCGTTGATAAATCAAACCCGAGTATCGATTCATTGCCCTGGAATGGTTCTATATAAAAAATTGGATAATATACATCTGCTTTTTCTCTGGTGACAAAAGCGTTTTGAGGTCCACGTGATAAAAATTTAAAACCTTCAATTCCACTCGTTTGGGTTGATCGTTCGTATTCGTTTCTTTCGTTGTGTAATACTTTCGGAACCCATTCAAAACGCCTGATGAAATTATGATTTTTTAAAATGGGTCTAACGTAGGTTTGAAAATCCTCCCAAGTTACAAATTGAGAGGAATCGTATAAAGAAACAATTCCCATTAGCTCCCGTTTAACTACTTCTAATTCGCCGCTTAGAATTAAGGTGTCTTCAAGGGCCTCTTGTTCTAATTCCCCGAACCATGCCTTTTGACGTTGATTCCAGGTGTTGACGAAGCCAATGCAAGCGATTATAAGGCCGCCTACTAAAATCAATTTGGTTTGTTTTGCGAGGTTTGGAAAGAACATTTTTTTAATTTCAGTTTAGAAGGCGATATGTCTACTGAAATTAGATGGAATTAAAAGGAGAGTCAAGCCTTCAAAATAATGAAGCATTTAAAAACAAGAAAACTTTATTCTTTAGGGGCCAGCGGTAAATCAAGAAAAAAGGTGGTTCCTTTGTTAACTTCTGTAGTAAACCCAATTTGCCCCGACATTTTTTCTACGAGCTTATGCACTGCGTTTAAACTAACGGGCATACCTTCTTCAGAAGCATAGTCAGGGCCAAATGTGTTGAGCGATTTAAAAATAAGATCTTGTTTTTCGGAAGAAATTCCAGGCCCATTATCTTTGATATTTAAACGAATATGGCCATTCGTAATGGGTTCGCTAGAGAACCAAATTTTTCCGTTAGGGTTATTGTAATGAATTGCATTGTGAAGCAACGCTTCAAAAATCCATTGTAAATTTGCCGGATCTGCCAAAACACATGGGTTGGATTCTTTAGGTATCTCAGTGCAAACTTCGATATTTTTTTCGTTAGCGTAGGTTGAATAACTTGCGTTAACATGATTCCACAGCGGTAGAATTTCTACAGGCTCTATATCTAAATCCAGGTCGCCAGCTTCTAGTTCTGTTAGTTTTAGAATATTTTCGAACATTTTTAAAAGGGATTTACCAGCGGCGTTGATGTTGTCGACGTCTTTCATTTGATTTTCGGTTAAAGTCCCCTCAAAGTTCATTTGAAGGAGTTCCGAAAAACCGATAATCGCGTTTAGAGGAGTTCGAAACTCATGGCTAACGCGCGCAAAGAAATCGTTTTTTACTTTTAAGGCGGCTTCTACTATTTCCTTGGATTTAGTTAGCTGATTATTGGCTTTTTCTAATTCTTCAGTTCGGTCTTTTACTTTTTCTTCTAAAACACTACGTAACTCAGCAACTTCTAAATGTAACGCAACACGGGCTAGAATTTCTTTTTCGACAAGAGGCTTGCCCACATAGTCAACTCCGCCAACCTCAAAGCCTTTAACGATATTTTCGGTGTCATTATTCACCGACACAAAAATAACGGGAATTTTTTCTGTAGCGGGGTTTTTTTTAAGTTCTCGACAGGTTTCAAATCCATTGATACTCGGCATCATCACGTCCATTAAAATAAGCTCAGGCGGGTCTTTTTCGGCTAACTTTAAAGCCATTTCACCGCTTACGGCAAATGAAATTGTGTAATTGTTAGCGCTTAATAAATTAGAAATTACGGCCAGATTGGTTTTCGAGTCGTCGACTATTAAAATTTTCTTATTAAAGCCCATCTGTTTAATCCGTTGAATAACAAAAGTGTAACCTACCGCATTTTCTATTTTATAAGACTTATTGTAAAAAAACAAATAGCTTCTTTGAATATAACTTATTGAAAGTAAATATACTTATTTTATTTTTGAAAATTCCATTGAAACAGCGGCAAAGAGATATTTAAATGGCTTTGAATATAAGAAGATTAATGTTTCATACTATATAATTGTCGATCTTGAAATTCCAATTTGAGAGGAAGTACAATCTCTCTCTTTAAATTTTAATATTTAGGTTTCGATATTCCAAAATTAAATTGTTGAGTTTTATTTTCAGAGTCAAAAAAATATGAAATTTACTTTTAAAGTTGAAACCTTTAGCCAGAAGTTAACTGCATTATTTACAGGTTTCATCGTTCTGGCGCTTAGTTTGAGTATCTATGGTTACAACGGTCATTCAGATTGGCCTCCAATAAAATTAGAAGGCCAGAGATATTATTCTTATTTAACGACATTGATAATTCACAAGTCTACTGAATTTACGAATATCAAGAAAAAGGGAGAAGCGGATAGAACAGGGGAGAGCCTCAATAAATCAAAGGAAAGATTGGATAATAAATATCCTATTGGGACGGCAATATTGATTGGACCTTTTTTCTTAATTGCCCACTTTATTACGCTTTTGTTTGATAGCGTAAATGCAGACGGATATTCCCTTATTTATCAAGTTTCCGTTTTAATTGCCGGATATTTTTACTATTTACTTGGCTCTTTAGTTTTGGCGAAATATCTGCGTCATTTTTTTGGAGAAAAAGAGGTTTTTTTTACAATAATTTTCATAACGTTTGGGACAAGCTTATTTCATTACGCAACACTTGACTCGGCTTTTCCACACGTTTATAGCTACTGCCTTGTTTCTCTCTATTTTTATTTCACTGAAAAGTTTTGGAAAAGCCCAAATTTAACTCATTCTTTAACTTTAGGTTTAATTATTGGATTACTGTTTTTAGTTGAAAACTTAAATTTGATTTTCATATCCTTTTTTCTTTTCTACCCCTGCGGAAAAGATTTCAAAAATAGAGTATTGGTAAATATCAAACCATTAAGCCTTGTTGTGATGACGGTCATCATTGTAATTATTCCGCAGTGCATTATCTGGAAAACAAACGGAAGTAGCTTTTTCCTTGATAGTCCGGGTGGTAATACTTTTAATTTCCTTAATCCTAGCTTAATTGAAACTGTCGCCTCAATTCAATCTGGCGTTTTTATTTGGTCTCCAGCTTTGTTATTAGGAGTGATCGGGCTTCTTTTGACTTTAAGGGGAGAGCTAAAGAAAATTGCTACATTGAGTTTAATCAATCTGTTTATTCTGACTTATATAATAGCTTCATATAAGGAATGGCATTTAGGAGGAGGTTATGGTCATAGAGGGTTCATAAGTGCCTATCCATTTTTTGCCATAGGAATTGCGGCGCTTTTAAGCGAATTGAAAAAGATAAGCTCAAAAAAAACGGCGCTAGTTGTTTTGGGGGGATTTACTTTATTGACGTCTATACAGATGTTTAATTATTGGAAAGGAAAAATAGATTACATTAAGCCTACTTGGGCAGGTTATTATCGGGCGTTAACAAATTTCCCCAGATTGGTTTTTGTTGAATTGCTTCCTAAAAGAATGAAATCTTTAACGTCAAATAACGGGCTTTTCGCAAAAGGCGCGATTATTATTCCTCACCAGAAGGAAATTCAAGTGAGAGCCGAAGCGACTTTTATTATTAAAGTAATGATTAAAAATAAAGGGTATTCTTTTTGGCTTCCTCCCAAAAGAGACGGGAATTTACATGGCTCCGTAGCGTTGGGAGGGCAGTGGTACCAGAAAAAGCTTTTAAAAACTTGTAATAGACCTCACTTCCCGCCAGTGTTGGAATCCAGAATTAGGCTATGGGATATTGTTTCTCCAAATGAATGGGTCCATTTTGAGGATTTCATTAAAGTGCCTAAAAAACCGGGAAATTATTATTATATGCTGGGCCTCGTTAGCGAAAAAGTTGCCTGGTTCGACCAGATTTCAAATTCTTTCCTAAAATGTATTGAAGTAGAAGTTAGACCAAAAACCGATAAGTTTCGCTCGTTCTTTCCTCGCACTTTAAATCAACTCAACCATTAGGCAGTTTTCCTGCAATACAATCTAATCGAAAAAGGTTCCTCCTCATTGTCTTGTAATTGAAAACAGGGCTGCTTTAGTATGACTTTCTCAATATTCGCATCTTATTGATAACTAACCTTTTATTTCGTTATTCAGATAATTGAATTGACGGGTCAAGAAATTTTGTATATAAAACTATTTACATCAACCAAAATTTTTCGATATGAGAGAACTTGGGTTTCTAATCATTTTTGTTTTGATTGCCAATAGCAATTTGGCGTGTTCTTTGAATAATTATGGAACATTGGTCGGAAGATATACCTACACGCCAACCGCTGTAGTGGTAGACGTTTACTCATTGGGCGCTCAAATACGGACGGACTCTATAGATAAAGGATTTAGTCTTGGCGCACGTAATGCCACTTATTTGTTTCCAAAACCCGAAGGGGAAACCAGATCTGGCGAACAGGAGTGGAAACTATTTAGGGCGCCTTTGCCAAAAGGCGAAGTGGGAGCGATAAAACGAGCCAACCTTGGTATAGAGGCAGAGACGCTTGACGTTTTTAATAAATTTAATTTGGGATATAGCGATAACTTTATAGTAGTGGGACCAAGTTTTGAAGAGAGCAGGGTGGTGCATTTAGATTATATCCCCGATGACCCTTCTAAAACGTGCGTCCTGATTTTAAAAGAGGAGAAGGAATATGAAAAAATGTGCAACGCAGCTCCTTAAATCGATTTTTCTACTAGCGTTTATTTTCGCTAGTAGCTGCACAACCAACGACCCATCACATTTAATCTTTTATGAAGATCTGAACTTCGGTTTTAATGCCAAAGGTTCGGTAGATCAAGGCACTTTAGACGCCAGTTTTGGGTATGACCGGGACACCACCACAATCATCCCAAAATCTAGAACGGTCAATGCAAGCGGAACTGGGTGCATAAATCCACAAAACAAAAATGAATCAGGTGAAACTCAAACAACTGCTACTAAAACGGTATTTGAACCACAATTGACTTCAAATGAAGTAAATGGTGAAGCTGATTCGAATACAGATAAGCCAAAAGAAAAGGTTGTTTGTCCGCAAGCGATGTCGGTAATTTCAAAAAGTTTATTTGATATTAATTGGTTAGGCGGCACTTCTATAAAACTTCATTTTGCAACTGGACAGGCCGCTATAAATTTGGCGAAAGCTCCTCAAGGAGTCCAGAAAATGGGAGATAATGATTCTAAAAAGAAAGATGTAGATAATTCTGGGAAAGGCGCTAAAGAAAACGCAAGTCAGGACCCTAAGAAACCCAATAACTAGTTTGTTTAGATAAACTAAAATTAATATTTAATTGAATTGCTGGAACCATTTCGGATGAGATTTGGTTTTGCCCCAAGACTAAAATATGAAAGGGGATATGTAATGAAACATAAAGAATGGATTCTTTTATTAATAGGCGGAGTTTTTTTAGGTGGTTGTGGCATAACCAAAAATACTCTTTTTTATCATGAAGGAACCAAAGTTGGGTTTCAAGTTAAACTTAGCCCAAAAGATACTCTCGAACCCGTAAGCGTTAACTTGGGTTTAGACAGAAGTATATTGGCTATTGTTCCGCCAACTTGTCCCTACAAAGATGAAACCGCTGGGACTGATATGGCTAAGGCCTGTTTTAAAGGTCAGCCTCCTTATTCCAAGAATGAAAAGGGAGAAATGGTTTTAAAGGAACCAGAACAAGTTGGAGTACATTCTGGCGAAGCTTTATCTGTAATGAGCATATTTGATTTAGAAACCAAGACAGTTGAAGGTTTTACCATCTATCAAAACTTTGCTTCCGGCGAGGCAGCAAATATTTTATCCAATCGCATAAATCTGGATAAAGCAGCATTAAAAACTGAAGACCTTGATGCATCATTTACAAAGCTCCAACAAGCTCTTAGGAATATCAGCGGGGTTGTTAGTGATGATACAGAATCTAATGAGGAAGATAATGCGGATTCTAAAGGCGGAAATAAAAAGAAAACAAGTAACTCTATTACTCTTCAGGGGAGTTTAGCTGACAAGGCTGTTTATTCTAATACTTTCTCCAACCGCGGTCCGGGAGGTCGCTTTGGAAGATTTGGAGTTTACGAGCCTAAAACCACGGTCGCTTTTGATAACGGTCAAGAAAACTTATATTATGAAATTAGTTTGGTTAGCACAGACCTCAACAGTTTACTTAAAGCGTTAAAAAACGTGAAGTTGGAAAAAATCACAGACAAGGAAAAACTGGAAGAGATACTCAAAGAACTTAAAGAAGTAGTAAAAATATTTTCGAATGATGAAAACGTTGTAGCTCTTAAATCAGATATTAAAACGATTAAAGAAGAAGTAGAAAATATAAAAAGTTCCGCTGAAAAGGTTATATCTCTTTCCAAAACTGCTTTAGACGATGTGAAATCTCTATTTACTCGTCTTGACCCACCAGAATATGATGGAATTATTAAAGGTTTTTTAAAAGCGCTTTTTGGTTCTTCTTTTGAATAAAAAGTGATAATTCCGAAAACCTTTTAATAGCTTTCAAAACCCTCTTCTCTAATTTAGAGAAGAGGGTTTTTTGTTTATTTGAGATAAAATTTGCATTAGTCAAAAATTTTTTGAATATCAAATTTATTCTTGAAAAAACATAGAAAACGTTTATTCTTCTCAAAACTGTCCCAACTAACTATGGATAACTAGGAATTATTAATGAATCAAATTCGTGAAAATGTTTTATTTGATCGGATGAGAGAAAAAGCCTTTTTAAAGGACTTTTTGCAATCAAAGCTATCAACTTCATTAACAATCTTTGGTCCCAGTGGCGTTGGAAAATCAACTTTAGTCAATTCACTCTTGGAAGAGCAAAAAAAAATATCAGCAACATTTTCTTTTAAAGTTTCGGAAGATGAATATTTTGGAAACTTTGAGCTATTTCTTAGGTCAAAATATAAATTATTACGAGACCCTTTAAATATCAAAGATACTTTTGGCCAATTAAAAAAAATAAACTTTGGGTTTCCAATCTTAGATTGGCTGAAAATATCGATAAGTTTTTCAGATACAACCGCTCCAATCGATGAACAATATATAAATCAGTTTGTAAATTTATTACAGCAAAAAAAAATTGGGGTTCTTTATATTTCCAATATTGAGCTTGCTAAATCCCAAGTAGACCAAAACTTAATTTTTTATTTGCTGAATATTGCAAAGAAAAAAATTAAAATTATATTCGAATTCGGAACTTTACAAGACAACACCACATTTTTGAAAAAAATTAAACAAGAGACCGACTCTCATAAGGTTCTCAAAATAAATCCTTTTGATGAAAATTTGACTGAAGAATTTTACAAATTAAAAACCAATAAGATACCTCCAAAAAACCTTTTTCACAATACAAACGGAATTCCATTGTTCATTGAATCCCATGACGATGAGATTACTGATCCAGAACCATTTAATTTCGTTCAAAATAGATTTTTATCATTGTCTCCTGAAAGTCAATACTTTTTAAGAACATTACAAATACTTGGAGAAAACGCGACAATAGATATTTTAGAGTCAGTCTATCCAAATCAAAATGAGTTTGAATTAGTTTTAAATAGTTTATGTTTAAACCGTTTTGTTAAACAAGAAGATAACAAACTTAGGTTTCACCATGCATATTACCCTACATACATTAAAGCAAATGCAATTCCACACTTAGAGAAAAAAATTCATAAGGCAATCCTTAAGTCGTTAGCAAACTCTGAGGATATCGACTCTCTTAGATCAAAATGCTGGCATGCAGAGTCCTGTGAAGATTGGGAGTCCTTTTTTGAAAATTTCCTCAAATTGGCACCAAAACTCTACGAGAAAGAACTATTTTGGGAAGTATTTTGTATAGGAAATGACGGTCTCAGGTTTTCTAAAAACCAAGCCCCTCAACAAATGAAGTTACTAATTTTCCATTGTGGGGTTCTGTCAGGAAGGAATGAGGAAGCATTAAGTTTTCAGAAAAACAATTGGCCAAATGGCTCCAAAGATATTCTTTACAGCTTGATGGAAGCCCAACTATATTACAATAGGGATTTATTTTCTGAAGCAATTAAAAGCTGTAAGAAGATAATTTCTTGTGGGACACTTTTTCATCAAGCTGTCTCCTGGAGCATAATTACAAGTTGTTATCTTGCGCTTGATCGTAAGAACGATGCACTTGATTCCTATGAAGCGGCAATGAGTATTAGTAAGATGGATAATAATTCTATGTTATGCGGAGAGTTAATAAGAGTCTCCCCCGAGCTTGAAGATCATACTCTCGCAGAAATAAAATTGCGAGAAATGATCGAATTAACCGAAATAGGCAATACCCCTCTTCTCAAGGCAAAATGTTTACATAACCTGGGAGTACTCCAACTCTTAAAATTAAAGGGTAAAAAAGGGCGAGATCATGTTGAAGAAGCTGCCATTTTCTTCGAATCAACCAGACACAACTATTTTTCTTACTCATTGTTAATTTTAAGTATTTTTGATTTTCTAGAAGGGAATTTCAAAGAATTTCGGAATAAATTATTCGATGGGTATAACTTAGCATTTGAACGATATGACCGGATATCATTTTTGAATAATATTGGAGTGAACTATTTATTGGAAAACGATTCGGAACAAGCGGTGTATTATTTATTAAAAGCCCTAGAAATTTCTGCTAGTGGTCTTGCCGACCCTTATTACAAATATTGCGTAAATTTTAATATGGCAGTAGCCAATTTAAAGTTAGAAAACTTTAAGGAAGCTGAGGAGCGGTTAAAAATGGCAAAAGTGCCAGAGTTGGCTTTTGATAGGGATAAAAGAGAAAAAAGAAATACGACTCTAAAAGAACTTATTGCGAAAAAAGAAACTAATCCCTCTTTGATATTAGATGGTACTTCAGATGATTCCTGGTTTGCTGATGGCTATTTGGTGACATTTGCCTTTTTAAGTTTCTACGACTTCAATTTAAAAATATTGGACGGTAAAAATAATTCTTTCTTATAAGTTTGTCTTTTGACGTTCTATTGAATGGACAACCATTTTTACAATGGCCTCTCCAAAGGACCGCTTGGAAGTGGTTAAAAACTTTTTAAAAGTATTGGACGTCAAAAACGGGTTAGTATTTATATCCATCAGGTTATAACTTCCGTCATTTGCTTGCCTTACGTCTAACCTAAAGTAGTCTTTTATATTTAATAATTTTATTACCATTTTTGATATTTTTAATAATTCTTCATTTTTTACAAATTTTTCTGAATAAAAATATTCACTTGATTCGTCTTTTAGTGGGATATTTATATATGGAATTTCATATTGCTTTTTAATTACTTTCAATTCCCAAGTTTTTATATTAATA
This sequence comes from uncultured Nitrospinota bacterium, assembly GCA_964344185.1. Lineage (GTDB taxonomy): Bacteria > Nitrospinota > Nitrospinia > Nitrospinales > JAJDAT01 > JAJDAT01. The sequence goes on from CAYFMN010000010.1 coordinate 95,609, forward strand.
CCAGCAATTGAATATTCCTCCCCAGGTAGGAATTCTTCCACTATTACTGTAGATATTCCCATTTTCAATATTTTTTGGGCACACTTAATAGCTTCCTCGTCATTGTTAGCCAAAGGATTTATTTCTTTACCAGTCCTTGAAATTAGAAACCCTGAATTATTGCCCAAATCCGCTACTTTCACAAAATAGGGTGGGTTCATATGATTAAATAAGTTTTTTTTCTTCAATGTCTCTTTTGTTAAAATCTTCCAATTTGCAGTCAAAATATTTGATGCCCTTACCAAGGGTTTCCAATGGTGCTTTGCACAGGCAAGCCCCTGTGAGTAAGTAGAAGACCCTATAAAATATTTATCATTTAATCTTGCCAAAGCAGGAATTAGACTTCCTTTAAATCGATGCTGTCCATCGCTCAAATTCCAAAAAACTGTGTGATTATTTAATCCTTTGAAAATTGAAGGTAACTCCTGGGTGCTTATTTCGGATAAATTAACCAAGGAAATTTCAAAATATTTCCTAAGTTCTTTTTTAATTGAAGTTATCTCATCTTGTGTAACTAAGGTTCTTGCAATGGAAGAAGCTGAAGATAGTCCAGGGTTTTTCTTTATCCAGGAGCTTCTTTCTTCATAGAATAAAGCTATGGAAATCTTATTTTTTTTAAGACTCATTGATAATTCCTAGTTATCCATAGTTTTAATCTCCAAAAAGTTTGCGGGTGTTGGCTTGGGTGATGGTGTTTTGCAGGCTGCGGTCGCTGACTTGGGTATATATCTGCGTAGTCGTGATGCTGTTATGTCCCAATAATTTTTGAACAAAACGAATATCGACTCCTGCCTCTAACAAATGAGTTGCCGCTGAATGCCTCAACATATGTGGCGTAATTTTCCTTCCTAAATTTGCTTTCTTTGACGCTTCGCGAAAATAAAGCCGTATGATTTGAGTCGTTGCAGATAATCCCCGGCTGTTGATTAACAAGGTTTGGGTAATAGGAGTGAATTGGTTTCTCGTTTCAATATAGCGTTGAATAAGATTTTTGATTTCTTCATCGACTAAAAAAACTTTTCTTTGTTTATTTCCTTTGCCAATTACTTTTATCGTTCCTTCTATTAGATCGATATCTTTAATCCGTATCGCGACTAATTCTCCGACTCGAATACCTGTTGTGAACATGATTTCCAACGCAAGGTGCGTTGTAAAAGAATTGAAGTCTTTTAGATCCAAGTATTTTGACGACAGTCGATCAATGTTTAAACTTTTCCGAGCTTGTTCATTGAATCTTTTACCAAGTTTAAATAGTTTTTGAAGTTCTTCTGTGGAGAGGGTATTGGGGAGTCTTGCTGGAATAGAAATTTTAATGCCCGATTTATAAAACGGACTTCTATCTATTTTATCTTCATTTTCTAACCATACAAAAAAAGCCTTTAAGCAAGCTATTTTTCTTTTTACGGAACTTGGTTTCAAGTCTTTTGTTTTTACTAAATAAGTCAAAAATTTTCGAATTTGTTCTTTTTTAATTTTTTTTAGATCTATTCTTGAGCCGCAAAAGATTTTAAAGTTTTCTAAATCGATGCAATAAGCTTTCAGCGTATTGCTTGATAAACCTTTAGAGATACGGCAATAATCGACAAAGTAGTCGACAGCTCGTTTTAGAGAAGTGTTTTTTTGACTCATTACAAAATATTCGCCTCCATTTTGTTAGTTTTGAAGACAAAGTATTTGCAAGCATAAATCAAATTATGAATTTTATAACCTGCAATTAGTTTCGAATTTCCAAAATATCTGTATTTTGAAAATCTATTTTGGCCTTAAAAATAAGGCTAAAACGCTACTTTGATGGGATCTGAGGCGAAGTAATCTACTTCAAATTAAAACGAAATACCAGCTTTATTAAGGAGGGCTTTAAGAAAATTAATCTAATTCGATAAAGAGGGTAAGACGAAATTACAAATAATTAATAATCAAATATCACGCCAAGGTTTAATTGCGTTTGCATATATAAATAAAAAGAGTTTTTAATCAAAAAATTAAATTAAAGTTATTTATCGAAGTTTTTTCTTTAAAATGAGTATTTATGTTAAGCCAATAATATTTTTGTTTCTGTAAATTTTGAAATGAGGTTTTGATGAAAAATATCAAAATAATGGAAAGTAAAAATTCTAAAAGCTCCAAAAAAAAGGAAAAGCAAAAAGGTAAGAAGGTTAATCCTAAAATTCCTAAAGGAATAGCTTCTAAGATTGAGGAATATGGCTTAACCGGAACTCCAGCGGAGGAAATTATTTGTGGTCCGGTAAGTGAACTTTGGGTTCATTTAAAAGATAAAAATAAATGTTGGCTGTATTTAAATAAAAATTTTTTTAGTTATGGACGTAAAAATGGGTGGATTTGGGTTCCAAATGTTATAGGAGGAGGCAAAAAAATATTCGATATAAAAGTGAGTAAAAAAGCGGTATTGAAATCTGAAAAAAATGGAGGGATAGGAGACTATGGTTTTCCTTTAATCAAAGGAAAAAAAACAGGGGGTATAAATATGGGAAATTGTGGATTGTTTAATTATGCTGTCCGACAAATTGCGCACAATCTACTTGGGTTCAAAATAAGCGATATTAAAGAGGCTTCCACAATCGACACATTTCTTACAATCCCTGGAACCGATTTAATCGACGCTAAGTGGAAAGGAAATGTCCGAACTATTGATAAGGGTTTCGAGCAGCTTAAGTGTTGCAAATTTACTCGACATGCATATAACAAATTTAATGGAACCTATTGGGACGTTTCCACCAATACTTTAAACTTTAATAACCACATGCATTATAGATGGTGTACATTGATAAAAGCCAACAATTCTAACTACAACTTCTATAAAGTTTTTATTAAACATAAAAGCCCTGAGTTACCGGGAAAACCGCCTTATTATCTTATCTTAATAAAAGAATTGAAAAAACCTGAGCTTTTGAAACACTTTCCTTGGTTTGGTAAGGGCTTAACCCAGGGAAAAATAAAATCATGGTCTGAGTCTTCTCCGATTCGTGAAAATATATACACATGGAAAACTTATTTGCTTATTAGCTTCTATGATTTGCCAAAAAAAGTAGTTAGCAAACTTGGAATAAAGATAAAAGTTGTGTGATACAAGTGCCATAAAAAAAAACGACGTTCCCAAGGAGGAAGCGCCGATAGTTTAATCTTAATTACTACTTTGTAGGAGTTTCGAAAAATTTAGTTTTGAAATAATGATGTTAATTTTCTTCGTCAAAGAGCGCTTCTTGGTCTCTTGCTCCATGGACAACTCGGATAATGATAATTTTCTTATCTGTGACTTTATAATAAATAACGTATCTTTTGTAAAAATGCGCTCTCAAGCCTGAAGCAAGTTGATCTCGCTTAGGACTGATATCGGGATGTTCGAGAAGAGGGGAGAATTGTTCCTCTAGTTTTTGAATAAATGCTGTTGCCGCTTCCGGCGAGTCCTCTGCTATAAAAGCCCAAATTTCCGCAAGGTCATTTTCCGCTTTGTCGGTTATATGGAGGTTGTGCGATTTGCGAATCGTTTCTTTCCTTTTTTGATAATACGGTCTGGATCAAATTTTCTGGTTCTTCCAGCCTTTACGTCCGCTAAACCTTCTTTAACGTCTTTTTGTAAGGTTTCCAATTGACGCTCTCGAAGCATGTTTTTATGCATCCAATCTCTTAGAGCCTCGCGAATGATTTCGCTATTGGAAGCGTATTTGCCTGTTTCCACAGCCGCGCGCACGGTTTCGGCTAGTTCCGACGTTAAAGTAATCGTTATTCGTTCAACAGGCTTCATTAATTCGTCCTAATTTATTATGATCATACTTTATCATACTATATAGAGTGA
>CAYFMN010000010.1:99471-117344 GCA_964344185.1 uncultured Nitrospinota bacterium
ATATGAAAGCAATCTCTATGAAAATAGAGAAACTAAAAAAAAACGGCGTTCCCAGGAAGGGAACGCCGGTTAGTTTCAAAACTTTATTACTTCTTAGAAACTAAATAATTGGAAGTGATTTTTATCAAATCAAGGCGAGATTCTTCCTCATCTCTATCGAGGTTCGTCAGAATGACGCGCTATAAGGTTTGGTTCAAAGAAACTAAACCTAAGTTTTACGGTTATTGCACAAAAGCTTAATAGCGATAATGCTCTGGTTTGTATGGACCTTCAACCGGTACGCTGAGGTAGTCCGCTTGATCTTGAGTTAAGGTCGTGAGTTTTACACCTAATTTTTCCAAATGCAATCGAGCTACTTCTTCGTCCAACTTCTTAGGAAGCATATAAACGCCAATTTCGTATTTATTGTTGTATAGCTCAATTTGAGCCAACACCTGGTTCGTAAACGAATTGGACATTACGAACGAAGGATGTCCCGTTGCGCAACCGAGGTTAACTAATCGGCCTTCCGCTAACAAAATAACACGATGACCGTCTGGAAAGGTATATCGATCCACCTGTGGTTTGATGGTATGTTTTTCAATTCCAGGAAAATTATTAAGTTGATCAACCTGGATTTCAATATCGAAATGACCAATATTACAAACAATAGCGGTGTCTTTCATTTTTTCCATGTGGTCGATTCGAATGATATCTTTACAACCTGTGGTGGTCACAAAAATATCGCCTTCTTCAACTGCCGCCTCCATAGTGGTTACTTCGTAACCTTCCATAGCCGCTTGCAGGGCGCAGATTGGGTCGATTTCCGTAACAATTACGCGAGCGCCATAGGATTTCATTGACTGGGCGCAGCCTTTTCCAACATCCCCATAACCAGCGACAACAACCACTTTACCGGCAACCATCACGTCGGTCGCTCTTTTGATTCCGTCGGCCAGCGATTCCCGGCAACCGTATAAGTTATCGAATTTTGATTTTGTAACCGAGTCGTTCACGTTAATGGCTGGAACTTTTAGAGCTTTTTCTTCAATCATTTTGTAAAGGTTATGGACTCCGGTTGTTGTTTCTTCGGTAATTCCTTTAACCTCGTCCAGCAATTCCGGATATTTATCGTGAACATATTTTGTGAGATCGCCGCCGTCGTCCAAGATCATATTAGGACCCTGGTCGTTATCGAAGAGTAATGTTTGACCTGTGCACCACCAGTATTCTTCTTCGGTTTCGCCTTTCCAGGCAAAGACGGGAATACCTTTTGCCGCTATTGCCGCCGCTGCGTGGTCCTGGGTTGAAAAAATATTACAAGACGCCCACCGAACCTCAGCGCCTAATTCGATAAGAGTTTCGATCAAAACAGCCGTTTGAATTGTCATATGCAAAGAACCGGCAATCCGCGCTCCTTTTAACGGTTTACTGCTTCCATGTTTTTCGCGCAAAGCCATTAATCCTGGCATTTCTTTTTCGGCCAAAATAATTTCTTCTCTTCCCCAATCGGCAAGAGAAATGTCTTTTACCTTATATTTTTCGGCCACAACTGCTGTAGTCATATCGCTCCTTTTTATTATTAAAATAGTTTAAAGATGCCGGTTGTTATATGGTTTTCGAAGATTTTGTTTCAACATCCAGTTGATATTGTTTTCGATAAATATCTTCGTTTTTCCTGTTGGATTTAACGCTTAATGGCGAATCCTCAGCTTTTACCTTTTCGGCGGACTTAGTTTTTTTACTTATCCCTTTACTTTTATCCAGATTTAAATAAAGACGCTTTTTCATTTTCCACCGTCAAAATCAAAAAGTAGGGAAATATTCAAAAAGGTAGGACAAACTTTTGAATTTCTTAATATTAACAAAAAATTAGGGCTTTCGTCTAGGGGGCCGCTAAAATGAGTTTGTTAATTAGCTCATCTTCAAAAATTAATGCTTGAAAAGAGCCGTGGATACTGCCGTTACCATTGATTAGAAGTTTTAAGAGGTAACGCTAAAAATTGGGGTGGATAGAGTAAATAAAGGGAATTTTTATGAAACTAAAAAAGGAAAATGAAGCAAGCGGGGCGGATAAGAAAACGGCGAGTAAAAAACCCACCGTTTTCTTAATTTATTTAGATAATAGTTACATTTGAAGCTTGAGGACCTTTTTGGCCCATCGATTTTTCAAATTGTACAGCTTGACCTTCTTTTAAAGTTTTGAAGCCGTTTCCTTCGATGGACGAAAAGTGAACAAAACAATCTTCGCCATCGTTGCACTGAATAAAACCAAAACCCTTACTATCGTTAAACCATTTAACTATTCCATTTGACATTTGAATACTCCTGAAGTTTTGCGGAAAAATATCGACAAATTTAAAAAGATTTTTTTCCGATTTCATTTGGGATGGGTCTTAAAAAAAATTGTAGCGAGATCTTTTGCGAGGAAAAATAAAAAATGGGGGATGGTTTAACCAAACGACTTTTACTAATTCTTCTAAAAAATTCTATACAACCTATGTTTCAGACCATTAACGTATTAAATTTTATCTTTGAAAACGTATAAAATCAATTAAAATTTTCAATTATGAAAATTTCTAACCAAAGTTGTTATTACTAAGAAAATAGGTTTTCAAGTAAATTTGTGAAGGTAAACAGGGATGTACGAAGAATTAATCGAATAACTTCTTAGATTTAAACTGCGGTTTGCTGTTGCGTGGCGCAATGGATACCGCCGTTGCCGGTAATCAGGGTATTACTTGGCAATTTAACCAGAGAGCGGTTTGGAAAAAAGGGTTTTAAGATCTTACAAACCTTTTCGTCGTTTGGATGGTCGTAAGAGGGAACTAAAACGACCTGATTTCCAATATAAAAATTAGCGTAACTGGCCGGGTACCTTAAAGACCCTTCTCCAACATAACCTGGTGTTGGCAGTTTTATTACTTTTAAGGGGGAACCGTTTTGATCCGTCGATTCCTGTAATATTTCAAAATTTTCTTTTAGGTTTCGGTAGTTCGGATCTTCTTCGTTTTCTTCATAAACGCAAACGACTGTATCCGGCGCGACAAACCGAGCCAAATTATCGATATGTCCATCGGTGTCGTCGCCTTCCACCCCTCCTTTACACCAGACAACTTTCGAAACTCCTAAAAAGTGTTTCAAATAAGATTCCATAGTCGCTTTGTCTGGGCCATTATTCCTATTTTCGTTTAACAAGCATTCTTCAGTTGTCAGACATACTCCTTGCCCGTTAACCTCAATGGCTCCGCCTTCAAGAACAATATTGGGGTGAAATGGTTCGATCTGCAATTTTTGAGCGATTAGGGCAGCGACTCTTTTTTCATCTTCCATTTCGTATTTGTTGCCCCATGAATTAAACAACCATCGGTTTAACCGTATAGGTTTAGCGGGATCTTTGGGGACTAAAAAATTGGGACCGTAATCCCTTATCCAAATATCTTTGATCGGAATGATGTGGATTGTAATGTTGGCGGTTGAAACCTGGTTTTTAATTAATAACTGGGATATACGGCGAACATTTTTATCGTCGTTAGCCAAAATATGCACATGCTCTCCGGGCGACAACGATTGCACGGCCAATATATAAGCGGCTTCGATTAAATCCATTGCTTCGCCTTGCCAATATTCTTTATTTTGAGGCCATGCTAACCAGGTTGCCGAATGTTTTTCCCATTCAGCAGGCATGCGATACCCCTGGTCGATAGGGTTGGGTTCCATAGAGCTAAGAATCGATGTAGATTTTATTAATAGGGGTGTAAGAATCTATTCTTCTATCGCGAAAAAACGGCCAGTTTTGACGGGTTTCCTCATTTTTGGAAAAGTCGCATTCGGCGAGCAGTACCTGATCGGACTCCGAGTCCGCTTTAGCTATTATTTCTCCAAATGGATCGGATACAAACGACTGTCCCCAAAAACGTATAGCGTCTTCTTGGCCAACGCGATTTACAGACGCTACAAAAAGTCCGTTTGCGATGGAATGGCTTCGTTGGATGGTTTCCCATGCGGAGTGTTGTTTTTCTGCAAACTCAGCGTCTATTTGTTGAAACCCAATGGCCGTGGGGTAAAATAATATCTGAGCGCCGGATAAAGCGCAAAGCCTGGCAGCTTCCGGGAACCATTGATCCCAGCAGATTAATACCCCTATTTTCCCATATCGTGTAGAAAATGTTTTAAACCCCAGGTCGCCCGGCGTGAAATAAAACTTTTCATAAAAACAAGGATCGTCTGGAATGTGCATCTTTCTGTATGTGCCAACAAGAGAACCGTCTGCGTCAATGATAACAGCAGAATTATGATAAATCCCTTCAGTTCGTTTTTCAAAAATCGGAGCGACTAGCACTATATTTAATGATTTGGCTATTTTTTGTAACTTTTCAACGATTGGCCCTGGGATAGGCTCAGATAAATCGAATTTCTGATGGTCCTCCGTTTGACAGAAGTATGTGGAATAAAATAGTTCTTGCAAGCAGACTATTTGTGCGCCATTGTCGCTAGCTTCTTTAATTAGAACTTCGGCTCGATGAAGATTTTTAGAGATATCTTCTTCGCATTTCATTTGGACCAGGCCAATTTTTCTTGCAGACATAATTTAAAATATCAACTCAATAAATAAAAACAAAGGTTTGAAGATTGTATCAAATTGGCTTTTATGCTAAAAATTAAATCTTCATTTTGGAAAGATTTTATAGAGTTTTACCTGTAAAATAATTAAGTTACTCATCAATTCTAGAGGTCTTGTAATCGTTTTATGGAAGATTGGAGCAAGGTAGAGTGGGTTAAAAAAGAACTGCGGGACTATTACAAACCAAAATTAAAAAGAGACCTAAAACGGACTCCAACTCCGGAAGAAGTAGACGCAAAATTTCGAGAAATTTATCCCAATTTACATTTCAATTTGCTTGTTGGAACTTACGAAGGAGTAAGCGTTCAATTCTACGAAATAGCTAAATTCACGTTAGAAGAATTTGAAACTTTTTACGAAGATGTAGAAGGTTACTTAACTGAGAAATTTGGGGGAGGATGGTTTAAACTAAATATGTACGAAGGGCCGACCTTTGCTATGTGTGTAAATTATAAACCCAAAGCTCCTCCTAAATGGGAACATCTTTTGCCTAAAGATTCCCCAAAATCCTAATTATATAAATCCTGCTTGTCACTCAACCCTTTAACCTGATCTCCCTTTTTGAATTAATACATGGATCAAACAGCTTCTATTTCTAATTCTTTTGCGGAAAAACTTGATTGGATTTCCGAAACGGCAGATTCTGCAAACTTTGACGAAAGTTTGACTGGTTTTAAAGGAGCCTCCAAGGCCCTTTTTTTGAGCAGAGTTCAAAAACGTTTGAAAATTCCAATTCTAGTCCTGGCATCCGATCAAAATCATGCGGAAAAGTTATTAGGAGAGATTCGCTATTTTGTCCGGCACGAAAAGATCAAACGTCACCCGATATTTTTCCCATCCTGGGAGCTTTTACCATTTGAGCCATTATCTCCATCTAAAGAAATTAGCGGTGAGCGGATAGGCGTTTTGAAAGAATTGTTAGATGGAGAAGCCCCATTTGTTATTGCTCCAGTAGATGCGGCGATTCAACATATATTCCCGAAAGATAACTTGAAAAGGTCGGCATTCTCTTTAATAAAAGGCGAGAATACCGACCGCGAGGCGATTGAAACCTGTTTAATTGACTGTGGTTACGCACGCTTTGGAATGGTTGACGAAAGGGGGCAATACAGTTCCCGCGGCGATATTTTAGATATTTTTGTTCCTTCCTTGCACAATCCGGTAAGAATAGAGTTTTTTGGCGACGAAATAGAATCGATCAGGCTGTTCGATGTTGGAACGCAAACGACAATACGTGAAATTGAATCATTAAATGTCATTCCTGTAAGAGAGTTATGTTTAACTCCGGAGACATTGAACAAGGGTTTTGAAAAAATTAGCAAATGCGCAACCGAATTAAACTCTCAACCTTCTCAAGTTAAAGAATTAAAAGAAAAATTTGAGAACTTGGGAAGGTTTCCCGGGATGGAAGTATTCTCTTCTTTCTTTTATTCGGAGAAAAACACCCTTTTGGATTATTTTCCACCCGAAACATTAATTGTCTTTGACGAACCTGAGGATTGCCGAGGGAAAGTTGAAAACACGGTGGAAATAGCTGAATTGGAATATGAAAAAGGAGTTTCCGAGGGAAATATTTTGCCTTCGGTAGATTCTACATACATAACCCCTGATAGATTCAAAGAGGAAATAGCTAAACGAAAAACTTTAAATCTAAGGTCGTTGAGCATTCAATCCAACGAAGACCCAAATAACCAATTAAATATCCGCTCGATTCCTCCTTTAACAGGACGATTCGAGCAATTTGCAGAATGGGCTTTGAAATACGTCGAAGAGGGATACAAAGTTCAAATCGTAGCTCCTACCAAAGGACACGCTACTCGTGGCCGGCAATTACTGGAACAATATGGATTAGAAGCTGGAGTCGATATTGGAACTATTGGGCATGGATTTGTGATTCCAGAAGCAAAAACTGTTTTTATTGCGGAACACGAGGTTTTTGGCAAAAGCCATAAGCATAAATATAGAAGGAAACCCAAATCCATGAGTTTCCAAAGAGGGTTTAAAGACCTTAAGCCTGGAGACTATTTGGTTCATATTGATTATGGAATTGGACGTTATTTAGGCACAAAAGAACTGGAAACGGGAATAGGGGGCGGCGAGTTTTTAGATATTCTCTATGCGGGAAATGAAAAATTATACATTCCCATGGATGGATTGGCGTTTATTCAGAAATATGTGGGAACGACTGAATCTCCTCCGCCCCTGGATAAATTGGGCGGCGTTTCCTGGAAAAGACAAAAAAATAAAATTAAAGAATCCATTCGCGAGATGGCGGAGGACCTTTTAAAGCTCTATGCAAAAAGGGAATTAGCGGATGGAAAAGCCTTTCAAACAAATCCTGTTTTGTTACAAGAATTTGCCGATTCGTTTGATTATGTTGAAACCGACGATCAAATGAAGGCGATTGAGGAAGTTTACGAAGATTTAGAAAACGAAAAACCGATGGATCGTCTCGTCTGCGGTGATGTGGGGTTTGGAAAAACAGAAGTGGCAATGCGAGCCGCATTTAAAGTCGCTATAGATGGCAAACAAGTCGCAGTGCTTGCTCCCACAACCTTATTGGCGCAACAACATTATAATACCTTTTGTGAACGATTTAAGGCCCATCCTCTCAATATCGAAATGATAAGCCGTTTCCGCTCCGCAAAAGAACAAAAAGAAATATTGGAAAAACTAAAGAATAACCAAGTCGATATTATTATTGGTACGCATAAGCTGCTAGGGGATAAAGTAAAATTTCCGGATTTAGGTTTGATTGTAATAGACGAAGAACAGAGGTTTGGGGTTAAACATAAGGAAAAACTTAAAAAACTGCGGGCTTCTGTCGATATTTTAACCTTAACGGCGACTCCAATTCCAAGGACTCTTTACTTTTCCCTGATGGGAGTCCGCGACTTAAGCGTTATAGAAACGCCGCCGGAAGATCGGCTAGCTATTAAAACTTATATCAGGAGATTTGAAGAATCTATTATCCGAGAAGCAATTTCTAGAGAATTGGAAAGAGGCGGTCAAGTTTACTTTATCCACAACAAAATTTTTAGCATTAATTCTGTAGCTGAAATGCTATTACGGATATTTCCAAACCTAAATTTAGGAATAGCTCACGGTAGATTGCCGGAAAAAGAACTTGAAAAAGTAATGAAGAAATTCGTGGATAAAGAAATTGACGTTCTTTTATGTACTACCATTGTGGAAAATGGCATCGACATACCCTCCGCAAATACGATCATAATAAACCGGGCCGATCAATTTGGCCTGGGACAGCTATATCAGCTTAGAGGGCGTGTAGGCCGTTATAAAAATCAGGCATATGCTTATTTGTTAATTCCGGGTTTTATGACGGTTACCGAAGAAGCTAGAAAACGTCTTTCCGCCATCGAAGAATTAACTGAATTAGGGGCGGGTTTTCAATTAGCTTCCAGAGACCTTGAAATTAGGGGAGCCGGTAATATGCTCGGCAATCAGCAGTCGGGGCATGTAAATACCATCGGCTTTGATTTATATTGCAAGTTGATTGAAGATACAGTTAAAGAATTGCGTGGGCAAAAGGTTGAGGCGCATAAAGAATCTGAAGTCGATTTTAAAATTAAAGGGTTTATTCCTAAGTACTATATTTCAGATTTAAATCAACGATTGGAATTTTACAGAAGGCTTTATTTAGCCAATGATTTAGAAACGGCTGAAAGTTTAGAAGAAGAACTGGTGGATCGTTTTGGGACTATGCCAGATCCCGTAGAAAAACTCACTAAACTTTTAGAGATCAAGATCCTCTGTCAAAAGTTAGATATTATAAAAGTTGATTTAAAAGCTGGTTGGATCTATCTGGAATTTGATAAAAATAACAATATGCCCGCCGAAGCGGTAGTCAATTTACTGGATAAAAACTTCAAGTTTGACTCAGAATTTAGGTTAAAAATACTTTCCCCAAAAAAAGGTTGGAAGGAAGACCTGCAGATTGTTAAAGGATATTTAATTAAGTTGGGAAAAACTAAAGTTGAAAACTAGACTACAAAAACCATTTTTTATTTGGCTCTTTTTTTGCGCAATTTTGTTTGCTTCCTGTGAAAAAAAGGAAGTTGTCTCAAAATCGGGCCTGAAGCCTAACGTGATTGCAATGGTAAATGGTGAAGTTATTGATATTAATACCTTTATGGAGGAGCTTAGGTTAACCAGCCGAAAATATCGAATTGAAGACAAAGCTGATCATACTGAAAAAGAGATTTTATTCCTTAAACTAAAGACTTTGAATGAGATCATTCAAAATGTTCTTTTTCAACAAGAGGCAAAAAAATATAAAGTAAGTTTGGATCCCGAAGAGTTTCAAGCTACCATGGAAATAATTAAAACGGATTATTTTGATGACTCTTTTAAAAAAACGTTTAAAATACAAAATATCAGTCAGTTAGAGTGGGAAGAAAAATTAAAAAACTCTATAATCTTGAAAAATTTGATAAACGGGATAGTCAATAGTAAGGTGACCATTGGAGAAGAGGCCTCCAAAAAATATTTTGATGAACACCCGGAAGAATTTCAAAAAGGAGAACAAGTTAAAGCCCTTCATATAAATGTCGCGACAGAAGAGGAAGCCAGACGCTTATTAAAGAAAATAAAATCGAGAAAAGCTAAATTCACGGACCTAGCGGTAAAATATTCTTTGGGGCCAGAAAGCGTAGAAGGGGGAAGTTTGGGTTATTTTGAAGCAGGTCAGATGCCCGCTGAATTTGATGGAGTTTTTGATTTAGAATTATATGAAACTAGCGACGTTATTCAAACTCCTTTTGGCTATCATATTTTTAAGGTAGTCGATAAAAAACCCGCAAGAAAAATGAACTATGCAGAGGCAAAAAAAATAATTCGAGAAAAGTTGTTAAGAAATAAACAAGAAGAAGCTTTTAAAAATTGGGTAATGGATTTAAAAAATAAGGCGATAATTAAGATTAATTATGAAGCGATTGAAAATGTCCAATAAAAGATTTTTAAAGAATATTTTCATAAGAATATTTCCACCTTTTGTTGCTTTAATTTTTATTTTGCCAACGTTGGCAAACGCCAAAACTTTTGACAGAGTTGTTGCAAAAATTAATGAAAGCATAGTTACTCTTAGCGAAGTGGAAGACCGCGCCAGACTTATCAAAATGGGCAGGAAAATAGAAGAAGGAGCTAAGCCGCCCACTGAAAAGGAATTAAACAAAGAAGCGCTGGAGTTGATATTAGAAGAAAAACTATTAATACAAGAAGGGAAAAAAACGCTAAATATTACGGTTACAGACGATAATGTAAACGACGCTATTAAAGAAATTAAAACCGCAAATAGAGTTCCAGACGATGTCTTTGAGGCCATGTTGGAAAAAGAGGGAATGACCCTTAAAGGCTACAAGAGAAAAATCCGAGAACAAATTATTATTTCAAAAGTAAGAAATCATCATTTGCGAAACAGCGCCAATATTAGCGAAAAAAAAGTAAGACATTATTATAGGAAAAACAGGAAAGACTTTATAACGCCTTCAAAAATTCACGTTCGTCATATTTTATTTATCTTTGGTAAAAGTATAACCGAAACAGAAAGAGGAATTAAAAGGGAAAGAGCTGAGGAGGCTCTTAAAAAGTTAAGAGCGGGTTTGTCCTTTGAACAAGCCGCAAAACAATACTCAGAAGATGTTTCCGCTTCCTCAGGAGGCGACTTGGGAATTTTAGAACGGGGTAAGATGCTTAAGGAATTTGAAGACGCCGCTTTTAAATTAAAACAAGGACAAGTTAGCCCCATAGTAGAAACTCCTTATGGATTACATATAATTAAAGTTGATAAAGTTATTCCCAGAAAATATATGCCTTATAAAGAGGTTAAACAAAATATTGAAAATATCTTGTTTGCTGAAATCGCTCAAAAAAAATATAAGCGTTGGATATCTCAGTTGAAAAAAGAAGCGTTTTTGGAGGTTTATTTATTTGATCCGCCCAAGCCGAAAAAGTTTGCCAGAAAAACAAAAAAGATAGGACAAACCGCTCGGCTGCCAGAAAAAAATGAATTAAAGAGAAAGAGAACTCCTAAAAAGCAGAAAACAGAATTTAGCGAAAATAATGTTCAAAATGATTCGGAAGAAGTCGAATCTTTAAAAAAGCGATTAAAATACATAAAAATTCTTAAAAAGCGTAATATCATTTCTGAGCAAGAATATGAAAAAAGGAAAAAAGATCTTTTAAAAAGTCTTTAGTCGTTTGTATCCTTCCTTCAACTTTTCCACAAAAAATATTCTTTAGTTGCTTATCTTAATTTTTTAATTGAGGTATTCTGTTTTTATGGGACCTCTTTTAGACAAAATAAGAAAAACTTTGAACTCCCACAATATGGTGGCCTCGGGAGACAAAGTATTAGTCGCGTTATCAGGAGGCAGCGATTCCGTTGCTTTATTAGGCTTGTTGCGCGAACTATCCGAAGAATTAGGAATAGAACTATTTGCCGCTCACCTTAATCATCTAGCAAGAGGGGAAGATTCCTATAGAGACGCTCAATTTGCAAAAGAAATATGCGAGCAATGGAACATCAAATCTTATTTTGCAGAAATAGACGTCAAAAAAGAGAAAGCAAATCTTAAAAGTTCCTTTCAAGAAACTGCGAGAAATTTAAGGTATGAATTTCTTAAAAATACTTTAAAAAAAATAAATGGAAATAAAATCGCTTTAGGTCATACCACAGACGACCAGGCGGAAACTGTGTTGATGAACTTTACAAGAGGGGCAGGGCTTAAAGGTATTTCTGGAATGCCTCCTGTAAGAGGCGAGGTGATTAGACCATTAATTGAATGCAGGAAAGAGGAACTATTATCGTATTTAAAAGAATCATCTATAAAGTTTTGTCACGATTCTACAAACGATTCTAAAGTTTATTTAAGAAACCGGGTACGCGCTGAATTCATCCCATATTTAGAAGATAATTATAATCCGAATATTGTTGATCGGCTTGGCAAGATGTCGCAACTGATTCGGGATGATATAGATTTGCTGGATGATTTAACTCAAGAGTATTTTGATAAGTTGAGTTTTAATAATATATTTGGAGAACAGATATCTTTAAAGTTAAACAATTTAAATTTAACCAAACCTGGATTAAAAAAGCGTCTTTTATTAGCGGCAATTGAATATATTAAAGGGGACTTACGAAGAATTGAATCGGGACATATAATTAGATTAGACGACTTTTGTAAAAAAGGCGTTCCCGGAAAAACATTGCAAATTCCTTCATTGATTGAAGCTGTTATATCGAAAGGCTCTTTAATCTTGAGAAGAGAGAAATGCATAGAGCCGATTGAGTTTACTTCTGTATCGAGACCAATAGAAATTCCGGGAAAAACGGAGCTAAAAGAGTTAGGTATAGCCCTTAATTGCCGATTAATTGATAGAGGAAACTTGGATTTTAATATTAAAAAAGAAAAGGAAGAGTTTTTTGATTTTGAAAAAACTGGCAATCAAATATCTTGTCGGTTTTTTGAGCCTGGCGACCGATTTGTTCCCTTGGGAATGGATAAAGCAAAAAAGGTAAAATCGTTCTTTATCGATGAAAAAATACCCAAAAATGAAAGAAATAGAATTCCAATTTTGACAAATGGGAAAAATGATATTATTTGGATATATGGGCGTCGAATTAGCCAAGAGTTCCGAATCAGGGAAGAAACCAGAAAAATTATCGCTATTCAGGGACAAAACCTTAGCTAAATATGGCAAAAAAAAGTTAATTCCTCCCTTTTTTCCCAACCTTTTATTGAAGTTTTGTTAAAATAAAGGGTTAACAAGTCCAAATTTAATTATGTTAAAATATTAGAATAAATTGACTGAAGCCTTTTAAAAGGAGACCGTTTTGAACCAATTTTATAAAAATTTAGCCCTTTGGTTAGTAATAGGGCTGATTATGATTTCCTTATTTAATATTTTTAATAGACCGCTATCTCCCCAAAGCGAAATCATATTTAGCGATTTCATTAACAAAGTTGAAACTGGGCAGATCTCCGAAGTGGTTATTCAAGGCGATCAAATTAGAGGCACTTATACCGACGGTCTAACCTTTCAAACTTACGCTCCGCCTAAAGATCCTGACATGATCAAGATGTTAAGGGAAAAAGGCGTGCGGATCGTGGTCGAACCCCCAGAGCAAACAAGCTGGTACATGAATATCTTAATTTCATGGTTTCCTATGCTCCTTTTGTTGGGCATTTGGATATTTTTTATGCGGCAGATGCAATCCGGCGGCGGTAAAGCTCTTTCTTTTGGGAAAAGTAAAGCTCGGTTGTTAACCGATAAGAAAAACAAAACCACCTTCAAGGACGTTGCCGGGGTTGATGAAGCTAAAGAAGAGCTTCATGAAATTATTGAATTCTTAAAAGAACCGCAAAAATTTAGTAGTTTAGGCGGGAAAATACCCAAAGGAGTGTTGTTAGTTGGCCCTCCAGGCACAGGCAAAACATTGCTTGCGCGGGCTATAGCTGGAGAAGCAAACGTTCCTTTCTTTAGCATAAGCGGTTCCGACTTTGTCGAGATGTTTGTCGGCGTCGGCGCATCACGTGTACGCGATCTGTTCGAGCAAGGCAAGAAAAACAGTCCATGTATTATCTTTATTGATGAAATTGACGCAGTTGGCAGGCATAGAGGCGCGGGACTTGGAGGAGGTCACGATGAAAGAGAGCAAACTCTAAACCAACTGCTTGTCGAAATGGATGGTTTCGAAAATAACGAAGGCGTTATCATGATTGCCGCTACTAACAGGCCAGACGTTTTAGATCCGGCTTTATTACGTCCAGGTCGATTTGACAGACAGGTAACGGTCAACAGACCCGATGTTAAAGGACGGGAAGGCGTTTTAAAGGTTCATACATCTAACGTCCCTTTAACCGAAGATATCGACTTAAAAGTTATTGCCCGTGGCACTCCAGGATTTACAGGCGCAGACCTTGCTAATTTAGTTAACGAAGCTGCCTTGTTAGCGGCAAGAGCCGATCAAAAAGCGGTATCTCAAGAATTTTTTGAACAAGCCAAAGATAAAGTCCTTATGGGAGTGGAAAGAAGAAGTTTGGTTATTTCGGAAAAAGAAAAAATCACAACTGCGTACCATGAAGCGGGTCATGCTTTGGTCGCATTTTTACTTCCAGGAACCGATCCTATTCACAAAGTTACAATTATACCTCGTGGTGGGGCTTTGGGTGTTACCCAGCAACTCCCCGAAGATGAGAAACATACCTATCCAAGAACTTATTTATACAACAATTTGGCCATTTTAATGGGCGGTCGGGTTGCCGAAGAAATAGCTTTAGGGCAAATGACCACCGGCGCGGGTAATGATATTGAACGAGCCACGGAAATGGCCCGAAAAATGGTTTGCGAATGGGGAATGAGCGAAAAGATGGGACCATTGACTTATGGGACCAAAGAAGAACAAGTATTTTTGGGAAGAGACTTTAACAATCAAAAGAATTTTAGCGATGAAACGGCTAAACAAATTGATCATGAAATCAAAGAGTTGGTTATGGATGGTTATAATAAAGCCAAAAAGTTATTGGAAGATAATCGGGACGCTTTGGAAAGACTCGCTCAAGGATTATTGGAGAGTGAAACAGTTGGCTTTAAAGAGATGAAAGCTCTTATTACGGGAGATACAGGCGACGACGGTTCAGCGGTTGAAACGGATACCCAAGCCGCTAATGAAGAGACGGATATAAGCGGTCAAGCCGACAAATCTGACGAAGAGGGGTTATTTCCAGGAGGTATGCCAGATCCAACTCCAGCCTGATTATTTTTGATTTAAACTTCTTTATAACCCCCATTCTTTCTTTATTAAAAGAATGGGGGTTTTCTTTTTTGAAACAATTAATCAATAATGGACTTTAAATTTTCGGATAAAAAATATTGGGTCATGGGGATTATAAACCTAAACCATGATTCTTTCTTTGGCGATAGTAGAAAAACTAACCTGGAAGAAACCCTGGAATTAGCCGAAAAAATGGTTGACGACGGAGCTGACATCATAGACATTGGAGCGGAATCCTCCAGACCAGGCTCTAAGCCAATATCCGAAGAGTTAGAGATTGACCGCTTAAAAACAGTTATTTCAGAGATAGTCAAACGATTTCCCGTTCTAATTTCGGTGGACACTTATAAGCCCAAAGTCGCTGAGTTTGTTTTAAAAGAAGGAGCTTCGATTATTAATGATATTACAGGATTAAGAAAATCTTCTGAAATTGCCTTCATAACGGCGAAATATGATGCGGGTATTATCCTCATGCATATGCAAGGGAACCCGCAAACAATGCAAAAAAATCCCAATTACCAAGACTTGATTTTTGAAATTTCAAAATTTTTGAAAGACTCTGCTGACAAAGCCGTTAAAGCGGGTGTCAGTCCAACAAAAATTTCGTTAGATCCGGGTATTGGTTTTGGCAAAACGCTGGAGCATAATTTAAAAATCATTCGTGAATTGGATAAATTTGAAACTTTGAAATATCCGATAACGCTTGGCGTATCGAGGAAATCGTTTATAGGAAAAATTTTGGATTTGCCGGTTGAGGAAAGGTTGGAGGGATCATTGGCGGTCGCAGTTTTAGGACTTCAAAAGGGAGCTAAGGTTTTTAGAGTTCACGACGTTAAAGAAACCATTCGAGCCATTCGTATTGCCGAGAAAGTGTTAAATCTATAATTGAGGAAATTAAGTTGAGTAAGATTTTGTTTTTTATAATTTTAATTATTTTTGTTTTTCAATTAAATGTAGAAGCGCAACCAAAGCATACTAAAGAATGGATGCACGAGGCAATACAGGCCAGTATCAAAGGCGATAATGAAAGAGCAAAGATATATTACATGCGATATTAAAGGTTCATCCCCATCACGTTTTTGCTTTAAACAATTTAGGAAAAATTTATTTGGATACTAAAGAAATCTATAAGGCCATAACGTTGTTAAAAAAAGCCTGGGATTTAAACCCTGCCTTTTATATGGCTGGTAATACTTTGGCAGATGCCTATAAGGAAAATGGACAGTTAGAAGACGCCGATAAAACCTTAAAGCAGGTAATCAAATCAGCTCCTAATTTTGAGTTGGCCTATGTGAACTTGGGAGAAATTTATTTTGAAAAAAAACGATATGAAGAAGCCAAAAAACTATTTGAACACGCTCTTAGCCTTATGCCGTCCCTGGAACGACCAAAGTTATTTCTTTCGAAAATCGCCGATGAAAGAAAGAAAAATATAAAAAATTGAAAAAGAAACTTTTAAAATTCGTTTGTTTGGAGAAAGCAATCAATGATTCGTTTATTTATTAATGTAGACCATGTCGCCACCGTTCGCGAAGCAAGAAAAACTGATGAGCCTGATCCTTTACAAGCGGCTTTATTAGCTGAAATGGCCGGCTCCGATGGAATTACGGTTCACCTTAGGGAAGATCGAAGACATATACAGGATCATGATGTTGTTCGAATCCGAGAGTCGATTAAAACAAAATTAAACTTGGAAATGGCTCCAACAGACGAAATGTTGAACATTGCCCTGGAAACAAAACCATATCAAGTTTCTCTGGTACCGGAAAAACGTGAAGAAATAACAACCGAGGGCGGGCTTGACATTTTTTCAATGGAAGACAAACTACAAGAAATGGGAGCAAAATTTAAGGAAAATAAAATTCTTTTTAGTTTATTTATCGATCCAGACCCAAAACAAGTGGAAGCTTCCAAGAAGGTAGGGGCCGATAGTGTAGAATTTAATACCGGACGATATACTGAGCATAAAGACGCCAATAGAATTGCCGAAGAGCTAGATAAAATAAGGAGTTCAAGTAAGCTGGCATCCAAATTAGGATTGCGGGTTTTTGCCGGTCACGGTCTAAATAACCAAAATGTGATAGCAATCGCCGCTATTCCGGAGATAGAAGAATTAAATATTGGACACAATATTGTCGCAAAATCTATTTACCTCGGAATGGAAAAAGCCGTTAAAGAAATGTTCCATGCAATTGATCGCGGAATTAGATTGCGTCCGCAGTAATAAACGGTGTATTATTTTCCTATCCAAATAAAAATTTGTTTGATCGAAGGACGGGAAAAAGTGGCACGTTTTTTGCCTTTTTTATGTCTTGTGTGAAAACGCGCCAAAAATTTGACCAAAATTATCGATCCGAGGTAAACGATGAGCGCAGTAGAAACTGGCCGAAATAATACGAAAGTAAGAGAAGAGGGAAGTAACTTAAGCCGAGAACTGGAAGGGGTGGTTCAGACCTTCAATAAAGTATTAGAAGCTAAAGGGAGAGAACGAGAAGTTCTTGTTGACCGTATTGATCAGCTAAAGCTCATTTCTGAAGAAACTCTTGGCCAACTGCGCATTCTTTCCAATAATCTTACTATATACGACCAAAACCTGGCAAAGGTTTCCGCCGCCCTCGATCAATTAGACGCTAATGAACAAAGAATAAAGGAACGTTATGAAAGCCTATTAATGGGTAGCTCGAGCCTATCGGACTTAATGCCTCTTGAGTCGGGTAATTTATCGGTTCAAAAAAGAGTCACGATGGACGTCGAAGAAAAATTGATGGGACAATATAATAAAAATTGCCTTGGCAGGGATCATTTAATCAAAAGAAGACGGGAGTATCTGGAGTCTTTAGATAACGCTTTTAAGAAATTCGACGAGGATTTGTTTTATATAGATGGAGTTCGTAATAATTTGATGGGAGCGTTTGCAGAAATTAACGCCAAAAAAGAAAAAGCCAAAGATATGAAGGCTTCGATAGAAGCAAGATATAAAACCGTAACCGACGAAAAAAAGAAACTCGAAAAAGAACTCGACAACGTATTACGTCAGGAGAATTACTTAATTAATGAATATCGAGAAGTTCTCCGGCCAATTGGAGCGAGTTTAGAAATCAAACCGCAAACAGACAAAATGTTATTTAATATGACGTCTGAGCAAAGTGAATCTGACTCTTCCAGCGGCCAAGAAGAGGTGAGACTGAAAGTTGTAAATTAAACTTTAAACCTGACGCTTGGAAAAATGTAAAAAAACATTCCAGTTAAAGTTTTATTGATTTATTATCACTCCGTTGCGCATCATTCCAGCTTGCTTATCCGATTAAATCCTGTCAATTTTGTGACCAATATAATATTTTAGTATGTAGAAAAACTTTGCATTAATGAAATTAGCTTTTAAATATTATTTGATAAAGCTTTAGCTTGATCTAAATATTGTGGGCGGATTCAAGTCTTAAGTGCAACAGTTAGTAAAGTTTTCTTTTTGAAGAATAG
>CAYFMN010000011.1:0-61418 GCA_964344185.1 uncultured Nitrospinota bacterium
CTGACTCATGGACACCTCCGGAAAACGATTATAAATCACTTTCTACCTGTCCACTTATTCCGGGGAAGATCAAAGAGGTGGTTATGGTTCGAGAGCCTCACCATGACAATTTTATTTAGCTTCGGCGATCAACTCACTCATAGATTTGCGTTCGGCAACGCCGCTTTTGAAGCCTTCTTCTTCGTCTCGGATTTCGATGGCTTTGCGCTGTTCGTCGGTAAGGCTTTCCCACAATTTCATATCTTCTGGCGTAGGAAATATGGTGGAGGAAAATTTGATTTTTGAAATGTCAACGGTCTTTGTTTTGGTCTCGCTCATGTTTTAAGAGTAGCAAAATGGGAACGTATTTTCATTATTTTTTGTGATGGAGTATTGAATTGAGGGAACTCTTTGAACCGCAAAAACGCCCTTCGGCAAGCTCAGGATGAGCGCTGCTATTGGGCTTTTATAATGATACTTCGCAGAATCTAAAAGGTTTTCTTTAGAATGACATGCAATAATTAGCCTAAAAAATCTATCTAATTTTCGATTCACGAAGAGCAAGGTGGTCGCACTTCGAGAGCCTCAGTGTGACAATTTTTTATTTTTACTCTTAGTTTTTCTTTGCGTTCGGAGTTTATCCTGAGCTTGTCGAAGGGTTCGGGATGACTATTTTAATAAAATCATCTGAGTTCTATTAATTCCTCAACGTTTTTTCCAATATCTTTTGCAATTTGACGAAGCAAAATGGGGGATATGTCTCGATTGGAATGAAACGGAACTGTGGTCGCTCGACCATCCGAATGCCTGAACTGTTTGTGGGAGCCGCGTTGACGAACTTCTTTGAATCCTAATTTCTCAAGAATTCTAACAACTTCATTTGGCTTCAGTACTGGAACGTTGCCCATGCGTTAATTTATTACGACTGTTTGGGTTCCAATAAATTCAGTTTCTAATTGTGGAGGACCGTCTTCAATTAGAAGGGCGATAACTTCTTTCAAGTTTTCGTTTAATTCTTCCAGGGTTTCGCCTTGAGAATGTGCGCCTGGGAATCCTGGAATATGGCCTACAAACAGCCCTGTGTCAGGGCATTTTTCTATTACGGCTGTGAAGCTTTTCATGAGGTTTTATCTCTATTTGATTAGAGTATCATCCCACCCAGTATACAAACAAAAGGAGTTTCTTGCTAGTCTGTGATGTTGAAGAGTGGAGGGTTTTATTGAATCGAGGCGAGATCTTTCACTCCTTCGAGTGCCTCAGCAGGCTGAGCTCGGAATGACAGATCGTGGGTTTGGTTTCAACTAAGTTAACTCTTAGTTTTAGGATTTGCTCTTCGAAACTGAAAAGCAAAGAGGTGGTCGCACTTCGAGAGCCTCAGTGTGACAATTTTTTATTTTTACTCTTAGGCTCTTCTTTGCGTTCGGAGTTTATCCTGAGCTTGCCGACGGGTGTCTTTGCGGTAAAAGCTTTTTAAGTCCAGGGTTCTTTGAGGTTTTCCATGGTCCAGCGGGACCAGCCATCGACGTCTTTATAAATTCCTTTGGTAAAGAAATTAAACGGATCAAAGAAACGGATTCCATTCTCGGGATCTAACTCAAAGTTGACTTTGTCTTTTTGGATGGGATGGTTTTTACATTCCAGGAAGGTTTCGCCTTCCACTTCCGACAGCTTGAAGATCTCTCCCATCTTCTCGGGAGAATAATCATTGTTGTCCACAACGTCGCGCACCTTTTCCATGATTTCTTCCACGCGCTCTTGCGACAAGTGATTCATTTTCATGGAGTCTCTCCTATCGAGGAAAGGTTGAAATTCATTAATTGTTTAATGAGAGAATCTTAAAACAAGGAAGCGTTTTCAGCAAGTGAAATTACCGGACCTGGAAAAATTCCTAAATCAAGGATTCCAACAATCGCGATAATCACTACGAGCAACGTCAGCGGCTCAAAGTTTGGCTGAAACTCCTGGTTTGCGTCTTTAAAGTACATGTTGACGATAAGTTTCAGATAGTAGTAGAAGGATATTACGCTGTTTAATACGGCGATTACCACTAATATCTCGTGGCCTTCTTTTAACGCTGCGCTAAAAATGTAGAATTTAGCCACGAACCCGGCCAATGGCGGCAGGCCGCCTAAGGAAAGCATGAATGTGGCCATTGCGAGCGCAAGCAGTGGGTATTTGGTGGACAACCCACAGTATGAATCTATTTCTAAATTTTCTTCGCCTTTTTTGCTTAGAATGAGAACGATTCCAAATACTCCAAAGATCATGAAAGCGTATGCGAGCATATAGAATACCAGGCTCGAAGAAGCGATAGAGTTTTTAGCGATTACGGCTAATAAAATATACCCAACATGGGAAACGCTGGAAAACGCTAAAAGACGTTTGATATTAGTTTGTACGATTGCCCCCAGATTACCTATCGTCATACTCGCAACGGCGACTACGGCTAACGGCATTTCCCAGGAAGCGTCCAGGCCGCCGATACCGGTGTGAAATACTCTAAAGAAAGCGACAAATGAAGCGGCTTTTGGTCCGACCGCCATGAACGCGGTGATCGGTGTTGGCGCGCCTTCGTAAACGTCTGGCGACCACATATGGAATGGAGCCGAAGCGACTTTAAATCCAAAACCGATGATGAATAACACGCATCCCAGAACTAAAAAGGAATTGTCATTGCCATCCATATGACTTAAGGCCGTCATGATGCCTTTTAAGTTCGTGGTGCCGGTAAAGCCGTAAATGAGGGCCATTCCATAAAGCAGGAAACCGGATGCGAACGCGCCTAACAAAAAGTATTTGAGGGCGGCTTCGTTGGACTTCAGGTTGTCTCTTCTGATTCCCGCTAATACGTACAAGCTGATCGATACAATTTCAATTCCCAGGAAAATCAGGATCAAGTCAACGGCGGAGGAAAGAACAAGCATTCCTACCGTACAAAACAGGATCAAGCTGTAGTATTCGCCGATATTTATTCCTTTATCGGTATTGTAGTTTGCGGAAAGGAGCAACGTCAGCGCAGAGCTGATTGTGAATATGATGACACAGAAAACCGACAGGTTATCGACAACATATGTATTCGAGAAAGAATAAGCGGGCAGATTCGTTTTTGAAAAGCCGCAAACGGCGGTTAGGAACAAACCCAGCAGGCTTATGTACATAAGTTGGGTTTTGTCTTTTCCAATGAACAAGTCCCAAATTAGAACGGCAAAACCAAACGCTGAGAGCGTCAATACTGGAGCCAAGCTAACTAGGTCGACGTCTGGAGCCGGAATCATATCTACTTTTCTTCCCTTGTTAAATAAGTTTTATTTTTAATGAGCGCTCGGTTTATGAGAATTTGAATCTTCCTTATGATCGTCATTGTGACCGGCTTTTACCGCTTTGTGTTCGGTTTTATGTTCAGCGGCCTTGTGTCCGGTTGTTGCGGCATGGGAAGAGTCGTCATGTTTGGGTTTACCCGGTCTAAAGTTACTTGGGTCTACTTTACTAATTAAGCGGGTAACCGACGCGTCAAACGTTTTCATAAATGGTTTTGGATACAATCCGATCCAAAAAATTAACACGACTAGCGGAAGCAACATAATGTATTCCCGCATGTCTAAATCTTTTAGTTTTGCGTTTTCCGGGTTGTTCGATTTAAGAAACATAACCCGTTGGAACATCCAGAGGATATAACAAGCGGCGAAGATAACGCCCGTTGTCGCGATACCCGCCAAAAATGCGTCTACCTGGAACATTCCCAAGAGTATAAGAAATTCGCCGACAAACCCGTTCATACCAGGTAGTCCAATGGAAGAAAGAGCCACGATCATAAAGATTATGGCGTATTTTGGCATCACATTGGTTATGCCGCCAAATTCTTTAATCATCCGAGTGTGTCTTCGGTCGTAAATGACTCCCACCAAAAGGAAGAGCGCGCTGGTGCTAATGCCGTGGTTGATGTTTTGGATGAGAGCGCCTTGGATACCGTAATGGTTAAAGGCAAAGATTCCCAACATCACAAAACCCATGTGACTTACGCTGGAATAGGCGACAAGTTTCTTGAGGTCTTCCTGAACCATGGAGACAAGCGCTCCGTAGACAATTCCCACAACGGCCAAACCGCCAACATAAGGAACGAATTCGTTACATGCGTATGGAAACAGCGGTAGGTTAAACCGCAAGAATCCATAGGTTCCCATTTTTAAGAGGACGCCCGCAAGAATAACGCTACCGGCGGTAGGAGCTTCAACGTGAGCGTCTGGCAACCAGGTATGGAATGGAAACATCGGAACTTTAATGGCGAATGCCAGGAAGAACGCGACGAATAACCATTTTTGCGGTCCGAATGGGATTTTAATATTTTCGGTGATTGTCATTAAGTCCGATGTGAAGATACCCGTTTGCTCGGCGTGAAGGTGATACATCCAGATGATGGCAATCAACATCAATAACGATCCAACAGCCGTGTATAAGAAGAACTTAATCGATGCGTAAAGTCTGCGCGGGCCGCCCCATACACCGATGATGATGTACATCGGAACCAACTGGAGTTCCCAGAAAACATAGAACATGAAGAGATCTAACGCGACAAACACGCCTAACATGCCGGTGGATAGAACCAGCATAGCGATAACATATTCTTTTATCCGCTTGGTTGTTGTCCAAATCGAAACGATACAAATAGCGGTTAAGAACGTCGTCATGACGTACAGCAGAAGAGAGATTCCGTCCAGTCCTACATGGTAATTTACTCCCCAGTCTTTAATCCAGACAGTGGAAAACTCATACTGCATTCCAGGGTTGGTTACGTCGAAATTGAAATAGAACGCCAAAGAAAGCAAGAAGTCGCCGACCGCGATAGCCAACGCAGTTTGCTTAATCAGGTTTTCGTCTTCTTTCGGCAAGAAGGCGATGGCGATAGCGCCTAACAGCGGTAAAAATGTAACGAACGTTAAAAACATAGCAACTCTAATTAAGACTTATGATGATCGCGTTAACTCTATAAAAACTTCAGCAAATCGCTAACTTCAAAAGCGCAAATAAAAAAAGCCGAGAATAAAATAGCGACAATTAAATTCTCAACTTAAGATTGTCGGACACTAAAATACGACCAGTAGTAATATCGTGAAACCTATTATTATGGATAATGCGTAATTTCTTACATAACCTGATTGAAACTGCCTGGCTTGTTTACTAAACCAACCAACGATTTGAGCGACGCCGTTAACCGTGCCGTCGATACCTTTTGCGTCCGCCTCTTTCCAAAGCAGTTTGGACCCCTCGACGGTGGGTTTAACAAAAGTTTCGTCGTAGATTTCGTCGACCATGTATTTATTTTTAACTAACTCGTAACCCCATTGACCTTCGGTTAACTTGTCTGGCAAACTTGGGTATTTGATGTAGCAAAGGTACGCGCCTACGATTCCCGAAATCGCCACGCCAACCGATAAAACCATGAGACCAATTTCCATTCCGGCATCGTGATGTTCTTCGCCGTGAAGCAAATGCGATAAATGCGGATGATGTCCGTGTTCCTGCATCATGCGGGTCGAGTTCGCTACGATCAGTTCCCAATCGATATGTAAAACCGGCTCAAGCCAATTATGCAACACATGCCAGCCGTGAATTAACGGGATTCCAAGTAATCCACCGAAAGCCGCAAGTCCGGCCAATACCATTAAAGGTTTTGTCATAACGTCTGGCGACTCATGGGGATGCACGTGTGGATCGACTCTTGATTCGCCATGAAACGTTATGAAGACCAGCCTAAACATATAAAAAGCGGTTAACAACGCGCCGGTTATGCCCATTCCCCAAAGGAAAATATTGCCATCTATTAAAGAATGGAACAAAATTTCATCTTTACTGAAGAAACCTGAAAGCGGGAATATTCCGGCAATGGCCAGGGTAGAAATCAGAAACGTCATATAGGTTGTTGGAAAATGTTTTTTCAGCCCGCCCATCTTGCGAATATCTTGTTCGTGGTGCATTCCGTGAATGACGCTGCCGGAACCCAAGAACAAACACGCTTTAAAGAAAGCGTGAGTCACTAAGTGGAAAATAGCGGCGGTGAATGCGCCAACGCCGCAACCTAAGAACATGTAACCAATTTGACTTACCGTTGAATATGCAAGAACCCTTTTAATATCCCATTGCGTCATGCCAATAGTGGCTGCAAATAACGCGGTGCCTCCTCCAACAAACGCCACCGCCCACATGGTCATCGGAGCCATCATGAATAAGATGTTGCAGCGAACAACCAAGTAAACCCCAGCAGTTACCATGGTAGCGGCATGGATGAGCGCGCTAACGGGGGTAGGGCCTTCCATTGCGTCTGGCAACCAGGTATAAAGCGGAATTTGAGCCGACTTTCCAGTCGCTCCCAAAAACAAGAAACCTGTTATGACGATAACGGTTTCGCTGTCGTAAATAAGTTTATGCGGGGCCGCCGCAAAGACCTCGGTGTAGTCGATGGTCCCAAAAATATAGAAGATGAACATCACCGCAAGCAGGAAAGCGAAGTCGCCCACGCGGTTAACGACGAAAGCTTTAGTCGCCGCGTCGCATGCGGATTGTTTGTCGAAATAGTAACCGATAAGGAAATAAGAGCAACAACCTACGCCTTCCCATCCGATAAACATCAACAGGAAGTTATTCCCCATGACTAGAATGAGCATGGCGAACATGAACAAGTTCAAGTAGGCGAAATAGCGGTAGTAGCTATACTCTTCCTTCATATAGCCAATGGAAAAGATGTGGATTAAAGAGCCAACGCCCGTAATCACCAGCATCATGACCATGGAAAGAGGATCTACCTGGTAAGCCCATTGAACGGCAAAGTCCCCGGCGACGATCCAATCGAACATCACTTGTTCGTAAATTCTATCTTCTGCGGGCAACATAATTAACCCGATTAAAACCAGAAGAGTCGTAATAAACGAAAGTATTACCGAACCGCAGGCCACTTTACCTACGTTATCTTTGCCGATTTTTAGTCCCCAGAAACCGTTGATTATTGAACCAACGAGCGGAAAAGTTGGGACCAGCCATGTCAAACTGAGCATTTTATATCCTTACCATTTCATCAAATTGAATTCGTCGAGATTGATTGTCGGCTTTTTACGGAAAATGGATATGATGATCGCTAATCCTACCGAAACTTCCGCCGCCGCGACAGCCATGACCATGAAGCTAAAAACCTGACCGTCGTGTTGATTCAAATACCGGTCAAACCCAATTAAGCTGAGGTTAACCGCGTTCAACATGATTTCAACGGACATGAAAACGACGATAACGTTTCTTCTGAGCAGAACGCCAAGTACGCCGATAAAAAACAAAATGGAGCTAACAATTAAATAATGTGAAAGAGGAACCATTGGATTCTATGAGTTTAGTTTCGTTTTGGCCAATACAACCGCGCCTACCATTGCCACCAGGAGCAATATGGAAGCTACCTCGAAAGGCAATACAAAGTCTGTGAATAATAGCTCGCCAACGGCGGCAGTCGTTCCAAACGTTTCAGAAAGCGCCGCTGGTTTTCCCACCGAGCTGTCAAACCCGTCGAAAATTATTTTAAATAACAGGGTCGCTACAAATATGCCGGATAAACTGGCTAATAGGATATTTTTGCCGCGGGACTTCCATTCTTCGTCGTCCCCTTTCAGGTTTAACAGCATGATGACGAACATGAATAAAACCATGATCGCGCCTGCGTAAACCAGAACTTGTAAAATCGCCATCAAGTGAGCGTTTAGCAAAACAAACAGTCCCGCCAAACCGAGCATCATTCCAATGAGTGAAATTGCCGAACTGATAGGACTTGTGTTGACGATTACCCCAATGGCAAAAACAATGCACATAAGGGAAAGGGGATAAAAAATAAATTGTTCCATAGTGGGTCCGCTATTAACCTAATCTTAATTCCTGTAATTCCATTTAGCCGTGAGACTTCGAACAAACTCAATCCTGTCTTTGAGGTCAGCCACTGGAGTAGCTAATTGCTCTTTGTTGTATTTCATTTTTCTGCGGTCAAGCATGGAAATTTCGCAATCGTTGCTCATGAAGATCGCTTCTTCCGGACACGCTTCTTCGCAGTTGCCGCAGAAGATACAAATTGCGTAATCGATTGAGAATTTTTCAGGATAACGCTCGATTTCATTTTGTTTGCCGCTGTTGCAGCCGGGAGTAATGTCAATGCAATAAGCGGGGCAAGCCGCTTCGCATAAACCGCAAGCGACGCAATTAAAATTTCCCTTTTCATTTACGGCTAGAACTGGGCGGCCTCGGTAGGCAATTGGGTACTCGACCATTTCTTCAGGATAATAAACGGTAAAAATTTTCCGTTCTTTTTTCTTTCCTATTAAAAATGGAATAAAACCTAGCAGATTGCCAAAGAAATGACGGGAAGTAATTATCATCCCTCTTATAATTTCAGGGATATAAATTTTTTCCCAAAAAGTTAGTTTTACGTTCCGATTTACGTAATATGCCATAATCAGCCCTTAAAGTTTAACGGCGACACTAAATTAGTATCAGTCCCGTGACCATTATGTTTGCCAAAGATAATGGCAACAAAATTTTCCAACCAAGATCCATAATTTGATCGTATCGGAACCTTGGCAGCGTCCACCGAATGGTCATTTGAACCCATAAAAAGAAAACGACTTTAGCGAAAAATACACCAACATGAATTAGCATTACAATCAGGTTCGATCCGGTGGTTCCCAAGAAATCGAAAATGGACAGTAGTGTAGCGGTTCCTACGAAAGGAATATGCCATGCGCCAAAAAATAAGATTGTTACGATGGCGCTGATCGTTACCATTTCAATGAACTCGGCCATGAAAAACATACCGAATTTAAGACCGCTATACTCTGTGAAGTAACCCGCAACTAATTCAGATTCAGCTTCTGGATTGTCAAAAGGAATCCGCTTGTTTTCAGCTATTGAAGCGGTTAGAAACATAATAAAACCAAGAGGTTGTAAAAATACCCCCCAGTTCAAAAAGCTTTCTTGCGCCGCTCCGATTTCCGTTAACTTCATGGACTCATAAACCATTAAAACGCCGATAATGGTTAATCCCATTGTTACTTCGTAGGAAATCATTTGAGCGGTGGTTCTCATGGAACCTAAAAGAGACCAGTTATTATTGGAACTCCATCCAGCAATTACGTATCCGTAAGTGGCGATTGAGGCAATTGCGAATATAAAGAGCAACCCAACGTCCAAATCTGCAATCACCAGATTGATCTCTTTACCAAAAAGTTCGTAAACCCCGCCAAAAGGAACAACCGCAAAAGTAATAATTGCCGGTATTAAGGCGACTATAGGACTTAATGTATGTAGTACTGGATTTGCGCCTCTCGGGATGAAGTCTTCTTTTGTAAACATCTTTAAACCGTCGGCCATAATATGGAACAAACCCAAAGCTCGGAAACCTAAAATATCGGCCCGGTTAGCTCCAATCCGGTCTTGCATGATGGCGCTTTGTTTTCGCTCTACCCAGGTCAAGATGGGAGCGAAAAAACCGACGGTGACGCCTAAAATAAAAAGAACTTTTAATAAGGTAATGAAAAAATCCAATATCATAGAAATTTCGCTTAGTTTAATGGGCCAATTAAAGGCTGACGCTTATTGATTGGGTAATCTTTTCTAAGAGGGTGTCCTTTGAACTCTTCATACAAAAGAATCCTTTTCATATTTGGGTGCCCCTTAAACTTAATTCCATACATATCCCAAACTTCTCTTTCAAACCAGTCGGCGGTTTTCCAGAGGTCGGTAATAGTGTCAACTTCGCAATTGTCTTCATCGACGGGAACTTTAACCCTAACTCGGTTATTATTCTTTAATGAATAGAAATGGTAAACGACCTCAAACCGATTCGCCTTTTTTTCCATATAATCAACGGCGGTGATATCCATTAAAAAATTAAAAGACAGCTCGGAATCGTCTCTTAAAAACTTTGCGACTTCGTGAACGCTTTCTTTTTTTACGGTGACAGTTTGATCGCCGCGATAATTATGGCTTTCCAGCGTTTTGTCGCCAAACTTGTCTTTAATTTTGTCGATTATATTTGTTTCCGTTCCCATACGAACCTAACATTCTAAGGTATTAGATAATTTAAATAGCGGTTAGATTATTCCCATTGCAAGCCGCCCCGTTTCCAAACATAAAAGAGGCCTAATCCAAGAATAAATATGAAAGCCATCATTTCAACAAGACCAAAAAGGCCTAATTTTTTATATAAAATGGCCCAGGGAAATAGAAAAACAGCTTCAATGTCAAATAAGATGAAAAGGACAGCGACTAAGTAAAACTTTACCGAAAAGCGTTGTCTTGGAGAAACAATTTGGGTTTCGCCACATTCAAATGGTTCCATTTTTTCGGCGAATTTCTTCTTAGGACCTAACAAGGAGGTAGCTACTACCATTCCAACAGAGATGCTCAGGGCAAAAAACATCATTATCACCATCCCTGTATATTCAGATAACATGCATTCCTCCAAAAACTTAGCGGTTATTTTGACTAAAGGTTCCGATAATTATTCTGCGGGGCAAATTTTAAAATTTGGACCGTTGATAGTAAAAAAATCTTAAAAATCAACGTTTAAATAGGAACCTTAAAACCTCTAAAAATTATGAAAAATAGACGGGAGATAATACTTCACCTTGACCCGTTTGTCAATGCTCATCCCGTAAAGTTGGCAATAATAGCCCAAACCAAATAGGCTGTCAAAATTTATATTTTATTGGGTTTTACGGTTAAACTTAAGAAGCTTTAAACAGAAGATCCTTTCATAAAATTGAAAGCTGGGTTTGGAAAAATAGAATTCATATAAGAGGAAGGAGACTTAATACAAAACTTGGTATAACTATTTAATATTAAATGGTTTATAAAAAATTGGAAATTTAAAGAAAGAAATCCTTAATTATATAGAAGAGCCTTTTGACTTTTGTTAAATTTTTAAATTGCTAATTTTGGTAAATTTCTAGAACCCGGAGCAAATTGTTTCAATATCGTCACATTTCTTGATTTCAAAAGGTTTTGTCTAAATAATGTATTTTGATGGGGTGAAATGCCCAAAAAGTGTTTAAAATGACTATAATAGCTTAAAATTACGCAATTTAGCGCTAAAGGACGATTTCATAAATGCATGAGATTAGACACTACATGTCAGATAGAATTGTCACTACAAATGCTGAAGTTACGGCAACCGAAGCCGCAAAAATAATGTCGGATGAAAAGGTACACTCCCTGTTGATTCGGAAAGATAAAAAGTATACAGGGATTGTGACCGCTTACGACTTGATTAGGAAAGTTTTAGCGAAGGATTTGGATCCAAGAACTACGGCGATTGGTGAAGTTATGTCTGATAGTTTGATTACCATGGCGCCTGAACAAACGATGTCGGAAGCCTTAATTTGCATGTACAAAAATAATATACGTCATCTACCGGTGCGCAATGGAGACGACATCGTCGGTATGATATCGGTAAAAGATTTTGCGGGTTATTTTAACCAAAGGTATGGAGAAGGCGACCCCATAGTCGAGTTTTGGAAAAAGTACGATACGCTGTTGGAAACCAATACATTTCGTCATGAAGTGGCAAGGCTGTTAACTAATTATAGAAAGAAATTGGACAGCGATTCTCTAACAGCGGAAGCTATTGACGACAATGAGGAATGGACTAAAATTGCGAAATACGCCAAAATAGAAGGATATAACGATCTGGCCGAGGTATTAGGGTTTGCGATCCAAAGCGATTAATTGTGAACGCTAAATAATAAAGTTTTCTCTGCTTTTTAATGGGAATAATCGTAAAGAAATTTTTGGTTTTAGCCAATGGCCCAAAAATTATTTAAAGCCTATTCTATTATCCCAACAAAGAGAAAAGAGCCTGTTCGTGTTGACTGGAGAAGCTACGCTTTTTACCCCGGACGCAAGATGGGGTTGCTTACAGAGGAAGAAACCAATTGGCTGAGGGGATATTTGAAAGAGCGCCATGGCTTTTCTTTGGTCGCTGAAGAATATTGCGAAAATGAAGAATTGTCTGAAGCGGCGCTTGAGGAATTGGCTGAATTTGAGGATTTAGAATTGATTCCAGTGCGCCTGAACCCCGTCACCGATGTTGAGTTTGCCTACCATATTTTTGGTTATATTATTTCTTTCCCATTGGATAATATTTCAAGCGTAGAGCAATTGCTAAACATTATAGGAACTAAAGGCGAAAGGTAAAGAATACAAGAAGGGTGGAGTGGAACTAATGGAACTAAGCAAGCTGGTTAACGTTTTGGCCTCTTTGCTGAACGCTGGTTTCGGCTGAACTAAGAGCTCCATTTGCAGTATCTTGTTCCGCTTGTTCTCTTGACACTGTATTTATATCTTGTTCGGGGGGAGCGGAAGTGTTTTCAGTATTTGCTTCTTGAAAATCAGTAGCGTCAGACGTGATCTCTTGATTTTGAATGGATTCTCTCGCTGGGTCGGCGTTGGCTTCGATACGCTGGTCTACAGTAGGGGAAGACCCATTAGCAGCCGCTTCTTGGGCTGTAGCTTGCACCGATTGCGCTCTAGCGTCAGAGCTTAGCTGGACTCTATCTTCAGCGGCGCCAGTTGAGCCGCCATTTTGTCCTTGGTCCCCGCTACCTGTGTTATTCGGTCTTTGGAAGGCTTGCGCAGGGGAACTCGAAGATATTGAACCTATCTCAGCCATAAGCTTTTATTCCGTATTTACAACGTTTTTCAAAGCGACTTATTTCTCTATCTAATTATTGTAAATTAAAATTTTAAAAATGTGAATGCTTTTTTTGGTTATTCGGGATGTATTCCCTTGGCAAAGTTAGAATTGGGCTAAAAAATTATTGGGTCTTGAAAGTTTCCTGGTTGCTTTTATAATGACCCAATGCAAAAAAGTATTGGCGGTTTATTGGTTTTTGTTTTCGCGTTAAGCGCGATAGAGGCGATGGGAGGGGGGATCAATCTAGGTCTTTCAAGCTCTTGCGTCAAATTTTCAAAAGTAGATCATAAAATAGTCGAAGAAAGAACTTCTTATTATATGATCCGGTTTCGCGGAAAAATTAAAAACAAATGTCAGGAAAAGCTAAGCGGCACCGCCGAATTTGTTATTGCAGATCAAAATAACTCGCCCGTAGACAAAATACCTGGCGAAGTTTTGTCGAATATCCCGCCAAACGAGTCCCATCAAATTGATCAGACATTTCCAGTTTTTAAGAGAAACTATCAAAAGGGATTTGGAGTTTTTATCGATTTCTATAAAAAATCCAGCCGTAGATAAACTCGACCTATTATAGATTATTTCTCCTTAACGGTTTCGATGAGGGGACGATGATGTCGGAGGGTTTTACGCTTTCCGTTTAATTTGAGGAAGCTATTATTATAATTGTCGGTTTTCTTATTCTTCAATCAATTGGTCGAAAGCAAGGCCGCTGGAACTGCGGGGGCGGTCGGGGCGTTTTTTACGACCTTTCCATGCGACTCGGTCGCCTCTCATATCGCGCGCAAGTTGATTTGTGCGACTCACAACCACTCCCACCCGCGTCACTTCTTCTTCGAAGATTATTTTAGACTCTTCAACCAGTTTGCCAAGATATTGAGCCTCGCCTGGATAGGTTGTGGCGCGTCGAAGGACGACTTCTTTATTTCGGTATTGTTGTAAGTAAGGAACCCAAAAACGAGGTGGAATATGATTTTCCTGATAGCGGGCAACCGGACCTTCGGTTGTTTGACCTTTTACTCCCGTTTCAAAATCTTCGGGACGTTCAATTAATTCTTTCGTTTCTTTGTCGTAGTAATATTCGGGTTTCTTTTTTCCGTTAAACCCGACGTTGTCGATTCCCGATTCTTGAACCGCGTCATGTCGGTTTATTATGGCGCCGTCTTTTTCAATCAGATGTTCAACGGCCCAAAATAAGTTTGCCGCTTCGTCTCTTATAAAGCTGGTTTGTTCAAACGGATCTCCTTCCATTCCTTTCCACAAGTTGTTGGGCATATAGAATAAACGATTAATATTATCTCCAACGCTGTCGGAACTCGCGGTTAAGACAAAAAATTCTGAAGATTCGTTTGACGCGCTCACATCGGTTATCGGATTAGCGGAAGTCGTAAAGCCAAAGGTGTCGATTGTTTTAATGGATTCCATTTGCCGGAGGTATCCCACTGGATGCTCGATTGGGATTAAATACCAATCTTGTGAATAGACCAGCCCGAACTCGATAAGGAGCATTGTTAGAAAATTTAAATGCGGTCGTTGAACCTGGCCGAGATTTACTTTTTGGTCTTCAAATTCCCACCAGCGGGCGGACGGCATTCCGCTAAATCGAACGGTATCTGGTTTTAGAATTTCTCTAAAAGCGTCGCCGTCAAGGGGTTTCGTTTCGGAAATATCCAACGCGTACCAATCCAATCTATTTCCGTTATATTCCTCGCCTTTAAATTTTGAGCTGTCGCTTTTCATCCAAAAGTTGTATTCCAACCGCTTGGGGTCCCAACCAGGCGCGTTTCGTTCGTCGTTTTCTTTTTCCACCAGGGTTTCCAGAGGAACGCTCAAATCAAAAGGTTGGAAGGAGGAATCCAAAGGTTCGGAAGCTCCCACAACCGTTTTATCGACCGGTTCGGTTTTGTATTCCACGTCTGTCAATGCAACTTGACCTTCGCCCCCGGCCATAAACTCTTCGGTTTGCCATTGCCGTCCTAGCATCCAGAGCGGGTCCTTAATCCTGGCTTCGACTCCTTCCGCTACGGAGTAAACTTTGTTTGCAGGCTCTAGCCGCCCATTCATCCATGTAAACTGTCTCATAGGTTTTCTCCCAACTTAGGAGGAAGCTTGCGTTGCGCCATCACCTCCGGTTCTTCCCTTTCCGATGGGTGAATCTCGCTGGAGTCGGCAAGGATGTAGTGGTACAAATGTTCGCTAAATGTATCGGCAAGCGTTCGAGTGGCCGCAGGTATTAGTTCCGGTTTTGTCCTAAATAACCAGAAAGGGAAATACCGTCCTAAATTATTGTCGCCATAAACGTCTTCGGCGGTTGTCATCCGTATTTTCATTAAATCTATTGTCGTTTTTAGAATTTGGTTTAGCTTGGAAATTTCCCAGTTGCCGTCTGCGGTGATTTTGGGAGGCACGGCGATCAAAATAGCGTTTGGCGCTTGCGTTTTTGAAGTAGGAAAATACAGGGAAACGCCTGTAGTTTCTATTTTGCTTGGAATGCCTTCGTCAAATTGGTCGATTGGCAGTAACGCGATCCAAGACTCTCCGTCGATTGAAGGTTGAGAAGAGTAATAAAGCTCGTCCAGGTTTTCGTCGGGAATTGATCGTAAGTACAATTCAAACTTGTTTCGTTTGAAAAATAGTTTGTTTGCGTCTTTTACGTTTGGTTTTATGGTTTCGTATAATTCCAAAGGATATTGACTTGAACTGGAAGTGATATCGGAAATAGGATTTCCGAAGTTTAGTCTCCATCCTTCCGCGTCTTTATGCTTTATTGGCAATACCAAGGGGAATCCAGGTTTGTCTATGGCGATCCCTAGAAAGCGGACGGCTAAATTAATCTTTTCTCTTAAGTCAATTTCCGGTTTTGATTGTTTGTCCTTTATTTTTAAAAGGGACTCTTGACGCTTAGCCAGCGTTTGAATAGTTTCTTTCAGGCGAGTTCTAATTAATTCCGCAAAGGCGGGAGCGTCGTCGGCGCCATCGTGAGAGGGAGCGGGCATAACCGATAAATTACGCGGAAATCCAAAGGCGTTCAAAGTTAGACTCAAGCTGTCTGGCGTATAAGGATTAGAAAATGCGAGAACTAAATCGGCGTCGGCTAGCGCAAGAAGATTTCCAAGTTCTCCTCCGGAGGCGTCCTCTCCAATCAGATCGGAAATTTTTTGCGACAAAATCTCTTGCCTTTCATGTAAAACGTCATATATCCCAGGCCAATCGATTTTTTCTGGATCGAAGTCCGTAATAGAAGACAAATAAGGTTCTTGAGTCAGATCATACGTCAGCGGCTTATCGTAAGATTGCCCTTTTTCTAAAGTTGCCGTCGAAGGGTCGGGCGACTTGGGTTTTTCCTGGGTTCGGTTTTTTTGCAAAACCTTTAGCAATGTTTTGGCTTGGTTTAAGTATTCGCCTGGATAAGTTTCTGGAAACTCAAGTTTGTTGCCGGCAGGCGATGTCCACTCAATTTCGATTTCATTTAATAATTCGTCCGTTTCGCCAAATAGCGGAAAGTCGCCAAGTTCCTCGATTTCGTTTCGTTTCCAGTAATCGAGGATAAAATAACGTACGCGTTGAACGAGCTCTTGTTCTCCACCTAAAACTAAATCCAAAGGTTCCATTTGCAAATCGTCTTGAAGCCGGAAGTTTATTTCAATCGTTTCCTCTTTATCTTTTCTTTTAAAACGGAGAAGCGCTTTTTCGCCTTCCCAATCCGGCGTCAGTTGATTTGCAAAATCAAACAGAATTGGATCGGCAATTTTTAAAATGGGATCGCCTTCGGTTGGTAAGGGATTTGACGCTGGCAATGAGAGAATTATTTTAGAAGCTTGGGGTTTTCCGGTACGTTGGGTTTGTACGAATAAAACTTCCGGCGGTAAGCAATCGCCGTCCAAAAAATCCATCCAGGCCGTCGCGGCAGGGACTTTACCTACCATATAATTCATCATCATTTCATAAACGGCGATGTCCGACCCGGCGTCTCGATATTGTTTTAAACGAGTAACAATCGATTCGTAATTGCCAGATTTAATCGCAGGGTCGTAAGCTACCGTAGACTCCAATCCCTCGAACCGATCGCTTTCGGCAGCGTCAAGAAAGGCCGCTCCGTCCACAACAGCGGGAGTTGCCGGTTCCTCTCCGTCGTCGCCAATGCCGTCCCGATTTCGGCGCAATCGGTATTTGTCTCTCAATAAGTAAATATCAACTTCTTGGATTCCATTGGCAGTCGCTAAAGATGGATCTTCTTCCCGTAGTCGCTTAGCCTCTTCTTGAATCATTCGTTCTAGTCTATAGCCCAATACTTCTCCGGATAAATGGCCTTGCCGTAAACTTTGTAGATACCACAATCCCTTTCGGACTTGTTCGGAACTCAGATTTAGATGGAAAGGGCTTTCTTCATCGTGGCTTGCGCTATTTTTCGAAGCGTTTGCGACAATAGCGGCTCCCGCAGCTTGAAGCATTGATGGGGCTTGAATATATTCTGATGAGGGATCGCCGGAAGATTTTTGACCTGGTTTTTCGATCCAGCCGTAAACTCCCGGAGTAGGGAAGAGGTTATCGGGATTGCATTGATTTAATTTTAAAGTCGTTAAAGCCGTTATCCAAGCGTCTAGCCGGTAGCTTAAAAGGTCCAAAACTTCGGTCATTAAAATCTCTAATCGATCTGGATGAAGTTTGACTAGAGCTTTAGCGAACGGTTGAATCGATTCAATTCTTTGAATAATCTCTTCTTCTGATGAATCCAGGAAGTCAACATAATAAGCGATAATTCGATGCAATAAGGAAAACCGGCTATATTGTTTTTCGGATATTACGCCGTCCAGCAGGGCTATTTTGTCTTTCAATTTGTCGGTATCCAGGTCTCCGTCTTCGTCCCGGTTCCAATTAGCGATGTATTCAAGATATTCCAATCCCGACTTTTGATCGTCTTCGACGCCGTCTTCCGGTAAATCTTTTACTAACGGACAAACGACGTAATGGGAGTCGCTTGTTAACTGAGGGTGCGTAGCATATCCCTTCGCATAGACCCGTCTGGATACGCGTTCCCGTCTTAATACTTCTAAAAGCCGATTGTATTTATCCGGTAAATCGCCTCTATTAAGGGTTGGAGCTTTTTCCGACAAAAACTTGAAATCGTCTTTTAACAATTGCGTAAAGAGCGCAAGGAGGTTTACAACTTTGTCCCAATCCTTTGTTCCTTCGGGAACCCCGCCAACGGCTGGAAATGTAGGCCACTCTTCCATTAATGTGACCGGTAGAATTCCATACGGATTGTCCCCAATTTTTAAAACGGGGAGCGGTCCCGCCGCCCGCACGTAATTGACAAAAAACTTTTCAAGCTCGACCCAGAAATAATGATCTTTATCGATTTCAAATTCGCGGCTCCAATAGTCTTTTAATTCGCCGAGACCGCAGCTCCACAACAATTGCGCCATAGCTCCCGCTTCTGTTTGTTCTTTCAGTCCGGCATAAGGAATTTCGCTCAAAACATGGGGGTCGATTCTTAAAGCCGCGCTTAAGAGTTGGGTATCTATAACCCCTCTGTCCATTCGATGGTTAAAGCTTTCGAAAAACTCCGGAGCTAAATGGTAGCCTTGGTCGTTGGGAACATAGTCGATTTTCATACGGGTTTTTCGAAAATAAGAATCGAAGTCGGTTTCCAGGGCTGAAAATGGACTATTTGCCGCATCCGTGTTATTAGTTGGAGAATCTTGAGGCACAATAGTCACCTCGCCCATACTGCGAAGCCCTCTTAATATTTTTTCGAATCCGGTTAAGCCTTTCTCTCTTCCGGTTTCGTCGACTCCAAGAGCAATAAGCCAATCGGCGTCTTCAATCTGTTTGACTAATACCGGATCGGATATTATTGTTCCCATACCTTTTTTTAGAGCTTCGGGGAAATCGGTCATCCAACGCGCTTGCGGAATGTCTTCTTTCGATATAAATAACTGGTCGTGTTCTGGAATCGCAATTTTTGCCAGATCTTTAATTTCATAATCGTCGTCGCTGGTTTTGTGAAGCGTGGACAGTCTCAACCAGGGCGGGAGCATGGTAATTTTTACGCCTTGATTGAGAATGGTTTTTAGAGGATCTTCGGTTTCCACATCGTCTGTGGAATAACTTCGATTTTCGTAATGTGAGGCTATATAGCGCGCGCGAACAACTCCTACTTCCTCGACAAACTCCCGCCAGACTTTATTAAGTCCAGGATGTTCTAAGTCGTAGATTCCCCAACCTAAACGAACGCCGACATTTTCGGGATTTTTATCGTAGCTTAAAAGAATATTAGACAACGCTTGTTGATTATATTCTTTGCAGGCTTTGTGAAGTTCTTCGGGAAGTTTACCCGGTCTAAACCCATTAAAAATTTTTAGCATACGGTCGGCAAAATCTTTATTGCCGCTTGCGTGATCTGTAATGAATTGTTCGTTGGTTTCCTTAATCGACGGGGGATCTGCGCTATCTAAGATTTGTTCTTGTTTCTCAAAAGTGGTTAAAACCTTTTTAAATGTGTCTTCCTCTAT
The DNA here is from genome assembly GCA_964344185.1 of uncultured Nitrospinota bacterium. Taxonomy (GTDB): domain Bacteria; phylum Nitrospinota; class Nitrospinia; order Nitrospinales; family JAJDAT01; genus JAJDAT01. Next base: position 19,207 of record CAYFMN010000011.1, read on the forward strand.
AGGGGTGATTTTTTTTGCCGGAACCAGCCCTTCTATGTGATCTGGGTACCAGCGTATCCAAAATTCTTTTTGGTTAAAAACAACATCTTCGTATTCGATCTTCGATTCCCAACTTATCTCGCCTGAACGAGGATCTATATTTCTATCGAATGATTGTTTCGCTAAAGTTTTGCGGCCCGAAACTTCTTTGATTTCCAAGCGTAAAGGAAATAATGTAACGGTTTGGTTCAGTTTCGTATTCAGCGTTTCTCTGCTCATGAGTTCAAATCCACTAATTGCGATGCGTGAATAACCATTTGAATTGGTTTTTGATAAGTTGCGTGGGCGATATCCGACGCATTTTCCGGTTGGGGTGAAATTCCGCTCCAATCGTTTATGTATCCGGAATCGTTTAGGTTGACGTTATTCCACGTAAAACCTTCGTTAAGCGTTTCTCCAGGAGCGGGAGCGGTTGCAAGGTCCAAGCCGTACATAGATCGTTCCCGGTTCTGTTGCAGTACAAAATAATATTGAGAGTTTGGATTCTTTAAATCATCGACGGTAAAAGGGAATCCGACAGCCAAAACGTCTGGCCCAATTTGTCCTCGAAAGGTTGGGAAAATTTCTTCGTGGTTTTCTTCCTCGATTCCCCCCGGAGACGTTTCTGAATCGTCGTTTGGATAAATTTCTGTCCAGTATTGAGCTCGCGATTCGTCTTCGTGGCTTTCGGTTATTTTAACGGCGTAATAAATAGTATCGGGATACCGTCTAACCAAGTCGGCTTTAATAACTAAGACAACTCTGCCGGCTTCATCAGAGTCCGAGTTTGGGTGATTGTTTCCGAGTTCATTTTTCCAAATATGGATATCCTTAATATCTTTTTTGGGAGCGGGTTTGCCTAAATCGTCTTCAACGCCTGGATCATATTGAGTAGGATTCCAGAAGTAAGAAAAAATTGTGCCGCGAGGATCGATGGGAAATTTTCGAAAGGCCAATTCGTTTCCCATTTCCTGGTTACAACCCAACATATAGGTTTGTATAAAACGGCGATTCTCTTCGCACAGCGTTACGGTATTCATTTCAATACCGTCAAGTCCAGGAAGAATGTAATCTTGAGATTGATCTCGCAGAGGGATATACATACTTTCGTCAATGGTTGGCGATTCTACAATTTGTTCCGCCGAGTCCCATATGGTTCCTAAATCTCTCTCCCCATTCAGCCTGATAAGGCTTAATATTTTTTTACGAATTGTTTTGGCAACGTCTAGTTTGGGCCTGAAGTCTTGTCCAATATCAATTGGCGTAACGGGAATAATTTCTTGTTTGGGTATTTGTACAAATGGAAAAAGTTCCAAAAGATCTGGAAGCGAGGTATGGAATGTCCTTTTCCAACGTTCGGCAAGGTCGTACGGCCTGTTTGGTTTTTGGCAAAAAGATTCCGCTATTTTTTTTCCGATTTCACTGAACCAGTTGAGAATACCGCAAAAAAATCCTTTGTTTTTTGCGGCGCGGCTTTTGGCGAGCCTCCATGGCTGAAATAAATCCACTTGGTTTAATCCAATGGCTTGATGAGCTATCTTAGAAAAAGCCGGTTGTATCAAGCCCGAAGAAAGCCCTGATTCTCTGAAAAACTTCTTAAAAGAGACGCTATCGCCCGTTTCGTTTAAAGCGCAATGAGATTGAAACGCGGCGGTACGCAGGGTGAATCGCTCGTCGCTTAAAACTTTAAAATGTTTTTGTTCGATGGCTCGCGATAATTCCAATCCCGCTTTGGCTAATCGGAACTTTTCGTTTGCCATCCGCAGATCGCCCACTTGGTTCCAGCATTCGCGCACATAATCCTCTTGCTTGTTCTGAATTGTTTTTGTCCCCATGCCAGCGGCGGTACGACTGCGTTGGTCGAGATTCGCTTCAACTTTCCAGGGAAAGGAATCCTCCGCGCTTGACCTTTCGTCCGACAGTGCGCTTGCTTTTTGAAATGGTTTTCCATAGTAAGGCATGGTTACGATGGGGTCTGGGGCGTCGTCCACTTCTGTTATTTCGTTATCGATTAGATTTTGCGCGTTTAGATTGACTTTTCGGCGGATTTCTTCAGTTCTTTCCCGCTCGTTGATATGCTCCTTAAAGGACTTGCGACCTCCGGGCTCTCCCTCGCTTTGGCTAAAGAAAGGAGCGGAAAGAGCTCCTTCGCGGAGAAAAAAACGATGGGCAATCGGATTTGGGTCGTCAAAGTTTATGGAAGTTTCCGCTGGACGCGTTCCCGTTCCTTCCGGAACTTCGGCGCTTTTCAATTTCCTCGCTAAATATTCGAAATCTCCTTTTTCAGCGGTCATAAAAGACCATCGGTCATAAACTCGGAATTCCAATATGTCGCCGGGGGTTCCTTCAAACGCAAAAGATTTATCGCCGGGACCGGCGCCCATTGCGGAGCGATACAAAGGAACTAGAAAAGCGGTGTAGGTTTTTTCCGGTTGCAGTTTTCTTAGGCAAAACAACCGGCACAAATGTTTTTCTGGATTCTTTTCGATAAAATCCAACGCGCGTTCGGCCAATTCTTCCTCAGTAAGAGACCCGGAAGGATCGTCTTCGTCGTTTGAAATTATTTCCGGGTATTCGTTTAGTTGAACGTGCGCGGGCGTCCAGTTCCAAGCGTTGCCGGAAACAAAATCCGGGAGGAGTTCCCGTTTAACTTTTAAACGTTCGTAGCCGTCGGCATCTTTAAAAAAAGGATAGGAGGCGAGTTCAGTTTCCAGTTCTTTCAATTCTTCGCCGCTTAATACGACTAAAGCCAGCCAGGGAACGGGGTTATCGGTTTCGAACGAATCCAAAGAATATCTCCAAATAAAATCCGGATCTCGAAACTCAATAAAAGGAAATAAATTAGGTTCAAAGTCTTTCGTATTAGGAGGCGGCTCCCTGCGCGCAAAGGCTCCAGGATTAATGTCCTCTACGTCTCCGGGACCGAAAAAAGTAATGGTGTGTTCCGTATTTTGCAGCCGGTCCACTTCGTCCGATGGGTCGATTTCTTTTTGTCCGCGAACTTCCAGGCGAAGCGTTCCCGTTAAATTAGAACCTTCTGTTCCGTTTAAATCAATGGGGAACTCTCTTCTTAGAAAAGGCAGATAGACTATACGTTCATCGGGCATTTTAGGCTTCCTCAGAGACAGGTTCGGAAAATGCGGCGTTTATCACCAGTGTGTCGTCGACGCCAGAGGTTTTTTGCCAGTCTTTAGCTTCGGTATAGGTCAGGTCTTTTGCAGGAGCGCCGTTTTTCACGCCGCGTTTTAACGCGCCGTCTTTAGCGTTTGAGGTGGCTACCGTAAACAGGGGTTCTCCCACGTGTACGAATTTTTTATGGTTGTGATTTTTGGGTTTTCTTCCCGTGCGATAAAATTCTTTACCGCCCTGTAATCCCCAGGTTCGTCTCAGTCCTTCGGAACCTTTAATAAAACGATTTAGTTTTGTAAATGGTTCAACGCCTTCTTCTTCTAAAGCTATAGGTTCGCGGACAATCGTTTCAAAGTTACCGATATCTGCCCGGAATCTCGGTTTAGTTTTAAAAGAGCTACGCCAGCGTTTTCCACAGTTAAAATTTTCAAAGGCTGGAGCGGCAAGCTTTTCAGTATCGCTCCAGTCTCGAAACTGGGAGGGCACAAAAGGGCAATTTGCTGGAAGCTCTTCCGTTTGGCTTTCGCTTTCAATTGCGAGGCCAAAAGTTAGGTAACGTTCGTTTTCAGGCGGTTTGGTTTCGGCAAATTTTTCCAGAAAAAGATTTATCGGGACGGCCTTTTGTTCAAATACCAACGTTCCTAGAGGGTCTAAAAGTTTTCTGCTATCTTCCGATTCTTTGAATTTAATAAATGAGGTTGTCCATGTCGGAAGCTCCGTGTGGATATTCCGAAAATCTTGAAGTTGTTCGAACAATGTATCGAATGGGGAAACGACCGGAAGTTCGTCTTTCTTTTTAAATCCAAATGTTTTATCCAGGTTAACTTTAACCGAGAAAAGGAGAAGGCTGATCTTGGCGTAACCGACTGCATGGAACGGATTGGGTCCCGTTAAGTTTATGCGTAAATCGATAGACGCAATTTTGGCCCCTTTGAATTTAATTTTTGCCCAGGCGTAAATTTGGACGTTAAAACTAAATGGGTTGAACTTTATTAACGCGTCAAAACCCGCTTTACCGTCCACCTCCACGGGGCCAAGCTTTGCGTATAATTCAAGGGACGCTCCCAATTGAACCGTATTGGTTGTAATCGCAAAATAAAGACTGAATTGGATATAAGCTGAACTCGTCCCCGCTCGTAATGAAATTTTCCTCATTTGTGGAAATTCGAGTCCTGGCGGCGGGTTGTATTGAGGAAAGAATCCGCCAACGGAAAAAACAAAACCGGGCTGTTCTCCCCAAGAAGAGCGCATTGCCATATCGCCCTGAAATGAGTATTGAAGAATTCGCGAGTCGTAGATTTGGGAATCTAAAGCGAACGTTTCGTTGCCAAAGTCGAGATATCCCATAAAATCCATGTTAATTTCGATCGCAGGCGCTAAAGGATCGGGAAGGGCGATTTTTCCCTGGCCTATAATGGCGATTTCTACCGGGCCAGGAGTTTCAATGATAACGCCTATTCTGCCCAGAACCAGCGGTACGGCGCCGCCCCAGATAATTTCTCCCATTAGGCCAAAGGTGTATCTGCCTTCGTTTACAGGGAAGATATTCCGGATGGCGTCGATGATTCGCAAGCCATCGGCTATAGGGTTTTCAGGAAAAAGCAAAGCGTCTAAAGAACGATCTTTAAAAACCTGACGAAGCGCATCTTCCGACATGCTTCGATGAATTCCAATCAAGCCGCCGATTCCGGTTAAGGCAAAACCAAAACCCAGTTGAATAGGTTGAAATTTAGCCATGATGGACAACACCATGGAAAACCCATTGCGTCCATCTGGGAATTCTGTAGTGATTAAGCCGACGATTGTAAGGTCGAACGTTTGTTCAAAAGAAACGTTGAGAAGTCCAGAGTAATTGGGCTTGTCGATTTCCAGCAATCCGCCGCCTTTAAAACCCCCTCCATCCAACGCCAGTCCCATCCCGGACGGCGGTTTGAAATCTACAGATAGATCAGAGTTTCCTAAATTTCCAGATTTGTTGAATTCAATTTTTAGTTTAAGTCCAATTTTACTAATGGAAGCGGCTACAGGACCAATAGCAGCCCCGCCCGAAATAGCCGCGAAAAACTCAAGTTCTTGTCCGCTTGCTTCTAAACCTAGATCGATTGTTGCGATAAAGAATGGGCCGACTTCGCGGTTAATATTGAATGTAAATTCAAAACCGGCGGCTCCAGATAAGAAGAAGCCTCTTTTGTTTGAGTAGCCGGTTGAAACGTTGAAATCGACTTGCGCTGGGTTACTGGGGAGAACTTTTTGAAGGAAGCCGTCTCCATTTGACCCTGAAATTCTGAAAAGGACTTGATCCAGGTTTAACTGAAAAGAAAATTCGGGATCGATTTCTTCGACGTGAAGTTTAAATCCAAAGGAAACTCCATTAATGCTTATTTCGGTAGCTCCTCTGCCTCCTAAACTAAAAATCTTGTTCTTTTCGGCGTCGTCTTGCTTGATTTTTATTTCAATATCGCCATTAGGTAGTGGCTCGCTTGGGCTTTGGTTTTTAAAGATATTTAATCCGTCGTTAGGAGTAATTGAAACCCCAATATTTCCGTCCAGTTCCAAGTCGCCGCCTAAATGTATATTCCATCCAGACAATATTTCAAATGTTTGGTTTAGTCTTCCAATTAAATAAGGAGCGATCGCTATCCCGCTATTTCCTATATCTGCATTATTTGAAATTAGGTAAAAATAAGTTCCTATATCCAACGATCCAAAATCTTCGGGACCGTCTCCCACTTCTATAAATTCATTGATTATCGGATATTGGAAGACTAGGGCGGTTTGATCGTCGGGAGAACTTAATGAAAGCTCGGGACCCAATTCGTCGTCAGGTCCAGCGCTTAAGGCTTGAGATTGACTGCTCCATATTAACCCCTCTATATTTTTTAAGGTTAAGGTTGGGTTAAATCCGGGCGTTCCCCAGCCGTAACCTTTAACAAAAAGTTCTTTAGGGTCCGTCAAAATATTAATAAATCTTTCCCAATGGATTTGGTGGAGATAAAAATCGGGATTGTATGTGTTTTCCAAAACTAATCGAGTTTCGAAGATTCCTAAAAGCTCCAGCCAACTAAATACTTTTGGCGAAGATTCCCAGAGATGGTTGACGATCAAGTAATTTAAGAGTCGAATTGGGAGGTTTTCCTTAATTCCGCTGTTATCTAGATAGTCGGAATAAGAGCTTAATTGGTTTTGAACTTTTGAAGGCAAGTTGTTGAGTTGAGATACAACTTCTACAAAAGAGTCTATGAAAGAGATTGTGTCGAGAATGGCTTCGGGGTCTTCAAAAGAACCGCTTTCAAACCGCACGCGCAATTTGTCCAGGTTTGTATTAAAGTCTCCAAGAGATGCAACGACATCGTCAAATATATCTATAGGTTCTGGAGGTTGATATCCCAATCTTTCTAAGAGAGAAGCTTGGTTTTCGGCTGTCTCAACGAGACCTCCAATTGAGCTCAGGGCAGAGCCTAACTCAAAAACAATCTTGTCTATTAAACTGGAATCATTTGCCATTTAAATTCCCCAATTTCTGTCCGCTAGATTGCTTTCGTCTAATTCAAAACTCTCAAGGTTGTCTTCTAAGAAGTCTATGCGAGAATAAGCGTCTAAACTTATCGCATACCGAATTACGTGAGTAATATTGTCGTCGTCTCCCGAACTGTCAGGTTCATATTTAAACATTAAATAATCACGCAGGCTTAACCCCCCTAGGTCCGCTGGGGGAGTGTCTTCGACATCTTCGATCATTCTGGACCATGCAGTAGGACTTGAGTTGTACCCCATATAAACTAGGGAGTAGTAGGTTATGAAATTTTTCCGTTCCGGGCTTAGCGCATTATATCCATCTTGATCTTGGGAAAAATGATCAATAAACCAATCGTCTTCGGTATGGGCGAATTGCGGCGTTCCTGGAGCGTTGGTTTTATTTCTTACAAACTTGTGAATATATTGAAAATAGCCAACCATCAAAACCAAAAAAGCCCAATGACAGCGTCTGGTTATTTTAAAAATTTCTGGAGTAGAGACTGGAGCGGGGACGACTGAATTTACTCGTTCGGTTATATACTTTCTGACCTCTTCGCCAGTTTCCAAGGAGATGACATCGTTCGCGACTAACAGAGCGATGACCGAATCAAATTTCGAATTGGCTCCGGCAATGGAGGAACCGTTATAAACATCTAAACCATGAGGCCAGTTTAACCAGAAGATTCTTCCCAAATCTTTAGTATTAACGCCCGCTAATGAAAACGCTCCGTCAAACGCAACCCACCGGTTGCTGTTGACGATTCTGTTTAGCCAGGCAAAGAGTCTTATTCCTTCCCTTTCCGCCAGCGCCATGATTGTCGACATTGGAATATCAAAATCGCCGGTTAGAAAGTTTTTTACCCTTGAACGGGCTATATACATAGACTCTAAATCAAAAAAATCAAAGCCAGACGAAATGTGACCGTCGGCAAAAGAAGCCACTCCGCTTACCAGTGGCGGTCTTCTGGTACGATCATCCAAAAAGGGTTTTTGAGGCGCGTCTCCACTGCCATCCGGCCAATCTCCGAATGTGGGTATAAATGGAGATCTTATGCTTTTCCACCAGGAAAGATTGTCCGATTCGAACGTAGTGGCTTCATGCTCGTCCATCTGATGCCTGATTAACTTGCTTCTAACATAGTCGTCATATTTTAGTAATGTCGCTAGAGGATGCCGCTGGTCGGCGGATGCGTAATCAAAATATTTTTCAAATGAAACGATCTCTGGCTCTTTTCTAAAGGTATTCAACTCTTTGGTTAATTCTTGGAACCAATCCACTAGGGAGTAAAGACTTCTCCTTCTTAGCCTGAAATCGCAACTGAACCCAACGTTTAAACTTTCATAAATGGATAAATCAATTGGAACGCCGCTGGTTGGTATCGTTCCTGCCAATGTATCTAAACCCCCTAACGAAGGGAAAATGTCTGGAGTTCGGTTAGCCAAGTGGAGGGCCTCTAATTCGAAAGTAGTGATAGCGTTGCCGGGAAACTCGGTTTGATCTTCAGGGATAGGCGAAGGATTGAAAACCTTTGAGGGAAAACCTAACGGGCAACCAGAATAACAAACCAACCAATTGAGCGTTTTGTTTTGAAGCGATTCTAAGAAACCATGATCCCTTTGAGCTTCGCGGTCGGACCCATTTTTTGGCGGTTTATCTACAGGGACAGGAAACTCAAGTCCTCGGCCATGAAGTCCGTGTTTGTCAAAAACCTCATACCATGAGACGCCCGCTAAAACTGGGATATAATATTTTTCTAAAAAAATTATAAAATTAGATAATCGATTAGCGTCGTTTATAATGTCGTTTACAGCTTCGATCAGTTCGTCGTCCTTCAGAGTTCCTTTTCTTATTTTTTGTTTCTTGTCTGCGGGAATAGAATCAAAAATTATTTGATCGTCGGGTTCGGCGTTAAAAGTTCCGATAAAAATAATCCATGCTCTTAAAGCTCTTTTCACTGATGATTTAAGTTCTTTTAGCCAATTTTTTGGACTTTCGAATTTTAATCTTTCAAATTCTGGGTTGCCTGAGCCGCTTGAAGTTTTATTTTCGTTTAGGATGTTTTCAAAATGGGAAAACTGAAACGCGAATAGAAGGAATAAATGGTTGGCGACGGAATTTCTATCGATATTTTCAATAACAAAATTTTGCGCGTCATACAGTTTGGTTCTGGATCTATCCGATTTGAATTTGTTTTTTTGAGATTGAATAACAAGCCTGCCGGAGTTGCTTTGGCAAATTGTTTTAAGCGTCCCGCCTTCCAAATGGAAATGATAGTAAGGCTCAAATCGTACAAGTCCCGAAACGGGAGATCGAACTACAAAACGGTTTACTTCTCCGGTCTTTTTTTCCAAACTAGTCAAGTAAGTTTCTAAAAGAAATTCGGGTAAATTGGGAGGAAATAATCCACCGCTTGGCAGAACGCCCGACAAATTTAAACCCAATACGTCGGTAAAACTTGATGCGGAGTTTTTGTTCCAAAACGCTCTTAGAGTGTCCAATTCAGTAAACGGTTGGGGCAGCCGGCTTAATACTTTGGAAACAGAATCAAAGTGGATTTTTTTTTGAATCTCAAGCGCTACTTCTTGAATAGAAAGCCCTGCCGGTATAGCTTTAGAGGAAAAGGTTGTTTGAGTAACTGTGCCAGCCTGAGTTTGGGAAATGGTTTGTTCCGAAATATTAGAGCTTGCCGGGTCAATATTATCTGGGGTCAAAATCTTTTTAGCTTCGCCCGCGATTTCAACTTCCCAAAATTTACTCTTAGAGGGAAAACCATGCGTAAACTTATCGTAGGTATTTTTCCGGTTTTCCAAACCCACTTTAAGCGATTCTAGATAGAGGCTGATTTTTGAAAGATCAAGAGTTTCGGGAGCGATTCCAAAAGGAATGGAAAATCTTCTTTTAAAATTAATGCTACATTCAGGATCTGAAGGCATAAGTGTATTCTGAAATATCGTTTTGAAAATTTTTATAAAGCTTCGTCAAAATTACATAAAAGTTATTTCCCCTTGGCGGCGACTGTCTCGATGGCTCTTAGCGCCAAGCGCTCGGTAAATCCAGATACAAACGAAATTACATAAATGGAATATATATTTAAGGATTTCGCCGCTTCAGAAACTGTGGGGTTGAGAAAACTTACGAAATGCGATTTCAAAAATATAAATATAACGATAGCAAAAGCCCCTCCTACAAAGATTCGCAGAAAGGTGACGTATATACTGGTTAACATTTCCGGTATTCGGGACGATTGATCCAAATCAATCGCTTTAAGTATGGCGCTCACAACCCCGCCTAATAAGCCAAATAACATGACGCTTAAGAAAAGTTCCCGAGAAGGGGAAACCGGTTCCTTATCCGATAAATCGTCAATATTCCCAATAGCCAGGAAAATACCAATTAGTACCAAGGCAAGGCTTATACTCAGATAAAACGTGAGGTCCCTGTTTAAAGCTCCTTTGTAGGCCTGGTTATTGTAATGTTCGTCTCGGATAAGAGCCGCTTCATATACGACCCCTTTATCTTTAACTTCCTTGGGACTTTCAGAGTTTCCTAATAAATGTTCTAACGCTTTTTTTCTCCACGACTGAAGCTTGCTTGCCTCTTCACGCAAAACTTTCACTCGCGCCGATAATTCTTCTCCCTCGTCCAAACCGAATATTTCCATTCGCTGGGCTCCTAAAAAACATTTCCACCCTTGCTCAATATTTCCATCTAGCAAAGCTAGTTGAGCTTGGTTCAGAAGGTCAAATGCCAGCGTTATCCAGGAAGGGGGCTGGTCGCTGGAGGTTTTTGAGGCCACACGTCGCTTCAGTTCCATTCTGAAAACCAAAATCGCAGACTCAAGCCTGTTTTGGCGGTGAGATTGAAAAAAACGGCTGGCAATACTTGTTTTCCGGATTTTTTTTAAAGAATCTTTTCCTGGATAGGTGCGCTTAATAAGTTCTATTTCTCTTATACGGTTTAATCGCGAAAGAGCTTGCGATACCGGCATCCACTCCACTTTATCCACCTCTTCAGTAGGTTTAAACTGACAGATTTCCTTTGTTTCCATTTTCCAAAAAAGGACAAGTTTGGGAGCGTCATTGTCTGCCAAGTAAGAAATCGTGCCCGCAAATTCTTTTAAAGAACAATCGCAACCGGTTTCTTCTTTAACTTCTCTTAGAGCGGCTTGTTGCCAGTTTTCCTGGGGATTAACTTTGCCTTTTGGTAAACACCATTCGCTTCCATATCGATTTCGATGGACCAGAATTATTTCGATGCCAGTGGGCGTTTGACGCTCAACAATACCTCCAGCCGCTTTGATTACTTCTATATTTGATTCGCCCGGTTCGTTCATGCAAAAGTTCCTAAAATAAATGAGAGGCCGGCATTTTTTTAACCATTAGATGCCGTAATTTAGAATAACGAACTGTAGAAAAATAAAAATTGATTTGAGAGAGTTAAAAAAGCTTATAAGATTTTTTCAGAAAAAACTAGGTTAAATTTTTGGACTTTAGAAAATTGAATTTTAAATACGAAACGGCATGTTTTGATAGAACTTTAACGTTTCTTTGGACTTAAGTCTCCTCTAGCTTTTTCGTAGAACGGAAAGGTGCCGTTTTTTAATCGTTTTTAAATTTAAATTTTTTTTAAAAAAATTGAAGGAAATGAAATTTTTTAGGAAGGATAATTTGATTAGAGGTAGCGGTTTATTATTGCTTCTAATTCAAAGTAAATGTTTCTAGTTAATTTCTAGTCAATTTAAGCAATAGTATTCTGGGTGACGGAGATTGTTTTCTCAATAATATTAATTGAAAATTTTTGGGAAAGAAATGCGATCTAAAGTTTATCTTATTTCTCTTTAACTTTTTCAATGAGGCGGTCGACGATGTCGGAGGGTTTTACGTTTTCCGCTTCTGCTTTAAAGTTGAGTATTATGCGATGTTCCAATACTTGCTTGGCTACGCTTCTGATGTCGTCGGTAGTGATGCAGGTTCTGTTGTTTAAAAGAGCTTTTGCTTTGGCCGCTAAAATTAAATTCTGGGAAGCTCTTGGACCGGCGCCCCAGTTCACCCATTCGTGAACAAAATCGGGAGACGCTCCATTTTTAGGCCGGCTTGCTTGCACTAGGTCCACCGCATAGCTTGCTACAAACTCAGAGGCAGGGACTCTGGGAACCAACCGTTGAAACTCTAAAACTTTTTCGCCATCGAGGACTTTTTCTAAATTCTCTTCAAACCCAGAAGTGGTTGATAAAGCGATATTTACTTCTTGTTCTTTATTGGGATAATCAACGTTGATATGAAGCATAAAACGGTCCAGTTGCGCTTCTGGCAAAGGATAGGTTCCCTCGTGTTCGATTGGATTTTGCGTTGCGAAAACAAGGAACGGCGGGTTTAAGTGATAGGTCTCGTTGCCGACGGTTACTTGTTTTTCCTGCATTGCCTGTAAAAGGGCGGCCTGGGTTTTGGGAGGAGTCCGGTTAATTTCGTCCGCTAAAATGATATTGGCAAAAATGGGTCCTTTAATGAAACGGAACGTTCTTTGTCCGGTTGTTTGATCGTCGTGTAAAATATCGGTTCCAGTAATATCGGAAGGCATCAAGTCTGGGGTGAATTGAATACGATTGAATTTGAAATCCATGACGCGAGCCAATGAGCCAACAAGCATCGTTTTCGCCAAGCCTGGCACCCCAACCATTAAGCTATGGCCATTAGTGAAAAGCGCGATTAAGAGATTTTCTATAACGGCGTCTTGTCCAACGATGACTTTCCTGATTTCTTTGATGATTTTGGTTTTGGCTTCTTGAAATTCCTGCGCTAATTCAATATCTTGCATTTAAGACTCCAAATAAATTTTTATGCCCCCGAAAAAATTAAAACGCATGAGAACTCAAAATGGTTTTTAATTGCATTGGTTACGCAATTAAAAGATCGGGAATTCTAATGCGTTAAGCGAAGGTAATCAGGGGAGATGAAAACGCCATTTTAATCTATTCCAGGTAACGAAACAACCTTACCTGAAGTTCCTTTTCTTTTTCTAACCCAAGGCTTTTATAAACGCTTATCAACCTGGAATGGACAAAAGGGTTAAACGGATTTATTTTAAAAGCTTTTTCAAAATACTCTCTGGATTTTTCTTTCGCGTCTTTTTGGAAATGAAGTTCCCCCAGATTGACCAAAGTAGTGTGAAAGGAGGGATAGTATTTAAGGTTTTCTTTTAAAATAGGCTCCGCTTTTTCGTAATCTTTACTCAACATAAATGTTTGGGCTAATTTATTGTGCAGAACGGGCGAAAGCGATTTTGTTTTCTCAATTGCTTTTTGGTATTCCACGATAGCCGCTTCTAAGAAACTTCTGGATTTTAAGATATCTCCAAGGAAAGTTAAGTCTCGCGCTTGCTTAGACTGAATCGCTCCATATTCTTGTTTCTTATCTTCTTCTGATTGACTCCGATTTTTTTTGAAACTAAATTTTAAGGCGGTGATGCCTGGGATAATTTTAAATTCTTTTTTTAATGCGTATTTTTTCCACGATTTCTGGAAATTTCTTAAGCTTTGTCCAAAATGTTTTTTTAAAGTTTGGGTTATGGAAAGATCGTCCCGCAAGTCTTCAATAATAGAAGAGATGACGGCCTCTCCCTTTTTTTCGACCATGTATTCGACCATGGAAGAAACTTCCGCGTATGCAAGTTGCACGTCTTCCGCAGTTTTTAGTTTTGCCAGCGAAGGCATCATTTGGTCCAAACCAATTAAATAGTCCGCCTTAAGCCCCTTTGCCAATACGGTTTCCATGAGTGGAGTCAATGGTTCTTTGACGTCGCGCCAGCGGGTTTCAAGAAACTTTGCCAAACCTTCGTGAAGCCATAGAGGAACTTTATTGCCGCTTTTTTGAGTTAGTAAATAGTGAACATATTCATGACTCAAAGTATCCAGCCAGTTGTAGCCTCTTAGCAGCGAACCGGGTGAGATAGCCATCAGCCGGTTGTATTTGCAAAGGGCGACTGTGCCGGATGTCATGATGTCTTTTAATGTCAATGGAGAAACTTTAGAAAAGGGTTCCCGCGAAGGGTAGAACTCGACAATGATTTTTTGTTCTGGATAAAAGTTTAAAATTTTGCCTAAAACGTTATAAGACTTTTCTAAAGCTTCTTTAGCGTGATGAATTAAGATCTCATCTGATCCGTCTTCAAACCGAAAGATGAAATGTTCCGATTCTTTTGATACAAAAGCGCTTGTTGTTTGTCTGGTTTGGTCGATGAGATATTGAAGAAACTCGATTTCAGGATCTTTTGTTTCGATTGGTTTTATATGTTTCCAGGCGGATTCGTAGTTTCCTTTAAAAAAATCTAAACGGGATTTTAATATAGCGAGTTCTTGAGAGTCTGGATGTTCTTTCGATAAAGAGTCGATTAAAGGTTCCGCTTTAGACAGATTCCAACCGTCAAGCAACTTGTGCGCTTGTTGGAACGCTCTTGGATCGTTAGCGGCCCAAACGGGAGAAGCGATTAGAATGAGCGCAGTCAGCAGGACTTTTACAAGCGTCACTTCACAAGTTCCTTGTAGTATTCTGATATCAGTCGTTCATAGTTTTTGGGCCGATGTCGTTTCATCGCGTGCAGAATATCGTCCCTGAATTTGGCAGGCGCATTGTATTGGTCTTCTGAAGGTAAGTCGACTTTTTCTCTTTTCATTCGCATGGAACCGCCGCGCCGTGAGTCGGGCGCGCGTCCAACTCCAAACCGCGGCGTACTGGATTTGCCTTTCGCCTTGCCCTGGTTTTTTTGATTTTTCATTTCCTGGAGCATTTCACGAGTTTCCCCTAGTCTATTCAGGGCCTGGTTCTCCGAGTCAACGCTTTGTGAAAGGTCTTTTTTACTCAGGCTTTTTTGGGCTGTTTTCATGAAGCCCTGCGCTGCTCCCATTTTTTGAGAAAGTTGAGGCGGAACCATTGGGTTGATGCGTCCCATTTCAGCGATTTTTTCCGCTAAGTCTCGCGCTTCTTGTCGAATTTCATTTTGTTTTTTGGCCATGGAGTCGAGTTGCTCTTTATTTTTATCCGACATAAGCGCTTCGAATTCCTTTTTCATTTCTCTGTTAAACGTGCCAAGTTTTTTAGATATTTCAGCGTTTATTTGCCTCAGTTCGCTTAATTCCGTTTTCATTTTTTCTTTTAATTCTTCGCTCGGTTGGGTAACCATTCTCAGGTTGTGTTGCCATCTAAACGCCAAAGGATAGGTGTTTTTAAAGAGTTCGTTAAATTCCTTGAGGTCTAATAGTTTAGTTAATTCCTCCAGGGCGTTATATTTTTCGACCATCTCTGGAAGCGACCTTTGAAATTTATAATACTCGTCTAATCGAAGCGCGTTTCTTTCTCTAATGAGGTTTGCCATCTCTTCTCGCGCTTTATGAATTTGATTAAATTTGTTTGACAAGTTTGGTTTTAATGCAGAATCGATCGTTTCTTGGTTTAATTGGCGAATTTTTGAGTTTAAGAGGTTTTCGTCTTCAAGAAGTTCAGCGTGTCGATTTAAGTCCGGATCCTGATCTAAATATTCTTTAGTTTCTTTCAGCACATCTTGGGCGGCGTTTACGTCTTTTTTTAAAGCTTCGAAAAATTTTGAAAGTTTGTCTTCGAATTTTTCCAGTTGCGCTTTTCGAAGCTCTTTATTCATGTTAGTTGTTTCTTCCAGCAGGTCTTTTTGCTTTTTTTCCACTTGCTCAAGGTTTTGCAACGAGTCATCGATCCTTTCCATAGTTTCCATATCGACTAGATCGTCCATTTCCCCCTCCGATTGATCCAATTGATTGGCGAGGCTCTGCAAATCTTTGGTCATTTTTTCAAGCTCGTCCATTGCCGCTTGCATATCGCCTTCTTCGATCAAACTTTTAATTTTTTCAAGAGAAGCTTGGAAATTTTCCAAATTAAGTTGCTTCACTGATTCGGGATTGAGAAACTCGTCCGGCAATCCTTGAGTTTGTTTAGCTAATTGTTCCATCATTTGTTGGAAAGTTTGCTCAATTTTGTCGAGTTTTTTCTTCAACTCGGAAGGGCTGATGGGAGCTTTTTGGTTTTTGATTTTTTCAAATTCGTCGCGTAGAGATTCGGTCAACTTCTCTAGCTCACGTTCCAGGTTCATGGCCTGGTTCATCTTTTGCCGATTCGTGATTTTAATCAGAAATAATATGTCTTTTTCCAATTCTCTTATCAGTTTGTTCGTTAATGGAGTTACCGGCGGAAACGTAAAAGCAATCGGCACAGCGCTTCTCGGAGGTTGCGTTGCCAGTTGATTGAGAGCCGTGATTTGAGCTTTTCGAATCGTTTGAAGTCCTCTAACCATGTTTGTGAAAAAATTGAGATAGGCTGGAGAAAAGGTTTCCATGGGTTCGGCGCGTTCTTTTATCCGTTCTGCAATATCTATGATGTCTATCAATTGGTCTATGTTGGAAGCAAAAAACTTTTTTATCCGATTTTGATCGGGAATATTTTGCGCTTTAAAGGACTCGTTGTCGACAAGGTTATCAGCCAACAGAACGACCAAATTCTCGATTAATTCATCTTGAAGCGCGATAAGGTCGTCCACTTCTTTACGAGTATCGAATATTTTAAAAGTGTACGTTTCCGATTGTCCCGCGTTGGGGCCAGAGACATTGTCGTTGTCAAAAGCTTCCACAAAATATTGAACTTCGTCTCCTGGGTTAAAATTTGGGCCGCTTAAACTCCAAGAATAACTTTTTTTCACTTCTTTTTCTTCAGTACGAATTTTTTTCAATAATTTTCTATAGGGTTTGCCGTTTACTCGATAAACAAGCTCGACTTTGCGGAGTCCAAAGTCGTCGCGGATTTCGTAATAAAATTGAAGCTTGTCCGAGGTTTTGTATACCGGTTTTGGATTGGCAAGAAACAAAACGACTCTAGGCGGATTGTCTCTGTCAATTCTTATGGGATATTTCTTGGGAAGCGCGACAGAGGTTTTCCCAATTTTTGCTCGAAAGCGGTAATACCCAGAATCTCTTGTCAATAAAGAGCCATGAAGTTTATTTCCGTCCGTTACTTTTAAAGAAAATCGGTCTCGCCCATTGACTTCTATTTCCGCAGACGTCAATGGAATGTTTGAGTCCGCTTCGATAATTACCTCAGAGCCGGGTAAAGCCTGGATAGAACCGTCGGAAGGAGACACTGTTTTGCTTTTTAGCTGCGTGTATGCCGGATAGCTATATTTTAGTTTTATAGACTTGATTTTGATTGCCGGTAATGCGTTATCTTTTATAGGCGTAGATTCCGATCCGATTAAAACGGCATTTGACCGCTGTGGCGGATTTATTAAGTTTTGCAAGCCTTTGGAGTAGAAATCTGGAATTAGCGTTAGAGCTAAAATGACAACTGCCAACGAGCCGAGAAACAAGTTCCTATTAAACTTGGCGTGATTTAGATCAAGCGCTGATTCCGGGTCCAGGTTTTTTATTTTTTCTTTGGTTGATTCGAGAAGTTCTTTAATAAAGCTGAGCGATACTTTGAGTTCGGCATCCGACTCGTTTAAACGGTTTTGTAGCTGGCAAGAGTTAATCAAAGAGTTGTTAAGCCCAGGATTTTTCTTTTCAATCAAGATTGCCGCTTGTTCGCGAGAAAATTTAGAAAAAAATGCGGGTATGAAATAGCGGATAAAAGAATAAGCTAGACTCAAAACCAATAATCCGCCGATTGGGAGAATCAGGTTTTGCAAATTACCCCAAAAATAAGAAACTCCATTTCCAACCAGGTAAATTAAAGTAAGAAATGTTGCCGTTAAGTAAAAACCATTAATGGCGAAGAAGCCTTGGCGTTTTTTGCGGACTTTATCTAAGAATGAATTAATGAGATCGTAGGACTGCATACTTACATTTTATTATATTACGCAGTCATTTGAAACCAATTGTAGAAAGATGTTTGACGTTTGTTTAATAAGGTATTATGACAGATTAATGGGAGAGAAGTAATTTGTAGAACAGTTCTTACAATGATTGTAAAAAAATATGTTGAATTTAAGATACATTCCGAATAGTATTTTCGTATGAAAAAGGAAGAAGAAATTGTAGAAGAATCTTTTTTGACAAAGCAATGGAGGCTTGTAAAAGGCGACGACCTGAAATGGAGAGTATTTTGCGCCTTTTTTTATACCCTGTTGATTGTAGGGTTAAAGTTCATCAGCTCTATCAAAAGATTCTAACCCACTCCCCCCCGGTTTAAGGCCATTCATGCCTTCGGAATGTTATTTCCTAACAGGCGATTATCTTTTTAGCGTATAAAGACGCCAAAAAGTCTGGGTTATAATTTTTTCATCATAGTTGCGAGTCTTTCATAAGGTTAAATTTTATTCTAATTTTAGAGGAATTGAATAAAGACCTGCGAATTAGGCTATAATGCGCTTAATTTCCATACTCCAAGGGCGCTAAAACTATGGATATCGCTTCTGCGGTTAATACCCTAAAAAAAAGTCCCATATTTGGCTTACTCTCCAAGTCTGATTTAACCGCTTTTTGCAGAAATTCCCAATTTATAAAACTTTCAAAAAATGTTGTTTTATTCGAAGAAGGCAGCCCTGCCGACGATATGTATGTTCTCATTAAGGGCAAGCTTGAAATCTATACCAGAAATAAGCAGATTGCGCTTCGGACTCCTATTGAGATGATCGGCGAACTGTCACTAATCAGTTCTCAGCCGCGCTCGGCCAGCGTGAGAGCGTATACTTCCTCTACTTTATTAAGAGTTACTAAAGATTGCTTTGATCGCTATATCGCCCCGCATTCAAAAGTGATGCTGGAGATTATGAAGATTCTTTCCAAGCGGAGCGGTTGGGATTTAGAAAAACTGGATAAAGGATATAAGGAGCTTCGCGAAACTAAACAGGATTATGAAGAAATTGTTCAATCTGTTTCCGATATTATTTTAAGAGTTTCGTCAGATGGGATAATTTCTTTTGCCAACGCTTCTGTTAGCGTTCTTGGATATAAACCACCTCAAGTAGTAGGCAGACCGCTAAGCGATTTCATCGAAGACGAAAATGAAAACATTATTCTAAAGGATTTGTTGTCCAAAAGGATAGGAAAGGGAAAAGGAAAGGCGAGGGAAGTTTGGCTGCAAGTGAATCCTAAAAGCGCTTTATCCAAAAAAAATGAAAAATTATATTTTCTGATCAGTTCTTCAGGGATTTGGAAAGAAACTTTAGTTGATAAGAAATCTAAAAAAAATAAAAAAACGTTCAACGGCAATCAGTTAATTGCTACTGATATTACAGAGAGAAAAAAAGCGGAAGAGGAGTTGAAGAATAATAAAATTCGACTGGAAAAATTAGTTAAGAAACGGACAAAAGATTTAGAAAAAACCAATCTCGAATTAAAAAAGTCAAAAGAAGAGGCTGATTCGGCAAATAAAGCTAAATCAGAATTTTTATCAAGAATGAGTCATGAAATCCGAACGCCTTTGAACGCAGTAATTGGTTATTCTCAAATATTATTGAGGAAGCAATATTTAAAACCTGAAGATAAAGACAACGTGCAAGGAATTTCAATCAGCGGGAGCCATCTTCTAGAACTCATTGATGAAGTTTTGGATATGTCTAAAATCGAGGCAAATCTGATGGAGATGAACTCGGTTGATTTTCACCTAAATGCGCTCTTAAAAAGTCTATCGATTATTTTTGCCCCCAGGTGCGCAAATAAATATTTAACGTTGTTTGTCGATCAATTAGATCAAGAATATTTTGTTCGATCCGATCAAACCAAACTGCGACAAATATTGATCAACCTGATGGGAAATGCAGTTAAGTTTACCGACGAAGGATTTGTCTCCTTAAAAGTTAGCGTTTCAAACCCCAATTTGTTCCGTTTTGAAATAGCGGATTCGGGACCCGGCATTCCTAAAAAAGATCATAAAAAAATATTTGAACCGTTTAAACAATCGGATGAAGGAACTAAAAAAGCCGGAACGGGTTTGGGTTTGGCAATTTCTAAGAAACAGGCCCAATTACTGGGGGGGGATTTGACTGTAGAATCTGAACGAGGAAAAGGGGCAAAATTTATTTTAACGGTTCCTTTACCGGAAGCTAGCCAAAAAAACTTGCAAAAAAATCGTGAGACCTTTGCGATAAGAGGATTGAGCGGTAACATTAAAATAAAAGCATTGATATGCGATCGAAATCCTGATAATCGCGACGTTTTTTCAAAGCTATTAAGTTCTATTGGCGTGGATGCGTCAATGGCGGCGGATAACTTTTCACTATTAGATAAAATTAAAAGTTATAAGCCCGATATAGTCTTCTTCGATATAAAGGTTCCTATAACAGATGAAATTAAGACTTTTAAAAAAATTACGAAAGAGTTTAAAAAGAAATCTTTCAAAATTATCGCTATGACCGCTTCTGTTTTAAACCATGAGGTGGACCAGTTTCTAAAAATTGGTTTTGATGAAGCGATTCTAAAACCCATTCGATTAGAAGATTTAGTTGATTTGTTGAAAAGACGTTTGAATGCAAAGTTTGAATTTGAGAAAGATATCGCTCAGGCTCCCCATACATTTTCAGATACGACTTCTAAAGAAGGTGTTGTTCAAATTGATATTCCGAACTCTATGTTGAAATCATTAAAAGAAGCGGCGGATTCAGGTAATGTCACCCAATTGGCAAAAGAACTTGCCGATATAGAAAAAATAGGCGAAGGCGGCAAAAAATTGAAAAAATGCCTGCAGGTCTATATAGACGTTTACGATCTGAGCGGCGTTTCAAACTTTCTCGAAACGCTTGAAACCAACTGACGGTCGATTACTTCCTTTTTCCCTTTCTATTTACCTTTGTTAGTCTGGTTGTTGGTAGGCCAAAAAAAAGCTGTTAAATGATGATTATATGTTGGATAATTATTGAATATTAAGGTTTGAGCGGTAAAAAATAATTTACAGTGTATGTTGGTTCAAAGCTATTCTGTCGAAGTTTAACTTTTAAAAATAAACGATAGATCCATGGAAAAATCCAGAATCCTGGTTGTCGATGACGAGCCTAGAAACGTTGAACTATTGAGAAATATTCTCGAAATTAAAGATTGTTATATTGTCGATCAAGCGGTTAATGGCGAAGAAGCGTTAAGTAAACTAAAATGCGCAGAGTATGACGCTCTATTGACAGACTGGTTGATGCCAAAAGTGAACGGGGTTGAGTTGATTAAGCGAGTTCGTAAAGAATTGGCTTCCCCTCCATACATCGTAATGATTACTGCAGTCAAATCTGCGCAAGCGGAAGAAAATATTTTAGAAATGGGGGCTGACGAGTATATTTCCAAGCCTTTAAGAATGAAGGACTTTTTAATCGTTTTGGAAGAGGGGCTTGCTCGAAGATCGCAACCTTTGCCTCAGATTCCAAAAATTAAAGTTCAAAAAAAAACTGTTGCTCCCCCGTTTGCAGCGGTTGTGATTGCGTCTAGTACAGGCGGGTTTGAAGCGTTAATACATTTATTTTCTCATCCTTTATCGGATAAGGTCGCTTATTTTGTGGCTCAACATGCGCCGGAGGAAACGCTAAGAAATATGGCAAAAAAAATAAAAACCTTGACTGAATTAAAAGTTGAAGTGGCAAGGGATTGTCAAAAAATTAATCCAGGTTGTGTTTATGTTGCGCCTGGAGACAGGCATTTGTGTATCAAACCAAAACCTTTAACTATTAGCCTAAATCAAGATCCAAAAGAAAATTTTGTGAGACCTTCCGCCGACCCGTTATTTAGGTCAGCCGCATTAGCTTTTGGGAAGTCAACGCTGGGGGTTGTTTTGACAGGATTAGGAGTCGACGGCACCCATGGCGCGGCTCATATTAAAGCCGTTGGCGGTGAGGTATTAGCGCAAGATCCACAGTCTGCGACCGCCCCATCAATGCCAAGAAGCATTATTTTATCAGGTTTAGCCACCGAAACGGTTAAACTCGCCGATTTAAACTCAAAAATCGAATCCCAAATATCAAAGCTCTCGTCAAGTCTTAATCAAATATAGATTCTAAATTTAGTAAGTCACTTGTCAGGAAGTCTCGAAGCCAAATTTTTGGTAGAGTTCCAGCGTTCTTTCGTTTAATTCCGCCTTGATTTCCATATCGTCGGCTAAGCTTTCGGCTTGTTTGGAATGATGAATGGCTTCAGAGCCTTTATTAAGCGCTTCGTAAGCCAGACTAACGCTTAACTGGACATCGCAAGAGTCTGGCGTTAGTTTCACGCTTTTTTCCAAGAGGGTAAGCGCCTCTTCAAACCTCTCCAATCGCATGTATACAACCCCCAGTTTATGAAGGCCTTCCTCATCGTCGGGATATATTTTTAAAAACTTTTCAAAATAGTTGGCGGCTTCTGGATATTTTTTGCCAACTACGAGACATATTCCCAGGTTATATAAAGCGTCTTCTTCGTCTGGTTCTATTTCAAGCGCTTTTTTATATTCTTCTTCCGCTTCTTCAAGCCTGTCTGCTTCAAAGTAAGCGTTGGCCAACGACACTCTACTTAATATGTCGTTGGGGTCGTCTTTGAGCATGGCTTGTAGTTCTTCGATGCTTATATTTTCAGAGTCTTCGGTTTCCATAAAACCATTGTAACAGTTAAGAGCCATAATCGAAAACTTTGATTAAGAATGTCTATGGTTCTTTTATTAAATTTTTTGCCTGAAGAGCTTTTTTTCAGTAATATTTTCTTTGTCATGGTTGTTACAATAGGCAGCGATAGTGAAGCCGCTTTTTGAGAGGAAAGAAAGTATGGACGATGCGGTCCAAGATTTTCGTAAAGCTAATTTGATGAAAGCTAATATGTCGCAAAAAGATTTAACGGGCCGCGACTTTAGCGAAGCTAACTTAAGGAAAGCCAATTTGTCCGGGGCTCTTTTATCGCGGGCCAAAATGGTTAAAACCGCTCTAAGCGTCGCTAATTTATCAAACGCTGACCTGACCGAAGCCGATCTTTCTGAAGCTGAGTTGATTGGCGCGATATTGGATGGAGCTTGTTTAAAAGGAGCCGATTTGACTAAAGCTTCTTTAAGTAAGGCAAGCTTGCGAGGGACTGATTTAACGGGCGCAAATCTTCAAAGGGTTAATAATTTAACTTGTAAACAAATTGAATCTGCGATTTTCGATCAGACGGTTATATTGCCGGACTATTTAAAAGTTACTTGGACCTCTGAAAAAGACTGGGAGTGCGCGGATCGCAAGAAAGGCATTGGCGAAAATTGATATGGCAGCGACTAAAGTTAAAAAATGCGATCACGGAGGTAAGCGCGTTCATTGGTTTACTTCGAATTTGAACGAATGGGAAATTAAGTGGTGCGAAGATTGCGGTTCTTTGAAGAAATTTAATCTTCAGACTAAGGAGTTTGAATGGCTAACTCCCAGAATGACAGAACAATTTTATTCAAAAAATAAGAAATAGGTTTCTGAGTAGCGCGATGAATATAGGCTGGGAAATAACTCTAAAGTTTGATCCGATTAAGAAAAAGTTTTTTCCAAAAAACTTGCCAAGGGAACCCGAGGCTTTGGATTACGATTTTATAGAGCGTTCCGACTTATTGAGAGTCGAGACGATTATGTGGATGTTGTTTGGCGAAGAGGGAGCGCGAAATACTTATAAATATGCCGAACGGTCTGGAATTCTTGAGTCGGAATTAGGGAGATTCAAAATATATCTGGAATTGGAGAGAGGAATTGTAGAAGGTTACTTTGGGATTTTTCGCGACGGGTTTCATAAGGTTTTGAACTATCCTATTTTGACTCAAAGAGTTATCGATTATTTTAAAAAACGAAACATCCTGGAGCGGATGAAAAGTATGGGGGGTGAAATTGATCCTCGCCTAAAAGATTTTATAGAGAACCATAGCGATGGATGTCTTGTATAAAACTCATTCGATTATTTCTACTTCCTTCAGGCAGCAGCCAATTCGGGTGGATTGGCGGTTTTTTATGAGATCGAGTCCATTAAAGCACTACCATGAATTGATTCATGAATACGATTATTTGGAAGACGATGACTTGGACTGGGTAAAAGAACGAGTGGACGGTTTTTTATGCAAACCGGAAGTCGATTGGTTGAGGGAGTATTTAGATAAAAAGTTTTCGGTAGGGCTGGAAATTGAAGAGCTAAGTCTTCCAATAAAATATGAAGATTTGTTC
Organism: uncultured Nitrospinota bacterium; assembly: GCA_964344185.1. Taxonomy (GTDB): domain Bacteria; phylum Nitrospinota; class Nitrospinia; order Nitrospinales; family JAJDAT01; genus JAJDAT01. The sequence continues at coordinate 42,998 of CAYFMN010000011.1, forward strand.
TTTCTGGGCGAGGACTTAGAAAATAGATATTATCTCGACCAACGGATGGTTGTATTGAGTAAAAAAGTAAAATTTGAAGATAATATTCACGGTTTTATTATCCGCTTTCCTTTTGAAAAAGTGAACACTGTTGAAGATCTTTTAAGTCAAATTGACCGTGACGATAGGGAAGAAGAACGTTAAGTTTTTTTGATTGATTATTTTGTGGGCGGTTTTTTAAAGGACCAGGGCAGTAACGATTCCTCGTAGTCGTCTTTTATTTTAATAGCTCCGTGTAGAATTGATGAGTCGCTTGCTTCGGAGGAATCGTAGATTTCGTTTTTTTCTAAAATTTCGCGGACTCTTCTACGATTATAATCTGGATCTATTAGATCCCTCTGCACTCGGTTGATAAAACCGGCCACTAGTGAGTTGGGTTTGGTATGGCTCATAATTAATTAAGATATCATAAATTTTGTGTATAACAGTAGGTTTTTGCTCAGGCTATTTTTAGTAGGGGAGCGCTAAAAAGTATGGATACGCTTGGAAATTTACACAGAGCTTTAGACTTTGTAATTTCTCAGGGCGACATTGAGGTAAAGCTGAGTTTGTGGGAAACGATTCAAAAAGTAGCGGAAAATACACAGTTCCCATCAGGCTTGCAGTTTTCGGAGGAAAAGGAACTTATTAAAAATTGCAGGGACGTTATTCAGTGGGTGACGGAAAAGGAAGAGCAGAAACAGCTGGTAATACTTTCAGGCGATTTAGTTCGCTTAATGGCTCGAATTGAGGAGGGAAAAGATAGAGATATAACGCTTATTTAACAAATTTTTGCCATTGAAAGATGATTTTTGAATTCCAAAAAAATGTGGTATGATGAAAATCAAATCCTTATAGCCCATACATAAACTTTGTCTTAATTATTTTTTAAACAAAGTTGGCACCTTATGGAAAATAGATTCAAGTTCCTCATTTTCGTTTTTAAAGTTTGGATAGCCTTCGAACTGTCATCAAGTATTAACGGCCTAATAAGTAATATATTATTTACCTTCCATGGTGGGATTAATCCATATATTAAGAATATTTTCGTAACCACCTTCTCTTTTATTTTTATTTATATTTTTATTCGTCGAATTGAAAAATGGGTTTTTTATCCGTCCTCTCTCACCGAAATAACCAGTAGATTTCATAAGTTTTCCTTGTTTTTAGGAAAACACTTCACCTTTTTAGGAATTTCACGAACCCTTGCTGTGACTCCCTTTTTCTTGATTCCAAGATCTTTAGGAATTCCTAGGATGGAGAAAACATATTTGTATTTATTTTTCACCTTTATTATTTGGATAGCAATTCTTGTGACCTACAAAAAGTTCGTGCAGTTTTTGGTTGCAAAAGAAGATTGGAAAATGCCAGATCAATAATTAGAAGGAAAAAATGGATATCGGCAAACAGGATAAACATGTCGTGACTGAGGTCTCTTTTCAACAATTGCGCCAGCTGACAAATAGCTTTCAAAAAGAGACCAAGCCTGCATTTCTTGATAAATTTATATTTATAGTGAAATCAGGAATACATTTGTTTAAATGGTTTCTATCAAGTTTAGCTTGTTTGGGTAAGTGGGCATTTTTAGTTGTTTCATTTATTATAGGTGCTTATGTAGGAACGTTTTATTTAGCCTCTCAAATTTATCAGAACCGGATAAATATAATTGAAAATCGAGCAAATGCTGTTTTACCGTTGCTAGGAATTACGAGGTACTCCGAAAATGAAGATACTAGTGAGAAAAAAGATCCGAAAAATAAAATAACCAATGGTCTGAACTTCAACACATTAAATATCGAAAAAAATGAAGTTAAAAAGAAGAAACCTATTAATGTAATAAATGTCGCAATTGCTAAGATGCCTAGCATTCAGAGGATGGAAGCCCCCCTGAAACCTTTATTTTGGGATTATAAGTCTATATATGATTCATTACTTTCTCGATGTAATTATCATGAAGTAGAAGGTGAAAGAAGAAAAAATGGTGAGAGCAAAAATTATCCTTGGTGGTTTGATTGGACGGATCAATTTTGGAATAAAATTCAACAATTTCGACCGGAGACAACCAAATGTAAACCCTATTTTGAAGTTTTGGATCAATTAAAAGGGATTATTGAAATTTTAAAAGATGATTTAACGAACGTAAAACTTGAAGAGGTAATCCTTGAAGAAGCAGATCTTTCATATGCTAATCTCAAGGGAGCGAATCTTTTTAGAGCAGAATTAAAAAAAACGAATCTTTTTCGTGCAAATTTGAAAAAATCAGACTTAAGGTTTACTAACTTAAATTTTGCGGAATTAAATGAAGCAAAACTTCAGAATGTCGATCTCAGATTTGCCAGCCTTCAAGAAGCTAAATTTTATAATGCTAACCTTCAAAGGGGGCAATTAAATGAATCTGATGCATTAAAAGCTGTGTTTCTAAAGACCAATCTTCAAAATGCCGATCTTCAAAAAGCCAAACTTGATTTTGCTAATTTTTCATTATCAAATATTCAAAATGCAAATTTCCAAGACGCTGATCTTATGGGCGCTAGTTTTAGTTCCGCTAATCTCCAATATGCAAACTTTCAAGGAGCCGATCTAATCGGAGCTAATTTTGAAAATGCCAATTTACAAGGAGCCTTTTTCAAAGAAGCAAAAATTGATGATGTAAATCTGCAAAAAGTAGGAGCTCTAAATTGTAAACAAATATTACAAGCGAAATATGATCTAAAGCCCAAGCTTCCAATTTATTTGAAAATAAATAATGATTCGAAAAAGGAATGTATCGAAAATTATGAAAAAAAGAATCTTAAGCAATATAATTTTGAAGATGCAAACCTAAGTGAAAAATCTTTAAAAGGAGCCAGTCTTAAATCCGCAAATTTACGTGGGGCTAATCTTACTAAAAGCAATCTTAGTGGAGCATATCTCCATCATGCTAGTTTCGAAAACGCTAATCTCAAAGAGGCCAATCTTAGTAAAGTTGAGGCCAAAGAAGCTCGTTTTAGTAAAGCCCAGCTTGCAAACGCTAATCTTCAAAATTCCTCTTTAAGTAAGGCTTATTTTGACGGTGCAAATTTTCAAGGAGCTAACCTCAGTAAGGCTAATTTTGAAGGAGCTAGCTTATTTGAAGCTAAACTAGATAGAGCCAATTTAACGGGAGCAAGTTTGAAACAAGTTGGCACATTGACATGCTCACAAATAAAAAAAGCTAAAATTGATAAAAAAACCACTAAACTACCCGCCCACTTAAATGTAGATTGGAAATCAGATCAGCAATTTTATTGTGGAATAAGGTATCAAGGAGAAACACTTTCCTCTTTTAACTTTTATAAAGCGAATCTCCAAGAAGCCGACCTATACAGGACAACCCTTCTTGATGCCAACCTAATCCTGGCCAATTTGCAGGGAGCAAAATTAATAGAAGCCGATCTTAAAAAGGCCAGCCTAATAAGCGCTAAACTCCAGGGCGCCGATTTTAGTGGAGCTGATTTAACAGAAGCCAATCTATTTAACGCTAAATTTCAGAAAGCCAATATGGAGAATGCCAATCTCAAAAACGCCGACCTGCTAGAAACCAACTTTCTAGGATCCAAAAATCTGACGTGCTCACAATTGCAAAGCGCTTATTTCTATAAGGATACTAAAATTCCAGAATACTTTAAAATTACCGGAGGCTATGAGGAAGAAAAAGACCCGAAAAAATATGGGTATCTTAAAGATTACAAATGCACTAAAATCCAAACGAGCAAAACGAATAAATGATGAAGAAAGAATAGGTTAGAAATATAACGTCTTTATAGTTAAAAGTTTTCTCCATCCTGTCGATGTAATTTCATCCCCAGTCTTTTCGCCTTAAGCCAGCTCTAATTTCAATATTTTAAGAACTAAAAAAAAATTAATGATTTACCCTAGAAGTCCCTATGATACTGAAGGAGGTCAATATTATTTTCCGCGTATGTTAGATAAGATTCGCTTAAACCTTAAAGGCGAACTAGACAGCGATTATCTTCCTCGGTTGGGCAAGGGGTTGGACGGACTTCTATGCGAGTTTTTGGGAGTTTGGTATGACGATGTAAAGGCGCAGGTAGAAGAAGGTAAAACCGATGTAGACATTCTTCAATGGTGTTATGAGAATGGCGTTCGCCGCAACGACTTTGACATCATGTTGTTTAACAAGTTTTTGCTAAAACTTGGTTGGAGAGATGACGACTATGGAAAGCGGCTAAACGATTACAAGAAAAACCATGGTCTTGGGCATCGCAACGACATCGAAACGCTTTTTGATTTTATTGAAATTGATGAGAAGAGAAAAGAATAAAACTCAACTCCACTTTCGTTTTTATATTCAATGGGAATAGGTTTTATTTACTTGCATTTAAATATCGTCCAATTTAATATTAAATATTAAATTGGACGAATAATATGGCTTATAGAGAACGTACATTAGAAAAGTTTCTCGCCTCCGCATCAAGACAATTTCCCGCGTTACTTGTTGTTGGTCCTCGACAGGTGGGGAAAACTACTATTTTGCAACATCTAAGCAAGCCGGGCCGAACTTATGTCACCTTGGACGACCCAGGTTTAGCGGCTTTGGCTAGAGAGGAGCCGGTCTTGTTTCTACAACGGTTCACGCCGCCTGTCTTGATCGACGAAATTCAATACGCCCCTCAATTGCTTCCATATATAAAAATCTCTGTGGATCAAGAAAAAAAGAAAGGTATGTATTGGTTGACTGGTTCGCAACAGTTTCAATTAATGCAGGGGATATCTGAATCGCTTGCCGGGCGCGTCGGAATTATCAATTTGCTTGGGTATTCGCTCAAGGAATTACAGGGAGAGGCCGTTGCAGGAAAACCATTTTTACCCTCCCAAAAGTTTTTACAAAAACGTTTAAAGTTTTCCACAAAACATAATCTTCTAGATGCTTATCGAATTATTTGGAATGGTTCTTTCCCTGCTATGTGGGATTTGGGACCGGAATCAGGCAGGGGAGACGGTGAGGGTTCTGGGGGAGGGCTAGAGGATGGAAGCGGATATGGCGATGGCAGAAAAGGGTTGCCTGCCTTTGGCATTGTAGACCGCGATTTGTTTTTCAGCTCGTACGTTCAAACCTACCTACAGCGTGATGTCAGTCACCTTGCGAATGTAGGTAATGAAAGTTCATTTTTAAAGTTTCTTAGAGCGGCGGCGGCGCGAACCGGGCAATTACTTAACATGTCTGATATGGCCCGGGACGCATCCATTTCTGTTCCAACAGCCAAACGATGGCTTAGCGTGCTAGAGGCTTCAGGCATTGTTTACCTATTAGAACCCTATTTTACGAATTCCACCAAAAGATTGATTAAAGCGCCCAAACTTTACTTTCTCGACACAGGTCTTTGCGCTTTTCTTACAGAGTGGTCCAGTCCTAAAACCTTGGAAGCGGGAGCCATGTCCGGAGCTATTCTTGAAACCTTTGTTTTGAATGAAATATTAAAGAGCTATTGGCACAATGGTAAACGAGCCCCTCTCTCTTACTATCGGGACAAGGACAAAAAGGAAATCGATTTTTTAATTGCGCAAGATGAAAAATTTCATCCTATAGAGATTAAAAAGACGGCTTCGCCAAACAAAAGCGATACGCGTCATTTTAAATTACTGGAGCAACTAGGAAAGCCTGTTGGGGAAGGAGCTGTGATCTGCCTTACAGAAACATTGTTACCAATTGCAAAGAATATTAGCGCAATACCGTTCGGCCTGATTTGAAAAACCGAAAGTTCAACTAAGTCAGCTCCATTCAATTTCGGTTTGTAAGTCTGGTTGGATTTTAACTATTTCTACGGTTTTATCGACGTATTCTTTTGTGTTTTTGACGTTTAATTTCTCGAATAAAAAATCCATTCGAGCTTCCAACTTTTCTCCAATGGCGTCTTTGATTTCCTGAGACAGGTCCCAAAACCTTTCTTTAAATTCGCCAAACCCTTTTTTACGGGTTTTATAGATGAACTGTTCGTCGGTCATGCCTTCTTTTTTCTCTTTGGCGAACTTTTCCCGTAAATGGGAATAAATCTCGCTTTTAAATTCTTCAGGTAAATCGCCGGTATCGTAAATCATATTTTGAAAGTCTGTCGCCAGGTGAATCTCTGCGGTTTCTAACTCTGGAAAGCGGTGGAACATTTCCGCCGGTAACGTGGAAGCTCCATGTTGAACAGCGCCGGATATTTTGTATTCATCTCGAGAAATGATGGAAAGTTCGCTAAGAGTATCAAAGTCCAGTTTAGGTTTCTGCACTTTGCCATCTGCGCCAGGCGTTCCTCCATGTTCAGTGCCGGTTTGCACGGATATTTTGCTGATTCCTTTGAATGAAGGGTTAATTGTATTTAATGTGGAATTAAAATTATCCATATAAGCTCTGAGCTCTTCTGGATTGCTATTTTCTTTTCCGACTTCTCCAATTTCGCCGCCAACTGATACCGTGACTCCATTCGGCTCTAACTGTCTGACATAAGCCGTTAGGTCGGCTCCCACCTCAAAGTTTGGTCTTTGCTGCTCAACCGTGTTTGGACGGCTTAGGTCCACTAATGTGGAAGTATCAATATCAATATTATAAAAACCGCCGCTAATCCCTTCTTCAATTAAGTTTTTTAAACCTTGGACTTCTTTTTTAGGATCTTCCGCGTAATTAGCGGCGTTGATTTGAAAATGGTCGCCCTGGATAAAAACAGGACCCATATGCCTTTCTTTTATAGCCGCAGCAAGAATAACAGTGGTGTATTCATGCGGTCTTTGAAAAGTATAGCCAATTTCCGATTTAGCAATTTCAAAGATATTTGCCGAACAATTGATTTTATGAGCGGCTCGAAAAATTGCCCGCGCCATTTCGAAGGTAAGCCCCCGAATATTAATAGCGGGAACGGTAAACCCGGCCACTTCTCCGCGTCCTCTGGCTTCGTAAAGCCCTTGAATAGAAGAGGTTACGGCTCCCAGTTGTAGCGCCGCAGACTTGATAACAAATCGGGCTAAGCCGCGAGATTCTTTACTTTTTCCAAATACAGCTTCTCTAAGAAGAGAATCTATAGCGGTGTCTCTAAATGCGTTTTCGTTTTCAATAGTAAGTTGGTTTTCATTAAGGGAAAAAATCCCTTTATATTGACTCAAAATATCTTCAGAGGCTACCGTTGGCATGGTTTGCTCCTTAACTTGGAAAGCCAGTCAAGCTCGTTAAATGATTGTGTTTTTTTAGCCAGAAAGGCAAAGAGCGCAGTGACTGTATGGACGATTTGAAGGATAATAAATTAATATATGATGAATAGATCAAACTATTATTAGTTGAATTAGTGGGAATAATCGGAAACGTTGAGATGTTCTTTAAAGTTCAGTTAATGCGAATTAGTTCTAAACAGGCCCAAAATTTAGAATGCCATTCTAACTTAAAATGAGGTTTTAGTAAATTCATTTAAACATTCAAGGTCAATTTTTAGACTAATATTGAAGATTGTATATCCAGGTTAGGAAATTATTGGAATTTTATTTGAAATAAGGTAAATATTTTCGCTAAATTATTCTAAATAAGATTATTGTCCAAATACCCTATTTGAAAGATCTTGTCTCCCATAACCTTTAATATATTGACACTTGCGAATAATTTGTTAAAATCCACCAAATTAGTATGCCTTTCAGTAGGGTGGGTCAGCTTTAGCCCATTTAACTTTTTTAATAAAAAATTACTATATAAAATCTTAAAAATTGGTTGCTTAGAAGGGGATTAGCCTCATGTTTAAAAACATTTATGTACCTGTCGATAATTCCGACTATTCCAACGCGTGTATTGATATCGCGTTAGAATTTGCGGGGAAAACCGGCGCTACGGTTACTTCAAGCCACGTTTACGCCGCGAAAATGCATGATGTCCGTTTTCGCCAAATGGAAAGTGGTTTGCCGGAGGAATATCAAGACGAGCAGGAACTGGAGAAGCAAAGGAATATCCACGATCAGTTGATCACTAAAGGAATGGAAGTTATTACGGATTCCTATTTGGATGTTCCTAAATTTAAATGTAAGGACATGAACATTCCTTTCGTTGGCAAATCTTTGGAAGGAAGAAATTGGATTGAACTGGTTCGCGACGTAAACGAGTCTAATTACGACTTAGTTGTGATGGGTGTTTTAGGATTAGGCGCCATCAAAGACAGCTCGATTGGAACCGTAACCGAAAGAGTTATTAGAAGAATCCAAACCGACACTTTAATAGTAAAGCATATTCCTGAATTGCATGGCGATCAGGAAGGAAGCGGAAAGATCGTTGTAGCGGTAGACGGTAGCGGTCATTCTTTTGGCGGACTAAAAACCGGAATTCAAATTGCCAAATTAACCGGACGTCCGCTGGAAATTATTTCCAGTTTTGACCCGTATTTCCACTACGCAATGTTTAATAGTTTGACCGGCGTGCTTTCCAAAGAAGCTTCTAAGGTTTTCAAATTTGAGCAACAAGAGAAATTGCATGAAGATATTATCGATAAAGGGTTAGCCAAGATTTATCAAGCCCACTTGGAAGTTTCTCGAAATATCGTAAAAGAAGAAGGTTTGGACTGCACCATCCGATTGCTTGACGGTAAAGTCTTCGAAAAGGTTCTTCAATACGCCCGTGAAGAAAAACCTCATCTTTTGATTTTGGGACGCATTGGCGTTCATAGCGCTCCGGATATGGATATTGGAGGAAACACCGAGAACTTGTTGCGATTGGTTCCATGCAACGTAATGCTTTCCAGTCGAGTATTCAAACCAAAAGTTGATATGGTTGCGGACGAAAGTATCGAATGGACTTCCGAAGCCAGAGAGCGATTACAAAAAATCCCAGGTTTCGTCCGCCCAATGGCTACAACCGCTATTTTGCGGTACGCGTTGGAAAGAGGACACAGCATGATCACCTCCAGCGTTATCACCGAAGCTTGTGAAAATATTTTGCCGGCTGGCGCAATGCAAGCTATGAATATGATCGGCGATAAGTTGAGAGACCAAGCCAAAAAAGACGGCGTAGACGCTTATGCAGATACCAACGTAGAAAAGATTATCGATACGAATAAACTGGAATGTCCAGCCGAGGCCGCTAAATTGAAGTGCCAAAACTGCGGAGCGGTTATGGGTTCCGATGCGGTTAAGTGCGGAGTTTGTGATGCCGGTCCATTATCGTTGAAACCGATTGAAGTAGAAGAGTTCGCGACGGACGTTGATCAAGAAGGCGGCATTGGATACACCTCTACTTTTGACGAAAGAGAAATTAAGTGGACACAACACGCCTGGGATAAATTAGACGACTATCCTCAAGGGCATATTCGCAGAAAAGCGCAAGCGCGGGTTGAGAAGAACGCTCGGGTTCAAAACGTTACCACGATTTCGGTGGCTTTTGTCGATAAGATTTTCAATGAAAAGACTACCGCTAAAGGTAGCGACATTGGAAATGGCAATGGAAACGGAAATGGTAATGAAGAAAACGGCGCTTTAGACGCTTCTCAATTTACTTGGGATGACGACGCAACCGCTCGAATCGAAAGAGTGCCTCAAGGTTTTATGAGAGACAACACCATGAAGAGAGTTTTGGATTATGCGAAGTCGATTAACGCGACTCACATTACTCTCGAAGTATGCGAACAAGGAATCGAAGCTTCGGTGAAAATTATGGCCGAGGCCGTTGCCAATGGCGCAACGATAGAAGATTTCCTTCCTAAGAAGGACGCATAATTTTATCTCTTGATTGCTATTTCTAGAGAGTTATGGAATTTTTTTAAACAAGATTGTTTTAAACCCCTGCTTTAGTTAATAAAGCAGGGGTTTTTTTATGTCCAATTCAATCGATTTATATAAACGACTTATTAAATACTTAGTCCCTTATAAGGGGAGAGTATTGCTCGCCATTTTTTGTTCTATTATTGTTGGTTTAATTGCCACCTCCCCAGTTCCAATAATCCAGAAAACTTTCGACGAAATTTTTGTCAAAAAAGATACCTTCATGCTTACGGCAATCCCGTTAGCTTTAGTGGGCCTATATTTGGTAAAAGGAGCGTTGTCTTATTTGCAAAACGTTATTATTTTTGGAATTTCCTGGGAATTAGTTGTTTCGCTTAGAAACGAAATTTTTTATAAAATTCAAAGGTTGCCTCTGGGATATTTTGAGGATACGCCTGTTGGGGAATTATTATCGCGATTTATAAACGACGTCACCATCATGCAATCCTCCATCACCAATATGGTGAAAGAGTTTTTGCAAAACGCGTTTATGCTTGTCGGTTTAATTTGTTGGGTGTTTTATTTGAAATGGGACTGGGCGGTAATGTCCTTGTTCATCTTTCCATTAGCGATTGCGCCCATCGCCACCATCGCTAGAAAACTGAGACACTTAAGCCGAAGGGGTCAGGAAATCATAGCGGATATCAATTCTACCGTTGTCGAAACTTTTTCTGGGATCAAGGTGGTTCGCGGATTCTCTCTGGAAAAACAGCAGAATAAAAAATTAGACGCTCAAAACGATCAATTTTTAAGCGTGATGAAAAGCAACGTTAAATTTACCGAGTTGTCTTCGCCGCTCATGGAAATTCTTGGAATGATGAGCGGAGCCTTTATCCTATGGTATGGCGGTAATCAGGTATTGCAGGGAACCGTCACCCAAGGTTCGTTTATTGCTTTTATAGTTGCGCTGTTTATGATGTACGGTCCTATCCGATTACTATTTAAAATCTATACAAAATTTCAAGGCGCCCTAGCGGGAGCTGAAAGAGTTTTTTTTATATTAGATCAAGACGAAGAAGACGTAAAAGGCGGCGATTTAATCCTGAACGATTTTAAAGAGGAAATTGAATTCAGAAACGTTTCGTTCAAATATCCGTCGCGAAGCGCCTGGGTGTTAAACGACATAAACCTGGCGGTAAAAAAATCTTCGGTTGTGGCGATAGTCGGAATGAGCGGAGCGGGAAAAACAACTCTGGTCGATTTACTATTTCGATTCTATTTAACGTCGGAAGGAAAGATACTCATCGACGGAGTTAACGTCAACGACTTCGATGTTCTTTCGCTCAGGTCAAAACTGGCGTTGGTCACTCAGGAAACGTTTTTGTTCAACGACACCATCCGCAATAACATCGCGTTTGGAAGAATGAATGTCAGGGATGAAGAAATTTTAGAAGCAGCCCGCGCTGCCAATGTGCATAATTTTGTCGAGACTCTTGACGATGGATACGAAACGGAAATTGGCGAACGCGGCGTCAAGCTCTCCGGCGGACAAAAACAAAGAATAGCTATCGCAAGAGCGATATTAAGAAACGCGCCGATATTAGTGCTGGACGAAGCGACATCTTCGTTGGACTCGGAGTCAGAAAAGCTGGTGCAAGAAGCTCTAAACGCGCTAATGCAAAATCGCACAACTTTTATAATCGCGCATAGATTATCGACAATTAAAAACGCCGACCGAATAATAGTGTTAGATCAAGGTAAAATAGTGGAAGAGGGATCGCACAACGAGTTGTTATTGAATCAAGGCGTTTATAAAAAGTATTATGAAATGCAGTTCTCTGGAACGGTTTCGTGAAAAGTTTAATAAATGTCACCCTGAGGCTCTCGAAGGGCGACCACCTTTTATAAGTGTAGCAGCGCCATGAACTTCAAAAACGTTTGTATAGAGTCGGTAGCGTATCATCTCCCGGAAAACGTCGTTTCATCCGCAGAATTGGAAAAACGATTGTCCCCGGTTTACGACCGCTTAAAACTTCCTTACGGAAGACTTGAGATGATGAGCGGCATAAAGGAAAGACGCTTCTGGGACAAAGGCGCATTCCCAAGCCAGGTCAGCTCCATCGCCGGGGAAAAAGCCATCAAGCAATCGGGAATCGATAGATCGGAAATAGGATGTTTGATATGCGCCTCGGTTTGCCGTGATTTTTTAGAGCCTGCTACGGCATCCGTTATCCATAATAATTTAAAGTTGCCGCCCGATATTCAAATATTCGACGTATCAAACGCATGTTTGGGCGTATTGAACAGCATGATTATAGTGGGCAACATGATCGATCAAGGGCAGATTAAAGCTGGGCTGATCGTTTCGGGAGAGAATGGGGGACCTTTAGTTGATTCGACCGTAGATGATTTAGTGGCGGATTTAACTCTGACACGATCAAGCGTTAAACTGGCTTTCGCGTCTCTAACCATAGGTTCCGGAGCCGCCGCAGTTTTGTTGACGCATCAAGATATTTCAAAAGACAAGCATAAACTATTAGGCGGAGCGTCAATGGCGGCGACGCAGCATAACGACTTGTGCAGAGGCAGCGAAGATGGCGGAATGCACTCGGAAGCTTCGCCGCTAATGCAAACCGATTCCGAAACTTTAATGAAAGAGGGCTGTAGACTTGCCGGAACAACCTGGGAAAAAGCTAAAGAAGAACTTGGTTGGACGAACGATACTCCAAAACATATTTTCTGTCATCAAGTTGGACAAGCCCAACGAAAATTAATGTACGAAACCGTACAGCTCGATTCTGAAAAAGATTTCTCCACGCTGGAGTTCCTCGGCAATACCGGTTCCGCCGCTTTGCCTATTACATTTGGTATGGGGATAGAAGAAGTCAAGCCAAACGCTGGCGACCAACTCGCTCTGCTGGGAATTGGGAGCGGACTAAATTGCGTTATGCTAGGAGTGGAATGGTAGATATCTCGGCTTTCAAAGATTTATACCCTTTTCAATCCAACTACTTCGAACTCGATTCTTTTAAATACCATTATCTGGACGAAGGCGAGGGCGAACCTCTTTTAATGCTCCACGGCAATCCTACCTGGTCGTTTTATTACCGGAATCTCGTAATTGGGTTAAGAGACAAGTTTCGATGCGTCGTACCCGACCATATGGGATGCGGCCTGTCAGACAAACCGCAGGAGTATGATTACACGCTGTCTAAACATATTGAGAACGTTGAAAAACTCGTCGAGAATCTGCAACTAGATCAAATTACGTTAGTCATGCACGACTGGGGCGGAGCTATCGGTATGGGTTATGCGGTTAAATACCCGGAAAAGATTAAACGTCTCGTTATCTTCAACACATCCGCTTTTTTATCGGACCACATACCGTTTAGCATCAATATTTGTCGGTATCCAGTTATTGGACCGATAGCTATTCGCGTGTTCAACGCCTTTGCGGGAGCCGCCATTTACCGCGCTTGCAAAAACAAAAAACGGATGACCGAAAAAGTGAAAGAGGGATATCTGGCTCCATACAACTCTTATGAAAACCGCATTGCCAATTTACGATTTGTGCAGGATATCCCAATGACTGATGACGTTCCAAGTTATCCTGTTGTAAAAGAAATGCAAGAAAAGTTAAGTTTATTTAAAGACCGACAGGCATTGATCATGTGGGGAAAGAAAGACTTTTGTTTTACGACGCATTTTTTTGAACGCTGGAAAGATTACCTACCGAATGCCGAAGCCCATCTTTTTCGTCGCGCTGGACATTACGTCGTCGAAGACGCTCACGAAGAAATCTTGCTTTTGATTGAGAAGTTCCTCGCCAAAGGTTGATTCGGGATTGAAAGGGTAACCCCAAAAAGCGTTCTTTGTTTGGAGTGAGTTTTAAGTTTTTGTGGAATTGCAGAACGGATGGTACAAGAGTATAATAAGTTTATGGAACAGATAATTATAAAAAATCCAGAGTTGATCCGCAGGCTTAACGATCAATCTCATCGTTCAGGTCAAACCCCTACCTCATTAGCGGAGGAAATTCTTGAAAAAGGACTTTCAGCAGAAATTGCTATTGAGAAGTTTGAGCGACTTCGAGAAAAGATGATACCGCAAGCAAAAGCTTCAGGCTTTTGCGACGAAGAAACTATCCTACGCGAAATTTCTTGAGAATTTTTTTCGATACCAACGTTCTTGTTAGCGCTTTCACTGCTCCAGAAGGGTTTTGCTTTCAGTTACTAAAAAAAGTTTTCCGAACGAGTACTTTTATTACTGGTGAATTTGTTTTAAGCGAACTTGAAAGAACTCTTCTCAACAAATCTCGAATTGCAAAAGAAGATGTAAACGAACTTCTAAATGAATTGAGAAAATTCGAGATCTATCCTATACCAACACAGCAATATTCTATTTCTATTCGCGATTCTGATGACGAATTTGTGCTTGCATCTGCGTTAGAGGCGAAAGTAGATATTTTAGTGACAGGAGATAAAGATTTATTGGAAATGGATGATGAAGTTTCAATAAAAATTGTTAACCCAAGAACGTTATTCAATATGTTAGAAATGGCAAAAGAATAGATGTAATACGCTAACGCCTCCTTGATCCCATTATTCGCTCGAGCCAGTCGCTACGTCGTCGAAGACGCCCACAAAGAAATCCTACCTTTAATAAAAAATTTCCTCGTGCGTTGAGAGTTTTTAATTTAGGTTGTTTGCTCTTTGATCTTCCAAAGCGTTAAGATATTTTGAAGCGAATTTTAAAAGACTCGACAATCAAAACCAAACCAATCCAATCCTAAAAAAAACTTCCTTTTCCTTTGAAGGTTTAAGTGGTTTTGGCAATAAAGCCTTATCTATTCTGGGAGATTTGGTAATGATGATATTATTGGTTAAAACTATGTAAACTCTAAAGGAGATAAAGTTATTTGAGTCCTAAGATTGAATTGACCTTGTCTTTAAAAGTAAGGGTATCGTTAGATTTGATGATATAGTTTTTTACCCCGGCTTTTGCGGCTTTTAGAACTTCATCTTTGGAATTCGCGGAAGTCAGTAGCAAAAAAGGAATAGATTTGAGGAGGTCGTTAGTTTTTACGGAATTGAATAGCTCTAATCCGTCCATTTCGGGCATGTTCCAGTCCGACACTATGAGGTCTATAGACTGGATAAATAAGATTTGGAGGGCCTGTTGTCCGTTATCGGCTGTTAATATTTTATTGATACCCATTTCTTTTAGAGCTCTTGATAAAACAACTTTTGGAATTTTGTCGTCGTCCACTAAAAGAACCCGTAAATCTTCTAACTTATTATCCAAGCTCATAGGATTTAACCTGACTTTTCTGTTCAATTTAAGTTTTTAGATGAGAAAGAATTTCTCATTTATTTTGATTTTATTTATTCGATCATACTTTTCAATTTTTGCGAAGAGACGGCTAAAACTTGAATTCCGTCTTTGGTTTGACCAATCCCTTGTATGTTTTCTTGCGCTCCGCTATTGATTTCCTTCATAGCGTTATAAACTTGTTCAATCGCGTTTGATTGTTGTTTCGCGTTTAATGAAATTTGTTGCGTGTTGCTATAAATAGATTCTACGGAAGCGTCGACTTCGTTAAACACTTCGGAAATTAAATTAGCGAACTGGGTTCCTTCGTTTACGGTTTTTATTCCTTGATCGGTTACCATAACCGTTGAGTCTGTAGCCGCTTGTATTTCTTGTACCAGCAAATTTATTTTTTCTGCGGAAACTTTACTTTGATTTGCAAGTTTTCTTATCTCGGAAGCGACAACTCCAAAGCCCAAACCATGTTCTCCAGCGCGAGCCGCTTCAACCGCAGCGTTTAACGCTAATAGGTTTGTCTGGTGATACCAACTCGGTAATATTGCTAATTTGATTGGTTTGATCGCTTAGTCGAGTAATTTGAGCGGCAATGGAATCGACTTTGTCTTTCATGCTGGCCATACCTTCAATAGATTTTTCCACCGTTTCTCGACCGGCGGTTACCTTTTCCATGGCTAAGTTGGTTGCCGAGGCTGCAACATCTGCTTGTTCGTTGGATTGTCGGGCAGAGGAATCTAGCTCGTCCATGGTTGTCGTTATTTCATTGACAGCAGTCGCTTGTTGAGAAAGAGATCGCTCATTTTGTTCCAGGGTGGCTACAATCTGATTTGAAACGGAAGAAATATTTGCCGTAGCTTCCGAAATCGGTCCGACAATAGACTTAACAAGAAGAAAAACGCTGATTATTCCGCCAAGAAAAAGAATTGCCAGGATCGTATATTCCTGATTAATCATTCTCTCAATTTTTTGTCGAGAATTGTTTGAGAGCTCTTTTACTATAACGTCTATACTTTCTAGAAGATCTTGGTTGTTTTGAGAAATTCTATCTTTGGAGTCATCGGTTAAAGGAATTAAATTAAAAATAGATCCGGCTTGATTGGCAAATTCATCCCAATGGTCTCTAAAGATCTCAATTTTTTGTCTTACGTTTTCATCTCTTACTTTTTTCAGGTTTAATTCGGGAGCTCCGTTTAATAGACCCTCAATAATTTTATTTTGTAGTTCTATATATTGCTTTCCTTCGTCCATAGATTCAGCGTTTCGAAATCGATGGAATTGAAAAACTGCTTTAGAAACCCTTTGAGTATTGGAGCGAAGTCTTCCAGCCGTGGAAACGGTTTTTACGTCCATTATTCTCCCTAGAAGGCTTACTAATCGATTGGATTCGTTCAATAAGGGAATATTGTTGGAAGTGATATAGTCTAAACCTTCCTGGATATTGGGCGCATAATTTACGACCAAATCTAGGTCTTCGGAAAAAACTTTCCATTTGTCTTCGGCAGTCTTAATTTTAAATAAGACTTGAGGTGTTTGTGCTCCGGGTAAATTTAATTCAGGATCTCCCACTTTCAAACCGTTTAATATCTTATCGAATTGGGATTGAATCTGTTTGATTTCATCGATTTTAGAGAGGTCGCCGAGTTGCAATTCCATTATGGATTTGGTCAATTTTTGGGTAAGCATTCGTTGCTTACCGGCTAAATTAATTACTCGCGCGTCTCCCTTTTGTTTTTCAAGCGAGATTGCCGTGTAAATTACAATGCCGATAACAGCCAGAAAAAGGAAAATAGAAAGGAGATATAGCTTTACCGGAACTGAGAAAAATGCGGTTTGCTTAGTATCGGGAAGCGCCATGGTTTAAATCCTTATCTGATGAAAATATTCTTACAATTAGAATAATCGAGTATTTTTTTTAGGGTTTATTTGGAAATAAAAGTTTTATGAAATAATTTGGCTAATCCGGCCTTTATTTATTTATACTTTAAATGTTATCCTGTGTGTGGTCAACTCATTAATATTAAATTTGAGAATCGTGTTCTTATATTAGATAAACACCTTATTTTATTTGAGCTTTGCTAGTTTGACATTTAAAAAACCAAATGGCAAGATTGTATTACGGTTAAAGTCGAATAAATTATGACCTTCCATATTTGGTTTTTTAGCTTTTAGGTTATTGTTGCATAATTTTTGTAGGCCAAATAATGAATCATAGATCTAAAGAGCTAATAAATATCATTGCGGAAAAAACGGGTTTAAATATCAAAGAGATTGATATTTCAAAGATTGAAAAAGCCGTACACGCCCGCATAAAGGAACTTAAACTCACATCCGAATATCAATACTGGAATTTGTTAAGTTCCTCCTCAACCGAAGCTCAAGAGGAATGGAAAAATTTAATTCCTTATTTAACGACTGGCGAGAGCTTCTTTTTTCGCGATAAAGGTCAGATCTCCATCCTTGAAAAAAATATATTGCCCGATTTAATCGGTAAGAAAAGAACTCAAAAGACTCTTAGAATTTGGAGCGCGGGTTGTTCTACGGGAGAAGAGCCATACACATTAGCAATGATGTTGGACCGGCTTATCCCGAACTTGGGCGATTGGAAGATTTATATCTTAGCGACAGATATGACAGAAACCGCACTTAATAAAGCCAGGAGAGGTTTGTACTCAAACTGGTCTTTTCGGGAAATCGACCAAAATATAAAAAATCAATATTTTGAAAAAAAGAGAAATGGAAATTGGCAAGTTATTGAGAGAATCAGAGATAAAGTAACCTTTAAACTAGGGAATCTTATCTTGGATAATTTCCCATCAATCATTGCAGACATCCATAGTATGGACCTCATTGTTTGCCGCAACGTCTTTATTTATCACAAAAGAGAATCAGTATTCAACGTTGTGCAAAAGTTTTCCAAAACCTTAGTCGACGACGGTTATTTGTTGGTTGGGCATTCGGAATTATACGGTCATAGTTTTGATAATTTGAAAGCCGTTTCCCTAAAAGAAGGAGTCTATTATCAAAAATTGCAGGCAAATAAGGAGAATAACAAACCTGCTATTATAGATTTGCAAAATGGTTCAACGAATAAAGTAAATATTGAAATTTCTAGGACCCGTGAAATAAATAAAAAAACTTCTAGGAGTCCAACCGCTAAATTGAATAAAACGAAATTTAAGAAACCAACTTCTGATGAGAGTAAGCTTAATAAAAGAGGCGGTCAAAGTTTTGAGGAGACTTTTACAAAGGCGCAGTCGTACGCAAACAAATGCGATTATGAGCAAGCACAATTCTATTTTAAGCAAGCCGAGGAGTTATATCCTTTTTCAACTAAATTATTTTATTATTGGGCTCATTTAGAGCTAAGCCAAGAAAATTTAGAATATGC
>CAYFMN010000011.1:61428-104227 GCA_964344185.1 uncultured Nitrospinota bacterium
GAAAACATATTTACAAAAAGCGATTTATATAGATCCTTCTTTCATTCCGGCTTATTTTGATCTGGTAAATATTTATAAAATGGACAATGATACAACGAGAGCGGATAAAATGAAGCAAACAACTTTGAAGCTATTAAAAGATATGCGGCAAAACGATACTATAGAATTATTAAAAAATGCCACTGCCTCAGAGTTGATTGAATATTTAGAAAGTTAATAAAGAGCTAACAGTCCTAGGGATAATCAATGTCAAACGATACGCGTTTTTTAAAAAGTTGGGATAATTTGCCCTTCGTAATATTTAGTTTTCGAAACGCATATTACGCTGTAAACGCAGAATTTGTAGAAAGTATAGTTTCATTACCGGAACTTTCTTCTCTGGATGAGGCTCCCAATTATTTTGTGGGGGTTTTTAATCTGCGCGGAAAAGTATTGCCTGTTATGGATCTTGATAAAAGGTTCGGATACGCTAGCCGTCCTTACTCTTTGACGGATAGCGTTGTCGTTGTCGAATATGGCGAAGAAAAAATTGGAATTGTGGTGAATGAGATTCACGATCTACAAAAAATTTCTGTTGATTTGATCGAAAACTCTTCTTCAACCGAAAGTCAAAGGAACTCAAACCCAAGCGTTATTGCCGGCCAAATAAAAGCCGACGACCGAATTATAACTTTGTTAGACCATGCGAAGCTTGTCCAGCATTCGATCGGCAATGATGATATGTCGATGGAAACGTCGATGAATTCAGATAAGCAGCGTCAAGTTTTTGGAGAATTAATAAATACGGAGGACGCGGAGATTTTTCACAAAAGGGCTTTAGAATTAATGCCTGCTGGGGAAAAAAGCGATTTAAAAGGCCAGCAAGATTATGCGATTTTTTCCCTGTCTGGAGAGTTATTTGCAATCGATATAAGTTTGGTCAAAGAGTTTTCCGAGATTACCAAAATTTTTCCAGCTCCATGTTGTCCAAACTTTATTTTAGGAGATATTAATTTAAGAGGGGATATTTTAACTCTTATAGATGTACGTAGCTTTTTGAATTTGTCCGATACGAATGCGATTGAAGGTAAAAAAGTTGTGGTTATTCAAAAAAGAGATTTAATTATAGGTATCCAGGTAGACGAAGTTTTAGACGTAATGAAGATCGGTATGGATAAAGTTTTACCTCCGCCAGGCGGCTCTAAAAAACCAAAAGAAGAGTTTATAGAAGGAGTTTTCCCTTACAAGGAAGATATGATAGGCGTTATAGATCTTTTAAGGCTTCTTAATTCGGATAGTTTGATTGTGAATGAAGAAGTTTGACCCAATAAAGTTTAGCAAGTAAAAGAGAAGATAGAATGATTGAAGACGACGAGCTTCGAGAACTTTTTAAATTAGAAAGCGAAGACCATTTGCAGGAAATTACCGAAGGATTGCTTGCGCTTGAAAAACAACCCGACGACGCTAAAGCCTTGGATATGGTTTATCGAAAAGCGCATATCATTAAAGGTTCCGCCGTCATGGTAGGCGAAGAGAAGATTGTTAAAATCGCTCATTTGATGGAAGAGTATCTAGCGTCTGTGAAAGACGGCAGAGCAAAATTCACTACAAAAAAGTTCGATTTGATTTATGAAGGACTCGACGCCATCCGTCCATTAGTTCAAGAGGCGATTTATGGAACTCCAGCCAATATAGATTTAGGGGAAGTATTGTCCCGCCTCCAGTTTGGAGCCGAAGACGATTCGGATTCTGAATTAGTTTCCTCTGAAAGCGAAATTGAAGAACAAACGAACAATAAAGATGTTCAGGTTAAAGGTGAAATAATTGAAGACGACGAACTTAGAGAGCTTTTTAAATTAGAGAGCGAAGATCATTTACAAGATATTACCGAAGGATTGCTTAAGCTTGAAAAGCAACCGGACGATGTTGACGCCTTGGATTTGGTTTACCGAAAAGCGCATATCATTAAAGGCTCCGCCGTAATGGTTGGCAAAGAAAATATCGTTAAAATCGCTCATTTGATAGAGGAATACCTGGCCTCGGTAAAAACCGGTAATTCAAAATTTACTTCAAAACAGTTCGATCTAATTTATGAGGGTTTAGACGCAATTCGTCCTTTGGTTAAAGAGGCGATTTATGGAACTCCGCCAAATGTAGATATGGATTTGGTTTTGTCGCGTCTCCAATTTGGCGTTGACGAAGCTTCAGACTCAGAAACTGTTTCTGCAAGCGCTTTGGAAAACGAGCCCGGAATAAAAAATGAAGAAGCCGACGAATCGATTAAACCCATTCGAAAAAAGAAATAAAAACCGAAAAACAAATCTCTAGAGCCTTAGACGCCGCAAATAAAATTTTGCACGAGGAACCAGAAACCAACGTTGCGGTCTCTTCAGCGAAAAAATATGTTATCGAAACGGTGCGGGTCGATACCAGCATGTTGGACGATCTTGTCACTCAAACGGGAGAACTCACCGTCACTAAGTTAAAAATGGATAAGCGGTTTGAAGAATTTGAAGAGATGTTGTTTTTGTTGGATGAATGGAAAAGAAAATCTTCCCATCATAAACGGATTTTTGAAGAGTTAGAAAGAAATGTCGCAAAAAAAGAACACGGTAAAACCGAAGACCTGAGGCAAATAAAAGCTATCTGGGAAGAAGAAAGCGAATTGTTCGATAAAATTTCAGACTATTTGGAAAAATTTAAAAATAACGGTTACGAAGATAATACGCGGTTAGAGTTTATCTCCAAAAACCTCGACGCAGGAATCCGTAAAATACGATTGGTGCAACTTTCCACTATATTCAATTTGTTTCCTAGAAACGTGCGCGATTTGGCGAGACAAACCGGAAAAGAAGTTGAGTTAGTCATTGAAGGTGGAGAAACTACGGCGGACAAACGAATTGTGGAAGAAATCAAAGATCCATTAATTCATATTATTAGAAACTCAGTCGATCATGGAATAGAATCCCCGGAAGAACGGCAAAACGCTGGCAAGCCCTCGCTGGGCATGATAGAGTTAAAAGCGTATCAAACCGCTACTTCGATTATCATTGAAGTGTCGGACAACGGGCGCGGGCTCGATATTGAATCTATAAAAAAGACCGCTATCAAGCGAAAAGTTTGTACCCCTGAAGCGTTAGAGAAGATGAGCGTCAATCAAATTCAAGAGCTCATCTTCACGCCTGCGTTCTCAACCAGCAGCATTGTTACGGAGATCTCAGGCCGCGGCGTCGGTATGGATATCGTCAAAAATACGGTCGAAAATTTAAAAGGAAAAATAAAGCTGGATTCCACGCCGGGAATGGGTTGTACTTTCCAGTTGTCGCTGCCATTTACTTTAGCGACGATTAAATCGCTCATAGCCGTTGTCGATGGAGTTAGTTATGCCATTCCATCCGATTTTATATCCGCAATGCTAACGGTAAAAAAAGAAGATATTTTTCCTCTTGAAGGCCGACAAACGATCAACTTTAACGATAAGCCTTTGTCGGTCGCTTATTTATTCGATCTCTTAGAATTAAAAGGAGGATGCAATAAAGAGACAGACGATATGCCTTGCATCGTCATTTCTTCTGGAGGCAGTTCGGTGGGGCTTTTTGTCGATTCGTTATTAGGAGATCAAGAAATAGTTTTGAAACCTCAGTGTAAAATATTAAAACGCGTTCGCAATACCTCCGGAGCCGCTATATTGGGCACTGGAGATGTGTGTAAAGTTTTAAACCCGTCGGACTTAATTAAGTCTGTCGGCAAGCAAACCTGGCAGTTCGATTTGCCGTTGCAAGCGGAACCAGATACGAAGAAGAAACGGTTGCTTTTAGCGGAGGATAGTTTGACCGTTCGCGCTCAGGAAAAGAAAATTCTTGAAAAAGCGGGTTACGAGGTTATCGCTGCTGTGGATGGTTTAGACGCGTTTAATAAACTTAAAATGCATAAATTTGACGGCGTTGTTTCCGATGTCGAAATGCCTAATATGAGCGGGCTTGCTTTAGCCGAAAGCATCCGGAAAAGTAAAGAGTACGCCGACCTTCCTATTGTTCTGGTGACTTCGCTGGCCAAAGACGAGGATAAAGCGAGGGGAGTCAAAGCAGGCGCCAACGCTTACATCACAAAAGATTCTTTTGATCAAAAAGTCCTTTTGGAAGTTTTGGATAATTTAATATAGATGCTTGCGATTAAACTGCTTCTTGTGGACGATTCTCCGTTGGCGATCCATGCCTTGAAGAAGATCTTTGCTCAAAGCGAAGAGATTACCGTGGTAGGTACGGCCTCTAACGGTAAAGAAGCCTTAGACCTCATACCTAAATTAAACCCAGACGTTATTTGCACCGATTTTTATATGCCGGTTATGAATGGATTAGAGCTTACCAAAGAAATTATGGAGAAATGGTCTAAACCGATACTTATTTTGAGCGCTTTTGCAAGTAAAGACGAAGATCTTATTTTCAAAGTTGTCAATGCGGGCGCTATCGAAGTTTTTCCGAAATCAAATCAAACCGACGCGGAAAAGAATAAGACCTATTCCAGAGATTTGATTAATAAAATTAAAATTTTGGCGGGAGTCGTCCCGATTAAAAAACGAAAAAAATCTCAGATCCCAAAGCAACCTGTGAAATCGGTTCCGGTAGAGCGCAGGAAAGGGGTAAGAATATTAGCGGTGGGGGCTTCAACAGGCGGTCCTAACGTTTTAGAAGCCATTTTCGCAAAGTTGCCAGAAAATTTTTCAATACCTATCGTTTGCGCTCAACATATAGGGAATGAGTTTTTGGATAACTTTATTAATTGGTTAAATACCCTGTGTTATTTAAATGTGCGTTTCGCTCCCGATAGAGAATCTCCTTTGCCAGGCAATATTTATTTTCCAAAAAAAGGACATCAATTAGAGATCGATGAAAATGGCAAGTTTCGGCATTTGCCCGAAAAAAAAGAACACACGAATTGTCCTTCCGTTGATATATTACTTTCATCGGTTGCAAAATATTATGGCAATTCTTGCGTAGGAGTTCTTTTGACGGGAATTGGAAACGATGGAGCCAAAGGCATGGCCGAGATCGTGGAAAAAGGAGGGATGACAATCGCTCAAAACGAAGCGACTTGCACCGTGTTTGGGATGCCAAAAGAAGCGATCGCCATCGCCAAGATTCAGCATGTATTATCGCCCGAGCAAATCCACACTAAGTTTTTGTCGCTGGGAAATCAATAAATCTATTATAAGCAGCTCCGCTAAGATAGCTTTTGGCGACTATGTTGATTCTGTGCGGTCTTGCGGTTAATAACTTTTTCGTTAGCGCCTTTACCGCTCACTTCACTTTTTTGAACGATGGAATGAGTATCTACCAAAAGCC
This sequence comes from uncultured Nitrospinota bacterium, assembly GCA_964344185.1. Lineage (GTDB taxonomy): Bacteria > Nitrospinota > Nitrospinia > Nitrospinales > JAJDAT01 > JAJDAT01. The sequence goes on from CAYFMN010000011.1 coordinate 66,750, forward strand.
GAAGCGCATATCTTTCGACGCGCCGGCCACTACGTCGTCGAAGACTCTCACGAAGAAATCTTGCCTTTGATTGAGCAGTTCCTCGCAAAAAGTTAATCCAGAAAAAAGAGGGTTTAATATTTAATTTTCGCTTTCAAAATTAAAATTTCCTCTGCTGGCCCTGGCAAGAGATTCCGCAAGTTTTTGTGAAATTAAAATAGGGGTATTAGGACTTTTTTCAATATTCAGTTGAACCTGAGTATAAAATCTTCCCGTACTCATGCCTGCGGAGATATCGCTCCACGGAATAAATAAAGGTGGGTGATTAAAGCGAAACGGGAAAAAAACCGACATGGTAATTCCTTGATGATTCGCGCCAAAAAAGATGCAGTTGGAGTACCTTGTCATAGGCCCCAGACGCGCAGACCGCATCCAAAAACTTTCTCCCGTGAAATCAGGTTTGGCGGGATAGAATTTTGCCAGCACAGCCCAACCGCCTGCGGCCAGCATGTAAGTTATTAAAAGCCAGAAGCCGACAAAAATGGTCAGAACAGCAGTTAACCCGAAGGAGTTTGAAACTTGCATAAGAGAGCCTTTTGCGAGATTATTTAATAATTGAACCGGTAAATTAACAATAAACGGCTCGGATTACCCCAAATTAAAGCTCCTTGCTTCCTTCATATTTTACCATGATATAAAAACTCTTACATTTTTTCTTCTGCGTTGTTCTGTGCGCTTCCGTGGTTTAATTACAAAACCAACTCAAATTCCTTAACTCCAATAGAAACTCCATTGATCAACGCTTCCACCTTATGCGTTCCGGAATAATAAACGCGCGTGGTGATTTTTTTCATCGGATGTTTCTTCTGAGCCGAAAGCGTTTCCTGCGGTTTTAGCGTTGCCGTTTTCCACTTAAAAACTTTCGGCGTCAAACTGCCATTGGCTTTCCGATGATGAATCGCGTAGTCGATAATCAACGGTTGCGGTTTTTTAGACGTTGAACTTAATGACAACTCAAAGCACAAAGACTCGCCAAACGTTACGCGCGGAGTGAGTACGTTAAACTTTTTGAGTTTGACGCTGGGCGAGCCGTATCCAAGAGCTTCCAAAGTTTTTCGATGACCCTGTTTAACCAAAGTTCTGCAAGCGTGCCGCACCAGCCTTTCCCTGTTTTTATTCGCTCCCTTAAGCCAGTCTTTGGCAATTTTCGCGACGAGGTCTGGATGGTCTTTGGCGATATCGTTAAGGTTATTAGCGACAGATCTTCGCACATATTCTTCCGGATCGTCTTTAAGCTCTTCAAGTAAAGGGAGCAGGGGCTTGGGATCTTCGATAAAAACGGGTAACCGTATACCCCAGGGCAGGCGCGGACGCGACCCTTCCGAGACCAGTCGCCGCACGTGCTGATTCGGATCGCGCGCCCACTTCTTAAAAACTGATAACGTTCGCTTTGGTTGTTTAATCGAGAAGAACCGGACGCCAAACTCGGAGCTGGACCGTTTAGTCAATTCTCTGAACAGCGTCATAGAAAGATCGAAGTATTCAAAACCGTATAAGCCGACATAATCCACCATAGGCATAACCGCCCAACCAGAAAGGCCGCGCTCGTCAACTTCCGCCCAATTGACGTCGATATTTTCTTCTGGCCCCAGGCTTGCTAACAGGATGTTTCCCGCCTTTTCAAAATCGTCTGGCAGGAAAGTTTTTAACGAGTCGGTAATTTGAGCGGAGCGTTCTTTCAACTCCAAAGCGTCCAGATTTTTTGAAGCGGATTTAACGAAGCCTGAACGATCAAAGTCAGGCCAGGATTTCAAAAAATGATCGCCCATTCCTTTAATGAGTTTTTTACTGAAGAAGTTTTTAAACGGTTCCGGCATAAATATTTAGGTTATAAGAAAGTGGTAATAAGAGAATAAACTTAGAGGAAATAATAATACTCTGTCTTTACGTCATTCTGGAGGAGTTTCGTAGGAACGACGAAGAATCTAGGTAATAAACTTTCCAGTCCTTCTGTGCAGATTTGTATCTTTATGTTGTTAGAGACCTTTCTTTGAGTTCTTTGCGTCTTCGCGGTTTAAATTCATTTTTTTACCCAATATTCGAACCTTCATTTCGGTTATTGATTTTAAAGGAGTTATTCTAATCGTTCAACATTTTAAAAGCGGAGAACATCCTTTATTTAATTAAACTTACGCGCCTGTTTTGCCGATTAGTAATTGTTATTGGATTTAATCTAATGGGAGGCTGTGAGTTCGAAGATGAAAAGAAACGTAATTTCCGCATTAGCGCTATTGGGACTATGGACAACTCTTGTTGCGGGCAGTTGGGTCAGACCCACATTAAACGAACCAGCTATGCCAAAAGACTGGAGATTACCGACGGTCGAAGAACTTAAATACAACTGGAAATGGACCGATCAGGAAATTCGTAAAAACTTGCGTGTGTCTGCCGACTTCAATGGCGACGGATTAAAAGACGAAGCGAAGCTGATGGTGAGAAATAACGGTTCCGCAATTGGATTGTTGGTGGTGTTTTCTTCAAAGAGCGAAGAAAAGGATTGGATCTTATTGGACTCGGGATATCCTGCCGCAATGAAGAAGTATCGAATTTCCTATAAAAAGCCCAGCGTCTATCAGGTCTCTTGCAGAGTCAGAAGACCCTGCCTGCTGTGCGAAAAAAAAGAGCCCTGCGAAAAAGGCGTTCGACGCATTTCAATAAAGACCCCAACAATAGTGGTTAATGATCGCGATATTTTTATTTGGAATAAAAAACGATCCGCGTTCGTAGAGCTTCTGAACTATTCGTAAAGCGGAGGCGGAAAAAGTTAAAATTGTATCGTCGACGTTTGGTTCGAAAGCCGGAATGATTGAAAAAGAATAAGGTCAATGGTTTTTTGAAGTTAAACTTTGCATTAGATAAAAGTTTATCTCAACGTCATTCTGGAGGAGCCCCGCTTCAACGGAGCTCGGCGCAGGCTCCAGGGCGACGAAGAATCTAGATAAAAATTTCTACTCCTTCAAAGTAATGCGACGCTGAGTTTTCCGAAGTAGTGAAGGATCTCGCCTTGATTAAAAAAATAAACTCCTTGTTTTTTGGATCGAGGCGTTATCGTCTTTTAGTTATTGCCTTCTATCCTATATTGCATAAGCTCGCGTAAGTTAAGGCGGATTTCTTCCAATCGAGAGGGAGTGATGCCGTTCCATAAATCGCTGTTCAGGATTTTGATTTGATTGATGAGTTTGTGTTTTTCTTTAACCGCTTCCAGGTCGACAGGCAATTGATCCACAAGAATAACGACAATCGCTTTAAAGTCTTTAAACTTTTCGGATTGTTTTAAGAGTTCTATTTGAGATAGAGCCACTACCTTGTCAAACTCGTAGGCGCTTGAGTGGTCTTTTTGTATTATATATTGCATAAGCGGCGCAATGCCTTGGCGCAACGCTTTAGAAGTTTGTATAGAAAACTGGCTCAACGTTCCCGGATCTTTTAATGCCAGGATTTCTTCCCGCCGCTCCTTGATGGCTTGTGGAGTTTCCAGCAGGCTTTCAAGATCGTTTGCGATTAAGTTGATCGCCAGTTGAAAACCTTCCGCATGGTTAAGTTGGAAAGCCGCCTCCGCCAAACTCAACCGAGTTTCAAAAACCTGCTGCAAAATCGATTTTTCTGGATTAGATTCGATCAAAGTTTGACCTTTCTTTTTTACCGCAAAGCCGCCCTTCGATCTCGCTCAAAACAGGCTCCGGACGCAAAGAAGACAAGATATAACAGGTTAACGTTAAATGAAAGTGAATTACGCATAGCGTTCTTTTTGGTTCAAGTCGTTTTTAAGTCAATTGCGCAATAATCCTTGCAAACGTATAATGAACTCATTAAGGGAATAGCTCCAGCCGTTTATAGAATTGAGGACATGCTATGGCAATCAATAACGACCTTCTTAAAGTATTGCAAGGCCAGGTGGATGAGTGGGAGACCGAGATAAAAAAATTGAAAGCGCAGGCGGAAAAGGAAGCGGGGTATCCCGAAATTCAACAAAGATATTATGAACTGATTGAAGTGCTAAGATCGCAACAGAAAAACGTCCTCGAACAATTGGCGCAAATCAAAAGCAGCCAAGAGGGCGATTGGGAAGAGCTTAAACAAGATATTGGATCATCCTGGAAGAAAGTAAAAACAACGTTGTCCGATACAGGAAAGGCATTTAAAAAAGGATTAGAAGAAAAGAAGCAAGAAAAAAAATGAATTGTGCGCGCGGTCTTCACCGCAAAGACACAAAGGACGCAAAGAAAAACAAAGTTTGTCAGAATGCGTTAAACAAAAGTGAATTATGTTTGGTCCAGTACCCACGACTTAGCCTGTGCTGAGGCGCTCGAAGCATCTTCTGTGGTTAATCCGTTGGTTTGTCCAATTGAAAACTTCCTCTACTGGCGTTAGCCAAATCCCGAGCCAGATCGTAAGTAATTTCCAAACGTCTTTCGGGATTTTTAGCAAACGTCAATTCCACCATATTATAAATCATCAGGCGTTTTTTGTGTTTTGCGGAGATATCGCTCCAGGGAATAAAAATAGGAGGATGCCCAATCCGAAAAGCAAATAAAACGGAAATGTGAAGGCCTCTTGAGTTTGCTCCCAGGGTTAAAAGAGTCCTGTAGTGCGCTTTTCCAAGGTAGCCGTCTCGCATCGTAAACTGTTTGCCAAAAAAAGTTTTTTTTCCCGGATAAGATTCGGCCAGGTTTTTCCAACCTCCCATATTGGAAAGACCAAGACAGATCAAAACCCAGAATCCAAAAAAGAATATGGGACCGATTACGAAAAATAAGAGTTCAACCATGGCGTTAAAAACTAAAAATAAAAAGTTTGTTTATTTTTTTACCGCAAAAACGCCCTTAGGCAAGCGCTTCGGCGCGCTTAGTATAAACTTCGCGCAGGCTCTGTCAAAGGTCGAAAGTTAAATCATATTTATTATCAACCTGAAAAAAGCTTGTAAAACGGCAATTCCTGTTTTTACCTTATCATCCAACGTCATATTGCCTATTTCGTCGCATTTGATTTTCATATCGTCCGGGTTTTTCAGTCCAGTAATATAAACCGCAGGATAGCTTCCACTGCAGGCGTTAAATTGTTGTTTCATTGTTAAAACGCTATTATTGTCGTATCGGGTTCGGATGATATAAAAAACCGTAGCGCGTTTCTGTTTAGAATCCAGCAAAGCGGCGCATTTTATGGCTTTATAATCGGATGGTATATCTTTTGTAACGGATGTCCCCCAAGTGGTTTCAAAAATTGGACCGTCGTTTTTTACTTTGCAGCTGAGCGCGTAAATTTGATTATTATTAATCGTCAAGGCATTGGCGGAAGCCGCAAAAAATAAAATGAAACAAAACGGTAAAGTCGCCGTCAAAAACCTCTTCGCTAGTCTTGATAATTTTTCATGGGTTTTAGCTTTCATATTTATCTCCTGGTTTTGAGTTTTTGGAAAGCGTTTGACCGGTTTTATTGAAAAACCTTTACCAGGCCAAGTTAGGAACGCCGGTAATTTCAGATTCAAGTTGATTTTCGTATACCAAAATACCATAGATTGTATGGAAAAGCTTATATAAATTCGGGAAAAGTTTTTAAGGGAGAGGAAGCAGAAAGCGTCTAATAACCGCAAAGCCGCCCTTCGATCCTTCGAGTCCCTCAGGACAGGCTGGGATCAGGATAAACTCCGAACACAAAGGGATGCAGATAAAGGTAATTTCCCTAAGCATCTTGCATTATGTTCAAGAATATCTTCACGTCATTCTGGAGCCTTTCTATCTAAAAGAAAGGCGAAGAATCTAGGTAATAAAACTCCTTTTTATTTTTAAGTTTTAAAGAATGAAATTCAAAACAAAAGGCAATCTGATATGAAACCTTTCCCTCCGCATGTCATTCTGAGAAAGCCCTTCAGGGCTGCCGAAGAATCTCGCCTCGATTTAATCGTCATCCCGACCTCAAAAAAATGTCAGGCGAAGCCTGTACTGAGCTCAGCCGAAGTAGCTCTCGAAGCCTCATGCTCCGATGGAGCATGTACCTTTTCTGTTCTGTGTTTTTCGCAGCCTGTGCTGAGGCTCTCTAAGCATCTTCTGTGGCTAATGTTCTGGTTTACCCAGAATAAAAAAACCGTCGCTATACTTGGCCAAAGTTCGCGCCAGCTCGTAATAAATTTTTAAAGGTTGGCCAGGGTTTTTGGCAAACTCAAATTCTACGATATCTTGCTTGAATGTATCTTTCGTGTGAGTGGGCGTTATTTCGCTCCACGGGATAAATAGAGGCGGGTGACTCCACCGGATAAAAAATAGTACTGAAATATAAAGTCCTTTTTGATTGGATCCAAGATATAAGGCGCTTTGGTATCTCGAACCTCCCAAAGTGCAATTATTATGCTTATGCAGTTTCCCGGTAAACTCGTTTTCGGCGCGGTAGAACCGAGCCAATTTATTCCAACCAGCGGCGGCGGAAATGCAAAAGCAAAAGAACCTCCAAAACCCGATAAAGACGAGTGGGACAATTATAAATGCGGCTTCAGTCATATTAATGGAATCCCATCAGTAGAAAAAGTAATCGGTTGTTCTTTTTTACCGCTCTTCTGAGCCTTTCAGCGGCGTTTAATATGGCCTCTAGCGACCTCGCCGGTTCTGTGGTTATTTTAATTAGAACTGGAATCGCTTTATTCAGTTAAACGATGTAAAAAGTCGGCGGGATTCATAATTTTTATTCCTTTAAAACTTTTGATTTGTAGTAAATCTTTATCTCCAGTAATAATAAAATCAGCGTTGCCTTCCAAAGCGCATTCTAAAAATTTATTATCTGTCGGGTCTGATTTGACGATGTCAATTTTTATTTCTCCGGGAGTACAAACAGCCACTTTCAGAAGTTTGTTTAGTAAGTTGTCTATTTCGCTTGTAGACATTTCTAGAATTTTTTTAATTTTAGGATATTGAAGAACTTTTCTTATTTCCAATACAATTTCCACTGAAATTAGAAGAGAAAGTTTTTCTTTTTCGATTAAATCGAGAAGCCTTGCAGAATTTGACGTTGGTTTTAATAGAGCGCTGATAATCTGGTTAGTATCCAGAACCACTTTAATCATAAAGGAGAAAAATGCAGGCAGGAGTTTGGAAAAAAATGGAGGCGTTACTTGATAGAGTTTAAAGCTTCCTTTAGAGCCGTGTTTACTGATTTGGAATTTTTATTTTTTACCCGAGCTTGAATTTGTTTGACGGAAGCGAAAAAGTCGTTTTTATTTTCCTGTAAACGCTCGTATTTTTCTAATGAAACAATAGCGACAAGAGGTTTGCCTGAGCGTTCGACAATATAGTCGTCTCCCTCTTGATTAACCTGGTTCATCACTTGTCCCAGGCTTTTTCTGGCTTCTACTGCGCCAATTTTTTTAATCATTTAAGTTATCTGCGTAAGGAATTTAACATTTTAATTATAAATAGTATATCTTACTGCCAGGTAAAATCCAAATACACGTTGACTAATTTATTTTTAAGTTTCTACGCTTTCGGAGTTTATCTGGGCAAGGTTGAATCTCGCTCCGATTTAAATAGTTGTCAGGTTGAGGTTCTCGAAGCCTTATGCTCCAGCGGAGCATGTTCATTTTCCATTTTGTGCTTTTCGACGCTTGCACTGAGCCTTTCGATCCTTCGAGTTCTACTTCGGCAGGCTCAGTATAAACTTCGGACAGGCTGAGCTCAGGATAAGTGTCATTCTTGAACGGACAGGGCGCAAGACGACCTGGAAAGCATCCAGGTCAAATCATTCATTTTTTTCTGAGCCTTTCAGCGGTGCTTGATATGGCCTCCATCGCCCTCGCCGATTCTGTGGCTAAATTATTTTTTACGTTTTTTATTAGTTCCGAGGAGTCGTTTATGAAGCAAATCAGCTTCTTGGATTAATGCAGGTTCGAGATCTGAAATCCTGATAGGTAAATCCATTTGACCGTGTTTTATCGTCAGAACTAAAAGGAAGTCTTTCAGTTCAACGCAAACTAAAAAATGTTCGCGAACTCGATAAAATTTGAAATGAGAGGAGATTTGAGGTTTTTGCCGTAATAGGTCGGGTTTTTCCTGCAAAAGCGACAAAGCTGTTTGAATGTCTTCCAAATAGCGGTTTGCTACCTTTTTACCCCAGGTTTGAATAGAGTATTGTTCTATTTCTTGAAGGTCGAAATGGGCTCTATCGGTTAGCCTTATTTTTTTCATTTACGTTTTTTAAAACGCGCCATGTCTTTTTTAAGATCTCCAGAAAACTCAGTAGTTCGACCCGCAATAGCGTCCTGGTATCCTTCAAGAATGCCAGAGCGTAAATCGGCGGCTTCCATCCGCTGTTTTTTTTCGCGCAAAACGTCTCTCATAAACTCAGTCGGAGTCGCATAAAGCGTTCCGTCGCCGCAGTTCCGATCAATAAATGCGCGAAGCTCGTCGGTCAATGTCAGATTCAAACTGCTACTCATAATTCGTTCTCCTAATTATCTTAAATCTCATTATGAAATCTACGCCAATAAATGTCAATATTCGATTATTGTCAGTTTTTGCCTAAAGATCTCGCCTTGATTTAATCGTCATCCCGACCATTTTTTCGAAACAGTCATTCCGAGCGCAGTCGAGGAATCTAGCCGTTCTTTAAAACGGCGCATCTTCCTTCTCCAAACAGTCATTTCGAGCTTGTCCAAGGATCAGGCGAAGCCTGTACTAAGCTCAGCCGAAGTAGTTCTCGAAGCCTCATACTCCAACGGAGCATGTTCTTTAAACTTCTGTGAATTCTGTGGCGGATTTATTTTTTATCCAACCCTCGTAAAATTTTTTAAAATTATTCAATTTTCATCATAATCATCGTTATTATCATCTATCATTTCAACCGGTTTCCCCATAGCTTTTTCAATAATTTTAAGCAATTTTTGTGTTCGGTCTTTCAAAAACTCATCAAAGTTGTCTTCTCGCAAAAGATCTGAATTAATGAAGTGACTTTCTAAAGTTTTATCCATTTCTGCGTCGCTTAAATTAACTTGTTTATGATTTTGAACTAAAGGTATATATTCAGATGGAGCTTTTTTCCCAATCATGCGATTAGCTTTATAAGATATAGGGGTTTTATTAATTATGGAGTTATAGATGTTTTGTTTAATCTTATTTTGTTCGCACCAAGCTTTTGGAAAGATGTGGTGAATATCCAACCCTGCTTCATCACGTTCAAGTTCTTCAATGGTTGCCTTCCAATAGAAATCTACAGCCCCTTCTTTAAGAATTAAGGTGTTTAAACCTTTATAAGCGGCGCTTAATCGTGATCGCAGTGTATATAATCTATTGGAGTTAAAAGTTGCTTCGTCAACGGTTCTAGGTTCTTCACCATCGTTCTCAATCCAATTTAATAATTCTTCCAAATCGTTTGCGATTCGGGTTTCTACTGCCCCTCTATAAAGTTCCCCAAATACTCCGCACCAAAACCATCTGGATAGCTTGTCATAGATTTTAGGTTCTCTCCATCTTTCCTTAAGCAATGCTAAAATAGTTGCTAAAGGAATAATTTGAGTGCTGTATGGAATATCCCATTCGAAATAAAAACATTCTTTCTTTAAAAATTTAGCGGTTTGAAGAAAACCCTCTTCTAATTTGTCTGCCCAGCTGTTGTAGTTTGCAAAGGAAAGATTAAGAATAGCTAGTCTCTTGGCGCTAACGGCAGAAATAGATTTACCTGTTTTTCCATTTTTAATATCCAATTGACGTTTTTCGAAGGTATTTAAAAGGGCAATAGCCTGAAGAAAATCTGTTGGTTCAATTTTTTTTAGAACAGGTTCTTTCTTTATGCGTTGTTCTCGTCCATCATCTCCAAACCAGTCTTTTCTAAGGTTAAAGTTTTCAGCTGCAAAACTTGCCGTAACAAGTTCAAAAACTGAAAGGGGAACTCCCCCAGTATTTACTTTTTCAAAAACTAGGCAAACTGCTTCCTTAGATGTAGATTTATCGAGAGCGATAATTGGTATCTGATAAGAGCGAAAAGCCCCTAAGATACTTTTTCGAAACTTCATATAAAGTCCAAAATTGTTAGGAGTATATTCCTGTAGACTTTCTTCCCATTTATCAGAGTTTAAAATTTGGTTGCATGGAAAATACATCTCCTCGCACTCTTTTTGAGGAGAAGATAAATCCCGAACAACATCCCGACCAAAATTCTTTTTGATTTTTTTATCGGTTTCAACCGCTATAAATGCATCTTCTAACTGAGGATTCTCTAAGGCAGAATTTATATCGATATAATAGTATCTTTCTATGGCTTTTCGCTTTTCATTAAAAGTTTTGACGGGACGTTCGAGGGCCAATACCTGGGTGAGAGTAGTTAATCTTTGCTGACCATCCAGAATAAGTTTTTCAGGATCGGGAATTGGGCCTTTGAATTCTAGATTTTCAATTGGACGTATTTGAAAATTTAAGTCTCCCCCAGTATCAAGAAGCATTACAGCTCCGACTGGAAATGATCGCGCAACGCTAACAAGTAAAGAGCGGACATGCTCGTCATCCCAAATCCACCCACGTTGGAACTCAGGTAATTGAATTTTTCCCGAGGAAATATTATTTATAATTTCGGTCAAAAATGATTTAGTGCTGTCAAAAGAACTCATGATTTTCCTTTAGTAGTAGTTTTTTTCGATTTCCAAACTTATCATAGATTTAAGGAAAAATTTAGTTTAATTTTAAAGTATTTTTGCTTTAATCTGTTTTGCCGAAGGTCTTTTGACGGGCATAATTCCTTTTAAATTAACTGTTTAGATAACTGGTTGACTTTGGAGGTTAGGGCGGTTAATTTAAGCTCTCACAAAACATAATCTAGTTTTGCTATCCAAACTTGGCGAGTTTTCATAAAGGTAACAAAAGCTTATGGCGCTAGTAGAAAACATTGAAGCGTTGGAGAGGCGGCTGTGGAGTAGCGCGGATAATCTCCGTTCCAACAGCCATTTCGCCAGCAATGAATATTTCCTGCCTGTGATGGGACTCATTTTTCTGCGCCATGCCTACAGCAGATTTTTAGCGGTTAAACCGGAGGTCGAAGCGTCGCTTCCAAAACGCAAAGGCAAAGCAAGACCTCTGACCAAAGAAGATTTTTCACGCAAAGGCGCTATTTATCTCAAGCCCATTGCAGAGTTCGATTATCTAGTTAGTTTAAAAGATTCCGAAAACCGCGCGCAAGCGGTTTTGGACGCTATGGAAAGTATCGAAGCGGATTACAAAACTTTGGACGGCGTTTTACCTAAAACTGAATATCAGGAGTTGGATAACGATGTTTTAGGGAAGCTTTTGCGTATCTTCAACGATCCCGCTTTGAAAACTGCAAAGGGCGACGTCTTTGGACGTATCTACGAATACTTTCTTACTAAGTTTGCCGACCAAAAAGCGCATGACGGAGGCGAGTTCTTCACTCCAGTGTCTTTGGTGCAAACCATCGTCAACGTTATTGAACCGGATCACGGTGATATCATCGACCCTGCATGCGGTTCCGGAGGAATGTTTGCCCAAAGCGCTCACTTCATCGAGCGTATGCATAAAAACCCGCAAGACGTAGCGACTTTCTACGGTTCCGAGAAAAACCCAACAACGATTCGATTAGCTAAAATGAATTTAGCGGTGCATGGGTTAGAAGGCAACGTTCAAAAAGCGATTACTTATTATGAAGATCCGCATGAATTTTTGGGGCAAGCGGATTTTGTGATGGCGAATCCTCCGTTCAACGTCGACGAAGTAGACGCCGAAAAAATTAAATCCGATCCGCGGTTGCCTTTTGGTTTGCCTCCCGTTAACGACAAGGGCGTCGTATCCAACGGCAACTATTTATGGATCTCTTATTTCTATAGTTATCTGAACGAACAGGGAAGAGCGGGGTTCGTCATGTCCTCCCAGTCTTCCAGCGCAGGCGGCGGAGAAAAAGAAGTGCGGCGTAAACTGGTGGAATCCGGTCATGTAGACGTCATGATTGCGATCCGTTCCAACTTTTTTTATACGCGCTCGGTTCCCTGCGAATTGTGGTTTTTCAATAAAAAGAAACCCAAGTCATATAAAGACAAAGTGTTGATGCTGGACGCGCGTAATGTTTACAGGCAAGTTACGCGAAAAATATGCGATTTCTCGCCAGAACAAACGAAAAATCTGTCCGCCATAATTTGGTTGTATCGCGGACAACAAAAACGGTTTTTAAAGTTAATCGAATCGTATTTTGACGATAGTTTGAACGCGGCTAATGATGTTTTGGAACCAATGAACAATTTCATTGGAACGCTTGATAAATTTTTAAATCCGGACCCGTCTAAGAACGGAAAAGCTCTTAAATTTGATAAATCAGTTAAGGATGAAGTTATTAAAAGCAAAGAAGCTTTTCAAAAAGCCTGCGATAGCTTTGATTCTACCATTCAGTCCAAAGCTAAAAAATGGAAAGAGTGTAAGAGGGATAATTTCGGATTGTTGAAAGCGGTGAAGATATTTGAAGGTTTGAAAGAAGAAGGTCAGAGCCTGATAAATAGCATCGAACAACCTTATCGATTTATGGAAAACGAGTTGCGTGGCAATAGAGTAAGAAGCGGAACCACCTTTTTAAAAGAGATGGATGAGTTTTATAAAAACGTTCTCAAGAAGCTAACAGGAGTCGGTTATTTTCTGGATCAAGCGCGTTGGTTGCAAACCCGTTTTCCAAAAGCCGAATTGTGCGACGTTGAAGGACTCGTAAAACTGGTCGATCAAAAAGAAATCGAAGAAAACGATTGGAGCTTGACGCCCGGACGCTACGTGGGGGTAGCCCCGGAAACGGAAGAAGACGGTTTTGATTTCAAGGAAACCATGAAAAAAATTCATGAAGAATTAAAAGAATTGGACAAAGAAGCCGTTCAACTTTCCGCCCAAATTCAAAAGAATTTTGAGGAGTTGGGAGTATGAAACCTGACATGGTTCCTTTAAAAGATGTAGCTTCATATATTAAGAGAGGGGTTACTCCTAATTATGTAAATGCTGATGGCATTTTTGTACTAAATCAAAAGTGTATTAGAGATGGTCGAGTAAGTTTTAAGCTAGCTCGCCTAACTAATAAAAATACTTGTATTAATGCAGAGAAGATTCTTCGAAATGGGGATATTTTGATTAATTCGACAGGCACAGGAACACTTGGACGAACAGCTCCATTTTACTATATTTATGGTGAGAATAAAGTTATAGTTGATACGCATATTACTATCCTTCGACCAAACCCTGACATTGTAAATCCCAGATATCTGGCTTATGTATTGCGACAAAATGAATCAGCTATTGTTCATATGGCTAAAGGAGCGACTAACCAAGTCGAACTTTCGTCACAAGATTTAGGCCTACTTCCAATTAGGGTGAGAAGTATGAGAGAGCAAAAACGCATTGCTTCTACCCTCTCTATCTACGACGATCTAATCGAAAACAATCGGCGGCGGATAAATTTATTGGAAGAGGCGGCGCGTCAGCTTTATAAGGAATGGTTTGTCCGCTTCCGCTTTCCCGGCCACGAAAAAACCAAAATTATAGATGACATCCCAGAGGGATGGGAAAAAGGTATTATTTCTGATTTTTATAGGACATCCTCAGGAGGAACCCCTAGCCGTAAGAAACTGGAATATTACACTGGCGAAATCAACTGGGTGAAAACAAAAGAACTTAAAAATAGTTTTATTCTTGAAACCGAGGAGAAAATAACTGAAGAAGCTATTTCAAATTCATCGGCAAAATTATTTCCCAAGAACACTGTTTTGCTTGCAATGTATGGCGCTACCATTGGTCAAATCGGAATTTTATCTCGTACAGCTAGTTGTAATCAAGCTTGTTGTGCCCTTCTGCCTAAGGCTAAACACTCTAACCATATTCATATTTTTTTATTTCTTCAAGAATACAAAGATAACTTTATTGCTCTTGGAAAAGGATCGGCTCAAAATAATATCAGTCAGGAAATTATTAAAAACTACCCGATGATATTTCCTCCAGAAGTTTTAATGAATAAATTTTTCAAAAATCTTTCTTCCATTTTTATACAAATAAAGAATCTAAATCAGAAAAATAGACAACTTGAAAAAGCCCGTAACCTTCTTATCCCCAAACTTATGAACGGCGAGATAGCGGTATGAGTCCGTTGAACGAAGATACGTTGGTCCAGAAAACGACGGCGGATTATCTGCAAAACAAGCTGGGATGGGAAAGCGTTTACGCTTTTAACAACGAGACGTTTGGTCCGGACAGTACCTTAGGACGCAAATTCGATAAAGAAGTCGTTTTAACCCGCTATTTAAAAAAAGCTCTTATAAAGTTTAACCCAAATCTACCAGATCAAGCCTATCAGGACGCTATCCGGCAAATCACCGAAGCTCCCGTTACGCTCAATCCATTACAAATTAACCGCGAAAAGTACGAGCTTTTGAAAAACGGGGCGCTGGTCCAGTTTCGCAATGACAACGGGGAACTGGAAAAGAAACGTCTCAAATTTTTTGATTTCGATTGTTCGGAAAACAATAATTTTTTATGCGTTCGAGAATTATGGGTGCGCGGCGATATCTATCGACGTCGCGCCGATATCGTCGGCTTCGTCAACGGAATTCCCCTTCTTTTCGTCGAATGTAAAAACATCCATAAAGACATTCGTCACGCTTACGAACAAAACTTATCCGATTACAAAGACACGATCCCCCATTTGTTTTATCACAACGCTTTCTCCATTTTAGCCAATGGCGACGTGGCTAAAATTGGTTCCTTCTCCAGCAAGTTCGAGCATTTTGCGGACTGGAAACGGTTGGCGGAGGAGGATGAAGGCGTTGTCGATATGGAAACTCTGTTAAAAGGAATTTGCAATAAGCAAAACTTTCTCGACTTGTTCGAGAACTTCATCCTGTTTGACGATAGCAAAGAAAACCTCGTAAAAATTGTGGCGCGGAATCATCAGTTTTTGGGCGTCAATAGAGCTATCGAGTCGATAAAAGACCGAGAAGCGCGGGAAGGAAAGCTTGGCGTTTTTTGGCACACGCAAGGGGCGGGGAAATCTTATTCCATGGTTTTCTTCACCCGTAAAATCCATCGCAAAATCGGCGGCAACTTCACGTTTCTTATCTGTACCGACCGCGAGGACTTGGACAATCAAATCTACAAAACTTACGCGGGGTGCGGCGTTGCGGATAACGATAAAGATCCTTGCCGCGCGGGTTCTGGCGAACATTTGAAGGAACTGCTCAGTTTGCATAAGGCTTATGTCTTTACGTTGGTGCAAAAGTTTAGCAAAGACGTTAATCCGCAAGATCCTTATTCTGATCGCGACGACATCATCGTTATTTCCGACGAGGCCCATCGAACTCAATATGGAAGGCTTTCGCTCAATTTACAAAACGCCCTGCCAAATGCCAGCCGCATTGGGTTCACCGGAACTCCGTTGTTCAAAGACGACGAAATTACGCGCCGTGTTTTTGGCGAATATGTTTCCACCTACGATTTCCAACGGGCCACAGACGACGGGGCGACGGTTCCACTCTATTACGATGCGCGAGGAGAAAAACTGGGCATTGCCACCAACGATATGAACGAACGCATTGCCGAAAAGTTGGAAGAGTATGAATTTGAAGATATCGATACGGCGGAGCGATTGGAAAAAGCGCTTAAAAGCGACTATCATGTTATTACCGCACAAAAACGATTGGAACAAATCGCTAAAGATTTTGTCGATCATTACAGTACGCAATGGGAAACCGGCAAAGCCATGCTGGTGTGTGTCGATAAAATCACCTGCGTTCGTATGTACCACTTGTTGAAGAAGTATTGGAAAGAACGTATTGCCAAAGCGGTAAAGGAGTTGAGCTTAACCAAAGACGAGCAAGAAGAAGCGCAATTGAATAAAAAAATAACCTGGATGAAAGAAACCCTGATGGCGGTTGTGGTTAGCGAAGAGCAGGGCGAAGTGGATAAATTTTGTAAATGGGAGCTTGATATTAAACCGCATCGCAAATTGATCAAAAATGGTTTTGAGACTGGCGACGGAAAACGCATCGATGTTGAAGAAGCGTTTAAAAAAGAGGATCATCCGTTTCGTATCTCCATTGTCTGCGCTATGTGGTTGACGGGGTTTGACGTCCCTAGTTTATCCACGCTTTATTTGGACAAACCTCTTAAGGCTCACACCCTCATGCAAGCGATTGCGCGTGCTAACCGCGTCTACGAAGACAAAAATAACGGGTTGATTGACGATTACTGCGGCATCCTTACAAATCTGCGCAAAGCCTTGGCCACGTTTGCGGGACACAAGGGACCCGAAATTATTGACGGAGAAAACCCGGAACCGGAGATTGATCCCGCCCGATCGGAAGACGAATTGCTTGCCGAACTGGAAGAAGCGATTGACGCCGTAAAAGTATTTTTAGAAGCTAAGGATTTCAAACTGGAAAGCATTATTGAAAAAACGGGTTTTGAACGCAATCGTGCCATTAAAGACGCGAAAGAAGCGGTCAATGAAAACGACGAAACGCGCAAACGGTTTGAGATTATTTGCAGGGTCGTGTTTAAAAAATTCAAAGCCTGTTTAACGATTCCAGGAATCAATCAATTCCGTCATGCTTACGACGCAATCAACATAATTTATAAGAGCCTGCAAGAAGACGTTGATAAAAAGGATATTTCCGACATCATTCGCGAGTTGCACGCCATTGTCGACGAGTCCGTTGATATAGACCAAACTCAAGTTGAAGAAGAGGAAAAGCTATACGACATTAGCAAAATCAATTTTGATCGGTTGCGAAAAGAATTTGAACGTAGCCAAACCAAGAACACAACGGTTCAAAATTTGAAAGAAATCATCGAGGAGAGGCTTCGAAGAATGTTGATGCAAAATCCCATGCGCGCGGATTATCAAAAACATTTTGAAGAGATTGTCGCCGAATACAACAATGAAAAAGATCGCGTGACGATAGAGCAAACGTTCGAGGATTTAATGAAATTAGCCGGTTCTTTGGATGAAGAGGAAAAACGCGCCGTCAAAGAGGGATTGGACGAAGAATCGCTGGCGTTGTTCGATTTATTGCTCAAACCCGATCTTTCCAAACAGGAAATTACCCGCATTAAAAAGGTAGCGGTAGACTTATATGAAAAATTGAAAACGGAAATTTCTCGGATTCAGGATTTTCATGTTAAAGAAACAACGCGCGATGGAATTAAAACATCGATCAAGGATTTCTTGTGGGAAGAAACAACCGGTCTTCCGGATAGCTTTTCCGAAGAGGAAATTATGGAAAAAACCGACGAGATTTTTAAATATGTTTTGCGGGGAGCGCAAAATTCGAGCGGTTTTTGGCAAGACGGCATGATTGGGTGATAGAACTAAGCGGTATTTGATTCATTAGCAGTATCGTCATAGCGTTGAGTTAAAAAAGGGAATTGGTAATGGATACCAAAGCTAAAAGAAGTTCTTCAAGGACACAAAAAATATGGTCTATTTTAGATAAAGCTAGAGGGTTAAATTCCATAAAAACCGTTGTTGATTGCCTGGATATTTTTGAAGACGAAGGCGTCAATTTAAAAGTTGAAGATTTGGAGATTCTTTCTTCCTATTTGAAATATGATGAAAACTTTTTTCCTAATCATTTGTCCAAATTTGTTGCGGATATTTTGAATAATTATTCTCCCAAAAATATATTAGACCCTTGGGCTAGGTATGGGCAATTAGCAATTCCAATATTAGAAAAGAATGAGTCAAGTAAGTTTGATGCAATAAATAGAAATTTAATGGAATCAAAAGTGCTGATGAAGTTGGACCTTCAGAGACAAATAAAAATTCAAAATGGAGACCCAGTCGAAATTCTACAAAAAACAAAAAAGAAATTTGACGCGATTGTGTGCGCTCCGCCTTTTGGTATGAAATTGGGTTTAGGATGTTCAATAAAAACTAAAAAATATTCAATTCGAGATGTTAGTCATGCCATTATCTTTTTAAGTTGCCAACTTCTTAAAAAAGAGGGATTCGGGGTTTTTGTTGCTGCTCCAAATTTGATAGAAAGACCTTTTCGAAATAAAATCGAAGAATCTTTGGAAGAAATTGGTTGTTCTATTAGTGATTGCATTAATCTTCCTGCCGGAACTTTTGCGCTGAGGTTTTCTCTCTCCTCTTATTTAATTATTATTCGTAAAAGAAAAACTTCATCATTTTTTGTTGGCGAATATTTGAAAAATATAAACCATCAAAAATTACTTTTGAGTAATCTTTTTTCCAGAAAAGAAGGAAAAAATGTAAGACAAGGAAAATTGATTTTAAAGGATGAGTTTAGTAGTTTTCGCGCTCTTGAAAACTTAGATAGAGAGCGTATTTTTGCAAGAAGATCGGGGCAAAAAGAAATACTATTTGAAGATATGTGCAAGAAACTTAATAAACCAAAATCAGGAGCTAACTTTAAACGTTTTGAAGATAAACTTAATTCTGTCTACTTGCCTGTAATGGCTAAAACTTTGGCAACAACGTCTCAGAAAAAATTGCCAAAAGGCTTAAAAAGCTATTTTCAAATTATTCTTGATCCTAAAGTTGCGGATGCAGAATACGTAGCAGAGTTTCTAAATACTCAAAGGGGATTTTCAATAAGAGATTATGTTCGAACGGGAGTATTGCCAAGAATAAACTCTAAAATTCTGGTCAAAAAAAGTTTTTACCTACCTGATATTGGTGTTCAAAAAAAAGTTGTTAAGGCTCTTAAATCAATTAATCGAATAAATATAGAACTTAAAGAATTGGAGTATGAGGTTTGGGAGCGACCTCAAAAAATTGATAAAACCATTGGATCGATTAATAGATTGAATCAAGAAGAAAGATTTCAAGATTGGATTGATTCGTTACCTTTCCCATTAGGAATTATATTATGGCAATATCAAACAAGAAGAAGCGGAGATAAAAAAAGAAATGAAAAGTTGTTGCATTTTTTTGAATCCCTAACGCAATTTCTAGCCATAGTTCATATTACTGCTTTCCAGAACTCTGAAGCCTCATGGAAGGAAATCCTTGATGCTATTAATAAAAATTTTAAAAAAAACAATTTTAGCTTTGAACTCACTACATTTGGAACTTGGAGGAGTTTGGTTGAGTTGTTAAGTTCACGAGCAAGAAAATTACTTAATAGTGATCCTGATTTGATTTTCAACATGTATGAAGTTCGAAATATCGAAGTTATTAAGGCGGTATGTTCTAAATCGCTTATTCCTATTTTAGAAAAGGCTAATTCGATTAGAAATAATTTGGCGCATGGAGGAGTGTCTAATTCAGGAAACGCAAAAGAAATTCATGGACAATTGGCGATTCTTTTGGAAAAAACCCGAAAAGTGTTTGGGAGTATTTGGAATAGTTTTGAGTTGGTAACTCCAGGCAGTTGTAGAAATAAATCCGGTGTTTGGCATTATGATGCCAAAAAAATAATGGGATCAAGAACCCCTTTTCAATCCACAAAATTCGAATTGATAGAACCCATGGAAGATGAGCAACTATATCTAATAGGAAAAGGAGAAGCTAAAGCTCTTCGTTTATTGCCATTTATTAAAATAATTAAAGTATCTCATTCAATGGAAAAACAGTGTTTTTTTTATAGTCGTAGGCAAAAGAAAGAAATTAAATTTATTTCTTATAGTTATGAAAAACAGTCAGAAATAATAAAAAACTTTGAAGATACTTCAATCCTTTTAGATGACTTAAAACCTTTGGAAAGTTAAAATTCTAGTTAAACTAAAACTAATGTTCAGTTTTTAGATCTCTACGAGAACAAAATAAGGACGTTAAAGCCAAAAATAATACCCAGGAAAAAAATAAAATATGAAGTTGGCGGTTCCAAAGTATTTTCCGATCTTGAATTGGATGATGCGGACGAGCTTTTGACCCGCGCCCAATTGGGACGCTCGGTTCGAATGATTTTAAAGGAAAGAAAGTTAAAGCAACGTGAGATTTCCGAATTGTTGGAAATTGATCAGGCGGAAGTTTCAAAGCTAATGAATGGTAAATATTATTTATTTGCCGAGGGGCGTTTGTTTGGTTTTCTCAATAAACTTGATAGGAAAGTGACCGTGCAAATCGCCAAACGGCGCGAAGGCGATTCCATGCAAGAAGTTATTTTTGTTTGAAGGTTTTGGCTACAGAATAGGCGAAGCCGCCGGAGCCACGAAAAAGCAGGCCACAGGCTTTCCTTGAAAATGGATTAAATTTATTGCCTAGATTCTTCTCTCCAGACTGCTTTGCAGTCTTTCGCTCAAGAATGACCGCGAGATAGTCGTTTCTGCTTAGCTCAGCCTGTCCGAAGTTTATACTGAGCCTGCCGAAGTAGAATTCGAAGGAACGAAGTACTCAGCACAGGCTGCGAAAAACACAGAAGAAAAATAAGGAACCGACGACCTGTTTGGTCGTCGAGATTTCTCGGCAGGCTCGAAATGACAATTGAGGGAGGTCGGGATGACGATTAAATCGAGGCGACCCTTCGACGGCGCTCAGGGTGACCACTGCTATTAGTATTTTAAATGTTGCTTCACCGATATTAAAATATCGGTTCAGCAACATGCGGAGAGTACAGCTTTTAACAAAGTGGTTATTTGCGCTCTTTGCGTCTTTGCGGTAATCAAGAATATCGCACTTCCCTTCGAGTATCTCAGGACAGCCTGAGTCCAAGATATTTTTCCTGAAATGTCTAATTGTCTGTTAAAAATATACTGTGTATAATTAATCTATGACTAAGATAACCTTCACAATTGAAGACGATCTCGCAAATCGATTTGCCGAGCGACTTAAAACAACTGGTCGCGATCAGGACGAGTTTTTGAGCGAAATGATCAAACGTTCTCTCACTATTGACGCCGTGGACGAAATGAGAAAAAAGTTTGTTCCGCGTGCAAAAAAACTGGGCATTAATACGGACGAGGATGTTTTTAAAATCGTTTCGTGAGAATTTTTTTTGATACCAATGTTCTAGTTAGCGTTTTTACCTCCGAATCTGGTCTTTGCGCCGATCTTTTTAAGACCATTTTGGGTCGTCACGACTTAGTTCCAATTTTTGGCGAGTTTGTTTTAAAAGAACTTGAGCGTGTATTTAAAACTCGTTTTGGTTTTTCCGAAGAGGAAAGTAAAAGAGTTATCTTAGAGCTTCGAAATTATTTGGTTGTTCCCATACCGACTTCTCCCCCGAAAATACCTGTGCGCGATTCTGACGACGCAATTGTTCTTGCCGCTGCTATGGAAGCTAAAGCCGATATACTTGTTACCGGAGATCAAGATCTTTTGGTATTAGAAGATCGTTCTGAAATTAAAATAATGAGTCCACGTACCCTTTTGGAAATCATATCAAAATAAAATTAAGTTTATTTGAACATTTTGGCGCCTTCGAGTACTCCTTCGATCCTTCGAGTTCCTCAGGACAGGTTGAGATCAGGATAAACTCCGAAGGCACAGAAGGGCGTAAAAAAATATATCCATGAAAAGGGTAAATCGATATCTATAGTTAGTCAAACACTACCTCCATCGCTTGTCATTCAGACGACCGAAGGGAGGAAGAATCTCATTCCTGGAGGGTGTGACATCAAAACCGTTTTCTTTTTTATGGAGGAGTTAATAAGAAGTGGTTCGAGAAAGAGAATTTCTCTAGCGACAACTAATCCTAAAAAAAACCTAAATGATAAACGATAGGCAAAATGAGATCCTTCACTGAACCTAAAGGTTCACTTCAGGATGACACGCGGTGATAATGGGGTGAGATTTAATCAGCTTTTTTTTACATTTTAGGGTTCAAGACTCAAAAGCGAAAAAATAGCGATGCTTTACAAATTGTGATAAAGTAAAGCAGTATAAATTGATCGTATTTATTATGAAATCGCTTAAACTTTCCTCTAAAAATCAGATCGTGCTTCCTAAAGAAGCTCGCGACGCTATGAACGTGAAAGGCGGCGACGAACTTTTGGTCGTTGTTAAGGGGCAAACCACTCTCATTATGCCTAAACCCTCCAGCTACTCCAAAGCCCTTTTAGGAAAGGGCGCTAATTTGTATTCCAAAGACCATCTTAAAAAAGAACGGCGTTCGTGGTAAGTCTTCCCGACTTAAAAAAGTTTCTAAAAAAGCACGAGCGCATCGGATTGGATTCCAATATCCTGATTTATTTTGTCGAAGGCAATCCCAATTATCTGAATTTGGTGAAAAAGGTTTTTAACTCTATTGACGCTGGCAAAAATTTAGGCGTTTGTTCGACGCTTTCTTTAATGGAAATACTCGTTGAACCTTATCGGCAGAAAAATGAAACGTTGGTGAATGAGTTTTATGGACTGCTAACGACTTACCCTCATTTAAGGTGGGTTGATCTATCAAATGAGGTGGCCGATTTGGGAGCTAACCTGAGAGCTAAGTATAAAATAAAAACTCCGGATGCGATCCTTTTGGCGTCCGCTATCTATTCGAATGCATCGGGCTTTGTTTGTAACGATAAAGGATTGAGAAAAGTTGAAGAAATTGACGTGTTGATTTTAGATTCTTAAGTTGGCCTCTTCGAGTTCTTCGGGACTGGCCACAGAATATGCTTCGAGAGCCTCAGCACAGGCTGCGAAAAACACAGAACAGAAAAGGTACATGCTACTAAGTTAGAGCGTGGGTTTAGAGCCTCTTAAACTAAGCTTTCGTGCATTAGGTCGAGGCTTCGAGAACCTCAGCCTGACAGTTGGATTTCGCTTAGTTCCTTCAGCAATTAACACAACTTCCGAGTCTGACGCTCAGCCGGATAAATTTTCGCTTTAATCTCCGCCTTTACTTTGCGGCCTTTGCGGTCAAAAGATTGAGTCCTTTCCCGCCTTTTATTTTGTCGCTCAACGATAGCCTACAATCGACCATCCTATTTCGATTTTTCGAAAATGTTTGTATAATAGCGGCGTATTCCCTTTAATTAAAATTATAAAATTCCAAGTGGAATCGGTTGGGACATGGCAGAAGATCATAAAAAAGCGTTGACTTACCAAAGACCCGGGGGTTGGCATCGAAGGCCGCCAGCCAGGCGGCCTGGGACTGCCGCAACCGGCGGCAGAGGGGCGGGAGGCGCCGCAGGGGACGACGGTATTATATACGAGCATAATCCCATGTTCGACGCGGCAAGAAGGGCTCAGGGAGGCGCGGCCGCTGGAGCCGGAGCGGCAGGGGATGACGGTATTATATACGAGCATAATCCCATGTTCGACGCGGCAAGAAGAGCTCAGGGAGGCGCGGCCGCTGTAGCAAGAGGCTATGATAACCCGTTTGTTACCGTGCCCGGTATGCGCCAGATACTGAGATTTAAACAAAGGGAAGTTTTTCCCGATGCGCAGGAAGGGAAGTGTCATGGGTTGGTTTTGTCCTGGATAGAATCCAGGAGGGGAATAGGCGTTTTTGGAGTGGTCCAATGGAGGCGGGGAAAAGCCTATCAGGAAGAATACTTGAGAAGAATAAGGGCACGTCCCGCCGAAAGGTCTACTGATTTTGCCTATGCGCGATACACGATAGCAAAAATTGAGGAGTTCCAGTTGGAAGCGGTTGATGAAACCTCTGGACCGCCGCCGATGGCGACGACCTATTTAAGAGATCAAAGAGGGTCTCGCGTTATCCTGATGTCTCTGGTCACGAGGCGGGGAAGGCATACCACCGCTTTTTACCGCGACGGCGGAAGGACTTACTTTTTTGAACCGAATTATGGAATTTATTCCATAGACGAAAACCGGATGGCCGAACTGTTAACCCGATTGGCGGAGGTTTATTTCGACAGAGGAATTTATCGTTATAAACTGGCGGCGTTTCGCGCTGTTGTTATGGGCTGAAGAGCGTGTTTCTCCTGTTTTGGCCGTTAAGAAACACGGCGTTCTTCTTAGATTCATTCAGGCCACAGAACCGGCGAGGCCGCCAGAGGTAATATTGGGCCACAGAAGATGCTTCGGCAAGCTCAGCACAAGCTCCGAAAGACGAAGAAGAGGGGAGAAGGATAAGGAACATCTCAGATTCCTCTATAGTTTTTGATGGCGGTAATCCCTTGCCGTCTTATTTGATCTGACAGTCGAAAATCAGATATAATCCCAAGAATAAACATTCAGAACACAGAAAATTTTTGGAATATTTGTTATAACTAGTTAATCCAAAAATTATGAACAAGAACCGGGCATCGCAAACTTAAGAGAATCTCTAAAAATTCAGATTTGCCAGGAGCCTAGCCCCTGAACTCAAGGGCTAGGCGACAGCAAACCAGTAAAAATGCCAATTATTAGAGGTTCCCTTAAGTATTCAAATGACGACTGGGTTCAACCTGTCTAATCCAAGGATTGAGGAGGCTAACTAAAATGAAACTGGATATCTCTAGAGTGTGGGTAGTGACTTCAATTTATCACAATCCGGCAATTTTTGACGATCAGGAAGAAGCTTTGGAGGAAGCTGTTTATCGGTTAAAAGAACCGATAGAACCAGAATTACAACCTGGCGATTATGGCAGGAGCAATATGATTGACGTTCAATGGGCTTATATTCGCGATAAAGCGCCTAATTCTCCGAAAAAAGTAAAGATCGAAAGATTGAACGATCATCTCGAAAACTTTCGGAAACAAACTGCTCCAGACATGCCTTCTTATGAGTAGCGTTTGGTTTTCCGATGTTACTTTTTTAGGGTTGGCGATTTTGCTTCGGAATGCATTTAAATTAGAGGAAGTTAATACCTAGATTCTTCTCTCCAGACTGTTATACAGCCTAGAGCCTGTGCTGAGCTTGCCGAAGTACTCAAAAATGACGGATATATCCGTTATTGGTTATTCCACGTCGCTACCAATCAAACCTTCTTTTTTAAAATCTTTTAAAGGAATTTATTTTATCGAATTGAGGCGACCTTTCGAGAGCCTCCTAAGGAAAAGGAGTTTGATTTATTAAATCGAGGCGAGATTCTTCACCGATATTAAAATATCGGTTCAGAATGACACGTGATAAGGGACTTAAAAACTCCAATTCCTTAAACGATTAACGGGTGAAGCCTGTCGGACGCTCAAGGCGACAATCGCTGAACATAAACAGGGAATTCCGCAATTTGGAGAGAGATACATAAAATGAAAATAAAAGCGTATGCGGCGAAAGAACCCAAGGGGAAATTAGAGCCTTTTGAATATGATTTGGGCCCGTTGGAGCCGGATGATGTTTTGATTAAAGTCGAGCATTGCGGGATCTGCCATAGCGACTTGAGTATGCTGAACAACGATTGGGGATTGTCGCAATACCCATTAGTTCCGGGTCATGAAGTTGTGGGAACTATTGAGGAAGTGGGAAGCCAGGTAACGGACAAGACTGTTGGACAGCGCGTTGGCCTGGGCTGGTACTCCGGTTCCTGCATGGTTTGCGACTGTTGTCTTTCCGGCGATCACAACCTTTGCGCTGCGGCGGAGTCGACCATTGTCGGCAGGCACGGCGGCTTTGCGGAAAAAGTAAAAACCAAGGCGTTGTGGGCTGTTCCGCTACCGGATAACGTGGACGTCTTGTCTGCGGGGCCGCTTTTTTGCGGCGGCATTACGGTGTTCAATCCTATCGTACAATTTGACGTTCGACCGACCGACAGCGTCGGCGTGATTGGCATTGGGGGGCTGGGCCATATGGCTTTAATGTTTTTAAAACACTGGGGATGCGAAGTGACGGCGTTTTCGTCCAATCCCGCTAAAGCCGACGAGATCAAACGCATGGGAGCGCATACTATTATCAACTCCCGCGACCCGAAAGAACTGGAAGCGGCGCAAGGAAAATTTGATTTGATTATTTCAACCGTCAACGTGTCGCTTGATTGGAATACCTATGTCAACACGTTGAAGGCAAGAGGCCGGTTGCACTTTGTCGGGGCCGCTTTAGAACCGCTTTCAGTCGCCGCTTTTCCGTTGATCGTTGGCCAGCGGTCTATTTCCGGCAGTCCTTTGGGAAGTCCGGCTGTTATGGGGCGGATGCTGGAGTTTACCGGGCGGCATCA
Organism: uncultured Nitrospinota bacterium; assembly: GCA_964344185.1. GTDB lineage: Bacteria > Nitrospinota > Nitrospinia > Nitrospinales > JAJDAT01 > JAJDAT01. Next base: position 92,726 of record CAYFMN010000011.1, read on the forward strand.
GATAAAACCGGTTGTCGAAACGTTTAAATTTGATCAGGTTAACGAAGCGATGGAACATTTAGAGTCCGGCAAAGCGCGTTACCGGATTGTCCTGTCGCATTAGATTCTTCATTACCGATAAAAAGCGGAGAACGCCCTTCGGCTTTGCTCAGTGCCGGCTCCGAAAGCAAGAACAAGGTCAATTGCTTTGTCTTTTAAAAGTTTATCCAATAATATTTACTCCAAAATTTGTTTTGTTTTAGTCCGTTCCCACGAATTGTCATCCTGATAAGGTCTGATAAGACCGCAGAAGGATCTTGCCTCGATTAAATAAATTCATTCCTAATTATTCTTTGCCTTTCTTTGTGGTTCAGCTTCTTGCAGTATCCTTCTATGCTTTCTGTGGCGAACTGCTTTGTTTCCTTGGTCGCTTCACGATGAAAACAGACTCTTCAATCACCCTTTGATCCTCATAAAATTTTAGTTTTAGGGAATTTTTTTCTTCGCCATTAATCATTATTTATAGGGATATAAATCGTAAAGGCGAATGGATTCATGGATCAAAAAGAAATAAGATTTGGAGATTTTGTCCGCGAAGTCAGCATTCACCAGCAGTCCTTAAGTTACATCAATCTCACCCCTAAGCCAAAGTTCGATGAAAAGGGAAACGAAATACCCTACAAACCTTTAAAGCTTCAATTAAGCCGAAGAGACGTTTCCCGGCTGCTAACGCCTTATATAAGCGTTCGCATGATCGCCCAAATAAAAGCCGTAGTTCCCTTAGCCCTTTATTTATTTCTTTTTCAAGTATTGATCTTAAGGCAAAACGTTTTAGAGCATGAAATAATTTTTACCGGTTTTTTAGCCGTTATCATTGGATTAATGCTTTTCATGGAAGGGTTAAAATTAGGACTCATGCCGTTTGGAGAAATCATCGGCAATAACCTTCCCAAAAAATCACCGTTAAATGTCGTTCTCCTGATTGTCTTTTTATTGGGAATCGGCGTTACTTTCGCCGAACCGGCCATTGGCGCATTGCAGACCGTGGGATCTATCGTCGATGTCAATAAAGCTCCCTATCTCTATACGCTACTCAATCATTGGTCGGTAACCCTTGTCCTGGTGGTAGGAGTGGGAGTAGGACTTGCGGCGGTTTTAGGAACCCTTCGGTTTTTATACGACTGGAGTTTAAAACCGCTAGTTTATATCTCCCTGGCGCCCACCCTTTGTTTAACTCTTTATTGCTTAACCGATAGCGAACTCAGTAAAATATTGGGTTTGGCCTGGGATTGTGGCGCCGTTACGACGGGACCTGTCACAGTTCCATTGGTTCTTTCTCTGGGCGTGGGAATCGCATCGGCTGGCGGAAAAAGTCAATCCTCTCTTTCAGGTTTTGGAATTGTAACGCTGGCATCCCTTTTCCCAGTTATGGCGGTAATGATTTTAGGCATCTATGTTTCATTGAACGTATCTCCTGAAGAGATCATTCAATCTGTTCAGTCTTCAACGCTTCTGACCCAACAAACGCCGTGGTTTGAAAAATCTCCGGTTGCCGAAATCATTTCAGGCTTTAGGGCCATCGTTCCTCTCATTGCTTTTCTCTATTTGGTCTTAAAATTTATTTTAAAAGACCGAATTCGCAATGCCGCAATAGTCGTTTACGGCCTCAGCCTTTGTTTAATTGGAATGGTTGTTTTTAACCTCGGGTTAAGTTATGGGTTGGCCAAATTAGGTTCCCAATCGGGCAGTTTAGTTCCCGCAGCCTTCACCGAACTAGAAAACGTTGAAAACTCGCCTTTATATATGTACGCCGTCGGCATGACGATAGCCCTCATCTTTGTTTGGTTTTTGGGGTTTGGAGCGACTTTGGCGGAACCCGCGTTAAACGCTCTCGGCATTACCGTTGAAAACCTGACCCAGGGAGCTTTTAAAAAGAATATGTTGATCTATGCCGTATCCACCGGAGTTGGGTTTGGAATAGTCATGGGTGTCCTCAAAATTGTTAAAGGCATTCCAATGGCATATTTATTAATTCCATTTTACTTATTTGCAATTTTTTTAACGGCGCTTTCATCCGAAGAGTTTGTCAACATTGCGTGGGACAGCGCGGGGGTCACCACGGGCCCTGTTACAGTACCCTTAGTTTTAGCGATGGGGTTGGGTTTTGGCGATGCGGTAAGCGCCGTTGAAGGATTTGGAATTCTGTCCATGGCGTCCATTTGTCCAATAATATCCGTCTTAAGCATGGGACTTTGGGTTCGTTATAAAGTTAAAATTTTAGCTAAAAGCTCAATTTGAGGAAAACCTGTGGAACAAAGAGAGATTACAGTTTTAACCGATGTTGTCATGATTACCTGCATCGTTCAACGCGGTTTAGCCGATCCCATTGTTAAAGCTGCTCAAGAAGCGGGAGCCCAGGGAGCGACGGTTCATTTTGGAAGAGGCACCGGCGTTCGAGAAAGATTAGGCATTTTAGGCGTAGCGGTCGAAGTGGAAAAAGAGGTTATCAATATTGTTGTTTCCAGCGAACAAGTGGATCGCGTCTTCGAAAAAATGTACTTTGCGGGAAACCTGGATACGCCAGGTATGGGAATCATGTTTATCACGCCGTTGGAAAAAGCCGCTACTTATATTCCGCGCGAGATTCTGGAAAAGCTTAACCCAAAAGATCCGAGTTAGAAATGAAATCTGCGCCAACATTAGAAAATCAAAAACTAATAACCTGTTTTTTACCCAAAGGTAAAGGCGTTGAAATTGTCGCCCAATTGAATCAAGAAAAGAAATTGTTTTCAACGAATTTTGCAAGCGGTCGCGGCAGGGGAATGGCCAAGGCGGTTGGCTTTGGCGAATGGATGGAAGTGGACATCCTTTACGTGGTTGTAGATCAAACTCAAGCCGAAGAAATTTTTGACTTTATTTTCGATATTGCCAGAATCGATCAACCCAATGGCGGGTTGATGATTCAAGGAAAACTGACGGCGGCCACGCCCTTTGCGCTACCGGATTTTTGATAGGAGATCTTATTTCTTGAACCGCTTCTTTCTTAAACTGTTCCAGATTAAGAAAACGTTTTAAATGTTCCAACCCCCGGAATGAGATTATTCCCTTCGACAAAGCTCAGGACAAGCTCTGCTTCGCTCTTCCTAAGGAACTAAAATAAGGAGGTCGCACTTTCCTTCGAGTGCCTCAGGACAAGCTTGAGCCTCCTAAGGAAAAGGAGTTTGATTTATTGAATCGAGGCGAGATTCTTCACCGATATTAAAATATCGGTTCTGAATGACACGCGAGAGGGAACTTTGAAACTCCAGTTCCTTTATCAATAAACGGGCGAAGCCAGTCGGACGCTCAATGTGACATTTTTTATATTTTGCTTTTAGTTCCTTAGGAGGCTCTCGAAAGGTCGCTTCGATCTCATAAAATAAACTTCTTGCCCTTAGGAGCGCCACTTGACCAGCTCAGCGCGTTTCTTAGAAGGCGAATCTTTATTTCTTATTGTTTTTGGCTGCTTGATCTTTGTTACTGATAAGTATTCCAGGATGACCAAGTATATTTAAAATTTTTATATACGATATCAAAAACGCCAATGAAAACGTTTTTGAAGTCTGAATCAATTTTTCCAATATCAAACAAAAACTCTCCCAGATTTGGATCAAAATAATAAAGGGAATTTCCGTCGTTATAAAACGCCACGTCATGGCCGCTTTCTTTATCTTTTCCAAGACTTAAAATTGCCGTGTCGTTTGTATTTAGTTTATGCGCGCATCCGCTTACAAAACCTTGAAATAAACCGTTCCCATCGTAACAACTAGAGCTAGAGGCGTCTACGAATTGGCTGGCAATTTTAATGGAATTAAAATTAGCTTTTCTTTTTTCTGTGTAATTTACGGTAGTATTGACAGTTGTTGTGAAGAGAACTTTGTTAGTAAATGGAATTGTGATGTTTTTAGAGACGGGGACTTGAATACTTTTATGCTTTAGCATCTGGTTTTCCCAATCCTGTTGGAATTGCTGATAAACTGTTTTCGCAATTCCAGCGGAGTGTTTTTTTATGACCTTTAGTCCATAGTCCGGCTGTTGGATTATTTTTAGGTATTTGTCTATAATATTTTCATATGCTTTGTGATCCATCTTTGTTTCTATAAAAATTTTATCGTCCCAGTCTTTCTTTGGAGTGTTGCTTATATCAACTTTGTAATCACTCCATGTAATTTTTACGATTAGATCGTTTTCTTCGTTATCAAAAATGTTTTTAATATATGGTTTTGATATTCCGCTTCGAATATTATGAGTTTCGATGATTTTTTTGATTCGTTTTTCTTTTTTTAATCCATTCGAATCTTTATAAGAATAAATGGATTCTCCTGTTTTAAATTTCGCATTCTTGATCCTGCGTATCCAATCCAAACACATTCCCATACAAACGCCAGAGCCTGTATCGGACCTGCCAGATTGACTGAAGTCGCTTATATAATTTGATTTATAGGTAACGTTTAGCAGTTTTTCCAAGTTTTGATTTTTAAATGTGGGCATTATAGAGGTTCGTCTAAAGTTTATTAAGGTTTGTATCTAGTCGTTTATTAGTTTTGTCTTTTATCAGCTTATCCAAGAATCTTTAATCCGAAGTTAAGCCCTTTCCTGCGAATTGTTATCCAGAATGTATTCCTGGCTTCGCCCGTTAATTTATCAAGGAACTAGAGGTAAAATAATATCACATTGAGGCTCAAGCTTGTCCGAAGCTTGTACTGAGCAATGCCGAAGTAGAGCTCGAAGAGAAATGCGACCTCCTCATTTTAGTTCCTGGGAGGCTCTCGAAAAGTCGCCCTGATTCAATAAATCCATGCCTGATTGAAGCGTTGTCTATAATCAATCTGCCTGTAAAGTTATACGAAAACAATCCATTCGCACATATAGATTTGTTTTTGATAAAAATTATCGAAGATCTCTACAAAAATACTTTTTAAATCAGAATCGATTTCTCCTGGCATAAATACAAACTCTCCAAAATTCGGATCGAGAAAATAATACGAAGCTCCGTCGAAAAAAAACGCGATGTCGTGACCTACTTTGCTCATTCCTTTCCAACTAAGCATGGCTGCTTCATTGGGAGTGAGTTTTTTTATTTTATCTCCTAAAAACTTTTGAAATAAAAGAGGTCCGGTAAAAAATTCCCTGTTTGTTATATCTGTATTAAAGAAATCAGTTTCTTTTACTGTTATTCCGCTAAAATTGTTAACTGGTTTTTCTTGATAGGTTTCTGTTTTTTTTAAGGGTAGGGTATGGACGGCGCCGGTAAGTGGATTTTTAAATTGTTGTGGAACTTCCCTGGTTTTAGTTTTTAAAACTTTTTCTTCCCAGTTTTTTTTGAATTGCATGTGAACGTTTGTGGCAAGAGCGGCGTGATGGGCCTTCATCAATTCAATGCCTTTTCGTACGTCCATAAAATCCCAGTCGACATCGCTGTATATTGCGTCGTATGATGCAGGGTCGTTTGTGGCGGCGATGAGTTTTGCTTTCCACTCTGGTTTGAGCGAAGTTGACAAATCCACGTCGTATTTTTTTTTTACTTTGTCCAAAAAAGCGGCATCTTTCTCCATGCTTAAAATTCGTTGCCAGGTTTGCCCTCTGACAGTTTGGTAAATTCCATGAGTGTCAATTGCCATTTGCAATCGAGATTTTCTTTTTAAGCCTGCGTTACTGTCTAACAGAAAAACGGATTCGCCCGATTTAAATCTTCCAGTTTTGATTCTGCGAATCCACTCCAGGCAAAAACCTGAGCAAGACTTTGGAATGTCTTCTCTATCTTGAGTGAAATCGCCTATATAGTGTTTTTTGTAATCGAGACCTTTTCTTTCGTCTAATCGTTTATTTCCATATAATGGCATTCTAAAAAGTTCCTTTTAGGATTCTTAATTAAAGCTATCTAAATCGGCGTTGCCGGCTTAACGGCGTTTTTAGGAAATAATGAAAGCCCGCGCCGAGCCCAACCATAATGCAAAACTTGTTATATTCCTATCCGTCGCTACTGTAAGCCGCTTGGCTTTAAAGCGGATTGTGCGCTTTCTGATCAGGTCTTTACAACATGATAGCAAATGGTAAAATAAACCCCCAATACTCAGTATCGAAAAACTGAAGCTGTCATAATGCGGTTTCTTTAATTATTATCGGATACTGGCGGTTAAATATATATTTAATTATCTTTTTAAAGTAGAGGGCGAATTGTATCTTGATGTTTCCGTAAAGGAAAAAAATTTTGCTCCATCAAAAGAAGTTATCGATATAATATATAAAGTGAGCGGTTTAGGAAAACTTAAAACGGTTACGCTGGAAGTTTATGATTGGGAAAAAACTCTGGTGTATTCGAATAAAATGGACGCTTCAAAAGGATTGCCGGAAATTAAATGGGCCGGGGATTTGGACGAAGAACTCTATGCCACTCCCCTGGGATCTCCTTATACAATTAAAGTTGCCGCAGAGCAGGATGAAGAGGAGGAAGTAATACAGAAAGCTCCCAAAAATTTTTCGGAAACGGACGAGCCTTCCAAAGTAAAACAATCGTGCGGTGTTAAAGAAAAAATGATGGAAGCCGAAGACGAATTGTCGGAAAAAAAGATGGAGGAGAAACCGCCTCCGTTGGAAGCGCAAATAAGCGTTCTTTACGATTCTATTGAAATTGTGCGCGGACCGTGGCTGGCAACGAAAGAGGAGTATTCCAAAGGAAGCGCCGATTGGACAAGAAATCGGTTGAATGAAATGGGTTTTTACGGAGGAACCCGCGAACTGCACAAAAATGGGTTTGACAAGTATTTAGATAACGCCCTTTACCGTTATGAAAAAAACCATCCTTATTTGCTCAATTCCCGGTTTCAAACCCATGAGCCTCTTATTGAGGGAATGATAGAAAAAACCCTGAAAGACGACGAGGTTTTTACGCCTTGTTTTTGCCAGTTCGATGGAAACTCCTGGAAAGAATTCAAGGAAGAGGAATTGATTCCAAGATACGATGTTCATGGCAAAGCGCTCAGGGTTTATGTAGAAGCCATTGGTTACGAAGGAGGATATGAAGATGATTTTAATCCTGAAGGCGGCGATGAGATGGCGGAGCAGTTTAACGATAAAAATCCTCAAGCGGAATCTACCAAGACAAAAATAGAAGGAGAACGGTTGAACCGTCCGATCATTCCTCTTGAAGCGGTGATTTACTTAAAGAAAAGCGATGGAAAGAAAGTTTTAGCGCCGGAAGCCGTCGGGAAAGTGAGAGTCGGTTGGACGGCTATAGAGCCGAAAGAAAAGTTCGACTCTTTGCCCCTGGATCCGTCAATACATAGTTATGTGCGTCCTTATATTAAAAAAACAATGGACGTATTGAAAGATAAAGACAATCGCAATTGTCCCATCGAGTTTGGAGGAATCAGGACCAAGAATGATAATTGGAAAACTGCATTTGCCCCTAAATTTTCCTACCCACCCTACGGAGTTGAAGAGGACAGCGTCAATGGCTCCGTATATGTCGTTGCTTATAGAGGATTAGAATATGAAAGGTGTATTGGCAGGGCCGGTTTGTTTTTTCGTCCTTCTATAATTGCGGGAGATCGATATGGATTAAAAGTTTCCCTGAGTTTCCGGGGGCATAAAAATCAAAAAGAATTGGAAAAAGAAAATAAAAATATAAGGTATGAGACGACAACATTAGAGGTTTGGCGGTATACAAAGTTTGCGGCGGTTGTAGGTTGGCCGTTACGAGACGGTTATAAGGATGCTCTGGTTAAACTTACCCAAGAGTATGAGCAAGCTTACATCCATGTAGATATTGCCAACGTACAAATCTTGTCCATGGCGGACGCTATAGACCTTGCAGATTATAAAAAATGGCTGGAAGAACTGATCTCTGAATTTGCAAAAAAAGACGATAAGTTTCCCGGCAAGTTAAATTTAGGAGGCGTTGCAAAGTATCCTCTTGTTTGCGGCGATTATAAGGGAATTGAAATGGAGGTTGGAAATTTTTTATTTAAAATTTTTGCAACAGAAGGAGATCCGCCGCCAATTAAAAAGCTTTACGATAATATAATTAAAAAAATTCGCCTGGATTATCCCAGCGGTTTTATTTTGGTTGATTACCGTATGGACCCAGAATTTGATAAAGCTTTTGGTTCTTCTGTCCTAGATTTATGCGTTGGAATGAACGATAAGTTTGTGATGGTAAATCAAACTCAAGATGGGAAAACCTATTACATTCTAACTCACGAGGTTGGCCATTGCTTCTGGCTTAATCATTACGAAAACGTGAAGACCTCAAAGGCGCATGAACATTACCAGAAGGACCATAATTGCGTCATGAGTTACGCTAGTGAAAAGTCCAAATTTCCCCATCATAAAGCGGCAAGTTACGCTCCCAACTTTTGCGGAAAGTGTAATTTAAAATTAAGAGGCTGGGACATAAAGAAACTGGATTCCATTTGGGGAACTGTCGAAAAAGAACTCACCAACCCTCAGCCGCTTAAAATTGTCGTCTGCTATGACCATGCGGATGCCGGTAACCTTCGCGCTAAAGAGGAGATCGTAAAAATCGAAGAAGCCTGCGGGTTTTTGTTGAGCGAATATCCAGAAAGCGAAAAAAATGAAATGAAAGTTTGTCCGTTTAATCAGGACGCCGATCCAGGTAAATGGTTAAGCGATATCGCTGAGTGCGATGTTTATCATCAAATTTCTCATGGGAGTTTGATGTGTATGGCGATTAATTGCGAAAAAAAATATAAGGCTCCTTTGATTTTAAATTCATTAATACCTCAATATCCTATTGGTTGTCAAAATGACAGTTCTAAAAGCAAACTTGGTAAACTGGAACAACAGTTGTTGTCAAAACAGGCAGATTCTCAACAAATTAAAGATGGGCTTTATACAAAATTGGCGACTCCTAATGAAAAAGCTCACCCATTACAGGGAGCGATCCAATGGACGGCAAAGAAAGGTGTAGACTTGTTCACGGCAAAAAAATTTAAATATGTCATAGAAAAACCTCCAAAGATTTTGGCCTTCTTACGGTCTCCTCTTCTAGGTTGGGACGTCACCGTTCCTCAAATGTTTATTTTAGGAGGAACCCATTATGTTATTGCCTTCAGGTGCATGTACAACGCAGTTCAAGGCGTAAACTTTTCAAAAGAATTTTATCGTACATGGGCATTAATGCAAATGAATCCAGAAAATATTGAGAGCGCGTTTCTAGCCGCTTCCCAACTTCATCCAGAAATTGAGCCGGTGTTATTTTCGGAGAGCTGTATATTAAGGGTTACTACAATGTTTGTTAACAGTCCGCAAATGGACATATGCAAGCTTACATGGGAAGAGGTCGAAAAAAAATTATATCAACCTATTGTTCCTAAAGATTATCCAAAAAAATAAACCGAAAAAGGAAACGGTATGCTAATTATTACCGACGAACAGATGAAAATGTTCGAGAAATACATGAAGGAACAGTTTGTGGAGAAAGTCGCGGTTTATATCCGCAAACATCTCCACGAAGAATCGAAAGAACTGGACAAAAACGAATTGCATGATTTAATTCGAACAGGTTGGAAACGGGCTAAACATTATAGCCTGACCTCAGAGTGGGATATTTGCCGCTTTATACAATATAAGGTTCGCTTGTGCCCAGATTTTGACGCCAATCCAAAAACAGAATGGGCTGGCAGAATTTTAAAGGATTCTAGTTTCGACGCCCAAGAAAAAATGGACCGGATAGACTACCATTATTTTTACGCTATAAAAGGTTAGGAAGCTAAAAAGAGGGTTTCTTAATTTTGAACTTCTTTATTTTTGAAGCGAGTGTGGTGGGAGCCAATTCCAAAAGCTCTGCGGCTCCTCCCTCTCCGGATACTTTCCAATTACAAACATCTAAAGCGCAAATGATATTTTCGCGTTCCTTCTGTTTCATTTCTGAATCGGTGAGGACTTTTATCTGTTCTCCGGCTTTTGCCGGGTTTGTTTTTTTAGGAGCGATAATTGTTTCTGAGTTTGGCAGGTCAAAGCGAAGCCTGCCCGATCCGGATACGATAGCCGCTCTTTCGACAACGTTTTGCAGTTCGCGTATATTGCCCGGCCAGGAGTAGTTTTATAATTCCGCTATATTAGCTTTCGTTAGTTTTGCAGGTTCTCGGTTCATTCGCATACAGGATAATTCCAGAAACCGTTGCGCTAATAATGGAATGTCTTCGATTCTTTTTCTTAATGGCGGAACTTCGATAGGAAACACGTTTAACCGGTAATAAAGATCTTCCCTGAAATTTCCTTTTTCAATAAGGCTTTTGAGGTCGCGATTGGTCGCCGCGATGATTCTGACGTTTGTGGTTCGTGTTTTCTCGTCGCCGATACGCTCATAGGTTCCCTCTTGCAATACCCGCAACAACTTGCTTTGCAGATCGAGGGGGATTTCTCCCACTTCGTCGAGGAACAACGTGCCGCCGTCCGCCAGTTCAAAACGTCCCGCCCGGTTTCTCACCGCTCCGGTAAAACTTCCTTTAACGTGACCAAAGAATTCGCTTTCGTAAAGTTCTCTGGGAATAGACGCGCAATTGACTTTGATAACAGGTTTTTCTTTGCGCGCGCTGTGGTTGTGAATTTCTCTTGCGACGAGTTCTTTACCCGTTCCGGATTCTCCCATAATTAAAACGTTGGCTTCGGTAGGGGCGACCATTTCTATTTGACTGATGATATGCGACAGGGCGGGGCTGTTTCCGATGATATCGCCATAAGCCGTCGCTTCGCGGAATTCTTCGCGCAGGTAGGCATTTTCAAGTTCCAGTCTTTGGCGCAGTCTTTGAATTTCCTGTTCGGCCTGTTTGCGCTCCGTGATGTCCTTAAAGATAACCACCGCCCCCTTAATTTTCATATTTTCCCAAATGGGGGTACTAACGTATTCTACATGGAATGGCGAGCCGTCTTTTCTCCAAAAAACCTCTTCCGAAGCGTGATACGTTTTTCCTTCTCGAAATGCGGCGTAGATAGGGCACTCTTCTTTAGGATAGGGCGAACCGTTTTCCCGAGTGTGGTGCATCAGTTTATGCTGGCATTTCCCAATGAGTTCTTTTTCCGCAAAACCGGTCATCTTTTCAACCGCAGGATTAACGAACGTGGTCTTTCCCTTTTCGTCCAGACCGTAAATTCCTTCGCCAGCCGATTCCAGGATCAGTTGATTGCGATGAAAAACTTCTTTCAGTTCTTTAATCGTCGCAGGCGATTCGGTTTTGTTTTTTTTAGCCATTGTTTATGCGTTTGATTGACTCTTTAGTCGATTTTGCTTTTTTGAGTTTATTCAAAAATTATCAATCTAAGGTTTATCAGGAATAAAACCGTCCCCATGACGCGTCATCCAGAAGCGAACCAAAGGTTCGGTGAAGGGTCTCATTTTGCCTGTTGCATACGGTTTAGGTTTCTTTAAAAAAAGTATTTTTTTTGGGGCCACTTCTTTCTTAAGCCGTTCCAGATTAAGAAAACGTTTTAAATGTTCCAACCCCCAGGAATGAGATTCTT